>JBBDRG010000068.1:157032-264140 GCA_040905585.1 Verrucomicrobiales bacterium
CCGTCGACGGAAGACGCCCGCGAGCCGCATCTCGGACTGATCTGCGGCAACCTGACGCCGTCGTCGAAGAACAAGCCCGCTCTGCTCACCCATTGCGAGGTCGAGACGATTTTCCACGAGTTCGGCCATCTCCTGCACCACTTGCTCGGCGAAGTGGAAATCAAGTCGCTCAACGGCGTCAACGTGGTGTGGGATTTCGTGGAGCTGCCGTCCCAGCTCATGGAGAATTTCTGCTGGTCGCGGGTGAGCCTGGACTATTTCGCCAAGCACTACGAGACCGGCGAGCCGATTCCCGAGGAGCTTTTCCAGAAGATGCTGGGAGCGCGGAATTTCCAGTCCGCCATGGCCCAGATGCGACAGTTGTCCTTTGGCAAGATGGACCTCGAATTGCACGTGCACCACCACGACGCTCCCGCGGAAGGCGACCTCGACGAACTGGTCCGCGAAATCCTCGAAGACTTCGTCATGCCGCTGGCGACGACCCCGCCGACCATGGCCCGGCGGTTCACGCATCTCTTCGCCGGTCCGACCGGGTACGCCGCGGGCTATTATTCCTACAAATGGGCCGAAGTTCTCGACGCCGACGCCTTCACCCGGTTTTCGGACGCCGGGGTTCTCAGCCCCGAAGTGGGCCGCGAATTCCGCGACATGATCCTGAGCCGGGGGAATTCCGTGGAAGCCGCCGAACTGTTCCGCGACTTCATGGGTCGGGATCCGGACTTGAACGCCCTGTTGAATCGGAGCGGGCTGGGGGCGGAGGAGGTGGCGACGGGCGGCCGCTAGTGGAGTGTTACCGCCCTCTTACTTGCGATTCTCGAGTGCCGCCGCCACGAACCCCTTGAGCAGGGGGTGGGCGGCGGTGGGTTTGCTCTGGAACTCGGGGTGGAACTGGACGGCGATGAAAAAGGGATGTTCGGGAATCTCCACGATCTCGCCCAAGACCTCGTCGGACGAAACGCCGGTTAGCATGAGCCCGTCTTCCTCGAGTTGCTTCCGGTAGTTCTGGTTGAATTCGTAGCGGTGGCGATGGCGTTCGTTGATACGGGTGGCGCCGTAGAGCTTCGCCGCGAGGCTGCCCTCCGCCAGCTTGGTCTCCCACGTTCCCAGTCGCATGCTGGCACCCTTGTGCAGAATGTCCTTCTGCTCTTCGAGCAGGCAGATGACCGGGTGCGGGGTTTCGACGCTGAACTCGGTGCTGTGAGCCTCCTCGAGTCCGCAGACGTTGCGCGCGAATTCGATGGTCGCGATCTGCATCCCCAGGCAGATGCCCAGGAAAGGGATGTCGTGCTCCCTCGCGTATCGGGCGGCGATGACTTTGCCCTCGATGCCTCTGTCCCCGAACCCTCCCGGAATCAGAATGGCGGAGACGTCGTTCAGGTATTTCTCCGCGCCGTCTTCCTCGATGTCGCCGGAATCGATCCGAACCGCCTCGACGTGGGTGTCGTTCGCGGCCCCGGCGTGGGTGAGCGATTCGTAGATGGACTTGTAGGCGTCCTGCAATTCGATGTATTTGCCGACCACGGCGATTTTCACGGAGTGGGTCGGATTGACGATCCGGTCGACCATGTTGCGCCATTCGATCAGCTCGGGCTCCCGGGTTTCGAGTCCGAGGCGTTCGCAGATGATGCTGTCGAGTTGCTGGTCGTGCAGCTTTAGCGGGGCTTCGTAAATGGTGCCCTTGATGTCCAGAAAAGGAATGACGGCCTCGGGCCGGACGTTGCAGAACATGGAAAGCTTGCGCTTGAGGTCGGTGTCCACGGGATGCTCGGAGCGGCAGACGATGACGTCGGGAGTGATCCCGATCTCGCGGAGCTTGGCGACGCTCTGCTGGGTGGGCTTTGTCTTCAGCTCCTGGGCCGCCTTGATGTAGGGGATGAGGGTGGCGTGAATGAAAGCCACGTTCTCGTGCCCGACTTCGTCCTTGAACTGCCGCAGGGCTTCGAGGAAGGGGAGGCCCTCGATGTCTCCGGTCGTGCCGCCGATCTCGGTGATGATGACATCGGTTTCAGCCGTCTCCGCGACTTCGTAGATGCGGCTCTTGATCTCGTCGGTGACGTGCGGGATGACCTGCACGGTGGCTCCGAGGTAGTCGCCCTTGCGCTCCCGACGGATGACGTTCTCGTAGACTTGGCCGCTGGTCAGGTTGTTGAGCTTGGAAAGGCGACCGCTGGTGAACCGTTCGTAGTGCCCCAGGTCGAGATCCGTCTCGGCACCGTCGTCGAGGACGTAGACCTCGCCGTGTTGAAAAGGGCTCATCGTCCCCGGATCGACATTGAGGTAGGGGTCGAATTTCTGCATGAGGACGCGAAGCCCCCGGGCCTCCAGCAGTGTCCCGAGAGCGGCTGCGGCGAGACCTTTTCCCAGAGAGCTGACCACCCCTCCCGTGACGAAGATGTACTTCATTGACTCAAGCGTTCGTGGAGTATCGCCGCCTGTTCCGGCGTGTCAACGCCCGGGGAATCGTCGTCGGTCAGAACGACGCGGATGCGGGCGCCGTTCTCGAGGGCGCGGAGTTGTTCGAGGCCCTCGGTTCGCTCCAGCAGCGACGGTTCCCAGCTCACGAATTCGAAGAGAAAGTCGCGCCGAAATCCGTAGATTCCCTTGTGGCGGTAATAGAGCAGCCCGACGGGGGCGTTGCGGCGGTGGGGAATCAGGCTGCGCGAAAAATAGAGGGCGTTTCCCCGGGCGTCGAGCGTGAGCTTGACGACGTTCGCGTCCCCGAGCGCCGGGTCGGAAGCGGGCACCGGGTTGGCCGCCGTGATCATGGGGATTTCCGGCTCGTTCGTCAGATCGCGGACGAGTTCGTCGACGAGCCCCGGGTCGATGAGAGGTTCGTCCCCCTGGATGTTGACGATATGCGTCATTTCCGGAAAAGCGGCGGCGACTTCGGCCGCCCGATCGGTGCCGCTGGGGTGGTCCGGACGCGTCATGGTGGCGTGCCCGCCGAAGGCGCGGACGGCGTCGGCGATGCGCTCGTCGTCGGTCGCCACGGTGGCGAAGGCGAGAGATTCGCAGGCGGCGCAGCGGTCCCAGACGTGCTGGATGAGCGGTTTCCCCGCGATCGGGTGGAGGGGTTTCCCCGGAAAACGCGTGGAGCCCCACCGGGCGGGGATGACCCCGAGCGCTTGGTTCGAATCTGTCGGCATGATCGATTTCACGAAGTCGCCGATTATGGATTAATCAAGGGAATCCCTTCGGAGAATCCGATTGAATTCATGCCGGAAACGGTGAACCCGTGCGGAAACTCAATCTCATCGACGCGTGGAAATTGCTTGCTTAGACTTGGAGGGTGTCCTGATTCCGGAAATCTGGATCAATGTGGCGGACAAAACCGGCATCGATTCTCTCCGCGCCACCACCCGGGACATCCCCGACTACGACGTGTTGATGCGACAGCGCCTCGACATCCTGGAGGAACACCGCCTCACGATTCACGACGTGCAGGAGGTCATCGACAGCCTCGGCCCCTTGGAGGGAGCGAAGGACTTTCTGGACTGGCTGAAGTCGGAGTTCCAGGTCGTCATTCTCTCGGACACGTTCTACGAGTTCGCGGATCCGCTGATGAGACAGCTCGACTACCCCACGCTGTTCTGCCACGATCTCGCGATTTCCGAAGACGGGCGCATCGAGGATTATCGCCTTCGCATGCCCGACCAGAAGCGCGAAGCGGTGAAACGGTTCCATGAGTTGAATTTCAAAGTGGTCGCCGCCGGCGACTCCTACAACGACACGACCATGCTGACCGAGGCCGACCGGGGAATCCTTTTCCGCCCGCCGCGGAACGTCGTCGACGAGTTCCCCCGGTTCCCCGTGGCGAAGGACTATGCGGAACTGCGGGTCGCGTTCGAGGCGGCGCGCGGGGAATTGCGGGGGTGACCGCGTCGTTCCATTCCCACACGTTCATGAACTGACCCTCCGAGAACCCGAACGGGGATCGCGGGGAGAAGTGAAATTGCATTTTACAATTGGACGTCCATATGTAAATCATGTGTTCATATTAGCCCCTGGGTCGCGCGTGAAGCCCACCCCGCTGTTCGCCCCGCCCGCGAAGCGGAAGCGTCCCGCCCGAAGCCACGCCGGGGCGATCGCTTTTCTTCCGTGCCGTTCCTGTCCGCCGGGATCTATTCCGAATACTCCGCCCACGAGCCGGAGGTTTCCCACACTTTCACGGAGACGAGCCGGACCTGGTCGGTCAGGGGGAAGTCGGAGGACGCCTGCTGTTCGCGGTGCTCGTCCAGGGCCCGGCGGAGATGGCGGTGGATGTCGCGGGCGAGCACCTCTGTGGTGGGATCCTCGGAGTCGAAGCCGATGACGCGCTCTCCGTACCGGCTTTTGAACTCGTCGAAGGCCGGATCGTCGATGTTCATGCACATGGCGTGGTCGAAGCGGTCGAGGAAGTCGGCCAGGACCAGCTTGACCACCTTGAAGTCGCAGACCATGTCGCGCCGGTCGAGTTGGTCGGCTTCGAGCACGCACTCGACCTTCCGGGTGTGCCCGTGCGGGAAGCGGCACTTGCCCGGGTGCTTGCTGAGCATGTGTCCGTTCTCGATCTCGAAGATTCTGCAAATCCGGTAGGGCATGGTAAGGAAGGTCTCACGAATGAGTTCGCACCACCAGCGACAATCGCAAGGGCGGGAAGAACCCGATCCGGCTGGGTTTCGTATTCGTCCGGGCGCGGCGCGGCGGTGGATTCCGTCGGAAAAACCGCTTGGATGTCGCCGCCTTTTAAATGAGGGATAGGCACGGAAAACGCGACACTCGCGAGAGCGCAAGAAACATGGACAAGCATTTTTTAGAAGACTCCCTGGGATTTTCCGGCGATTCGCTGAAGCCCGGCGCGGGCAGCGATCGCCGAGCGCGGGACCACGTGAACCTGAAGCTGGCCGCGAGGGGCTTTCCGATCGTGGGCGACGAGGAGGACTTTCCCTTTCTCGAAATGGGGCGCTCGCTGATCCTCAATTTCCAAGAGCGGTTGCGCCTCCTGGAAAAGTATCGGTGCCCGGTCGACCGGCACGTTTGCAACTGGCTCGACCGTTATCTCGAAGGCACTTCCGCGTTCGCCCCCGGCGAATCGAAGCTGCCGGACGCGCTCATTCTCGAGCGCCACGGGCTGGCCCGCCTGCTTTCCCTGCCTTCGGACGGCGACAAGTTCGAGTCGGACATTGTCTCGAGCTACCGGGCGTGGCAGGGAATCTGCCACAATCCCGCCAAGGACCGCCGAACGACGGAGGGCGTGTTCCACGTGACGGAGGGCGGGTTGCCGATCGCCGCCGACAAGCGGGCGGTGCCCAAGGAGACGTTCGCGCGTTTGCTCAAGGCGGCGATCAATGCCCCGGAGGCTCTCAAGACGCTGCCGTTCACTTGCCACGAGCCCGAGCCGGTGGAGGCGTTCGCCTCGATCCTGCTTCGTCCGCTCGTCAGTCCGGAGGTGCCGGGATTTTCCAAGGAGAAGACGATGGAGACGCGGTTTTTCGCGCCGGGCAACCTGGTCGGCAATCTGGATTTCGTCGAGTCGATCTTCGGCAACGCGGGAGATCCGTTCCTGCCCGAGAACGACGCCCGCCTCGACGTGGAGCATTGGACGGGCCACACGGGCTGCGTGATCCTGGCGCCGCATCTCGTCACGGTCCGCAAGAAGGACGCGGGGCTGCCTCACGTGTCCGAAGCCACCGAGGCGCAGAAGCGGGACGGCATGTGCTGGACCGAGGAGGACGAGCTCTACAACAACGGCTCCGCCTTCAAGTTGACGGCCCGCGATTCCGAAGGCGTCGTGGTCACGCTCATCGCCGACAA
This sequence comes from Verrucomicrobiales bacterium, assembly GCA_040905585.1. GTDB lineage: Bacteria > Verrucomicrobiota > Verrucomicrobiia > Verrucomicrobiales > DEV007 > Arctic95D-9. Next base: position 162,826 of record JBBDRG010000068.1, read on the forward strand.
CTATTTCGGCTATTGCAAGAAGGAGGTCAAAACCCAGATCAGCTACGCGGCGAACCTATACGGCTTGGCGGAGGAAGAGCACGCGGGAGGCGCCTTGGTCTTTCCCTCCTTCGACCTGGGAGAGGATTTCAGCCTCAGTCAGTTCCACCGCGAGGTGAACCACGCTTTCGTCGAGGTTGCCGAGCGTCACCGCGACCGCATGGATGTGATGCCGGAGGGGTACGGAATCGACAAGCTCTATCCGAACATCCTCTACGTGCCGGAAGACGCCTACATCGATCTCAACGGGCAGACCGTGTCCTGGACGAAGGAGGGGGAGGGAATGTCCATCCGGCTCCACCCCGACCGCACCTACGTGCTGCCCTCGGGCTACAAGGTGGAAATGCAGAAGCCGTCCGCGGGCCAGCGCTGGCGGCTCGTCGGCACGAACGCCGAGGGAACTTTCTGCCACAAGCCCTGCACCGTCTCGGGCGGCGGCAAGTCGGAGATCTCCAAGTCGCTGGCGGACGCGATGGAGGAGGGGCCGGTGATCATGCCGAACTTCGAGGAGGACATGGCTCTCGTCGCTCGGTTGCTCGAGCGCGACTACGGCGACCGTTACAAGAATCCCAACGATCCCGGCGCGAAGAGCCGACGGATTCTCGATCCGAAGCGATCGCTCGGTTCGGTCATGCGCCTGTTTTCCCCCAGCGACGAGTTCACCGGCGAATACAACGAGTTCATTTCCACCATTCCCCGGACGGTCAGGGACTTCATCCTGACTCTGAAGCGATACTGGAAGCCCGACTGGGAGGGGGACTGGCGGAGCCGTTTCCGCGTCGACACGATCGACGGCGAACCGGGTTCGCTTCTCAAGTATCGGCTCGCCACGGTGAGGACCCAGTATCTGCGGGTCGGATACGAGAAGGACGGCTCCTGGCGCATGTTCGGACTGAGGAAGGACTTTTCCCCCGCGACCAAATTGCAGCGCGAGGACGACATCACCGCGTCGATCACGGTGCCCGGCGGGAGCGTGGACCGGGCCCTGATGCACCCGGACGTTCACTTTCCCAGCTACAAGTTTTCCCAGAACTGCGAGTATCGCCTCTTCCAGCGGCCGGACGAGGCAATCCACCGCGGGTACGACAAGCAGACCGAATACGATTTCTCGCGCGGCGGAAACTTCTTTTCGAATTACGAGCCGAAAGACAAGGCGGAGATCGCCGACATGGTCGACGACGCCATCCGCTTCGACCATTTCACGAAGCCGCTCCGGAAAGCGTTTCGGGAATTCGTCTCGGTGCCGTCCGGACCGGACTACTTCATCAGCTCCGCGCATCCTCGGCTGGTGGACGGGAAGCCGAGTGAGAATCCCCGGTATTTGCAGAATCGCCCGGATCTAGAGGATCCCCGGAGCGAGTACCTGGCGGACTTGGGCGCGCGCCTCTACCGACGCGTGCCCGAGGACAAGCCCTTGTTGAATCCGGTGCACGCCGTGCTGCCGGGCCGAAGGAACAATCCCGCGGATCACGCGGCGGGAATCCGCCCGCTGGCGATCTACGGTCCGATCCACTACCAGGAGCTTCCCGAGTTGTTCATGGATTTCATCGCCAGTCTCACCGGCAAGTCTCCGTCGACGACGGGCGCCGGATCGGAGGGGGCGCTGACCAAGGGGCCGTTCAACGCCCTTCTTCCCATCATCGATCTCAACGCGGCTCTGCTGAGCTACATCCTCAGCGGATACGAGGGCTTCAGCACCGCGGCCGGATACATCGGTCCGAACTACCGGGTGGATCACGATGTCAGCCTGGTGGTGCCGGAGGTGTGGAGCCGCATGTTCCTTCACGAGCGCGAGCCGAAGTTTCTCCTGGAAGGCGGTTACCTAGAGCCGGTGGAGGATTTCGAAGCGAACGGGGAGACGGTGCCGGCCAGCCGCCTCGGGTATCGGATCACGTCGAAATTCGTGGAGTTCTTCTTCGGGCGCATGTTCGCGGAGCCCCGCCGGGTCTTCAACGACGAGATGATGCAGCCCGAGCTGCAGAGCCGGGAGGACTATCTGGACGGGATCCGGAACATCGTCGAGACCCAGCGGAAGGTGGCTCTGAGCTACTTCGAGGACGGCGGCATCGAGCTGGCGATTCCGCCGTTGCGGGCGCTGCTGAACATCATGGCGCACGGGGACTTCGAGGGGAAGGGGATCCACGACCAGGAGGTTCGGGGGTTGTTCGACCGCGAAACGGTCCTGGCGAGCGATTGGTATCTGCAGCGCCTCGAGGCGAAGAAGGACCTCCGGCTGCGGCTGCTCAACCGGCACGTCGCCGAGCTGGAGCAGTTCCTGGAACGCAAGAACTACGCGCGGGAAGCGGAACGCCTCAAGCTGCGTGAACGGCTCGGGGAGACTCGGGAGCAACTCGCCGAGCTGGAGGCGGACCAGCAACAATACGTCGAATCCCTCCGCGGAACCATCGGTGTGGATCCGTCGCTGTACGCTTGAGAGCCCCTCAGCGAACCCGGCGGAAGTAGTTCACGAGGCCGGTGGTGACCCCGTCGGCGTATTCCTGGTAGATGTTCTTCCGGTAGACCCCGTCGAATTCGCGAAGGCCGTCGTACTCGCCGGCCTGAACCCGCTCGTGTACGTCGCGGTTGTTCATGCAGTAGGGTTCGAAAAACACGACCGGACACATGAAAACCCGGTTGGCCAGCAGGTTGCGCGCCCAGATCAGTTCGTTGTCGTTCACCGCCTTGGCCTTGATTCCGTCGTAGTGGAAGGCGGGCAGTCGCGTCTCTTTCCGCATGGGCTCGGAGATCTCGTCGGCGAGGTCGAGTTCCTCGTGGTAGATCCGCTGGAGAATGCGCAGCAGCATTTCCAGCCTGGTGTCGTCTTCGGCGATTTCGTCGCGGCTGTAGCAGCCGTTGATGAGAAGGTGGAGATGATTGGGACTGCGAAAAGCGGGGCGGCGCGGATTTTGCCAGGGCGAAGCGTTGAAGTGGAGACACAGCGCCAGATCCGGCCGGATGCCGTCGTTGACCAGCTCGCCGCGACTTCGGATCTCGCTGGAAATGGCGAACATGCTCTTGGCCGTGCTGGCGATCAAGCCGGGCGACGGAATCTGGTTGTGGTGGCGAAGGTAGGCGCGGGCTTCGTCCTGAAGGGTGTCGACCCGTTCTTCGGTGACCGGTTCGGGTTCCTCCCGGGTCAGAATCACCCGCGCGCCCAGAATCTCGAGATCCCGTTTCAGGATGTGGGCGACTTTCAGGGTCATCTCGCCCTCCTTCACGGGAATGGTGTCGCGCCCGATCTTGAAGTGCCGATCGTCCCAGGTGACCCACTTGCCTCCGATGTGGCCCGGATCGATGGTGATGAGAATTCCTTCGAGAGGCTTCGTCGAGTTCGGCGGGAGGTCCGGCAACTCCGTCGGGCCGCGCCAGTATTTGGGCCGTCCCCCGGAAAGGTGGTTCCGCTGACGAAACCGGAGGTCGTACCACCCCGCTTCGGGGAAATTCGATTGTTTGAGAATCAAGGCGCGGTCCGACTGGATCGTGATGTAGTCGTCGAATTCTTCCGGGCTGCGTGCGTAGCAGTGTTTCAGGAGATAGACGAACTCCTCCCGCGAAATCGTATTCTGGTAGGCGTCCAGTTCGGACCAGTCGGGGGCCTTGCCGAGCCGGGCGATCTCCGGGGCCGGAGCCACGAATTCGCTTTCCGCTTCGATGCCGGCGGAGGTGGCCACGGCGGAGGCTTCGGTCTGGGCCGAACCCGACATCGTCGACGCAACGATGGGCATTAGCAGCAGCACACTGCGAAGGGCCAAGCCTGGGCGGACGCTCGAAGCGGTCCTGTGTGGGAAAGTCGCACGCAAGTCTCTAAAACTTTTTGTTTCCCCGAAGGAGATCCCGGAGCAACAAGTGAACCATGCTCAGGATTCTATTTCTAGGAGATATTGTGGGAGAGCCGGGTCGGAAGGCCGTGATTTCCCGTCTTCCTGCCATCAAGGCCGAACGGGAGATAGACTTCATCGTCGTCAACGGCGAGAACGCCGCCGGCGGACGCGGGATCACCCCGAAAATCGCGATCGACCTCCTGCGTGCCGGCGCTACAGTGATTACGATGGGAGATCACATCTGGGATCAGTTCGAACTCGCCGATTTCATCGAAACCGAGCCTCGCCTGCTGAGGCCGATCAACTACCCGGACAAGGCGCCGGGCGCGGGATCCATTTTCCTGGAGACGGCGAAGGGCAAAGTGGGGGTGATCAACGCCCAGGGCCGCACGTTCATGCAGCCCCCGCTGGAGAATCCCTTCCTCGCCGTCGAGCGGGAAGCGGCCAGGCTGCGGGAAGAGGAAGGCGTGGCCGCGATCCTGGTGGATTTCCACGCGGAAGCGACCAGCGAGAAAATCGCGATGGGCCGGGCATTGGACGGCCTCGTCTCGGCGGTGGTGGGAACGCACACCCACGTCCAGACCGCCGACGAACAGATCTTTCCGGGCGGAACGGCGTTTCTGTGCGACGCGGGCATGTGCGGCCCCCTCCGTTCCGTGCTCGGCAGAGAAGTGGAGCCCGTCGTGGAGCGGTTCCGAACCTCGACCCCGCGGCGATTGCCGGTGGCCAAGGGGGCGGTCGGGCTTCGCGGTGCCGTCGTGGAAGTCGACGAGGTCAGTGGCACCGCCCTGAAAATCGAGCGGTTCAGCGAAGATTTCGATCCCGCCGAAAGCCTTGAAAACGGCGGGGAAGCGAACTGAACGGCGAGGAGATCGTTTTTTTTGCCGAATTCGTATAATTTTTTTGACAGAACCGACCTGTCGAGTAGTTTTCGCGGCTTGTCTGCCAGATCGGTTTTCGGCCTTGGTGCTCCCTCCCGAAAGGGTAAGGTTGCTGGGGCTTGTTGCCTTTCGGGAAAGATTGAGCTACCTGAGTTACAAGATCGTTTGGTCTTGGACGCTCAAGGTGCTGAAAGGCTCTTGTAGCTCAGGGGTAGAGCACTTCCTTGGTAAGGAAGAGGTCACGGGTTCAAATCCCGTCAAGAGCTCCACTTGAGTTGCGGAAAACGACAAACGAAACGAAGACACGGAGCGAATTCTGAGCGTAGCTTAGCAACGATCGTCGACCGATGGTCAACCTTTAAGACAAAAAACAACCAAAAATCTAACGACAATGGCTAAACAAGCATTCGAACGGAACAAGCCGCACGTGAATGTCGGTACCATCGGTCACGTTGACCATGGCAAGACTACGCTCACGGCCGCGATCACTTCGACGCTCTTCGAGAAAGGGTTCGCCGAGAAGCGGGCCTACGACGAAATCGACGGAGCGCCGGAAGAGCGCGAGCGCGGCATCACGATTTCCACCGCTCACGTCGAGTACGAAACCGAGAACCGTCACTACGCCCACGTGGACTGTCCCGGTCACGCCGACTACGTGAAGAACATGATCACCGGCGCCGCCCAGATGGACGGAGCCATTCTCGTGGTCAGCGCCGCGGACGGACCGATGCCCCAGACCCGCGAGCACATCCTTCTCGCCCGTCAGGTTGGCGTTCCCGCCGTCGTGGTTTTCCTCAACAAGGTCGACCAGGTCGACGACGACGAGCTTCTCGATCTCGTCGAGATGGAGGTTCGCGAGCTTCTCAGTCAGTACGAGTTTCCCGGCGACGACATTCCGATCGTGCGCGGTTCCGCCTTGAAGGCCCTCGAAGGCGACGCTGGCCAGCAGGAGAACATCATGAAGCTGATGGAAGCCGTGGACGAATACATTCCGCTTCCGGAGCGCCCCGTCGATCAGGACTTCCTCATGCCCGTCGAGGACGTCTTCTCGATCGAGGGACGCGGCACCGTCGCTACCGGACGGATCGAGCGCGGAATCATCAAGAAGATGGGGGAAGTCGAGATCGTCGGCATCCGCGACACCCAGAAGACGACCGTCACCGACATCGAAATGTTCCGCAAGCTCCTCGACGAAGGGCGCGCCGGCGACAACGTCGGTTTGCTCATGCGCGGCCTGAAGAAGAGCGACATCGAGCGCGGACAGGTGATTGCCAAGCCCGGCTCGATCACGCCGCACAAGAAGTTCAAGGCCGAGGTCTACGTCCTCAGCAAGGACGAGGGCGGGCGCCACACGCCGTTCTTCAACAATTATCGTCCCCAGTTCTACTTCCGCACCACGGACGTGACCGGATCCGTCGAGCTTCCCGAGGGAGTCGAGATGGTGATGCCCGGCGACAACGTGGCCATCGAAGTCGAACTGATCACGCCGATCGCGATGGAGAAAACCATCCGGTTCGCGATTCGCGAAGGCGGTCGCACGGTGGGTGCCGGGCGTGTCTCCGACATTCTCGACTAAGATACGGCTTCGGTTTTGGGACCGGCCCGCCCTTCCGGGGGTTCGGGCCGGACAACCAGAAACTTTGCGGAGGGGACCCGATTTGTCGGATCCCCTCTTTCCGCCGATAAGACCATGAATTTTTTAAGGAGGGCAGTAGCTCAATTGGTAGAGTAGCGGTCTCCAAAACCGTTGGTTCCGAGTTCGAGTCTCGGCTGCCCTGCCACTCGAGGCCGCCCCGGGCGACCGACTCCACAGAAAACTCCAGATGAAGTTAGGAAAATATTTCGGCGAAGTTCGCTCCGAGCTCAAGAAGGCGACCTGGCCGTGGGATCCCAAGGAAAAGGGTCTCAAGAGATACAAGCAACTCATCGATTCGACGATCGTGGTGCTCATCGCCATGGTCCTGCTCGGCGGCTACGTGGCCACGATCGACTTCGCGATGCGCCACGTCATGGATTTCCTCACTTCCGGATTTTAGTCCGCCGCCAAGTTCTCCAGCCAGTTCGCAATCCATGCCGACCATCCCGCAACCGAAAGACCAATGGTACGTCGTTCACGTTCTCTCCGGACAGGAGTTGAAGGTCCGGAACAGCATCGAGCGTCGCATCGAGGCCGAGGAGATGGGCGATCTCGTCTACGAGGTCCTGGTCCCTGAAGAGCGGGTGTCCGAAGTCAAGGCGGGGAAGAAGCGCGAGGCGAACCGCAAGTTTTTTCCTGGCTACATCATCATCAACATGCATTTGCTGAACGAGGACAACACCCTCGTCGACCGCACTTGGTATTTCATTCAGGAGACGGACGGCGTCATCAATTTCGCCGGTTCCAAGGATCGCCCCATGCCCATGCCGATGCACGAGGTCGAAGGGATGCTGGCCCAGATCAAGGAGCGCGAAGGCAGCATCAAGCCCGCCGTCCAGCACGAGGTGGGCGATTCGGTAGTGGTCACCGACGGCCCCTTCCAGGGTCAGAACGGCGTGATCGCCGAGGTGAACGAAGAAAAGGGCGAACTGATGGTCTCGGTCAACATTTTCGGACGCGAAACACTGGTGCCGCTAGAATACTGGCAGGTGGAGCTTGGCTGAAGGAAAACGCCGAGCCGCTCAACCCTGTCGGGTCGGCGATCCAACCCGGTCGAACCAGCACGAAACGATTTATAACAAACCAGCACGATGGCTAAAGAAGTGGTAAAACAATTGAAACTGCAGATTCCCGCGGGACAAGCGAATCCATCGCCTCCGGTCGGTCCGGCGCTCGGCCAGGCCGGGGTGAACATCATGGAATTCTGCAAGGCGTTCAACGCGGAGACGCAGCAGAACGCCGGGGACATTCTTCCGGTCGTAATCAGCGTCTACGGCGACAAGAGCTTTACTTTCATCACCAAGAAGCCGCCGGCGGCGGTTCTTCTCAAGAAAGCCGCCAACTTGGCGTCCGGTTCGGGAGAGCCGCACAAGAAGAAGGTCGGCAAGTTGACCAAGGCGCAACTCGTGGAGGTCGCCCGCGTCAAGATGGACGATCTCAATACCGACGACGAGGAAATGGCGTGCCGCATTCTCGCCGGGACGGCCCGCCAGATGGGGTTGGAGATCGTCGACTGATTTTCCGGAACAAACCAAAACGCAGGAGGGCCGTCCGGTCCGTTCGCACTGCATTAGATACCATGGCAAAACACAGAAGTAAGCGATATCAGCAAGCCGCCGAGATGGTGGACGACGAGAAAGTCTACTCGATCGAGGAGGCGGTCGAGCTGGTGAAGAAACTGCCGGCTCCAAAATTCGACCAGACGGTCACGTTGTCGTTCCGCATGGGCGTCGACCCGAGGCAGTCCGACCAGATGGTGCGGGGCACCTGTCCGCTTCCCCACGGGAGCGGCAAGGACGTCAGGGTCATCGTGTTCGCCGAGGGCGAGGCTGCGACGGAGGCGAAGAACGCCGGTGCCGACCACGTCGGTCTGGAAGCTCTCATCAAGGAGGTTCAGGACGGCTTCAGCGATTTCGACGCGGTGGTCGCCACGCCGTCCGCCATGTCCGAAGTGCGGAAACTGGGGCGTCAACTCGGGCCCCGGGGACTGATGCCCAACCCGAAGACCGGGACGGTCACCGACGACACCGCCGGCGCGGTCAAGGCGGTCAAGGCCGGCCGGATCGACTTCCGGCTCGACAAGAACGGCAACATCGCGGTTCCGATCGGCAAAGCTTCCTTCGAAGAGACCGCTCTGGTCGAGAACGGCAGGGCGGTGATCGACGCGATCCACGCGGCGCGCCCCGCTTCCGCCAAGGGGTTTTTCATCGTCAACGGCGCCCTCGCCGGGACGATGACTCCCGGACTCAAAATCGACCTGTCCGCCTGGAATTGAGCCGAGCAACCCCTGAACCACAGCTTTTAATACCCATTTCGAAACGATGAAAGAATTCAAACAAGTCATCATCGACGACATTCTGGAGCGGTTGAACGCGTCGCCGTTCCTTCTCGTGACCGACTACTCCGGCATGACCGTTCCCCAGTTCGAGGCCCTGAGGGGTCAGCTCAAGGAGGTCGGCGCCGCGTTCCACGTCGCGAAAAACACCTTCGTGAAAAGGGCCGCCGCCTCCGCCGAATACCCGGAGGGGCTGGCTGCTTTTCTGGAAGGCCAGACCGCGGTGGTCACCGGCGAGGAGGACGTCTGCGCCGCGGCCAAGGCATTGAAAACCTTCCAGAAGGAGAAGGGACGTCCCGCCATCCGCGGCGGAGTCCTCGACGGAGAGTTGCTCGACGAGGCCGAAGTGAACGCGCTGGCCGACCTTCCGCCGAAGGAAATCCTGCAGGCGCAGTTTCTCGGAGTCTTGAGTTCGCCCGCCCAGAAGCTGGCGTCGGTGCTGACTCAGCCCGGTGCCTCGCTGGCCCGCGTGCTTCAAGCAAAGGCCGATCAGGGATAAAAAACATTTCATACGATTTGGTCGGCCGCAATTCGGCCGTCCGATACACAAAAAAAACAAAAAACCGGGTTCCTTGTCGATTGCTGAGCGCAGCACTTTAATTGTCGGAACGCTTTCCGACCCGACGATACCCCACCAAAAATATGGCTGATACAGAAGCAATAGTAGACCAGTTGAGTGGATTGACCGTTCTGGAGGTCGCCGACCTCGTGAAGGCACTCGAAGAGAAATGGGGCGTCAGCGCCGCCGCTCCCGCCGCCGTGGCCGCCGCTCCGGCTGCCGGAGGAGAAGCCGCCGAGGAAGAGAAAGACGAATTCGACGTCGTTCTCGCTTCCTTCGGCCAAAACAAGATCGCCGTGATCAAAGCGGTCCGCGAAGCAATCTCCGGGCTCGGCCTTGCCGACGCCAAGAAGATTGTCGAAAGCGCTCCCGAAACGATCAAGGAAGGCGCTTCGAAGACCGAAGCCGAGGAGATCAAGGGCAAACTCGAAGAGGCCGGCGCCACCGTCGAACTCAAGTAACCGGATTTTCAGAACATTCCGGTCCGAAAGGCGGGCCGGAATGTTTTTCCGAATTTTTTTAAGGAATCTCAGACTTCAATCGTTGACTCTTCAGAGAACGTGCATCCCCACACATCGATAGCATAAGAGACGCCGAATCCTGGCTGCTTGGAGGCAGTCAGGCTTCGTCGTCTTTTGATTTGACGGCCGGGTTTCAGCCTTTCGACGTATCGCTGTGTACACCTATTTTGGGGTGGCGCGACGCGTCGACACGCGGGAGACGGTTTGCAGCGACGATTCTCAGACCAACTTATCAGCGCCAATATGTCAGCACCAGCCAAAAAACTTGAACGTCTGTATTTCGGGAAGATCGAAGAGGCGATCGATACCCCCAACCTGATCGAGGTGCAGCTCGATTCCTATCGGGAGTTCCTGCAGCAGGAAACGGCTCCGGACGCTCGCGTCTCCACGGGCTTGCAGTCGGTGTTCCAGGAAGTTTTCCCCATCCAGAGCTACGACGAGAAGTTTACGCTGAACTTCTCGAAATACGAGGTCGGCGAGCCCAAGCTGACTTCGCTGGAGGCTCTCCGCGACGGGGAGACGTTCAGTGCGCCCCTCTACGTCACGTTCGCGCTGACCGACGAGTCCGGCACCAAGGAAGAGCGGGTCTACATGGGCGAACTTCCCATGATGACGCGTCGCGGCACGTTCGTGATCAACGGCGCCGAGCGGGTCGTCGTCAGTCAGCTGCACCGTTCGCCGGGCGTCTGTTTCGAGACGAACCAACACCTCAACGGGAAGACTCTCTACGGCTTCCGGATCATTCCCGACCGCGGGTCGTGGATGGAGGTTCAGTTCGACACGAACGATCTTCTCCACGTCTATCTCGACCGCCGCCGCCGCCGCCGCAAGTTTCTCGCCACCACCTTTCTCCGCGCCATCGGTTACCCGACCGACGAGGACATCATTCGCCAGTTCTACGATATCGAGAAGCTGAAGATCGATCCGTCGATGGACGAGGCCACTCTCGCGAACAAGATCATTTTCGCCGACGTGCTCGACGGCGAGATGGTCGTGGCCAAGGCCTACGAGCCGCTGACACTGGCCACCATCACGCAGCTGCACGGTCTCGGCGTGAAGACGGTGCCGGTCGTGACCGCTTCGCACGACGATCTCCTGATCAAGTCGCTCAAGAAAGATCCGGCTTCCAACGAGGAGGAAGCGCTGAAGGACATCTACCGCCGTCTCCGCCCCGGCGACCCGCCGACGGTGGCCAACGCCCGCGCCTTGCTCAAGCGGCTTTTCTTCGACCCCAAGAAATACGACCTGACCCGCGTCGGTCGCTACAAGATCAACCAGAAGCTGGGACTCGACGTCGACGAGAACGAGCGCGTCGTCACGCCGGAGGACTTCATCGTATCCATGGGCTACCTCTTCGGGCTTCGCCGCGGAGAAGGCGTCCTCGACGACATCGACCACCTCGGCAGCCGCCGCATTCGCGCGGTGGGCGAACTGCTCGCCAACCAGTGCCGCGTCGGGCTCGCCCGGACCGAGCGCCTCGTCAAGGAGCGCATGACTCTCTTCGACATCAACCTCGACGGGATGACACCGTCCAAGCTGGTCAACCCGAAAGCGCTCGCCGCGGTGGTGCGCGACTTTTTCGGCCGCTCGCAGTTGAGCCAGTTCATGGATCAGATCAACCCTCTCTCCGAGCTGACCCACAAGCGGCGTCTCTCGGCGCTCGGGCCCGGAGGTCTGAATCGCGATCGCGCCGGTTTCGAAGTGAGGGACGTTCACCCGTCCCACTACGGCCGGATCTGCCCGATCGAGACGCCGGAGGGACCGAACATCGGTCTTATCAACTCGATGAGCTGCTACGCGCGCATCAACGAGTTCGGTTTCATCGAGACGCCGTATCGCCGCATCATCAAGGGCAAGGTGTCCAAGAAGATCGACTACCTCACGGCCGACCAGGAAGAGAGCTATCTCATCGCCCAGGCGAACAATCCCATCGACGAGAAGGGCAACTTTCTCTCCGAGCGGATCACCGTCCGCCATCTGGGCGAGTTCATCGATGTCGATCCCACCGAATCGACCTACATGGACGTGTCTCCGAAGCAATTGGTCTCGGTGGCGGCCAGTCTCATTCCCTTCCTCGAGCACGACGACGCCAACCGCGCGCTGATGGGCTCGAACATGCAGCGCCAGGGCGTGCCTCTGCTGATTTCCGACTCGCCCTACGTGGGCACGGGGATGGAGGGCAAGGTCGCCCGCGACTCCCGCGCGGTGGTCGTGGCCCAGGGGAACGGCACGGTCGCGGCCGCGACGGCCGAGATCCTCGTGGTGACGCCGGACGGCGAACTGCCGTGTTCGGAGGCGCAGTTCCTGACCAATCCCTTCAAGCTCAAGAGCGACGAAGAGAACGGCATCTACGTCTACCCCTTGAGGAAATTCCTCCGGTCCAACTCCGGAACCTGCATCAATCAGAAGCCGATCGTGAGTCGCGGAGAAAAGGTGAAGGCCGGACAGGTCCTCGCCGACGGCCCCAACACGGAGCACGGCGAACTGGCTCTCGGAAGAAACGTCCTCGTCGCCTTCATGCCGTGGAACGGCTACAACTTCGAGGATGCCATCGTGATCTCCGAACGGATCGTGAAGGAAGACGTCTACACCTCGATCCACATCGACGAATTCGACGTCGGCGCCCGCGACACCAAGCTGGGCCCCGAGGAAATCACCCGGGACATCCCGAACGTCGGCGAAGAAGCGCTCAAGGACCTCGATCCCGACGGCGTGATCCGCATCGGCGCGGAAGTGAACCCGGGCGACATTCTCGTCGGGAAAATCACGCCGAAGAGCGAAACGGAGCTGGCGCCGGAAGAGCGTCTGCTTCGCGCCATCTTCGGCGAGAAGGCGGCGGACGTGAAGGACACCTCCCTCCGCGTGCCCTCCGGCTGCACCGGCATCGTCATGGACGTGCGGGTATCTTCCCGCAACGCCACGTCGAAGGAGAAGGTCGATCCCAAGGAGCAGCAGAAGCAGCAGAAGCAGATCATCGACGAACACAAGCGCCGCCACGAGGAATTGACCGAGCAACTCACCGAGAAGTTGTCCGACGTTCTCCTGGGCGAGAAGATTCCCCTCGACGTGGTCAACGGCCGCACCGGCGAGATCATCCTTCCGGCGAATCGCAAGATCACCAAGACGCTTCTCCGGAAACTGGCCGACAACTATTCCAACGTGGAGATCGATCCGAGCCCGATCCGAAACAAGATCCTCGACATCGTTTCCAGCTACGAGCAGAAATTCGCCGACACCGACATGGAGCGGGAGCGTCAGCTCGACCGCATCGAGTCGGGCGACGAGGTCGCTCCCGGCGTGATCAAGCAGGTGAAGGTCTACGTCGCCAAGAAGCGCAAGCTCGCGATCGGCGACAAGATGGCCGGCCGCCACGGAAACAAGGGTGTCGTCGCGACGATCGTTCCCGAAGAGGACATGCCGTTTCTCGAAGACGGCACGCCCGTCGACATCTGCCTCAACCCGCTCGGTGTCCCGAGCCGGATGAACGTGGGGCAGGTTCTCGAAACTCACCTCGGAGTCGCCGCGAAAGCCCTCGGCTTCAAGGTAGCGACGCCGGTTTTCGATGGGATTCCCGAATCGAAGATCGTCGAGTATCTCAAGGAGGCCAAGAAGGTCGAAGGCTTCGAGTGGATCGGCGTGAACGGGAAGTCCCAATTGTACGACGGCCGCACCGGCGATCCCTTCTACCAGGAAGTCGTGGTCGGCACGATCTACATGCTCAAGCTCGGTCACCTCGTCCAGGACAAGGTCCACGCGCGAGCCGTCGGGCCTTACTCGCTGGTCACCCAGCAGCCTCTCGGCGGCAAAGCCCAGTACGGAGGCCAGCGATTCGGCGAGATGGAGGTCTGGGCGCTCGAAGCCTACGGTGCCGCCTACACCCTTCAGGAGCTCCTCACCGTCAAGTCGGACGACGTGCAGGGACGCACCAGGATCTACGAGTCCATCGTCAAGGGGGACAACACCCTCGACGCGGGAACGCCGGAATCGTTCAACGTGCTCATCAAGGAGATGCAGAGTCTGGGCCTCGACGTGAAAGTCGGCTCTTCCGAGCGCTCTCCCGAGGAAATTCTCGCCGACAGCCTCGCCGTCTCCTGATCCAAGGAGTCCGAACCCTTTAAATACTAGAACCTCAGCCCTCAAAAATCGTGTCTGTTCCAACCCTAAGTTCCGAAACCCATCTGGACGAAATCTTCGGCCTTGAACGCAAGTCCGACAGTTTCGACCACGTCCGCATCACGGTAGCCAACCCCGAAACGATCCGTTCCTGGAGTCGTGGAGAGGTGAAGAACCCGGAGACGATCAACTACCGGACGTTCAAGCCGGAAAAAGGCGGTCTCTTCTGCGAACGCATCTTCGGTCCCACCAAGGACTGGGAGTGCGCCTGCGGAAAGTACAAGCGCATCAAGCACAAGGGAACGGTCTGCGACCGTTGCGGCGTCGAAGTCACCCTTTCCCGCGTGCGCCGCGAGCGCATGGGCCACATCGAGCTGGCCGTGTCCGTGTCCCACATTTGGTTCTACAAGTGCATGCCCTCCCGAATCGGCCTCGTGCTCGACATGAGCGCCCGACAGCTGGAGCGCGTCATCTACTACGAGGACTATTTCGTCATCGAACCGGGGAACACCCCGCTGGAGCCGGGGCAGCTGCTCACCGAACTGGAATTCCGCGATGCCCAGGAAGAGTACGGCGAGGAAGGTTTCCGCGCCGGAATGGGCGCCGAAGCGGTTCGCGAGCTCCTCGCCCGCGTCGATCTCCCCACCCTGATCGAGGAACTAGAGGAGGCCATGGGCAAAACCCGCTCCAAGCAGGTGCGGAAGAAGCTGGCGAAGCGTCTCAAGCTGGCCCAGGGCTTTCACAATTCCAAGAGCCGTCCCGAGTGGATGATTCTGGAGGTGCTGCCGGTCATTCCGCCCGATCTTCGCCCGCTGGTTCCGTTGGAAGGCGGCCGCTTCGCGACGTCGGACTTGAACGATCTCTATCGCCGCGTCATCAACCGGAACAACCGCCTCAAGAACCTGCTCCAGCTCAAAACCCCCGACGTCATCATTCGCAACGAGAAGCGGATGCTGCAGGAAGCGGTCGACGCGCTCTTCGACAACGGTCGTCACGGTAGAGCCGTGACCGGGGCCGGCAATCGCCCGCTCAAGTCGCTCTCCGACATGCTCAAGGGCAAGGGCGGACGTTTCCGCCAGAACCTCCTCGGCAAAAGGGTCGACTACTCGGGCCGTTCCGTCATCGTGATCGGGCCGGACCTGAAACTTCACCAGTGCGGTCTTCCCAAGAAGATGGCGCTCGTGCTTTTCGAGCCGTTCATCATCCGTCGTCTCAAGGAACTGGGCTACGTCCACACCGTTCGCAGCGCCAAGAAACTGATCGAGCGCAAGACGCCCGAGGTCTGGGACATTCTCGAAGAGGTGACCAAGGGACATTCGGTTCTCCTCAACCGCGCGCCGACGCTGCACCGCCTTTCCATTCAGGCGTTCGAGCCGGTGCTGATCGAGGGGTCCGCCATTCGCGTGCATCCCCTCGTCTGCACCGCCTACAACGCGGACTTCGACGGGGACCAGATGGCCGTGCACGTGCCCCTCTCGGTGGAGGCCCAGATGGAAGCTCGCATGCTGATGCTGGCTCCGAACAACATCTTCACCCCGTCGAGCGGCAAGCCGATCACGACGCCCTCGCAGGACATCACGCTGGGAGCCTATTTCCTGACCTATTGCCGTCAGATTCCTCTCCGCGATCCAGAGAAGGAGGGCTCGCTTCCGCTGTTCGCCGACACGTCCGAGGTCGAGTTCGCCGTGGCGAACCGGTCGATCGACATGCACGATCCGATCCGGATGCGCAACCCCGACTTCGAGACCGAAGGTCGCATTTACGGCGACACGGAACGCAAGATCCTCATCACGACCGCCGGTCGGGTCAGATTCAACGAGATCTGGCCGGAGAACCTCGGCTTCTTCAACGAGACGGCCGACAAGAAGCAACTCTCGGACATTATCTGGCGTTGCTACCAGACCGCGGGCCAGGACGGCACCGTTGAATCTCTCGACGCGCTCAAGTCGCTCGGGTTCAAGGAAGCGACTCGTTCGGGCACCTCGGTGGGCATTTTCGACATGATCGTCCCCGACGAGAAGGATGTTCAGGTCAAGCAGGCCACGACCGAAGTGCAGAAGGCGAACGACCAGTACCGCTCCGGGGTTATCACCAACAAGGAGCGCTACAACAAGATCGTCGACATCTGGACCCATGCCGGCGACGAGATCACCAAGGCGCTTTTCCGCACCATCGAGCACAACGAAGGCAAAAACCTTCCGAGTCCGCTCTTCATGATGGTCGATTCCGGAGCCCGCGGAAACCGCCAGCAGATCAAGCAGCTCTCCGGAATGCGCGGTCTCATGGCCAAACCGTCCGGCGAGATCATCGAGCGTCCCATCATTTCGAACTTCCGCTCCGGCCTTTCGGTCCTGGAGTATTTCATCTCCACGCACGGTGCGCGAAAAGGTCTCGCCGATACCGCGCTGAAGACGGCCGACTCGGGTTACATGACTCGGAAACTCGTCGACGTTGCCCAGGACGTCATCATCACCGAGCAGGACTGCGGCACGGCCAACGGAATTACCGTCAAGTCGATCTACGAAGGCGACGAAGAAGTCGTCGACCTGAAGACCCGCATCTACGGCCGCGTGTCCTCCGAGAAAGTCGTCAACGGCGAGGAAACGGTGGTCAAGCCCAACGACATGATCGACGAAGAGGTGGCCCTGCGTCTCTACAACATCGGTCACGAGCAACTCAAGATCCGGTCGGTGCTCACCTGCGAGAGCAGCCGCGGTTGTTGCGCGAGGTGCTACGGCATGAATCTCGCCACCAACGAGATGGCCAAGATCGGCGAAGCGGTCGGCATCATTGCCGCCCAGTCGATCGGCGAGCCGGGAACCCAGCTCACGATGCGGACCTTCCATGTCGGCGGCGTGGCGTCGGGAACGTTCAAGCAACCCATCATCAAGGCCAAGGCCAAGGGCGTGATCCACTACAACAACCTCCGGGTCGTGGAAACTCCGGACAAGACCTTCGTGGCTCTCAACAAGAACGGCACCATTTCGATTCACGACAAGAACGGTCGTGAACTCGAATCCTACAACATCGTCAGCGGCTCCGTGATCCACATTGGAGACAATGCGGAGATCAAGAAGAGCGAGACGCTGGCCACCTGGGACCCCTACAGCGTGCCGGTGATCACGGAAAAGGGAGGCAAGATCGTCTTCCGCGACATGATCGACGGGATTACCCTCGATACCGAGATCGACAAGGAAACCAACACCAAGGGACTTGTCGTGATCGAGCACAAAGAGGATCTGCACCCGCAGGTTCAGATCGTCGATCCGAAAACCGGCGACGAACTCGCCACCTACTCGATCCCGACCGGGGCGCACCTGACGGTCAAGGAAGGCCAGGCCGTGAAAGGCGGAGACCAGCTCGCCAAGACCCCGCGCAAAGTCTCCGAGACCAAGGACATCACCGGCGGTCTGCCCCGGGTGGCCGAGCTTTTCGAGGCTCGCAAGCCGAAGGAGGTCGCCGAGATCGCCAAGATCGACGGCGAAGTTTCCCTGGGCGGAACCGTTCGGGCGAAGCGCAAGCTCATCGTCACCGATGCCGAGAGCGGCGAGCAGGAGGAGCATCTCATCCCGCTCGGGAAACACTACTTGGTGCAGCCGGGCGACATCGTCCACAAAGGCCAGAAGCTCACCGAAGGCGCCGTGATTCCCCACGACATTCTCGAGATTCTCGGGCCCCACGCACTCATGGAGCACCTCGTTAGCGAGGTCCAGGACGTCTACCGCCTGCAGGGCGTCGAGATCAACGACAAGCACATCGAGATCATCATCCGCCAGATGCTTCGCAAGGTGCGCATCACCGATCCCGGCGATACCCAGTTCCTCTGGGGCGACCAGGTCGAGCGGACCACCTTCGAGATCGTCAATGCCGACCTCACCGAGCAGGGGGGCAAGCCCGCCGAAGGCGAGCCCGTCCTGCTGGGCATCACCAAGGCTTCGCTGGAAACGGACAGCTTCATCTCCGCCGCCTCCTTCCAGGACACCACCCGCGTCCTCACCGAGGCATCCACGCTGGGCAGGATCGACTACCTGCGCGGCTTCAAGGAGAACGTGATCATGGGTCACCTCATTCCCGCCGGCACCGGGTTCCAGACCATCCGGAACATCCGGGTCGAGGAACTCGTCGATCCGGCCGAGCTGGAGGCAGCGCGAGCCGCCGCCGAAGCCGAAAAGGAAGCCGCTGCCGTCGAAGAACTGGCCTGAGCGAAATTTCCGGGGCGCGGGCGGAAACGTCCGCGCCCTTGGGTTTCCCTTGATTTTGGCGGAATACCGCGTTTAATGCCGCTCGCTCCCTCCGTCCTTGTTGAAAACCGGAAAGCGCAGGCTCGCCTGAGCCGGGGAGCCTGAAACGAAACGACGGCGCTTTTCAAACCACTTTCGGTTACCTGACAAAAGGGCCGACTTATCCCATGACCAACGAATTCATTACCGAGCTTGTCGACGCGGGTGTCCACTTCGGCCACCAGTCCCGCAAGTGGAACCCGAAGATGCGGCCCTATCTCATGGGCGAAAAGCACAACGTGCATCTCATCGATCTCGAACAGACCGTCCGCCAGCTCGAAGAAGCCGGAACCTATCTCCGTGACCTCGTTTCGAAGGGAAAGAAGATCCTCTTCGTCGGCTGCAAGCGCCAGGCCCAGGACGCCATCCGCGAGGCCGCCGAAATGACCGGCCAGTTCTACGTCAACCACCGCTGGCTCGGCGGCACCCTCACCAACCACGAGACCGTGCGCCGCAGCGTGGGACGGATGGAGTATCTCGAGAACCTCCAGAAGTCGCCCGACTTCAAGAAAATGAGCAAGAAGGAGATCGCCTCCCTCAATCGCGAGAAGGAGAAACTTCACCTTCGCCTCTCCGGCATCCGCAACATGGACCGTCTTCCCGACGCCGTGGTCGTCGTCGACTCCGCCCGCGAGTACAACGCCATCAACGAGGCGCGCAAACTCAACATCCCGATCGTCGCCATGGTCGACTCCAACGCCGATCCCGATCTCGTCGACTACCCGATCGTGTCGAACGACGACGCGATTCGCTCCATCCGAGTCGTCCTCAGAAAGCTGATCGATCCGGTCATCCCCGTCACCCAGTAATCCCGGCGCCCGCCGGGAAGCCGATCTCGCCGCGCCGGCGAGATCGATACGGAATCCCGAGAGGGACCCCCGGACCTCAACCGAATACTTTCACCCCCAATCATCCTATGGCCGAAATTACCGTTGAACTCATCAAAAGCCTCCGCGACAAGACCAACGCCGGCATGATGGACTGCAAAGCAGCTCTCGTCGAAGCGGAGGGAGACCTCGCCGCAGCCGAAACCGTCCTTCGCAAAAAAGGCATCGCCGACGCCGAGAAGAAATCGGGCCGGGCCGCCAAAGAAGGCGTCGTCGCCTCCCGCATCGTCGACGACGCCAAGGCCGGCATCCTCGTCGAAGTGAACTGCGAAACCGATTTCGTCGCCAAAAACGACAACTTCCGCGACTTCGTCGAAGCCATTCTCGACCACATCGCCGAGAGCGACAGCGTCGGCAGCGTGGAAGCCCTTCTCGCCCAGGAGTTCAAGGGCGACACCTACGCGACGCTCGAGGAGTTCGTCAAAGCCAAGGTCGGCCAGCTCGGCGAGAACATGGCCCTGAAGCGCTTCGCCAAGTACGAACTCGACGGCGAAGGCGTCGTGGCCTCCTACATCCACATGCAGGGACGCGTCGGCGTTCTCGTCGAAGTGACCTGCGACAAGGCCGAGACCGCGCAGAACGCGAAGTTCCGCGAGTTCGTCAAGGACCTCACCCTGCACATCGCCGCGGCCCAGCCGCTCTGCATCGCCCGCGAAGACGTTCCCGCCGACAAGGTCGCTTCGGAGGAAGACATCTTCCGCGAACAGATGAAAGGCAAGCCGGCCGAGATCATCGACAAGATTCTCGGCGGCAAGATGGGCAAGTTCTACAGCACCAACTGTCTTCTCGAGCAAGCCTTCATCAAGGACGGCGACAAGTCCGTCCAGGATCTCCTCCAAGAAGTCGAGAAGGAAACCGGCGACAAGCTGGCCGTCTCCCGCTTCGAGCGCTACGCCGTCGGCGAAGACGTGTCGGACTGACAGAGTCTTTTTCATTATCTTTTTCCTTTCCTTCTCCCGCGGAAGAAAAGGAAGTCTCTCCGCTTTCCCGCCGGGCGGTGCCTGCGGAGCCCCCGGCGCCAGATTCAAACGGTTGTTGTTGTCTGATGAATCGACGCGATTTGGAGAAGTGCCTGCGGCATGCTGGGTGTTATCTGAAGCGCGAGGGTGGTTCGCATTCTCTCTGAACCAATCCAAGGACGGGGAGGTGGAGGCGGTTTCTCGGCACACCGAAATAAAAGAGCCGCTTGCGTGGAAGATTCTGAGCTCACTTGGAGCAGGGTGACGTAGCCCAACCAGAGTGGCGGGCTACGGGATCGGAGGACCCGAGATCTGGGGGCATGCCGGCGACAAGTCGCCTCGCGAGGAATTCCGCCCGCCCGTGTCGCGTCGGCAGGGCTTTCCGAGTCTTGACATTGGCCCTCGAAATCGGTTACACCAAGAAAGCCGGTCCTCTCGCGGCTCCGGGAAGCGGACATCGAGAGAGACCTCGAGATTCGTCTGCCGACTTCCGGCCCGAAACCGGGCCGGGCGGCAACCTGACTCCGTCGATACCATGAAGCCTCTCGCGATCCTCCCATTGGGGGTTGCCGCCCTCACCCTTGGCGCGGCGGCCGAGACCGTCCACTGGCCGCAGTACCGGGGCGCGCATTCGGACGGCCTTGCCGAGGGCGACACCCTGCCCGAAACCTGGAGCGACACGGAAAACGTGGTTTGGAAGACCGCCGTCCCGGGATGGGGATGGTCCTCGCCCGTCGTGTGGGACGACCGGATTTTCGTCACCTCCGCCGTGGGCGAGACCGAACTGCCCACCCCCACCGTCGGCGGATACCCCGGCGGGCACGTCGCCGCGGAGGAGGAACACCGCTGGATGGTCTACTGCCTGGACTTCGACACCGGCGAGATCATCTGGGAAGCCGAAGCCCATCGTGGACTGCCACCCCGGGAGCGCCATCCCCGCAACTCCTTCGCCTCCGAAACGCCCGTCACCGACGGCGAGCGCCTCTACGTCTGGTTCGGCAACATCGGGCTCTTCTGCTACGACATGGAGGGAACCAAGCTGTGGGAAGAGCGACGGCCCGCCTATCCCATGCGGGGCGGCTGGGGTACCGGAACCTCCCCCGTGCTTCACGGCGACCGCCTCTTCATTCAGAACGACAACGAAACCGAATCCTACCTGGAGGCCTTCGACGCCGAAACCGGCGAGACCCTGTGGCGCGTCGACCGGGACGAGAAAAGCAACTGGTCCACCCCCTACGTCTGGGAATCCGGCGACCGGACCGAGATCGTGAGCATCGGAAGCAACCGGATCCGATCCTACGGCATGGACGGCGAAGAACTTTGGGATCTCGAGGGCACCTCCGGGTTGGTCAGCCTCATGCCCCTCGCCGTGGACGGGCTCCTCTACGCCGGAGCCGGATACCATTACGGCCCCCTCTACGCCATCCGCCCCGGAGCCACCGGAGACATCAGCCTGAAACCCGGCGAGACCAGCAACCAGTGGATCGCCTGGACCCAGCCGCGCGGATCCAGCATCCATCCCTGCTATCTGATCAGCGAGAACCGCCTCTTCGTGAACTACGATTCCGGCCTGCTCGCCTGCTTCGACGCGAAGACAGGCGAGCCGATCTTCGGACGGCAACGGCTCGAGACCCGCGGAGGGCGTTTCTACGCCTCCCCCTGGTCCTACGGCGGACGCGTCTTTCTGCTCAACGAAAACGGCGACACCTGGGTCGTCGACGACGATCCCGAGTTCCGGATTGTCCGGAAAAACTCCCTCGGCGACGTCGCCTGGGCCACCCCCGCCATCGCGCGGGGGAGCCTGTTCATCCGCACCTACCGAAGCCTCTTCCGCCTCCAGAAGACCGAAGAGAACAACCAAGCCATGAAGCCATGATCGACCGAAGGGAAACCAGCCGACCCGGAACCACGCGGCGGGCCGTCGCGCCCGTACTCGCAGTGGCCTCCCTGCTGCTACCCCTCGCCCCCCGGGAAGGCGGGGCCGAGCGCCAAGCCCCCACAGCCGGAGAAGAGCGCCCCGACCGCAAAGGGCTGAGCGACCGGAGAGAGCAGATCCGCGGCGACAGCGGAAAGTGGAACGACCACGCCCACTTCCAGCACGCGCCCGCCCCGCCGGGAGAACCGCCCGGCTCCTCGATGGACGACTGGGCCGACCAGGCCCCCGACCAGGACTTCCGCGCCGACGCCGAGGACGACAACTGGCTCGTCTTCCGCACCCGCCAGCTCGACGACCGCGACCGCGCCTGGGTCGAGACGATCGAACGGACCGGCGACCGGTTCGTCGTCACCATGCACCAGGCCGTATGGCAGGGGAACTACCGCAAGAACTTCACCTACTACCAGTTGCTCGCCGTCAACCTGGGCAAACTCCCGCCGGGGCGCTACGAAGCCGTCTGGATCGTGAAGCCGCTCCAGTTCCGTCAGTTTCTCGACCCCGAAAACCGTCGCGAAAGCTGGCCCGCCGACGAACAAGCCGCCGAGGACCACGAGAGCGAAGAGCGGGAGCTGAGCTTCGTGGTCGAATAGGATACCGCCCAAGCGGAGACTTCGCCGTGCGTTTTTCGGTGCCCTTTTGCGGCGTCCGGGCGCGCTTGAAACGGGGCGGAATTTTTCCGTCCCGCGTCCCTTGCTGAATTCCAAGGCTGCCACCATGTCCGAATATGGTTCGTTCAGGGTTCAACGCGCGATGGAGGCCTGGACGGGAGCACCAAGTGCCATCCCCGAACCAGCCGATTTGTCGCTGGAAGGGAGGGAACGGCCAAAGTAGTGTTCTCGCCTCCTCCGTGATGAATCTCCCCCTTTTCTCCCTCGCCTCGGCACTCGTCGTTCTGAGTGCCTGTTCGGAACCGTCCGGGATCGATTCCGGCGACGGAAACCCCCCGGCTTCTCCGCCCGAGTCCATTCGGCCCGAGTCCGCCACGTCCGAACCCCCGTTGTCGACCCGGGAGGACGCGCCGGAAGGGATGGTGTTGATCCCCGGGGGGACCTTCCTGCGTGGCGGCGATGCCGGGGAGATGGGCGGGGACTCCGCCTCGCATCAGTCGGCCTATCCCGTTCACGAGGTTCATGTCGATGCATTCTGGATCGACGAGACGGAGGTCACCAATGGTCAGTTCACCCGATTCGTCGAAGCAACCGGCTACCGGACTTTCGCGGAACGACCTCTTCCGGAGGAGCGATTGCGGGAACTCCAGGAGGATGCGAGAAGGGCTCTGGCGCGGTTCGAATTGCTCGCTGCCCATGCGACGGGCATGGAGCGCGACGAGATTCTCGCCGCGATGGAGGAGATTCGGGAGGCTTCGAAGTCCGTTCATCTCGAAGGAGCGGTGGTTTTCGCGATCCCGGAAGGGGAGCTCTCAGATCCGGACGACCTCGCCCAGTGGTGGAATTGGGAGTCGGAGGCGAGTTGGCGAACGCCGCACGGCCCGGAAACCACCCTCGAGGGGCTCGAGGATCATCCTGTCGTCAATGTGACCTACGAGGATGCGGCCGCGTATGCGAAATGGGCGGGGAAACGGCTCCCGACCGAAGCCGAGTGGGAAAAGGCGGCCCGCGGTGGGCTGGATCGCCGGCCCTACGCCTGGGGAAGCGAGATGTTCCCGGAAGGCGAGGGCGTCTGGATGGCGAACGTCTGGCAGGGAGACTGGCCGCACGAAAACTCGGAGGCGGACGGCTTTTTCGCCACCGCGCCGGTGAAGAGCTTTCCCCCCAATGGGTACGGCCTCTACGATGTCTCGGGAAATGTCTGGGAGATCGTGGCGGATTGGTATCATCCGCACGCCTATCGACTGCCTTCCGCCACCGTTCCGAATTCGACCGGGCCGACGCCGCAGGAAGCGAACGATTCCGAAACGAAAGCGATTTCCCGCGTCACCAAAGGCGGATCCTTCCTGTGTTCGGACGTCTGGTGCAAGGGGTATCAGCCGGGGTCGCGCGATCGGATCGACAACGAGTCCCCCTCGAACCACACGGGATTTCGTTGCGCGATGGATGTTCGGTGATCGGGGGCGGGCAAGCGGTGGGAAGCGGGGAGATGGGTGACGGTTACGGGGGCGGATGATGCCCTGGAAAATTGAGACCCCGATGGAACAGAGACAGCCCCGGGAGAAAGGGGGCAGGCATACGATTACAAATTTCCTTCCATTATCCTTCGCCACGCTCGGACAGGCTTCTCCAGAGACTGCGAGGGCCGCCGCGCAAAGCGCCTGGCTTGTTCGGACACGTTTCCAGGTGTCCCGCCTATCGAGGCGCTCCGCTATCCACCGCAGCGGGACCGACGCGTGCCGCGTCAATGCCCAGGCCACCGCCGCGCGACGCATGTCCCCCCCGGGGTGCCCCCCGCCCCATCGGGCCGCAGGCCGTTATGCTTGAATTGCGCTGTAATCGGTCTATTCTGAGCGCGACTTTCCACTGTGAGGTTCCGATGAACTTGAGCGACCAAGGAATTTCCGCACCGCTGCCGTTTACTTCCGAGCGCACCCGTCGCCGGTTTCTGGCGGAGTCCACATTGCTGGCGGTCGGCGCCGCGTGGCTCGCGGGGCCGCGCAAAGTGTTTGCGGACGAGTATCCGGACACGCGGACCATGCCCCATGTGCCGGGCCGGTTTCGTCTGCGCCAACGGCGGTCCCGCTGGGGGCGGGAGAAGTCCAAGCCCTATGAGCCGGAGTTTGAGGAAGTGGAATGGGAGGCGTCACGCACGGCGATCATCGTGTGTGACATGTGGGCGGAACATCCCTGCCGGATGGCGGCCCAGCGCGTGGACATGATGGCGCCGCGAATGAACGAGGTGCTGACGAAGGCCCGCGATCACGGGGCGGCGATCATTCATGCGCCCAGCAGCGGCGTGCATCACTATGAGGGCACGCCGTGGCGCAAACGGATGCAGGAGGCGCGTCCGGCCAAGCCCCCCGTGCCGATTCAAGGCCGCTGGGAATGCCAGCTGGATCGCGAAACCGAGCTGCCGGTGGAGGCGCGGCAACGGGTGGAAGGCGCGGCCAGCGGCTGCGACGATCCCCAGCCGGCGCCAATGCCGGACGCGGACCGTCATCAACATCCGGCGATCAAGATCATCGGTTATGACGGCATCAGTCACAGTGGCGGGGAGATATACAATTTTCTGGCGCAGGAGGGGATTCGGAACGTGGTGTTGATGGGGGTGCACACGAACATGTGCGTGCTGGGCCGGCCGTTCGGCATACGCCAACAGGTGTTGCTGGGTTACAACGTGGCCCTGGCCCGCGACTTGACCGACGCCCTCTATGATCCCAGAGATCCGCCCCACGTCAGCCACGCACGCGGCACCGAATTGATCATCCAGCACATCGAGAAATACTGGTGCCCGTCCATCCTGGGCAGGGATTTGACCGAGGTGGTACCGGGATCGAACCATGCCGGTCAGGGCACGTGAGAATCGGGAAAGCGGGCCTGGAAGTTAGAATTTGAATCCCACCTCTCTTCCCGCCACCCTCGAATCATACCCCGCGCGCCGCGCATCACCGCGAGGTGTCAGCGAACGATCTGATAGACGAGCAGAGTGGCCAGAGCCAGGAAAAGTCCGGCGGTCAGGAACTTGATGGCCGCACTGTGCCGCCGTTGAAACTCGATCAGCTCGTCGCTGCGGAGGCCGAAGAAAGACAGGGTGAAAACAGCCAGAAGCGGGACGATGAACGCGAAATTGTAAAGCGTCAGGTAAAAGTAGGCGGACGATCGTCCTTCCTGAACCATGTAGTTGATGGTCGGCAGGTAGACCTGCCCGGTGCAGGCGAGTTCCAACACGGAGATAACCACTCCGCTGATGAACGCCGCCACGACGAACCGGCGGTGCCTCGCGCCGGTTCGGGCCACCCGGCGGATACGCTCCTTGATGGAGAACGGCAGCTGCAGCGTGGTGTCGGCGAGCCGACCCTGCAGGCAGAGGAAGCCGTCGCGCAAACTGAGGACCATGATGACGAGCGCGAAGGCGGCGAGTCCCAGGTTGAGAGCGACGGCGACTCCTTTCAGGAACTGGAGACGGCTGACGACTTCGACGAGCCCGAGCCCGAGCAGGAAATAGGTGAGGAACACCGCCGTGACGAAGGCGCCGCCGACCATGAGGATCTGCCGTGGTCCGTGCCGGGCGATTTGCAGGTAGCTGAGAAAGAGGATGATCGTGGCGAAGGCGCACGGATTGATTCCGTCGAGAAACCCGGCCGCAAGAATGACGGCGAGGCCCGCCGAGGAAAAACGTCCCTCGATGGCCGCGTCCGCCGCGGCGATCTCGCTCGCGCCGAGACTCGACCAACCTCCCGGAGACGATCCGGTGGAGCTTGCCCTGGTGACGAGTTCGCCGAGCTGAACCGGCAGGATATCGTCCTTGATGAGATAGCCGTCTCCCGTGAAAACCGCCGGCGTCACCATCCGGATTTTTTCGGGAACACCAAGTTTTTCCGACAGGGCTTCGTTGAGAATGGCCGAGTCCGAGTCCCGGATGTTTCGACGCTCGACGACGAGCCGGGGAAACGCCGAACGCATTTCGTCGATGTATTTTTCGGCCCGATCGCATTCCTTGCATCCGGGATTGTAGAAATAGACCAGCTCCACCGCCGTCCCTCCTCCGGGAGAAGCATTGGGGGTCTCGGGATTTTCCGTCGGGGGAAACGTTGTCGAAGGCGCCGCCGAGTGGCCGTCGCGAGCGACGAAATCGTAGTCGTCGTTTCCCGGGTCCGCGCCCGAACGGAAGTGGGCGTTGATTCGTTCCATGGTTCGCGAGGAGATGGATGGCGCGTCGACGTGGTTGAGGAGAAATCCATAGCTCCGGTCGAGGCTTTGGTAGTTGCTTTCCAGGTACTCGCCGACTCTCCGCTCCGCACTGTCGCGGTCGGGAAAGGAGGCGAGGATGGACTTCAGTTTGCCGGGCTCGATTTTCTCGCCGTTCGCCATGAGAGCGAAGGCGCTGTCGATGCGAACGGCGGGTTCGGGATCTTCGAACAGTTTCAGGAGCACCTTTCTGCTCTCCGGATCGAGATACCGGGTGTTCGAGTAGCTGGCACGATCGTAATCGTAGAACCGCTGGGAATGGGTGGCGTCGAAGTAGTGGAGAAAATAGCGGCCGTTCTCGCTCAGGAGATAGGGAGGGACGGATCGGACTTTCTCCGACGGGTCCTCGGCGACGGAAGAGATATGTTCTCGGAAGAAGCTCGGGTTGTTCCTTCCGATGGCATGCCACGCCGCCCGTCGCAGATGGGGTTCTTCGGCGCTGGTCAAGGGAAGGAGGAATTGCTCGTCCCCGTAGTTCCAGGCATAGCGAAGAACCAGAGCGGCGAAGGATTTGAGGGCGGGATCGAGAGACAGCTCGAGAATGGAGCGCGCGCGCTCGTTCGCCCGCCGGCGCGTGGCGCCCTCCTCGAAGGCATCGTCCACGTAGGAGAGATCGACGTCCCATGGTTTCAGTCGGGTGGCGGGTCGGGTCAATTCGTCGAAAACCGCTTCGACGTAGGCGACCGAGTTTTCGTGCCTCAAGGCGGAGGTCGCCGCCTCGCGGCGCACTTCGTCGGAGCGGTCGCGCATGAGTGAGATCAGCACTGGCAGCGCGCCGATCGGCGCGTCGTAGAGCGACTTCGCCACCTCGCTGCGCTGCGAGATGGACCGGTTTTCCATTCCGGAGGTGAGAAAATCGATGGCGCGCCCGTGACCGGCTTTCGCGAGGACGAGGGCGGCCGCGTGCCGGAACGACTCGTCGCTTCGCTCGGAAAGGTAGGGCTCCACGCTGGAAAAAAGAGTCATCAGCGGATCGTCGCTTCCGTCCTTTGCCTGCCTGTCGAGGAAGACATCGAAGATTTCCTCGACTAGTGGCGGTGCGGACTCGTTTTCCTCTGTCGCCGGGGACAACTGCCGGCGGTAGGCCGAGTAATGCCGGGCGTCGAGCCGGATCGACTCCAGGGCCGCGAGCGACTTCTCCGGATGACCTTCGCGGAGAACGTCGGCGATCATGGCCTGGTTCTCGGGGGTGCTCAAGCCCTTCGCGGCGATCTGTCGCAGAGCCGCGCAGGCCACGTCCAGATTGTCGTGGTGCACGAGATTGCCGAGGACGTCGAGGTGACGCTCACCTGCTTTCCCCACCGTGTCGATGATGGCGAGAACCGTGTCCGGATCGCCCTTGGCGAGGTCTTCGCGAAGCGTCTTCGGCAGCGATTGCTTGAGCGAGATCAGGGCGCCGATCACCGGAGCCCTGACATCTTCGTGTTCTCGATAGAGCTTGGTCAGCTCCTTGGTCGCTCCGGTGTCGCCCAAACTGGCCACGGTCTGGATTGCCGCGACACGGACGAATTCGTCTTCGTCGCGCAGAAGGGGGCGGACTTTCTTGGCGTGATGGGATTCCTTGAGCTTGCCCACGGTCTCCAGGGCTGTCACCCGGACTCTCCATCGGTCGTTTTCGAGTTGGGCCAGGATGACGTCGGCATGTTCCTTGGCGCGGAGGGCGCCGAGACTTTCGAGAGCCATGATGGCGAGATCCTCCTCCTCGCGATCGGCGAATCCCGCGACGAGATCGGCGCCGGCCTCGATTTCGTCGACTCCGATAGTCCGGAGCACCGCCATGATCACGGCGTCTTCGGT
Organism: Verrucomicrobiales bacterium; assembly: GCA_040905585.1. Classification (GTDB taxonomy): domain Bacteria; phylum Verrucomicrobiota; class Verrucomicrobiia; order Verrucomicrobiales; family DEV007; genus Arctic95D-9. The sequence continues at coordinate 191,449 of JBBDRG010000068.1, forward strand.
TTCCTTGGCGAGATGCTCCTCGATAGCGGGGATGGCGGCCGCCGATCCCGCCGCCAGGGCCGCGTCGGCGGACGTTTCGCGGACCAAGGGATCCGGGTGCTGCAGGAAGTCGAGGAGTACCGGCAGCGAGCTTCGCCCGGACTCTTTCAGCAAGGAGATCGCGTCGAGCTTGGAATCGAGGTTTCCGTAGACGAGCCGGTGCGCCAGGGTATCGGGGTCGTTGCCTCCCACCGGCGGCATCGTGAGCGAATAGAGCACTTCGCGGGCACGGTTTTTCTCGGGTTCGGGAAGAGCGGGATTGTTCTCCAGAAACCGCCCGAGGGAACGAGCTGCGTTTTCGCCGCCGCTTCGCAGCATGCCGCGCGCCCGGAGCGCGCGTTGCCGATTCTCCCCGATGATGTCCCGAATGTATCCGGAAATCTGTTCGTCGCTGAGGATGCTGTAGACCGTGTCGACCTTGTCGCTGCCGCTGTCGTCGACCCAGCGGGACCAATTCTCGAGAGCGGTCTTGTTCTCCGTGGATTCGGCGCCACCGGTCCACGGGTCGAATCCGAAGTTGTCGCCGGACAGTTCTTCGAGAAGTTCGATGGCACCGAGCCGGACCGAAAGCCTCGGGTGGGCGAGCAGGTCGACGATCCGTCTCTTCGGGAAAGGATCCAGCTTGAGAATCAAGTCCCGCACCGTCTTCCGCTTCTGGGATTCACCGAGTTGGACCATGATGCCGGCCCACGCGTCGGGCTCGACTTCGTTCAGTTCCAGTTGGTCGATCAGTTCCTGGAACTCGGGGTCGCTCTGCTTGAGAAATTCCGCGTTGAGCGCCCCCCGGAGCATCCGGACCATTTCCGGCGCGGTGACGAACCCGTCCCGTCCTTGCAGCATGCGTCCCTCGGCCGACAGGATCCGGACCGCCGGAATCCCGCGGACCAGGTACCGAGCCGCCGCGTCCGCATCGTCCTCGATGGCGACCTCGACGCGCACGTAGTGCTCCAGCTGCGCGGCGACGGCCGTGTCCGAGAGAATCTGAGCCCGCATCCGGGTGCTCCATCCGTCGGCCGGGCTGTGGAAAAAGACCACGAGGGGTTTGTATTCCTCCCCGGCGACGCCGAGGGCGTTTTCGAGGTCGTGGTACCAGGCGAGACGGCGCCCTCCGCTTTCCGACCGGAAAAGCGCGTCCGTTTCCTGGATCAACCGGTCCGGACCCGGCACCGTCGGCGCTCCCATGGAAACCGGCGAAGCGGTTCCCCCGAGGAGGCCCACTACCGTTCCGAGAATCCAGATGGCGCCGCGCCGCATGACGGATCAGTAGAGAAGGGCGTAGGCCAGGATGTTGACGTTCATCTCCATCGAGTTCTGGACTTCGTTGCCGCCGCAGCAACAGCAACCCGCCCGGTTGGCGGTATCGTTGAGCCCTTCCTCGGAGTAGACGACGACCAGTTTCCCGTCGACTTCGACACCCTCGAGGGTGGCTGTGCCGCTGCTCTTCGAGAGTTCCAGTTTTTCGATGGAGTAGATGGTCCGAAAGATGGGGTGCTCCATGTCGATTTCCACGAGCGAGTCGTCTCCGAAAATCTTCTTCATCTCCGCTCGGAAGGACTGGTTCCAATCCTTGTTCGAGCATCCTGCAGAGGCGAGAAGAAAGCCTCCGCTGTCGAGGTAGCGCTTGAGGTTTTCGCGTTCTTTCGACGACAGGTAGAAGGAGGACTCTCCCGTCATCATCACGAAGGGATTGTCGAAGAGTTCGTCGGAGCCGAGCTTGACGCTGCGGAAGCGGCGCTCGGTCGGGATCGCGGTTTTTTGCTGCATGGTCGTCAGAAACTGGTCGCTGAAGCAGCGCGATGTCTTGGTTCCGGCGTAGATGAGATTCGCGCACTGGACCGAGCCTTCTTCCGCGGAAGCGGAGGAAGCGAGGAGGCAGAGAGCAAGAGAGGCGGCAATGGATTTGATGTTCATGGAGACGGGTTGGGGTTGGGGGATTCTTCGACTTTTCCGGGCGTGAAATAGCGTTTCACCGCTTCGCGGTATTTTTCGGGAACCCGGTCGAGCGGCATGGGGGCGCCGGCCGCGGATTCCGGTTCTCCGGGACGTATCCGGTCGGTCTCGCTGGCCGAGGCGGGCAGTTCTTTGCCCGGAGCCGCGTCTCCATCGTCGGCGAGTTCGGAAAGGGACGACGGGGCGTCCCGAAGCCGCATTCTCGGAGGGCCGACGACGGGAATATCGAGCGCGGTGTACCCTGCCATGGAGTAGCCATCCTCCGGGTTGCCTCCGTAGCCGGTGCCGCCGCCTCCGCCCAAGCCGGGTCGGAACGACTGCGAGTCTCCGTCCGAACCGCCTCCGCGCCGGAGACAGATCGAGGAGAGCATCTGCGCCAGCGTGTCCTCGAGACGGGGGGGTACTTTGAACTGCATTTCCCCGTTCGCCATCGCGCTGAACTCCTGCGACTCCTCGGACTGCATCAGGGCATTCATTTTTTCGAGCGCCAGGGAGGAGTACTGGAAGGCCGAGCTTCCGTCCTCGTTTCCGGCGGCCTTGCCCGCGGTCTCCATGTCGAATTCGATCTTCGTCTGCTTGAGTTCATCGGCGAACTTGCTGGCATTGACGGCGAGGGAATCATAGCCCGACGGCAGTTCGCGCACCCTCTCGCCCAGCTCCTCGGCGAACGCCTCGAGCTGTTCCCGCAGCTCTTGCTGGTCTTCGCCGAGCGCGTTTAGAAAGGGAACGTCCGCCGAGCGGGTTTCGGCCTCGAACCGCTTCAGCCGCCTCGTCAGCATGTCCTGATCCTGCGCGAGACGCGCGAATTCCGCCGCCATCTCCATGACCCGTCCAACCGAGGCGACCTCCTCGGCCGTCTTCCGCAGCCGCTCGGCGTCTTTCTGTTTCGCGCCGATCGCCTCGAGCATGTCGGCGAGCTGTTCGTCGGAAATTTCGCCGTGTGCCGGGTCGAGCCGATCCGAGATCGAGCGGATGGTGCCCAGCGTTGCCTGGGCCTGGTCGATCGCGGTTTGCTCGATGTCGAAAGCGGCGAAGTCCTTCGCCAGCATCTCGAACAACTTCTCCGCGTCGGCAGCGGATCCGGCCGCCGCTTCTCTCGCGCTCGCCTCGGCTTGGGCGTCTCCGCCGTCGCGCGCCTCGCGGACGGCGGCGAGCTTTTCCGCCAGGGCGGCCAGCGACTTCGCGACGATGCGGTAGCGTTCCTCGAATTCCTCCAGCGTCGTCCGCGTCCGGATGATGTTGGCGTATTCCTCGTCCGAGATGATCTGAATCCGCGCCACCTCCGACGCGGCGACGCCGAGGAGGCTGGGATTTCGGTCGGTCGCCTGGAGATACAGCTCCAGCGTCTCCCCGGGCGCCACGCCGAGGGAGGCGAGTTCCAGCCCGGCCCGGTAGTCGAAGCGTTGGTCGAGAGTCGCGGGCGAAACGTTCTTCATCCGGTCGCGGTAGCCGGCGACGGTGCGGACAAGCTCGACCCGCGCCAGCCCGAAGTCGTCCTCCACGCGGGCTTCGAGCGGGACCTGGATTGACGGGGTGGCCATGAGATGGAGCGGCGGTCGGTCCAGCGCAATGGAGGGCGCCTTGTCCGGGATCACCTTCTGGGAAATCTTGATGGGATCGCGGTTCGGCGTGCCCCGGACGTCCCGGATCGCCACGGTCAGGTCGGCCTCCTCGTCCAGGCGCCACTCGAACGTCGTGGTTTGCGGCCCGGTCTTTTTCCCCGCGACAGCCCGACCGGCGAGAGGATTTCCCTCCACCGGGGTGATCTCGAGGTCGCCGGAGGACAGTGGGCGGTTGCTCGTGATGGAAAGCTTCATCCGCGAACCGCGGAGAGCGGCGAGCGGCTCCTCTCCGATCAGGAACGTTCGCGCTGGCATTCCCGAATAGTCGGGCGGCGTGACCGTGACGGAGGCGAGGGCGACCTTCGGTTCGAGCAGGAGGTCGATCCGGTGCCACCGGCTGCGGGCGCGTCCGTGGGCGAAAGCGAATTCCGTCGGTTGAACGACCCGTTCGAGGCGCTGGGCGAAGCGGTTCGGACCGTCCTGGAAGCACACGGTTTCGAACACCTCGTCGCCGCGGCGGGCGAGAAAGCGGACCGGCTCGCTGGTCTCGCCGCCGGTGATTTCCACGGTGACCGTGGCGTCCTCGCCGTAGAAAATTTCAGGTCTGTCCGGGTCGACGTAGAATATCAAAGGGCTGTAGGGTGGAATGTCGATCCAAGGCTGGAGAACCCGGGCAAAGAGCACCGACGATACGGGCCACAGAAAAACCAGTGCCGTGGCGACGACGAGGATCGCGACGAGGCAACGAAGGCCGCGGCGTCGCATTTCCTTCCGCTGCAGAACATCGCGGTCGTCGATTTTCCCGAGTGTGCTGTTCGCCTCCTCCACCGAACGATGTACGAGGTAGCCGCGGAAGCCGGGCGCGTCGGCGCTTTCTGGCTTCGTTTCGCCGAGAAGTTCCAGCGCGCTCAGGACCGAACGCCGCCGACCGCCGACGATTCCGTCCGCCCGCCGCGCGAGCTGCTTACGGTTCAGGCGTCGGATGCGGAACCGTTCCCGCAGGGCTGCGGCGACGAGGCAGGCAAGCGCGGCCGCGAGCAGAACCTGACGAATCTCGTTGCCGCTGGCGAGAAAGTAGTCCAGCGCCGCGAACGCCGCCAGGGCCACGATCAGAAAAAACGAGAGCCGCAGGAGCGAACTGAAGAACTCTCCGCGTCGCCACGTCTTCAGCAGCGCCGAAAGCCGGTCCTGGAAGTTCCGAATGTGCGGCAGGGGCGGGGGTGTCCCTTTCCCCGGTTCGACCGCGTTCTGGATTCCCGGCTTCACAATAATCCGCTCCTTCGTCTAGTAAACCATTCCAGCGAAGCGATGGAAAGAAGTATCCCCATCGACCACCACTGATCCCACAAGGGTTCCCAGACCGCCTTGGACCGGTTCACGCTTGTCTCCGGGCGGTCCAGTTCGGCAACGATCTCGGGGAACTCCGCTTCGTCGATGAGACGGCCGCCGGTCGTTTCCGAGAATTCGCGGAGGAAATCCGGGTCGGCGCTGAGTTCCTCCGTTTCGCCGGGAGGCGGAAGAATGGTCAGCGGCACGCTGGGCCCGGGGGTGTCCGGATCGGCGGGATCGAGGGCCTGGACGCGGTAGGAACCGGGCTCCGCGAGAGTCAACGCCGCTTCCCAGCGGGAGGATCGATCGGTCGGACGCACCGCCGGAACCGTGCGGATCTCGCGATCGCCGTCGAGGATCTTCAGGATCGGCCGGGGTGGATTTCCCGTGTCGATTTCGCCCCGGTAGCCGACGCGGGCGAGCACCGGGCTGCCGGGGCGGACGATGGACTCGTCGAGATGCAGCGACAGATTCTGTCCCGGCAGGAACTCGGAGAAGGTGATCGCCCACTGGATCAGCTGGCTCCAGAATTCCTCGTACTGGCCTTCGACGCCCTTGTCCGAAGGGAAAAAATCCCACTGCCAAAGTCCGTCGGCGTTCAGGAGAAGGACCATCCCGTTGCCGAAGCGGCGACTCATCAGGACCGGCACCGTTTGCTCGCGCCCGTCGAGGCTCAACGCTCCGTTCACCAGCACCTCGGTGAAGGGCTTCAGGTCGAGACAGCGGTAGGATTCCTGCAGGCTCGGCAGTTCCCCCCACACCGGGTCCGCCCGGCCGGGCAGCAGGTCTCCGAAGAGGCCCGCGGCTTCGCCGGCCGCGGTCGGCTCGAGCCGGAACGGCTGCGTGATCCGCTCGCCCCAAGTGACCGGCTCGAGAAACTCGATGCCCGGAAAGGCCCCGCGATAGGGCTTGCTCCGAGTGAAAAAGACCGCGCCGCCCCGATCGCGGACGAATTCGCTCAAGAGCGCGAGCCGGTTCTCGTCGAGAAAGTTGTCCGCGCCTTTTCCGATCACGACGAGATCGTATTCGCCGAGTTCCTCGGCCGACTCGGGAAAGACGTTGGCCGTTTCCTGCGCCAGCGCCGAGCCGCCCGTCTCCACCCGGAAAAACCGGTCCGACGAGAGACGGTAGACCGAGGTGATCTGCATGTTCTCCTGATTCCGGATCGTCTGGGAGAGGAACTTGGAATCCCAGTAGGGCGAACCTTCGACCATGAAGATCTTCGTCTCGCCGTCGAGAACCGTCAGCGTGAAAACCGCCTCGTTGTTGGCGGACACTCTCTCCTTCGGCCACTGCTCGGTGCGGAACTGGAAAAGATGGACGCCCGGCGCCGGCGCCGGAAAGGTGAACCGGACCTCCTTCTCTTCGCCTTCCGCAAGTTCGACCCGGACCGTCTCGATTTCCTCGCCGTCGGGGCTGGCGAGGGCGAGTTCGGGCCGAATCGCACCGAGTCCTTGGGCGCGCACCTTGGCGGTCACCGTGCACTCCTGGCCGGCGAAGGCGACGAACTGGCGTCGGGCCGGTTCGACGGAAAGATCGACCGGTTTCACTTCTCCGCCGATCGGCAGAATGTAGAACGGCGCCTCCGACGCCCGCGCCCGCAGCGCGACCCGCGCGAAGTCAGGATGTTCCGCCGTTTGTCGTCCGTCGGTCAGCACGATCGCTCCTTTGAACCGGTCGCTGCGGTTCTTCGCGAGGCTCAGCAACGAATCCACCGAGGCGACCAGATCGGTGCCGCCGCCCTCGGGTTCCGTTCCGCTCGCCTTCGCGTCGAGCCGTGTGTCGAAGAACGCGATCTCCACGCGGTCTTCCGAGTCGGCGGCGTCGATCGCCGAGGCGATCCATTTCCGCGAAGCCTCCCACCGGCTCTTCCCGTCCGCCGCGTCGCGGGTCGACATGCTCCGGCTGCGATCCGCGAGAATGGTCCAGAAGCTCCGGGTGTCCTCGCGTCTCTCGATCCATTTCCCCGGGTTCAGCGCGAGAACCAGCAGCCCGAGAAGGAGCGTCCCCCGGCACAGCAGAGAAGTCAGTCGGACGCGGACCCCGGCGCGGGCCGTTCCTTTCCATCCCGCCCAGGCGGCGAAACAGGCCAGCAGGGCGAACAGCAACACCAAGTGCGGCGTCGACGCGATCGGATTCAGGGTGATGGACGGGTCGATTTCCACGGTAGAAAAGATGATTACGGAGTCGCCGCCGACCACAGAACGACCCCCGTTTCCAGGAGGAGGAAAACGACCGCCCCGCCCAGCAGCCACGGCCAGAGTTTCAAGCCGTCGCGCAGGTTCCGAACCTCGCCGCCGCCGCTCACGACGACCGAGGCGAAGTTCTCCGCTTCCACTAGGCTCAGGGTTTCCAAATTCGATTCCGAGGCGGGAAAGTTCACCACGCTGAGGCCGAGTGGCTTTCCATTCGATCTCCACTCGAGCACCTGCGGCGAAGCGACGGAACCGGGCGAGAAACGGCCCCCGTCGGCCTCGGAGAACTCGATCGGTTCGCCGTTCGCCGAAAAGACCTCGAGATCGTCGCGGTCGACGACGGTTTCGCCGGCCTGCCAAAAAACCGTCTCGCCGGGTTCGTAGTCGATGTCCCCGGCGCCGCCGCCGCCCGCGCTCCGGTCGGCGAGCAGCAGCTCGGCGAAGAAAGGAACGAATCCGGCCCGCCCCGCAAAGTTGCCGGTTGTTTCGTCCAGCGGTATCATCCAGAGAAAGCGGTTCGTTCGGGAGCGCACGACTGCGGGGGCCTCGTCGCCGTAGACGAGCAAGGGACCGCCGCCGACCGGCTTGTCGAAAAGGAGTCGGTCGGTCCCGGCGGGGCCGTCGAGCGCCGCAGCCTCGTCCCCGCGGAAAAGATCGAGAACCCCGGCGTCGTTCCCCGTCGCCGACAGAGTGAAAAGTCCGTCCTGCGCTTTCTCCTTCCGGACCGAGAGAGGTTCGTCGGTGGCCGACTCCGCCATCCCCGGGGGGGCGGACCCCGGGGTCCGGCCGAAGTCTCCGATCGAGGGCAGCAGGATCACTTTGGTCGATTCGGGAAAGGTCGCGCCGTCGCCGCTGCCGAGCCCTGACAAAAGCACCACGTCGAATTCGTCCGCCTTTCCCTCGGCGAGGTCGACCGCGTCGAGCCGCTCCGGGACCGCCCAGCCCAGGGATTGGGCCGCCCGGGTCCAGAGCTTCGCGGTTTGCGCATCGTCTCCCTCCACGACCGCCAGCCGGAGGTAGGGACGCACCTGCACGGCGGCGGAGCGCTGATCGTCGCCGGGGAACCCGTCCTCGGCCAGGGATGCCTTCGCGCGCACCGGCCCTGCCTTGGTCAGGTTGTGGCGGAAGATCGCGGTCGCGGTTTGCCCGGCGGGGACCGACAGGTTTCGGGACCGCCGGTTCTCGCCGGCCTCGCTGAAGATCGTGGTCTCGGCGTCCGTGTCCGAAAAGTTGGCCACCTCGGCGTCGACTACGAGTTCCTCGCCCACGATCGGGCGGTCGGGACGGGTGGAGAGGCGGGTGACCGCGAGGTTGCCCGCGTTCTCGCGGCCGATCTTGACGTGGATCAAGTCGGTGTCGTCCGGGAGCGTCGGTTCGAATTCCTCCCACGAGCTTTTCTGGAAGTCGGACACCACGCAGACTTCCCGTTTCCCTTCGGTGCCGGCGAGGAGTTCGTTGGCGAGCGAGAACGCCTTCTCGATCGAGCCGCGCTCGTAGGTCACTTCGGCCCGCCGCAGTCGATCCCTGAGGTAGCCGAGATTGCTCGCCAGCTCGTCGGGGAATACCGCCTCCGGTTCCGCCTTCAGCCAGACGATGTTGGCGCGGTCGCCCGCGGAGAGACCGGTGAGCAGTTCGCCGGCTTCGGCGCAGGCCTTCGCGAAACGGGTCTGCGCTCCCTCCACGTAGGCCATCGAGGCGGACGCGTCGACGACGAGGACGAGATTCTTCTTCTGGAACAGCCCGGAGAGCTTCTCCTGCGTGAACAGCAACGGCTGGAGAAATGCGGCGATCAAGGCCGCGACGGCGAGCGTACGAAGAATCAGGAGAAGCAGGTCTTGCGGCTTCTTGAGCCGCGTCGTCTTCTTGACGATTCGCTTTAGGAACTCCACCGAGCTGAACCGGTAGACCGGCGGTTTCGTCCGCGCGAACAAGTGCAGCAGAATCGGCACCAGGACGAGCGCCGACAGCCAGAAGAGGTGGGGATTGAGGAAGTTCAGCGACATGGCGTCAGCGACGGAAAAGGCGCCCGGTGGCGGATTCTGGTGGACTTGATAGGGTCGGGTCGGTCATTCAAGGGTGTTGGATCATCCCACGAGGCGGTCGAAGAGGCGGAAGAAATGGGCGTCGGTGCGATGGAGTGAATAGTCGACGCCGCTGCGGGTGGAGAGTTGGCGGAGCCTGGCGGTGTGCTCGTCGATGGCTTCCTTGTAGCGCTGCCTGAGGCCGGAGGGGTGGGCGACGAGCCGCGCGCCGGTTTCCATGTCGAGAAAGGTGGTGAGTCCGCGCTGTTCGAGATCGAGTTCGCCCGGCGTGAGGAGGTGGAAAAGGTGGATGCGGAACCCGCGGTGCAGATACGGATTGAGCGCGCGGAAGATGGCGGCGGGATCGTCGAAGAAGTCGGAAACGACGACGAGAATGCCCCGGCGCTTCAACAGGGGTTGCGCCTTTTCCAGCGCCGCCGAGAGCGATGTCTCGTTGCCGGGTTCGTTGCGTTCCAGTGCTTGGAGAATCTGATTGAGGTGGCCCGAAGTGCTGCCGGGAGGGAAGAACTCGCGGATCGCGTCGTCGAAGAGTTGCAGCGAAACCCGGTCGCCGTTGCGAATGACGAGATAGGAGAGCGCCGCCGCGAAAAACGACCCGTATTCGATTTTCGAAACCGGCGATCCTCCGTCGAAGCCCATGGAGGCGCTGCTGTCGAGAAACACGTGGCATTCGAGATTCGTCTCCTGTTCGAAAGTCCGCAGGTAGTGCCGGTCGGTGCGGGCGAAGACGCGCCAGTCGATCATCTTCGGATCGTCTCCGGCGCTGTATTCTCGGTATTCGTGGAATTCGATGGAGGAGCCCCGCGAGCGCGAACGATGACGCCCCGACAGGTAACCCTCGACCACGGCTCGCGGCGCGAACTCGAAGGTCTGCAGCTTCCGGATGTCCTCCGGTCGGAGATAGCGGTGCCCGGGCATGGTCTCAGGCGTCCACCTTCTCGAGGAGGTGATCGATGATGTCCTCGACCGATATGCCTTCGCCGGTGGCGTTGTAGTTGGGAATGATCCTGTGTCTCAGGACGGGCTTGGCGAGATCCTGCACTTCTTCGACCGAGGCGTTGGCGGCACCTCTCAAGAGCGCGAGCGCCCTGGCGGCGCGGGTGAGATTCTGCGACGCCCGCGGGCCGGCCCCGAAGGCGACGTATTCCTTCGTGTAGTCGTCGGCCAGGTCGGATGCCGGGCGGGAGGAGTGGGTCAGCTTCAGGATATACTTCAGCACGTGGTCGGGAACCGGGACGTCCATCGTGGCGTTCTGCAGGGCGACGACTTCGGCGGGACTCAGCACCGGACTGGCCGACGGGGTTTCTCTCTTCGTGGTGAGCCGAACGATCTGCTCTTCTTCCTCGATGGTAGGGTAGTCGATCAGCAAATTGAAGAAAAAGCGGTCGAGCTGCGCCTCCGGCAGCGGGTAGGTTCCTTCGTGTTCGATGGGGTTCTGGGTCGCGTAGACAATGAACGGTTCCTCCAGCGACCGGGTGCGTCCGGCTACGGTGACTTGTTTTTCCTGCATCGCCTCAAGAAGCGCCGCCTGCGTTTTCGGAGGTGTCCGGTTGATTTCGTCGGCGAGGATGAGGTTGGCGAAAATGGGACCCTCGACGTATTCGAACCCGCGCCTTCCTTCGGTACCGGTCTGGAGGATCTCGCTTCCGACGATGTCGGTCGGCATGAGATCCGGCGTGAACTGGATGCGTTTGAATTTGAGGCCGAGAATGGTCCCCAGCGTACTGACGAGAAGCGTCTTGGCGAGACCGGGGACGCCGATGACGAGGCAATGCCCGCGGCAGAGAAGCGAGACCAGCATCTGCTCCACGACGGTTTCCTGGCCGACGATGACTCTCGCGGTTTCCTTTTTGAGTTCGGCGATTTTTTCGCGGACGTCCTCCCAGGCGGCTGCGCTCGATTCCGTGTCTGTGCTCATGGTATTGGATGAAAATCGTCATTCGAGAGGCGCCGAAGTGGTTCCGAACAGTTTCATCTCGAAATCGTTGGCGAGGGCGACGGCCGGTTGAAGCCACATCTCTATCGTTTGGCGGATCTGCTGCCGGCTTCGTTCCATCGCTTGGTTCCGACCGCCCGGGGCTTCGTCCGCCTCGTCGTCGGTCTCTCCGGTCCAGAAGGCGCTGTAATGGTCGCCGTGGGCGGAAACGGCGACGAAGGGCTCGGATTCCGCGAGGGAGCTCTCCATCCGGCCTACGAAAGCGCCGGTCGGCTGCTCCGGATCGGCGAGTTCCTCGCGGGTCGCGCTTTCGACTTCGACGCGGAGTGGACCGAAGCCGCTCTCCCGATGGAAGCGGGCGGTGAACGATTCGCCCCTGGCAGCCGTTTCGAGACCGAGTTCGATGAACCGCTCGAATTTCTCGGCGGAAAAAACGTCGCCCTTCCACTCGGCGAGGGCCTCCCAGCCGTCCGGTGCCGACACTTCGCCGACGCTGTACTGGACGCCGAGAACGGCGGCTTGAAGCGGGGGGCGGGTTCCGGCTTCTTCTTCGCCCTCGGGGGCCGGACGAGCCCCGTATTCGGCTTCTCCCACGACCCACATTTGCTCCGAGAGGGAAAGGGCTTCGAGTTCGCCGCGAAGAGCTTCCCGGTCGTCGGCCAGAGCGAGCAGTTTTTCGGTCAGCTCATCTTTTCGCTCGTCGTCAACGGCGTCGGGCGACGGGATGGAAGCGAGTTCGCTCTCCGGCGTTCCCGCGACCCGGGCCCGCGCTCGCGCGAGCAGGAAGTCCGTTCCCGTCTTTCCGACCCGCTGCCAGAAGCCGTCGACTTCATCCGACTGTGCTGGATTGTACACTTTTTCCATGAGGGCGGCGGCGACGAGGCCGATGGGCTGACCCGAACCCCCGCTCCGGTCGTCGTCGAGCAGCTTGGTCCACTGATCCGCATGGGTGGCGATTTCTACCTCGCCGTCGTCGTCGACGTCCCCGCCTTGAGAGTGAAGCAAATAGAGCACCTGGGGGGCGATCGTTTCGTCCGCGGCGATGGCGGCATTCAGGACGAGGGAAAGGCGATCCTCACGCGTCTCCTCGTCCAGCCGCTTGACCAGCGTTTCCCGAACCGCGTGAAATTGGAGTTCGCCCGCAGCCAACTGGGCCAGCATCTCCTCGGCCGATGCGCTGGAGAGGAGATTGTCGAGGGTTTTCAGGCTCTCTTCGAACTGTTCCTTGTAGTGTTCGTAGTTGGAGTTTTCGACGTTCTTGATCGAGGCCAGATACTCGTTGGCTCTTTTCCTGACGCGCTTGGCGAAGAGGGCGGCGTCCTCGCCCCGCCTGTCCGCGTATTGGTTGATGAAATTGAAGGCGGTGTAGGACGATTCGACGATTTGGCCCAGGAGATGTTCTTCGAGCGCGGGAAAATCGGCTTCTTCGCCGCGTTCGATCAGAGTCTCTACCGCTGTGTGCCGCTGCTGCTCGTCGCCTCTCCGAAAATAGTAGCGCGCCAGTTCGAGCCGCGACATTCCGCCGACTTCGCTCCACCAGTCTCCGGCCGCTCCGCGGAAGTCTTCGATCCGGGTATGCGATGCGGCTCCCGGAACGAGCGGCGCTAGCAGCGCGGCAGCCAGGTCCGAGCGGGTGCAGGGGCGGGGAAAGGGACCGGCGTTGCGCCTTGAGAAGGGATCGGCGCTGCGCCCGGAAGAGGCTTCGCTGACGAGTCGATCCACCTCCTGGAGGGGGCCTTGGGCATTGGCATTGGGATTGGGAAAGGGGAGGAAGTGGTCGTCGTCGAGCATGGCTACCAGCAGCGGGACGGCGGCGGCGCCGCTCGTGATCAGCGACAATACCGGACTGTCTGTTCCGCCGCCGGAACGATGCTGGAGTCGTTCGAACTGCCGCTCGTCTGCCAGCAGCCAGAGGCCCATGGAATAGCGCAACTGCCCGAGCAGCCGGGCGTCCTCGATTCCGGACAAGGCGACGGCGCGTTCCTGATGGTCGGTCGTCAGCGAAATACCGTCGGGGGCCGACACCGGCGGGGGCGTGTCGGGTTGCGACGCGATTTTCTCCGCCATCTTCCTCACTCCCTCGAACGCGGGCCATCCCCTCCCGAAGCGGTCGGCGATGTCGGAGACGCGGAGAGCGAATCGCTTCAGGTCCTGGTCCGCGTAGAGGTCTTGCAACGCCTCTTCGTAGGCGCCTTCCGCGACGAGGCTGACGGCGGCGGCAACCACCGCTTCGGGATCCGCCGCCGCCGACAGAATCGCTTCGGCCAGCCGGTTCGACTCCTTCTCGAATCCGTTCCGGTGGAGGTGGGCGGCGAAGAGGAGAAGCGATCCGGAGGTGGCCGCTTGGTTCTGCACCCTCTCGAGAAAGTCGGGTTCCTCCAGCCAGTCCGATATTTGCTTCCACTGCGTGTCGACTCCCACATCGGTCCACGTGGCCGTTTCGTCCGCGGGACTGGCGCCTTCCTTGGCAAAAGTATATCGCTTGGCGTTCTGCAACAGCACCGAAAAAGTGCCGGCGTCGTTTTCGCCGCCCTCCACCAGTCTCCACGCGTTGCCCTTCGCTTCGAATCCGTGGAGACCGGGGAACATCTCGCCAGCCTGGTTGACGCGAATCGGACCTCCCATGCCGCCTCGCGGAGAGACTTTGCCGAAGGCGGCCAGGCGCGTGTCGGGCAGTCCCAGGGCGCGGAGATTGTCGAAGGCGCGGGAAAAGTCGCGGGCCGGGAGGCCGGAAATCGAACCGCTCGCCACAACTCCCGCAATCAGGAGAAGGGCCGATGATCTGGTTCGCTTCATGCGGAATGGATCGTAGAGACTGCGAAGCGGTCGTGACAAGGTTGAATTTCGAGGTCGACCCTGTCGGAGGAGTCCATCGCCCCCTTCCAATCTCGGGCCTTCGGTGGGGTGGGAGCGGAAGCGGGTGAGAAGGGGAATTCCTAGCAGCGCCCCTCCCGGCCGGGGCCGGGGAAAGACATCGATGAAAACGCCCTCTCATTAATTTCCATAAATGTCAGATGCGCGTTTTCATAAGAGTTGGGAACCGGGCCGGGTCCGTTCGCCGGTGTGACTGACCGGCGTTTTCCCTATACGCAAACACACCGCGCCCGGCGAGGGGTGCGGTGTTTTCAGAATATTCGAGTCCGGGAGAGCCGGGAGGGGATTGATCGGGATTCTCAGGAAATCCGTCGAGGAAAACGGCTCACGCGACGAGGGGAGCTTCGGCGGGGCGAAATACGATGATGCCCATGTTGCTGCTCTTCTGCCGGAGATACTCGGAGATGCGGGAGTCGACGACGCAGCAACGGCCTTTGCTGCGGACGGAGGTGGCGTGCATGTAGCGGCAGGCGGCGCCCTCGCGGGCGGCGAGGCCGACGTGGGAGGTGTAGCCGGAGGAGTCCTTGGTCGCGATGGCGACGACGTCGCCGTCCTGGAGACGGGACTCGATCCCGGCGACGCGGGAGTTGGGTATGTAGGTCACGGGCAGGGCGGAGACCTCGGTTTCGACTTTGGCGATGCCGGGGATGAGGGACTGGTCGTTTTTCAGATAGCGGTAGTGGCGCCAGGCGGACTGCATCTCGCGCACGTTCCGGCGGACGGGGACGCCGCCGAGGGAGGGGGTGATGTTTTCTCCGAGTCCGCGTCTCTCGTTGTCGGCGAAGACTTCCTCGAGGTGGTGCATGCGGCTGAGGTAGTTGCCGGTGCACCGGCCGTCGCGGTAGCGCTCGAGCTCGACGTAGTGGAGCAGGGCCTCGCGCGACCAGGCGGAGGGCGGGTTCCGGATCATGCGGGCGAAGGCGAGGGAAATCTCGTAGAACGTCCAGCAGTCCATGGTCAGGAAGTTGACGGAGGGCGACTCGACGCGGTCGTCGATCTCGAGGGTGTAGTTGCCGTAGGGGATTCCGCAGAGGGCTTTGCCGACGGTGGCGGCGCGCTCTCCGATCGGGAGGGCGGCCCAGTTCTTCCGTTTCGCCTCGGCCTTGAGCCACTCGAATTTGGCTTCGCCCTTGAAAACGGTGTCCCAGGGGAGGCGGGGTTTGCTCAGGCTGACGGATGTGGTCTCGGTCGGGAGCGTCTTGCAATGGCTGAGCAGGAGGGCGGCGCCGGAGCCGCCGATGGCGGCGAGGGCATGGCGACGGGTGGGGGGCGAGGGTCTCGATTTCATCGTGCTGTCAGATTTTCTCGCCCACGTAGATGCGATGGATGGGCTTCTTGGCGCGCTCGTGGGCTTTGATGGTGTGACGTTCGGAGCGGAATCCGTTCTTTCGCAGCTTTTTCTCGAAGCCGGGCTCCTCGCCGGCCGCCCAGAAAGCGACCCGGCCCCCGGCAACGAGCGAGCCCCGAATCATCTCGAACCCGCCTCGCGTGTAGATCTGTCGGTTCCCGGGCTGCACCAGCGATGTCGGGCCGTTGTCGGTGTCGAGAAGAATGGCGTTCCAGGGGTTTTCCTTTCCCTCGGCGGCGTCGCGGATCATCTCGTAGACATCTCCCTGGTGGAGATCGACACGCGGGTCGTCGAGCAGGCGGGCGTTGAGATCGCCGAGAAACTCGCGATTCCAGGCCACCACCTCCGGAAGCAGCTCCGCCACGACCACCTCCGCCGAGGGGCCGACGAGTTCGAGCACGCGCTTGAGGCTGTAGCCGAGTCCGAGTCCGCCGATGAGAACCCGGGCCGACTGCGCCGCCTCCCCGCGTGGAGAGGCGTGATCGGCCAGTTCACGCTCGGAGAGTGTCCAGGTCGAACTCATCAACTGCAACCCGTTCAGCTTGAGGAAAAAATCCCCGTCATGTTCATGCAACGAGAATTTCGAGCCATCCGGCGTGCGGGTTTCGGCGAGCGTGCGGGTAGGTTTCACGGGAGAGACAAGGGGGAGAATGAGAAGGGGCGAGCGGCTGTAGCGGTCGGCGAAGCTAGCCCGCATCGCCGGAGGATGTCGTGATTGTTGAGATCCTAAAAGAAGCTCGCCAAATTATCCCGTGATATTTCAGGACTTTCTTCCGAGGCAATACAGCAGCTCCCGCCTCTCCTCCCCGTCGAAATGCGCCACCCGGAGATAAATCCGCCCGCCACAAATCGTTGGCGTGGCGAAAGCCTCATCGCCCAACTGATTCTCCGCGACCGATTCGAAATTTCCCGGCTTGGCTTCGAAAACAAACGTCGCGCCGCGTTCCGTCGATGCATGAATGCGTCCGTCCGCCAACACCGGCGAGGCGCTGATGGGGCCGCCCAACCTTTTCACCCACATTTCCGTCCCGTCGTCCGCTTTCCAGCAGTAAGCGATGCCGCCGTCGTCCACCGCGTAGACGCAACCCTCGTGAACCACCATCGATTGCTCGTAGCATTTCACGTTCTTGCGCCAAACCACTTCGCCCGAGCCATCCGCGCGAACGGCGGCGGTTTCCTTTTCCGGAAAGCCTCCGCTGGCGAAGACCAGGTCATCCGTCCAGACCACCGTGCCCGCCGTCACCTTCGGCCCGGCATCCGCCGCCCAGAAAAGCTCGCCCGTGTTGGGATCGAAACTGCTGATTTTCTCCGCGCCGCTGAGCAAAAGCTGTTCCTTTCCGGAAATCTCGGCCACGATCGGAGAAGAATAGTTCGTCGTCGCGGTTCTCGGCGCACGCCAGATTTCACGGCCGTCTTCCCGGTCGAACGCCGCCAGAAAACCTCCGTCCTCGAATTCGGACGCGACGATCACCGCATTGCCATGAAGCAAGGGCGAGGGCGCATAGCCATACGGGTACTTGGGTTTGAAAGGGCCGCACCTTTTGCTCCAGACCACATCGCCGTCCAAATCGAGCGCCGCGAGTTGGATGCCGCCGTGGTTGAAAAAGGACACGAACACGCGATCGCCGTCACAGGCCGGGGTCGGGGTGGCGTGCGAGTTCTTGCGATGAATTCGCTCGGGAAAGCCACCGCGATTGACTTCCGTTTGCCAGAGCCGACGACCGGTGCGGCGGTCGAGCCCGATGACCGATTGGGTCCGCTCCGTCTCGTTTGCGGTCGTCAGGAAAATCCGCTCGCCCACCACGACCGGCGACGAGTGTCCACGGCCCGGCACCGGTGATTTCCAGACGACGTTCTCCGTTTCGCTCCACGTCACGGGTGCATCCTGACCGGCTTCCGCGATGCCATTGGCGTTGGGACCGCGCCAAGCAGGCCAGTCCGCGGTTGCGGCGAGGGACGCATTCAGAAGAAAAAGCGAAATCAGCGAGAGAGGTGGTTTCATATGGGCGTTGAAAAGGCACAAACAGTCTCCTATGACGGATCGCGGAGCAAGAAACTCCCGCACCGGGCCGTGAAAGCAGAACGAGAAAACCTCTGGCTCAAGATTGACCCTCCGCCGGTCTTTCAAGAGCATTTGCACGGAGTCAGCAAATTCGGTAGAGTCTCCCCATGAGATTCTACCTTGCCCCGGTGCTCGTCCTTTCCGTCCTGGTCGCGCTAGGCGCCGTCGCGAGCGATCGGGCTGATCCGCCACCGGTCATCCCCGAAGGCCGCGTCGTCGCGGGACAGACCCTCTTCGTGGAGAAGGGATGCTACCAGTGCCATTCTGCCGGTGACATTCGCCTTCCGGAGGCGGAGCTCGACGAAACGCTCATCATCGAGCTCGGCGGGAAAGCTCACGCTGCCTGGACTCGCGACGATTTCGCCCGGGCCATTCTCGATCCCCATCACACCGTTTCCCCGGATTACGAAAAGGCGATGATGATCCTCGGTGACAATTTCAAGGCGGTGAATTCCCCGATGCCGGGATTCAACGACATCCTCACCGCTTCCGATCTCATCCACCTGACCACTTTTCTGACCAAGCTCTCCGAGTCGGACACGTCCGGTCCCGAGACCGCCCCCGAAGCTCCGTGAATCGTTGTTCGGGAAACAATGCCGCAGGAGCCAGCGCTGTGGCCGGTCTGGTGGTCCTTGCGCTTGCGGCTTGCGGCATCGTTGACTATCCCTGTGGCGGCCCGAGGTAAGGAAAAAGGACGGAGAGGACACGGCTACCGATCCGCGGCGTGCCGCCGCAGGATCGGGACGAGGTACTTCGCGGTTTCGTCGGCGATCACGTTGTATCCAGCGAGATTCGGGTGTCGGTCGCCGAACCAGCCGGGGAGATGGCCGAAGAGGGCGTCGAGTTCGTTGTCCATGATCTCCACCCGTCCGCCGTGGACGCGGGGCGCGAGCCAAGCGCGGTGCGCCTCGGGGATCTTCTCGAGGGGATAGCGGCGGTAGTTGAGCATGTTCGAACCCTTCTCCAGCTCGACCGCGTAGCGCGGGTAGAGATCGAAGACGGCGAGGCCCTCGTCGCGGGCCACCCGATGGACGAGGTCGTTGATTTCCCGGCTTGCCTCCTCGCTCGAGAAAGGGATCACCGTCGTCGGGATCAGGAGGGCGTCGGGATGATCCTCCCGCAGTCGGGCGAGGAGGGCGTGGTAGTCCTTCGGGAAATTCTCCGCGAAGTTCTCCCGCTTCGCCCGGTCGTTGATCCCGTAGCGGATGAAGATGTAGTCGATCTTTTCCATCCCGGCCACGTCTCGGTCGTAGCGCCCGTCCTCCAGGAGCCGCCGGATGTACTCCCCGCTGATGCCTGAGTTGTAGACTTTGCAGCGGGGGAGTTCGGGGTCGGCGTGGAGGAGGTGCCGGATCACCTGCTCCAGGTGCGGCCCCTCCGGCTGGAGGCGGCGGGGCACGCTTCCCTCCGTCGTGCTGTCGCCCAGCAGGAGGATGCGGACCCAGTCGTCCTTCTCCGCGCGGGAGGAGGGCGGCGTGAAGAGCAACAGGACGAGGAGGAAAAACGGCAGGGCGGCAGGTCGGGGAACGTCCATGATCGGGTTTCGGTGCCCCGATCATGGACCATCGCTCGCGAGGCCGCCATGGCTTGAACCCGGAGGGGGCTTTTGCGGGGCGCGATCGTTTCATCCCGGCGAAGAGCGGTTTGCAGCCTTCGGGAACGCGGGGGACAGAGGCGAAAGCGGTCGCGACAAGGTTGAATTTCGAGGAGGACCGTATTGGGTCCTGCCGAGAACCGTATCGTTTCCGAGAGACGGCCGCCCGCCATTCTGTTTTCCATGCTCTTCCCCTTCGACAACACTTACGCCCGCCTCCCGGACGCTTTCTTCGCCCGGGTCGACCCCGTGCCGGTCGGCGCCCCGCAGTGGATCGCCCTGAACCGGGACCTCGCCGACGAACTCGGGATCGATCCGGACGCGCTCGATTCCCGGGAGGGACTCGCCGCGCTCTCGGGAAATCGCGTGCCCGAGGGTGCCGAGCCCATCGCCATGGCCTACTCCGGACACCAGTTCGGCGGCTTTTCTCCGCAGCTCGGCGACGGGCGGGCGGTGCTTCTCGGAGAGGTCGTGGGGCGCGACGGCGTTCGCCGCGACATCCAGTTGAAAGGTTCCGGTCCGACCCCGTTCTCGCGTCGCGGCGACGGACGTTCCGCGCTCGGGCCGGTGCTGCGGGAATACCTGGTCTCCGAAGCCATGGCCGCTCTCGGCGTGCCCACCACCCGCGCGCTGGCGGCGGTGTGGAGCGGCGACACGGTCCAGCGGGAAGAGCCCGAACCGGGGGGCGTCTTCACCCGCGTGGCGCGATCCCACTTGCGCATCGGCACGGCGGAATTCTTTGCTTCGCGGGGGGAAACGGAGCATCTCCGGGCCCTCGTCGACTACGTGGTCGATCGACACTATCCGGAGGCGACCGGGTCGGCCAATCCCGCGCTCGCCCTGCTCGAAGGCGTGATGGAACGCCAGGCCCGTCTCGTCGCGCAATGGCTGGGCCTCGGGTTCATCCACGGCGTCATGAACACCGACAACATGAGCCTTTCCGGCGAGACCATCGACTACGGTCCCTGCGCGTTCCTCGACCACTACGACCGGACGAAGAAGTTCAGCTTCATCGATAGCCGCGGGCGGTACGCCTACGGCAACCAGCCCGCCATCGCGCAGTGGAACCTGGTTCGGCTGGCCGAGGCGCTGCTCCCGCTGCTCGCGGAAGCCGAGGGTGGAGACCAGGAAAAGGCCGCCGCCCGCGCGGAGTCCGCGCTGGAGAGGTTTCCGGACCTGTTCGAAACGGCCCGCGCCGAGATCTTCGGGGCCAAGCTGGGGATCGAAAGCGGCGGCGACGAGGACTGGCGGCTCGCCGAATCCCTGCTCGAACCGATGAGCGATCAGCAGGCCGACTTCACCCTCGTCTTTCGCCGTCTGACCGACTTGGCGGACTGCGACGAGGACGCCGTCGGCAACGCCGTCGGCAACGCCGTCGGCAACGCCCCCAGCGATCACTTCGTCGACCTTTTTTCCAGCCCCGAGCCCGTGGTGGAATGGCTCGAAGCGTGGCGCGCCCGTTTGGACAGCGAAGCCGTCGACCCGGCCACGGCCGCCTCGCGGATGCGGCGGGCGAATCCCGTTTTCATCCCGAGAAACCACCGGGTCGAGGAGGTGATCCAGGCGGGTCGGCAGGGCGATTTCGAGCCCTTTCATCGTCTCCGCCGGATTCTGGAGCGCCCTTTCGACGAGCAGCCCGAGTTCGCGGAATACGAGCGGCCGCCGCTGCCGCACGAAGTCGTCCAGGCGACTTTTTGCGGGACGTGAGGAGCCCCGTGTCGGGGAACCGCGGGATCGGCCGCTTGGCGATTCGATAGGCCGGCGAAGGCTTGACGCCAGAGGGAAACAGCAGTGAAATGCGAAAAAGATGAGCCCTTCTCCCCCTGTCTTCCCCTTGCACCCCCTCCGCCCCGGGACGATGCGCGGCGACCGCCCAGCGAAGCGAACCGGAGCGCAGCGGAGATCGCCGGGGGCAAACAGCGTGCGCACGCGTGCCTTCAGCGTGATCGCGCTTGCTCTTCTTTCGGGCCACACCGCGTCCGCTGTCGCTCCCGGCGACAACTTGCTCGACGATCCAGGCTTCGAGAAGGGCCCTTGGCCCCAGTCCGCGGGGTGGCATGGCGAGATCACGACCGTCGACGAGCCGGTGCTCTCGGGCTCGAAGGCCGGACGACTCGTGGCGGGGCCCGAGGGAGAGGCGACGATCTACTCCGGCTATTTCCCCTGCACGGTGGGTCTCGATTACCGCTTCACGATTCAGGCGCGCGGGACCGGCACGCTCTCCCTCCGCTCGATCCAGCTCCGCGATCACCCGGAGAAAAAGCACATCGTCGAACGACCGGAGAACCGCATGCAGCTCACGGACCAGTGGCAGGAGCTTGCGATTGATGTCTCGCCGCGGGATCCGCTCGTGACACGCATCGCGGTCGTCGTGCAGCTCGATGGCGAGGGCGCCGAGGCGATTCTCGACGATTCGCTTCTGACACCGAAGGGAGTTCTCGGCGGCAGGCTGACGATCGACACCCCCTACGCGATGGTCAGGGCCGGCGAGAGCGTCGAGTTCGGCGTGAACGCGAGCAGCGACGAGGGCGCGATCACCGAGGGCACGCTGGTATTCACGGCCGCACTCGGCGATACGGTGCTGCGCGAAGAGGTCCCCATCGGGGGGGATACGACCTCGTGGACCTTGACCGTGCCGGAGGACGCGCCGCCGGGCGAGGCGGCGGTCGGCATCGTGAACGCGGCGGTGGGCGTCGGCGTGAACGCGTGGATCGATGTGGTCGACGGCGAGACGTACGCGCAGTTCGAGGCTCTGGCGCGGGCCACGCGGATCGAGACGCCCGCGCACCTGCTTTTCCTCGGCGATTCGCTCACCGATCAACGGCGCGGGTACAACTACACCGACATGGTCGGCTTCTGGCTCGACCGCGTGCATGGTGACGTCGGCTACCGCAACGCCGGCGTGGGCGGCGACTACATCACTCGCCTCTATCAGCGGCTGCGGAACCAGGGCGCGCACCGGCAGGAGATGTACGACGATCTCTTCGAGCCGGCACCGACGCGGGTCTTCATCTGGCTCGGCCACAACGACAGCAAGCTGAAGCCGAAGCCCGAGTATACGAAGCCGGAGGACTACCCGTTCGACCCGGTGGTGCCGCTGGACGAGTTCGAGGAGACATTCGTTTCCGCCATCGAGCACCTCCGTTCGAACGCGCCGGAGGCGGAGTTCACCGTCCTCTCGGCGAGTTCTTCGGTGCACGAGATCACGTACGCGACGGTCGTGAAGCGCATCGAGGCGAGCGGCAACGGCGGCTCGTATTTCGGCAAACCGGATGTGCTGGAGGCCTTCAACGAGCGGATGCAGTCAGTTGCGGAGAGGACGGGGGC
This sequence comes from Verrucomicrobiales bacterium, assembly GCA_040905585.1. Classification (GTDB taxonomy): domain Bacteria; phylum Verrucomicrobiota; class Verrucomicrobiia; order Verrucomicrobiales; family DEV007; genus Arctic95D-9. The sequence goes on from JBBDRG010000068.1 coordinate 213,707, forward strand.
GGAATACCTGGATGTCTACGAGCCGACTCGGACGCATCCGGACAAGCCGACGCTCTTCACCGCGGACGGCGTGCACATGAGCCAGGCGGGGACCCGGCTGGTGGCACGGCTGATACTGGAGCAGTTAGGAGAGTAGGCGTAGGAATGAGGTTGGGTCAGGCATCGCCGGCCACGAGTTCCGGGAGAAAGGGCGCGGCCGACAAATCTCGACAATTAATCGACCTTGGCGCAGGAATCTATCGTGCCGCGACAGCCGGCGACGTTTCGCGGGACCCGAGGCGCTGGCGGGGGGGAGGAAAACTCTTACGTAAGAGATCGGGACAGGCTGCCTTCCGGCGGGCGAATTTCCGTCTCGTCGAGGTAGCAGGCGGGGTCTTCGGCCCATGGGTCGCCGTAGCGCTGCCAGGCCCGCACCCGGAAGCCGCCGCCGCAGATGGCGAGGTGGCGGCACCCGGCGCAGCGTCCGCCGACCGGTCGGGGGGAGGAACGGAGCCCGCGCAGGACGGGATCGGCGGACTCGGTCCAGACTTGGCTGAAGCGCTCGCGCTTGACGTTCCCGAGGGTAAGCGATTGCCAGAACTGGTCCGGGTGGATATCTCCTTGCGTGTCGATGTTGGCGAGACCGACGCCGGAACCGTGGTTGCCTCCGCCGTTCCATTCGAGCAGTTCGCGGGCCGCGTCCGCCCGTCCGGAGTCGCGTCGCTCCAAGCGGTCGAGCAGGTAGGGGCCGTCGGCCGGCTGGTCCACGGTGAGCACTTCCTTGGTCAGACCCGCGCGGTGCCAGCGCTCGACCCGGTCCATGATGGTGTCCAGCGCATGCCGGGTCTCCTCGGGACGCAACAGGGCGAGATCGGCCCCGCGGCCGCTGTAGACGAGATGGTAGAAGCAGACTCGGTCGATGCCCTCGGCCTCGATGAAATCGAGGATCGCCTCGATGTCCTTCACGGTGTGCCGGGAAAGGGTCAGGCGCAGTCCAACCTTTTGTCCGGCCTCCTTGCAGTGCCGAAAGGCCGCGACCGCCTTGGTGAAGGCGCCGGTGCGTCCCCGGAAATAGTCGTGGGTTTCGCCGATGCCGTCGAGCGAGATGCCCACGTAGGCGAACCCGATGTCCCGGATCCGCTCGGCTGATTCGGCGTCGATCAGCGTTCCGTTGGTGGAGAGGGTGAGACGCAGGCCGGAGTCGCGGGCGAGGGCGGCGAGATCGAAAAAGCCGGGGTGGATCATCGGCTCGCCCCCGGAAAAGAGCAGGGCGGGAATGCCGAATTCGGCCAAGTCTTCGATCACGGCGCGGCTTTGCGCCCAAGTGAGTTCTCCGGGGTAGGAACGCGCTTCGGAGTTGGAGTAGCAGTGCAGGCAGCGCAGGTTGCAGCGACGCGTGATGTTCCACACCACCACCGGCTTGCGGGCGGAGGCGGAGGCCGGAGCTTCCGCCCCGCGGCCGTAGCGGAGGGCGTCGGCGGATTGGTCGACGCCGCAAAGGAGGCGAGTCAGGTTAAGCATGGGCGAATTCGTGCCGCGAGCCGCGGCGTTCGGGTTGGTAGGTGCAGAGCGGTTCCGAGGCGAGAGGATCTCCGGTCATGGCGTAGGCGCGGGCGCGCGAACCGCCGCAGAGACGCCGGAATTCGCAGTAGCCGCACTTGCCTCCGAAGCCGTCCTCGTTTCGCAACTGCTGGAAGACCGGGGCGTGGCGGTAGAAGTCGAGAAGCTCTCCCCGACGCACGTTTCCCGCGCTGAGGGGGAGAAATCCGCTCGGATAGACCTCTCCCGTGTGCGAGACGAAGACGAATCCGCGCCCGTCGTTCACCCCGACGGGAGGGACTTGGCGGCGAATGCCGTGGCGGGCGTCCTGCTGGGCGGCGACGCGCCGATAGTGCTGACCCTCCGTCGTCTTGATGTCGAAAGGCACCGTCCGGGAGAGTTCCCACAAGCGGAGAAAGAGGGTTTCCATTTCTTCTCCCGTGAGCAGATCCGACTGTTGCGCCTGGCCCGTGGGGACCAATTGGAAGACGCTCCACAGAACGGGATCGAGCTTTCGCAGCAGGGCTTCGAAGGCGTCGAAATCGCCAATATTCTGCCGCGTGAAGGTGGTGTTGATCTGCAACTCGAGATCGGCTCGGCGAATTTTGGCGACGGCCTCCATGGTCCAGTCCCAGGTGCCGGGCACGCCTCGGAAGGCGTCGTGCTTCTCGCGGGTGGCGCCGTCGATGCTCATGGAGACGCGGTGTACGCCCGCCTTTCGCAAGGCGGTCAGGTCCGAAGCCAGAAAGCGGGGGGTCGCGCTGGGACTGAGGGCGACCCGAAGCCCGGCGCCGGAGGCTCGTTCCACCAAGGGGACCAAGTCCTCGCGATGCATCGGGTCGCCTCCCGTGAGCACCAGCACCGCGGGATTCGCCCGGGCGATCTGGTCGATCAGGAGGAAGGATTCCGCCGGCGTCAACTCCTCGGGATGGGCGCAGGGGATCGCATCCGCCCGACAGTGTCGACACGCCAGAGCGCACGCTCGGGTCACTTCCCAGATGACGATCAGGGGGTGCGCCGAGAAATCGAAAGCCGCTCGCATCGAATCAAGATCGAACGAGGAAAACGAGAGCGCAAGCCCAAATAAAGAAAAAGTATTCTTGTATTCTTTTTTAAGCTTTATGCTTGAACGAATCGTTAACTCTCTCAACACTCGTCCTGTCGAACTCAACCCGAAAACACTCATGACACGCTACATCACCAACCTGACATTCACCGACCAGGGGGCCCGCGAAATCAAGGATTCCACTCGTCGAGCGAAGGACTTCGCGGCCTCGGCAAAGGAGGCCGGCGTCACCGTCGAAGCCCAATACTGGACCTCCGGCACCGCTGGCGGAGTCCTGATTCTGGCGGCGGAAAAGGAAGGCGACATCGTCCGGCTTCTGGCCGAGCTGTCCGCGCTGGGCTATGTCCGGACCGAAAGCGCCAGGGCCTTGATCGCCGAAGAATTCGACGCGATGCTGCGGTCCTAGGAGACTGTTGAAAAACTCTGAAACGCAAAATCTTTTCTATTTTTTGGCTGCTGTGAGCGGCTCCGCCGAATTGATTTTTTTAAACGACCCGGTGGGCTGCGGCCCTTTTATCCGCTGGCTTCGTTGCGATTCAGTCAGGTAGCAGGCTACCTTCCTTCACCGCGCCTCACCATCGAATAAAACGACTCGCCGTTTTCCATTCCATAGTTTTTCAACAGTCTCCTAGACCCGACCGAAGGAGATTCAAGAAATAAAGAGCATCTTTTCTTGAGTTAGGGGCTCGCGGGTGCGAAACTAATCGTACCATGAGTCACCAACCTCTCGTCGTTTCTTCTCCGGGGACCCCTCTCGCCGATCGCACCGTCGGCGAACTCGTCGCCGAACAGCCGGGCCGTTCCCGAGTATTCGGGCAGTTCCGGATCGATTTCTGCTGTCAAGGCGGCCGCACGCTCCGCGAGGCTTGCGAGCGAAAAGGCATCGCCCTGGAGACGGTCGTCGAAGGCCTCGAGGCGGAGGCGGCCACCAAAGCGGCGACTGGCGACAATCCCGCCGAGCTCCCGCCGGCCGCCCTCGCCGAATACATCGTCGAGACTCACCACGCCTTCCTCCGGCGGGAGTTGCCTCGCCTGCACGCCATGGCGGAGCGAGTGGCCCGCGTTCATGGCGGACACACCCCCTCGCTCGTCGAGGTGAACGAAGTTTTCGGTGAACTGTTTTTGGAACTCGACTCCCACATGCGCAAGGAGGAGGAGGTCCTGTTCCCCGTCATCGTCGCGATGGCCGAGGGGCGATCCGCCGCGATGCCGCTCGACGGTCCGCTCGCCTGCCTGATGCACGAGCACGACGACGCGGGACGCGCGCTGGCCCGGCTCAGGGAATTGACCGACGGCCACCGTCCTCCCGCCGAGGCCTGCAACACCTACCGGGCGCTCTTCGCGGGGCTGGCCGATCTCGAGGAAGATCTGCATCGTCACATTCATTTGGAGAACCAAGTTCTCTTCCCCGCGGCGGAGGCACTCGCCGCCGCCGAATCGCCCTGAGACTCGCCCGAACCGATTTAACCGACACGACCCATGTTCATTTACGGGAAAACAGCCGCCAACGGCATCGCCGTGGCGAGTTTCCTCGCCGCCAATCCCGGTCGGCGCGCGGGCTCGGGCGAGATTGCCGAGGCTCGGTCCATCTCGCGGGCGCTCACCGCCAAACTGCTCACCCAGCTCGCCACCGCCGGAATCGTGCGCGGGCAGCCCGGGCCGGGTGGAGGGTACACCTTGGCGAAGGAACCCGACGAGATCAGTTTGCTCGAGATCGTCTCGCTCTTCGAGCAAACCGAGACCCCGTCGCTCTGCCCCTTCGGGCCCCAGTGGTGCGGCAACGGCGATCCCTGTCCGCTGCACGACACCCTGGTCGAGATGCAGGATTCCAACCGGCGGTTTCTCGAAGACACCCGGCTTTCCGTTTTCGTGGAGGAGGCGGCCGTCGCGGCGACCGCGGCAGAAACTTGTGCCATGGGAGGACAAATATGAGAAACGAGCCGGGAGCGCCTTCCGCCATTGCGGTCGAGGCGGCCCCTTCCGTGGTGGCCCCTTCCGTGGTGGCCCCTTCCGTGGTGGCCCCCCTCCCGCATCCGCCGGAATTGCCCGGGTCATCGGAAGCTCGGTCCGAGACCCGGGTTCTGGACTGCACCATTCGCGACGGTGGGCTCATGAACCGCCACCGCTTCGAAGACGAGGTCGTGAGAGCGGTTTATCTCGCCTGCGCCGCGGCCGGGATCGACTACATGGAGATCGGCTATCGCGCGTCCCGCCGCGACGTGGCACTCCGAGAGCACGGCTGCTGGAAGTTCTGCCGCGAGGAGGACATCCGTAGAATCGTGGGGGACCGCCCGAGCGGACCCAAGCTTTCCGTGATGGCCGACGCCGGGAAATGCGACTACCGCGACGACATTTCCCCGAAAAAAGACAGCGTCGTCGACCTGGTCCGCGTCGCCTGCTACCACCATCAGATTCCGCTCGCTCTCGACATGCTCGAGCACGCCCGGGACATGGGTTACGAAACTACCGCGAATCTCATGGCCGTGAGCACGCTGAGCGAAAGCGAACTCGACGCGGCCCTCGATCTCCTCGCGGACTCCAAGGCCGAGGTCGTCTACGTGGTGGACAGTTTCGGAGCCCTCCACGGCGGGCAGGTGCCGGATCTCGTCCGGAAATATCTCGGGCGCCTCGCCGGCAGCGGCAAGCACGTGGGAATCCATGCGCACAACAATCTGCAACTCGCCTACGCGAACACGATCGAAGCGGCGTTGGCGGGCGCGACCCACCTCGACGCCACCATGGCCGGACTGGGGCGCGGCGCGGGGAATTGCCCGATGGAATTGCTGCTCGGTTTCCTGCGCGATCCGAAGTACGATCTTCGCCCCGTTCTGGATTGCGTGGAGCGGACCATCGAGCCGATCCGGGGAGACCTGAAATGGGGGTTTGATCTCCCTTACATGCTGACCGGCTTGTTCAACCAGCACCCCCGCGCCGCCATCGAGTTCAATGCGGCGACGGTTCGCGGCGACATTGGCTCGTTCTTCGAGACCGTGACCGAGTCCCGCTGAACCCTTGGCCGAGTGAATCGGGCGAGGGAAGGCGGGATTAAAAAGATCCGAGTCCCGGCCAGCATCCGGCGCTTCCGTTTCACTTCGCTGCCGCGGCGGGACGCACGTGGAGAATCAGGTCGCTCACGGGAACGAGGTGGCGGTAGATGAAGGCCTGCATCATGTCCTCGGCCGGTCCGGCGACGACTTCGTGCTTGTCCTCGTCCATCTCGGCTTCGCCGACGACGCGGAGAGCGATGTTCTGGCCCGGTTCGAAGCCTTCGACCGAGAACGCGACGTCGATCGTGTCCTCGTCGGGAGGAATCGTGGCCGTTTTCAGCACCTTTTCTCCCGCCTCTTCTTCGATTCGCAGCGCGATTTCGCCGTCGAATCCGTCGGTTCTCAGCGCGTGGACGGTGACCCGCGTGGATTTTCCCGCCTCGGCATTGAGCGTGGACGGGGTGGCCCGCAAGGCGAAACCGGGGCGCGGCGGAGAAAGGCGGAGCCGATAGGCGCAGGAGGGGCCGCCCTGGTTCTGGGTGTCGGTCACGGAGACGAGGCATTCGCCGTTGGAAGGGAGGTCGACGACCACGCGCGAGTCGGCCTGATGGGTGACCAGTCCGGCGGCGGGGTCCTCGTGGTCGTCGTTGACGGCGAGCTGGTCGCCGTCCGCGTCGTAGACGACGAGCCGGGTGTCCACGGGCGAGTGGAGTCGCCGACCGTGAATTTCGAACACCATCGGCTGCCCGCCGCGTCCTTTCACTCGGAAGTAGTCCGCATCGCCCGGGCGTTCGATGCGGCCGTTGACGATCGTCCCGGCGTCCACCCGGTTGGCCCGTCCGGGGGTGTCGTTCGGCTCGCGCTCTTCGAAATCCGGCAAGGCGCCGATCTGGAAGGGCACTTCGTTGGAGAAGCGATCTCCCCGCTTCCCCCGCAAACCGACCACGCCGGGTTCGTCCGGTACTTGGTAGTCCTGGCGGGCGTCTTCGTCGAGGTTGCCGCCGTGGAACGCGACATCCACCTTCGATCCCGCTTGCGCGCCGAGAGGGGAAAGCCCGGTCAGATAGGGGAGTTCGCCGACGGTGATCCGGTAGACGAAGTCCTCGCGTCCGCGGTAGATCGAGTCGCGCACTTCGATGCGGTATTCGCCGTCGGACGGGATCTCGTAGAAAAGAACCGGATCCGGATCGAAGCGGTAGCTGCCGGCAAAGGCGAGTTCGCGCCCGGTCGAGTCGAACAGCGAGACATAGGCCTGAAACCACCCCGGCACGGCGTCGGCGAGATAGGGGATCAGGCGGCGGGCTTCGACGACTACCACGATCCGGTCCCCGCGGGCGGCGCGGAACCGGAACGCGTCCACCTCGCCCGGGAGAATGCGCCCGTTCACGGTGACGGGGGGTTCCAGGGTGGGCGCGTCTTTCCCTGATTCGGCGAAAAAATCGCTGGTGGGAGAGTAGGTTTCGATTCGGCGGAGATCGAATTCCTCGAAAGGCTGGGGCTCCGACGTTTCCGGGTACTGCCCGACGGCGAAGCGCACCGGATTGCTGAGCCCGCCCGCCGCGAGGACGCGAAGGTCGCGCAGGCCGGGTTCGGCGTCGGAGGCGACGGTGATTCGAGCCGTCACCGTTTCCGCGAGCTGCGCGTTTTTCTGGCGCTTGGGGTCGCGATTCTGTCGATCGAAGACGGCGACTTGCCACACCTCCTTTTTGGTGACGCCGACTTCGTCCATCATCTCGAGGACAACCGCGTGCGGGACCCCGTCCTCGAATTCTCCGGCCTTGCGGCGCTCCACGATCTCCTTCTTTATTTCGCCCAGTTTCTTCCGGATCTCGGACAAGGTCTGGTTGTTCGGCATCTTGTGGTGATCGAGCGCCTCGACCGCGACGCCTTCTCCCGACACGAAGATCGCGCTGGTCCCCGTCAATTGCTGGCCCCCGATCTGAATTTCGAAAGACGAGCCGCGCGTCCCCCCGGCGGGGAACGCGTAGCCGACGTCCGGCGCCCGTTGCGCGAGCGACGAAACGGGAGCCCCCAGGAACCCGCCGACCAGGGAGAAGGCGAGCAGCAGGGCGGTGCCGCGTCGCGGTTGAAAGCAGGTCGGGAGGTTCATGGGAAGGGAGATCACAGAAGTTCCTCGAGGAGTCCGCCCGTGGGGACCTCCTCCGATTCGTCCGGCACCACCTTGACGTCTTCGCCGAGAGGGTGGGGAAGCGGCGCGGTCTTCGGGATGCCCGACTGGCCGTAAATGCTGCCGATGACGTCGGCGGGGTAGACGGGGCGCTCGGCCACCTCTTCGCCTTTCGCGTCGGAGGATCCGAGGACAATTCCGCCCTGGAATCCTCCCCCCGCCAGGAGCGAGGAAAAGACTTTTCCGTGGTGGTGGCGTCCGCCGTTCCAGGGTGACTCCTGGCTGATCTTGGGGGTCCGGCCGAATTCGCCGGTGCACCAGACGATCGTGCTTTCGAGGAGACCGGTGTCCGCCAAGTCGGAGAGCAGCGCCGAGAGACCTTGATCCAGTTCGGGAAGCTTTTGTCCCATGGTTTGGAAATGCCCCTTGTGGGTGTCCCAGCCCTTGTAGTTGATAGTGACGTAGGGAACCCTCTTTTCGGCGAGCCGACGGGCCATGAGGCAGGACTGGCCGAAGGTGTTTCGACCGTAGCGGTCCCTGACCTCTCTCTTTTCCTGGGAAAGGTCGAAGAGCTTGCCGGCGTCCCCGAGGATCATCTCGTAGGCTTGTTCCTCGGACTCCGCGATGGTTCGGATCGCGGCTTGGCCGGGAAGAGCCGAACCGAGGGTGTTGAGGCGCCCGAGCAGTTTTCGCCGTTCGCGCTGCCGCGCTTCTGATACGCCGGGAAGGACGACTCCCTCCACCGCGAAGGTGTCCGCCGCAGGATTGCCGCCGGTCGCGAAAGGCTTGTAGCGAGGTCCAAGAAACCCGGCCTCGGAAAAGCGACCCTGGGGTTCGGTCAGGACGATGTAGGGAGGTACGAGACCCTCGTAGCCGGCGTCGTAGCCCTTGAACAGAGACGTCACCGCGCCGAGGCTGGGGAACACGTCGCGCTGCGAGGAGCGCCCGGTCTGAACGAGATAGGACGCGGTCTCGTGCCCGTTGTTTCCATGGGTCATGCTGCGGATGAGAGAGTAGGTATCCGCGATCTTGGCCAGCTCGGGAAGCGACTGTCCGATGCGGATGCCGCTTACGTTGGTCTCGATCGGTTCGTTGAGCGGTCCGCAGTAGTCGCGCCCCGCTTCCGGCTTGGGATCGAAGGTGTCGAGGTGCGCGGGACCGCCCCACAGCCAGATCTGGATGACAGTATGCGCCGCTCCGTCGGCCGCGGTCGGCGCGGCGCTTGCCGGCGCGGCGGCGGCGATGCGGATCGGCTCGAGCAGGATCAGGCCGCCCGCTCCGTAGAGGCAGCGGCCGAGCGCTTCCCGGCGGGAAAGTCGTCCGCCGAACGCGGCACCGGCCCGATTGAGGTCGCGCTCGTGTTTGTTTCGGTCGGGATTCGTTTTCATCGGTCTAGGTGGGTTGGGGAATCGTTTCGAGGGATCGGTTGGCTTTCCGTTGCCGGGGCAGCTTCAATGCACGAGGTAGAATTCGGGTTGATTCAGGAGCGCCCAGACGAGATCGGCCGCGAACTCCTTTCCCTGGAGCGAACTGGTCTCGGCGTAGGCGTCTATCTTCGCCGTCTCCTCGTCGGTGGGGCGGCGGGAAAGAACGGTCAGGTAGATCTTTTCGACGTGTTCCGGTCCGGTGGCTTCTCCGTCGGCGACGTCGCGAACCAGCGGGCAGGCCCGGATTTTTTCGTGAATGTGGGTCGAGTTGAGCATGTGAAGCCGCTGTGCCGCCGTGATTTCCAGGCTGCGTTCCGACAGTCTTCCGGTGTCGCGAGGCGGACGGCCGAAGAGTTCGAGAAACGAACTGGTGATGCTGCCGTCGGCGAGGGTGATGGCCCGCGCGTCTTCCGGGGTGAAGGTGAAGGGCTCGGGGATGGGGCTGCTGTAGGTGTCCCGGGTTCCGGCGATCTGGTCGATGGCGTCGATCAGCACCTCGGCCTCCATGCGGCGCGGCGCGAAGTGGGCGAAATTCGCGGCCGCCTCGGGCGTGTCCTCCACGGGGAAGGGCGATGCCTGAAACGTCTGCGACTTCAGGATGATCCCGAAGAGGGCTTTGATGTCGCAGCGGGACTTCACGAACTCCGCCTGCAGAAAGTCCAGCAGTTCGGGGTTGGAAGGCGGGTTGTCCGGGCGGAAGTCGTCGGGTTCGTGGACGATACCGCGGCCCATGATCCACGCCCAGGCGCGGTTGCAGATGTTGGCGGTGAACGCGGGATTGTCCGGGCGGAGGAGCCAGTCCGCGAACACCTCGCGCGGGTCCCGGCCCGGCTGGATCTTCGCGGGCGTGCCGTCGGGAAAGACGAGGTTTTTCCCCCGACCCGCCACGTCGGCGGCGGGGTCGAAGTAGACGATTTCCTCCTTCCATTCACCCGTCGGCTTGAAGGCGACCTGGGAAAAGAAAGCGGCCAGGGCGTCGTGCTTTTTCTTCGGCCAGTGCTCGACGCGCTCTCCCATCAGGGTCTGGGCCACCGTGGCGGCGATGCCGTGGGGCGAACGATCCTGCATCGCGCGGTAGAAGTTGACCTCGCCGACCCGGAAGTTGCTGCCGTTGGCGGTGAGCAGGTTGCGCACGAACTCGTGGTAGGGTTGATTTTTCCGCACGCTCGTGCGAATGCGGCGGTGGTAGGCCTCGACAGCGTTGGGCCAAAGATTGATGGGGAACTCGGACTTCACCCGCAGCAGGTCCTCCCATTTCATCGTCCAGTAGTCGGTGAACTCTTCCCGCTCCAGGAGGCTGTCGACGAGCGCCTCCCGCTTGCCGGAGGACGGGTCGTCCAGGAAAAGTCGAGCTTCCTCCTCCGTCGGCAGCGTGCCGATGGCGCACAAATGGGCCCGGCGGAGAAAGACGGCGTCGGTGCAGATCCGGAGCGCGGGCACGTCGAACTCCTCCCGCAAGCGGAGAGAAACCAATTCGTCGAGGCGCTCGACGGGGGAGGCGGCATCTCCTTTTCCCGGTTTTTCCGTCGCGGAAATTTCGACGGGTCCGGAGTCGTAGACGGCGGGGGATCCTTCGACCCGTTCGAGGCGAAGGAGAGGCGATGCGAACACGGCAATCGCTGTCAGATGGGCGAGAGTTCTTTGCATGACCGGTTTGGTTGGGGGCGGGCGTCGTCGTCGGCAGGTTTCAACGACGAAAAGGCGACGCCCTCGATTTCGACGAGGAGATCGGGACGGCAGATGTCGGCCTGCGCGTAGATCGCGGGAATGGCCCCGAGGCGCGCCTCGCAGATGGCGCGGCATTTTTCGTAGTCATCGAGGTGCTTGACGTAGACGCGCACTTTCGCGAGGTCGGAGAGAGAGGCCCCGGCGTCCGCCCATCCGGCACGGTCGAAATTGTCAGCGCCGATGAGGTTTTCGATGTTGGTCAGGGTCTGATCGGTCTGCCCTTCGACATCGCCGAGATGAACGGTTTCGGAGGCCACGATGCTGGCGGTGCCGGAAATCCAAGTCGTCAGGTGATCTCCCGACCGGACCGCCATGGCCCGCGAAAATTTCGGGCTCTTCGCCGAATAGCGTTTCGGGTAGTCGAAGGAGGAGACTTGCAGGGGATTCTCCAGCGACACCAGCTTCGCGTCCCGGCGGCGGCTGCGCAGCGCGAGGCAGGCGGTGGTGAGACCGCGCCCGTTCGTGCCGATGCCCGTGCTCGCGGGATAGATTTCGTGGTCGGTCGCGGTGGCGAGACGATTGGCGTCGAATCGAAACTCGGAGAAGAAATCCGTTCTGGCCCGGTTCAGCTCGCGATAGCGCTCGGTGCCTCCTTCCGACTTCGTGATCGAACCCTGATAAAGCCAAGTGCGTACCACGTCTTCGAAGGAGGCGCCCGCCTCGGCCAGTCTCGTGCGCATCCCGGCGAAGACTTCCGCGGCCTGATTGTAGGCCGTCGTTCCATTCCCCGCGGGCGATTCCACTGCCACGTGGATCCATTCGAGTCCGTCGTAGGACACCGTCACCAATCCCGGATCGTGAAACGTCACCTCGGCGCTTTCCGTCCCCACCGCCCAAGCCTCGATGGCGATTCGACGTCCGTCGCAAGGCGGCTGCGCCACGAACAGGGTCACCGGCATCCGGTCGCCGAAGTAGGCCCCGAAGAGGTTCCGCGCCGCTTCCGCGTCGCGGGGGTCGGCGAGGAATACCGTTTGCACGGTGACGGCCATCGGCTCGCCCTGCTGGCGCAGAACCGCCCGCATCGTCGAGATCGATTCCCAAAGCTGATCGATGAAACTCCCTCCCGGGTTGGGATTCACCATGAGGGCGACCCGACGGATTCTGTCGAGGCCGACGACGGTGTGGTGCTGGCCGCCCATCAGGCAGGGAGGGACGTCCGGAACGGCCGTGTCCGGCGAGACCGCGTAGCGCGGAGCGTGACAGGAGTGGCCGTTTCCGTTGAGAAGCCGGCGGTCGGGCGACAGCCGGTAGCAAATAGGATTCTCTTGGACAGTCTGCTTCATGACGATGGGATCGGTTGCAAGGAATTAATCTACATCCCAGTATGAACAATTAAATATCCACGTCAAGGTGAATGTTTAAATCTCGCGTATTTTTCGCTGAATTTCGGAAGACGACGAAGGGGCCGGGCCCGGCGAAACGGAGGGCGTAGCCGTCAAGCGGGAGGTCTGCGGGGAAAGCGTGCGCAGTTGCCTCCGGAGCGGAGGCAGCTTCCTTCGGTCAGGTGTCGACGATCGGACAGAGAGCCGCCACGCGGGCTCTCTCGTTCGACTTGACGAGAGAGCCGAGGGTGACGTTTCCGAAGGCGCGCTCCACTTCCGCGTAGGCCCGGTCCAATTCGTGATGGAGCGGACAGAGATGGACATGGTCCGGATTGCCGAGCGGACATTCGCGGATGCGGGGGATCGGGGAAACTGCGTTGATCACGTCGAGGAGCGTGACCGAGTCGATGTCGGCCGCCAGAGCGTAGCCCCCTCCCGGGCCGGGCCGGGACTCGACGAGGTCCGCGTCCATGAGGTCCGCCATCACCCGGTGCAGGTAGCGCCGCGGAATCATGGTACGTTCGGCCAGATCGCTCGCGGATACGGACTTCCCCTTCGAGTCGGCGAGGGAGGAGACGGCGCGCAGAGCGTATTCGGCAGTTTTCGAGTGCATGAAGCGAGGGTGGTTTCGGCGCGGCGCACGGGGGGAAAGGAAAAGCGCCGAAATAAACCTTTACATGATCATGTAGATTTAGCAAGCATTAGGAGACTGTTGAAAAAGGCTGGAATGAAAAACGGCGAGCCATTTTGTTTTCCGGCGAGGCGCGGTGAGGGAAGGTAGCGAGCTACCTGACCGAATCGGAACGAAACCAGGAAACAAAAGGGCCGCCGCCCGAAAGGGGCTATCAAAAACGATTCCGGCAACGCCGCTGTTTCCCATCCCAAAAACAACAGAGATTTTTTGTTTCAGAGTTTTTCAACAGTCTCCTAGCCACCGGCCGATCCCGGCGGTCGTTCAGATTTCCATTCGCCCCGCCCGGCGGGCGGCGAAGGCGAGCAAGAGCGCGGTCCACATCAGGGAAACGACGGCGAACCAAGCGGTGGCGTGAGTGACCCACCAGCGAGCCAGAGGGCGGTCGCCGGCGCTTTCGGGCGGGATCTGTTCGAGCGAAAAGAGAGCCTGGATCCGGAAAGCGTCGAGCGGGTTGAGCATGAGAAGCGCGATCCAGAGGTCCGGCCATTCGCGTGCGGGCGACCACGAGGCGGTCGCGAGAGCGGCGAAATCGTAGAGAAACACGGCGGCGATCCAGAGCACCACTGCGGCGAAGAAACCGCGAACCCGGTCGCGCGAGTAAAAGCCGGCTACGAGTCCGGCGGCGGCGCCCGTGGCGGCGAGCAGCAGCGTCTGCAGGTAGAGCCCGCCCAGAACGGCAGGAGAGCTACCCCGGAAGAGCGCCGGAGCAAAGAGGAAGGGCAGCGACACGGCGAATGCCGCGGCCACCGCGAGGAACTTGCCCGGAACGAGGGCTCGGCGGGCACCCGGTTGTGCGAAAAGAAAGGGCCATTCCTCGGGCTCTGCGAGCGCGGCACCCACCCCGGCGAGGACGGAGAAAAGCGAGACGGCGTGAAGGGCGACTTGAAGAAAGAAAAACGGAGCGCTCCCGGCGAATTCGTTGAAAGACACCGCGGCGAGTCCGGCGGCGAGCGCAAGCGCCGCGAAGACGCGGATTTGGCGGCTGTGCCCGGCGGCCCGCAGCTCGCGACCCAAAACGGCGCGAAACGGGGCCCCTCGCATGGACGGAGACGACTCGGCATCGGCGGGAGGCGGCACCTGCGACGAAGTCGGCTGGAAAGGCGGGCCACTCATGAGCGGGAGGATTCGACGGCGGTCGCCACGGGGTCCGCGGAGAGTTGCGCCGGATCGATCTCCCGGCTGACCGATCCGTCCTCGCACAGGAGGCAGCGATGGGCCACGCCGTTCCACTCCGCCAGGAGATGGGTGGTCACGAGCACGGTTTTTCCGCGGACCGCCTCGGCGCGGAGAATTTCCTGAAGACGGCTGCGCCAAGCCGGATCGAGACTCAACCCAGGCTCGTCGAGCAGCAGCACGGGCGCATCCGGCAGCAGAAGCAGGGCGAGCCCCAGTCGCTGTTTCATGCCTCCGGAGAGAACTTTCACGGGACGGCTGGCGTGTTCGGTCAGGCCGGCCAGATCCAGCGCGGCGGCGGCCCGGTCGCGTCCGGCCCCCCGCAGATCGGCGTAGAACCGTGCGAGGCGGGACCCGGTGAAATGAGGATGGAAATCCGCCGTTTGCGGCAGGTAGGAGAGTCGTCGGCGCGCCGCGTCGGAATGTCGGAAAACATCGATCCCGTCGATCTCGGCATGGCCTCCGTCGGGGGTGGCGAGACCGGCGAGCAGTTTGAGAGTGGTGCTCTTGCCGGCGCCGTTCGGGCCGATCAGTAGCGTCACCTCGCCGGGACGGGCTTCCAAGGCGAGGCCTCGCAGCACTTCGGTGGCGCCGTAGGATTTGCGCAGGCCCCGGGCTTCGATCATGGTTCGAGGGTGGCGTGAAAACGAAGAACCGCGCCGGCGGAAAGAGGAGAGGGATCCTCCACCGCCTTCAGCCCCGGCAGGGCGGCCCGCTGGTTGGCGAAGCGAAGCAACCCGGCGGCGGGGCTCGCGGAGAGCAGTGAAATTTCGGGGAAGTCCCGCCGCCGGGAGCCGAAAAGATCCGCCTCGCGGTGGGGTAGATTCGAAATGCCGTCGCCGTCGGGATCGAACGGAACGGATCCGTCCCAGTAGTTGCCGATGCCGTCGAGGGCCCAACGGTTCGATCCATTGTCCCCCTCGAGTTCGACCGGATGCAGGTTGCGCGCGAAGAGGTTGGCGGACAAGACGTTCTCGTCCGAGTTCGATCCGAAGCGCAGGCCGATGAAGTTTCGCACGACGCGGTTGGCGACGACGCGGTTTCGCGAACACTGGTTGAAGGACAGGCCGACGGCGTTGCGCTCCACGGTGTTGGACTCGATCCGGGAGTCTTCGACCGACTGGAGAATGATGCCGTAGGCGCGGA
Organism: Verrucomicrobiales bacterium; assembly: GCA_040905585.1. Lineage (GTDB taxonomy): Bacteria > Verrucomicrobiota > Verrucomicrobiia > Verrucomicrobiales > DEV007 > Arctic95D-9. The sequence continues at coordinate 228,896 of JBBDRG010000068.1, forward strand.
ATCCTTCGCTGCCGACGAAGTGGTTGCCGCGGACCTCGAAGCGGCGGGAAAACATCAGGGCGGCCCCGGCTACGTTGTTTTCGAAGACGTTGTCGGAGATCGTGTTGTTGTCCGAATACATGTAGTGCAGACCGTAGCGCGTAGCGGTGACTCGGTTGCCCTCGCAGCGGGTGCCCGAGGTGAAGGAGAAGAAGAGGCCGTCTCGCGCCTCCGAGATATGATTGTCGGCGATGAGGTTGTCGCGGCAGTCCCACTGATGAATCCCGTTGCCCCGCCGCGCCGGGACGAGAGCGCAATCCGCCGGCGAAGCGCCGAGCCCGCTGGTGGCGGGACGGGTGTCGCCGGGGAGGGTGGATTTTCCGCGGATCACGGTGCGTTCGACCCGGCACCGCGACGTCCGGCGCAGATAGATTCCGTGGAGGCAGTTTTCGACGACGCAATCTTCCACCGCGACTTCGTCGGCGGAGATGTGAATGCCCGCGTCGTCGGCGGAGAGATTGAGGCCCGATCCCGTCACCCGCAGGCCGCGGAGCAATACCCCCGAGGCCGTGACCCGCACGACCATGCCGGAGCCGCCCCCGTCGATTTCCGCCTGCCCGCCGCCGTCGAGGGTTAGCGGCTTGTCGATGTGCACCGGTCCGGCGTGGCGGCCGGGAGGCAGAGAGAGGACCTCACCGGGAGAAGCGGCGTCGATTCGCTTCTGGAGGGCGTTTTCCGTCTCGGTCGCCAAGGAAGGCTCGGCCGCGACCAGGGCGATACTCGCGAGGACGATGAAGAAGCGACCGAAGGGAGAAGGCGTCATCGAGGCACCAAAGGTTCTTCCTTCCGCGAACACCAGACCGCGGCGAGCAGCAGGGCCATGAAAACCCAGAGTAGCCAGGTGCCGAGGTGGGGATAGCTCGCCTGGCTGAAATTGGCGATGGTCTGTTTCCCGATGAGCACGGGGGTGAAGGGCTCCACCGTCATGGGGGCCTTCGGGTCCAGATCGTGGCCGTAGGTGTAGAGCCGGTAGTAGAAGGTTCCGATGGAGAAAACGCCGAACCACGCCGCCAGCATGAAGAGATCGATCACCTGACGCATCCCGCCCAGAGCGGCGGCCCGGAAGGAGAGCAGCACGAACAGGCCCAGCATGAAAGGAATCACCTGCATCTCGGTGAAGTCGCTCTCCTGGAGCGGTTTCATGCCGATGTAGTGATTGAGGTTGTTGATTTCGTTCAGGTCGTTTCCATGCAGACCTCCGCCTTCGAGTTTCCAAGCGTAGATGTCGAGCTGGAGCCCCTCGGCGTACTGGGGCGCGGTAAGATGCATCCGCCAAAGCGGGAAAAAAACCGAAGCGACGACACAGGCCGCCCCGGCGAGGAGCAAAAGCCTCGAAGTCAGGTTCAGCGGTTTGAGTAGAAACCGGTATTGCCGGTTGAATATTGCGTTCATGGAAAGTCCGGCACTCCGTGCCTCCGCAGTCCGCCCTCCGTGGTTGGAGGGCGGGAAGAGGGGGGCAAACGGGGAACGCTAGAGGTCGTCTTCGTTCGCGTCGCTCTCCGGAGCCGGAGCATCGGGCTGAGGCTCGGATTCCGGTGCCGGAGAATCGGCGTCGGGCGCCGGAGCGGGAGCATCGGGCTGGGGCTCGCTCTGCGGGGCCGGAGCATCGGGTTGAGGCTCGGTCTCCGGCTTCGGAGCGGCAGGCTCGGCGTCAGGAGCTGGAGCGGGAGCCTCGGGCCGGGCTTCCGAATCGGGGGCCGGAGTCTCCGGTCGAGGTGCCGGGGCATCGGGCTGCGGTACCGGTTCGGGATCGGTCGGCGCCGCGCCGGGCTCCGCCTCCCGCACCACGAGGTAGCCCTGCATTTCCTGGTGCAGTGCCGAACAGAAGTTCGTGCAGTAGAACGGAAAGACTCCCGGCTCTTTCAGATCCAGAGTGAAGGTCTTGGTCTCGCCGGGATCGACGACGACGTTGATGTTCTGTTCGTTGACGCCGAGACCGTGAATCATGTCCGAGCTCTGCTCGATGTTGGTGACGTGGACCTCGAGAGTGTCGCCGACGCGGGCCTCGATTTTATCCGGCACGAAACGGCTGCGCACCGCGACCACCTTGGCGGTTACGGTGTCGCCGTCGCGCTCGACCCCGGCCTCTTCCATGTCCCAGACGGCGTGGGGATGCTCGTTCTCGTCGCGCGGGTAGACCTCGATCGGCGAGATGTCGCTGACTCTGAGGATCTGGGCGAAGTGCGGCTCGGGCTCGGTGTAGGCTTCCGCGACCATGCGCATCTTGTCTCCGCTGATGTTGATGAGCTGGCTGGACTCGGGCTGGGAGGGACCGGTGCCGACGTGGCGGCCCTTGCTGAGCTTGTTCATGGACACCAGCCACTCGCCGTAGGGCTCGCGGGTGTCGCTGCCGCCTACCACGAGGTGACCCACCGAGAAGTGAACCGGCATCTTGTCGAGCACGGTGGTCGAAAGATCGGCCTTCTCCTCGTCGGACCAGGGCGGCAGCTTCCACTTGGTGATGTTCGAATCGATGAACAGGGACGTGTAGGCAAAGCCTTCGCCGTCGAACTGGGTATGGAGCGGTCCCAGACCCACGGGCACTTCGCCCTCGGCGACGCTCTCGTAATTCAGCACCGGGATGCCGCGGAAGTCGTCCTCGAAGTCCTCGGCTTCGATGGCGGCCTTGATTTTCTCCGCCCCGTAGACGGTGGCGGTGGGCTGAAGCTTGCCGCCCGCGACGACCCATTCTCCGGTGGGATCCACGTCCATGCCGTGGGGCGACTTGCTGATGGGAAGGAGGTGAACGAGCCCGGAAACCTTGGCGGGGTCGAGAACGGTGACGCCGTCCATCGTTTCCCCCTGTCCGGCTTCGGCGGCTTCGGCGGCAGCGCGCCAGTTCACCACGGCGCCGAGGTCGCGATCCAACTGGGAGGCATTCACCTCGAGCGTCTCGTGGGCCATCTCCGTGTTGTAGGAAGTGAAAAAGACGAACCCGCTGCTGGGTCCCTTGCCGGTGGAGGCGAGGTCGAAGTTGAAGGGCGGCATCAGAATCTGCCAGGCCACGCTCATTTCCCCGCTGTCGGGGTCGACCCCGATGGCGGTGACCATGCCGGCGTATTCGTCGGCGTAATCCTCCAGGTCGGCGACTCTACCCTTGGGAAGCGGTGTGGAGAAACGGGTGGAAACGAAGAGATACTCGGTGTTTTCGGTAACGAAGGACGAGGCGTGGCTGCCGCTGCTGTTGGGAAGAGGCCCCAGGATTTGCTTCGTTTTGAAATCGCGCAGATCGATCCGCGCAATCCGGTTGTTGGCGTTGTCGTTCACGAAGAGCCAGCGTCCGTCGTACATCGAATCGGTCTGCGAGAGAGCCGGGTGGTGAACGTCGCCCCAAGTGTAGTCCCCCATCATCTCTTTGCTTTCGTCGTCGAAGCCGTAGCCCGTGCCCGGATAGGGAGCGAAGACCGGGATGGTGACGATGTGGCGCATCGACGGAATGCCCGCCACGTAGACTTGCCCGGAGTGGCCTCCGGAATAGAAGAGGTAATACTCGTCGAGTTCGCCCGGAGCCACGTAGGCGGCTTCGGCGTTGGCGGTGCGGTCGCTATCGCCGGCGGTTTGTTCGCCGTCTCCGCAGGAGGACAGTCCGAGGACGGCTCCGAAGAGGGCGGCGGCAGGGAGGATGCGGTTCAGTTTCATGGGTTTTTGTTTTGCGGTTGTGGAGAGTGGTTGCGGGACCGGTGGTTGGTCGGTCACTTCACGGTGAGAATGCCTTTCATGCCGATGGCATAGTGGCCGGGAAAGGAACAAAGGTAGACGTAGTCGCCAAGCTCGGCGGGAGCGGTGAAGGTGACGGAGTCGCTTTCGCCGGGACCCAGCAGTTTGGTGTTGGCGAGGACCTTGTCCACCTGATCGATCGCGATGTACTCGGTACCCATCGCCACCATGCTGGCTTCCAGGAATTCGTTCGGATCCGCGTCCTTGACGAGGAGAACCCAGTTGTGTCCCATCGAGACTTTCGGCATGGAGCCGATGTTTTCCAACGTCACCGTGACTTTCTGCCGCGGTTGGACCTCGATCTCCGTAACGTCGAACTTCATTTGGTCGTTTCCGGTGATCGTCACGGTTTTTTCCGGCAAATCGGGATCGGGTTGTTCCGCGGGAGCGGCGGCGGGCGGACTCTCGCCCGCTGCCGGCGTCGTGCCGGTGTCTTCGGGCGAGTCGCCGCAGGCGACGAAGAGCGACGCGGAGGCAAGAACGGCGGTGAAAAGGAGATGGCGGAATGCGGTTTTTTTCATATGGATATGCAGCGGTTCGGAGAAAGGGAGAGTGGCGGCAAGTTGGTGACGGGAAGCGGTGGCTTTCTTTTGGATATATACGTTGCCCCCGCGGACGTCGATGCGGAAATCGAGCAATCTCGGCTGAATTCGCGGAGTGGCGCCTTCGTAGGCGTCGCCGGTCCCCGGGTCTTGTCAACTATCCGGATTCTCCCCTTTCGGTTTCCTTCAATCGGCGCAAGGCGGCAACGACCTCTTCCGGCTGCCAGCCGTTGCCGCGCCAAATTTCGCGGACGATGCCTTCCCCGTCGACGAGGGCCGTCGCCAGGCTGTGGTCGAGCGTTCCCTCCGACCGTTCGATGCGCAGAGCGAAGGCGCGGGTGAGCTTTTCGATCTCCTCCGGATCGCCTGTGGCGAAACGCCATCGGTCGGGGTCGGCCTCGAGATTGTCGCCGTAGGCCGCCAGCATTTCCGGGGTGTCCTCTTCGTCGAAGGAAACGCTCACGAGACCGAACCCTCCCTTCAGCGCCGGATCGGCGTCGGCGGCGTCCCGGACTTGGCGGAAATTTTCCGAGAGACGCGGGCAAAATTCCATGATGGGGCAGCGGGTGAAGATGAAGGTGAGCAGAAAGGGCTGCTCCGCCAACGTGTCATTGGTCAACGGTCTGCCCCGCTGGTCGACGAGGCGGAAGTCCGGAATTCGATCTCCCGTCCGCAGGACCGTGCCTCCGGACTCGGCCTCGTCGTCGGAAGCGCCCCGCGAGCGGCCGGGAACCGCGTCAATCTTCTCCACGCTGTGGATCCACCAGCCCTCGTCGTCTTCCTCCAGCGCAAACCGGATCGAATCGCCGCTTTTCAGCGAGGCGATCCCGCTGCCTTCGCGAAAGGAAAACTGCATCGTCATGGCCGGCATGACGCCGGGAATCGCCTCGTGATCGACGAGCACGGTCTTCAGCGTCAGGTCGGGGTCCGAGCGGAGCACGCCGCGCGCCGTCTGCGGGGAGGGTTCGGGACCTTCCGTTCCCGTCTCGCGTCCGCATCCGGAGATCGCCAGGAACGAGACGACGACTGCAATGGTAGAAAGACAGCGGATCATCGACTGTTTCACGAAACGCTCGCCCGACTGGCGGTCAAGGAGAATCTAGGTTGCCCGGTCCGAATTCGGCGCCTGCGGGGAAGAGTGCGTCGCCGGGGCGGTCGGAGAAATCGTTGCCATCGATAGAACCGGTCCTTTCGCGTTGCGGCTTTTTGGCCTTGCCCGCCCGGTTCGAGGCTGTTAGATCTTTCGGACGCAGTTGGAATGAACGCCAACGAATTCACGCTCCGAGCCGGTCATTCCGAGATCGGAGCGGCTTGTGGCGGAATCGAGTGAACGGCCCGGCCTTTTGGATCATTTCGTTGGACAACTTCAACCCCTCGAAATAAAGTCGACTATGCGTTCAATTGAACTGTTCTCGGGTGCGGGAGGACTCGCCCTCGGCCTGGAGGCGGCGGGCTTCGAATCCGTGGCTCTCGTGGAGCACAATCGTCACGCCTGCGCCACCCTTCGGCGGAACCGCCCCCGGTGGAACGTCATCGAAGACGACATCGACAACGTTCGGTTCCGAGAATTCGAGAACATCGACCTGATCGCGGGCGGCCCGCCCTGCCAGCCCTTTTCGATGGGCGGGAAAGCCAAGGGATTCGAAGACCACCGCGACATGTTTCCCGCCGCCGTCGGTGCCGTGAGAGCCCTGCGCCCGAAAGCCTTCGTCTTCGAAAATGTCCGCGGCCTCACCCGTCCGGCCTTCAAGAACTACGTGGAGTTCATCCGGCTCCAGCTCTCCTATCCGGATTTTCCAGTCTCGCCGAACATACCGTGGGACCAGAATCTGGCTCGGCTGGAGAAACACCACACGTCCACCGCCGCCGGGGCGTCCCTCGCCTACAAGGTGACCCTCCACCTGGCCGACGCGGCGGACTTCGGCGTGCCGCAGCGACGGCACCGGGTGTTCTTCGTGGGATTCCGGTCGGACGTCGACGCGAAATGGCATTTTCCCGCCACGACCCATCATTCCGACGAACTTCTCCGGGCACAGTACGTCACGGCCGAATACTGGGACGAACACGGCGTGGCGCATCCGCCGAAGCTGCCCGGCCGGCTCGAAAAGCGAGTGGCCGGTCTTCGGGACGTCCCGCTGATTCGCGACAAGGCCCGTTGGCGCACCGTCCGGGACGCCATCCGCGACCTTGGCGACGCACGCTTCCCCGCCGCCGGGGTGACCGACCACTTCTTCCAGGCCGGCGCCCGATCCTACCCCGGCCACACCGGCAGCCCGCTCGACGAACCCTCCAAGGCCTTGAAGGCGGGCGATCACGGCGTTCCCGGAGGCGAGAACATGCTGCGGCATCCCGACGGCGAGGTTCGCTACTTCTCCATCCGGGAGGCCGCCCGACTCCAGACCTTTCCCGACGATTGGGAATTCGCGGGAGCTTGGACCGAAAGCATGCGACAGTTGGGCAATGCCGTTCCCGTCCGTCTCGCCGAAGCCGTCGTCCGGTCCGTGGCAACCCAGATAGCCCCCCATGGACGACGAAGACCCCTTCAATCCGCTCGATAAACGCAATCTCGGCAAGAGCGTCGTCGAAGCCCTTCTCGAGTCTCCGGCGCTCCCGCTTTCGAACGTCCCCTCGTTCCGCGGCGCGGGCGTCTACGCCATCTACTACACGGGCGACTTCGAGCCCTACCGCCCCCTGGCCGTGCTCAACCGGGACGGCCCCGTCCATCCGATCTACGTAGGCAAGGCGATTCCGAAAGGCGGACGAACCGGCGCGGCGAGTATCGCGACGGGAAGCACCAGAGCGCTTTCCGCCCGACTGCTCGAACACAAGGCGTCCGTCGCTTGCGTGCCCGGCCTGGCCATCGGAGACTTCACTTACCGACGCCTGGTGGTCGACGATATCTGGATCTCCCTCGCCGAAGCCCTGGTGATCGAGAAATTCACGCCGCTCTGGAACAAGGTCGTCGACGGATTCGGAAACCACGACCCGGGAGCGGGCCGCTACGGCGGCCGGCGCCCGCTATGGGACGAACTCCACCCCGGTCGACCGTGGGCCGAGAGATGCCTTGCTCCGCGGCTCCCGAAGGAGGGCATTCTGGCGGCTGTTTCGGACTACATGAAAAGCCTGGCCGGCGAAGTCGGGCAGTGATGCTCGGCCCTGGAATGCCGAATTCCTCGTGGGCCCGGTGTCTAGCTCTGTCGGTGCACTAGTGGACTAGTGCGAAAAGGTTCGTCGGACAAATTTTGACATGCCGTGGAAGCGCGCGGCGGAAGCCACCGGAGATTTTGCCGGTAGTCTGCCGATAGGCGGGAAAACGGGCATTTCCGGCCATTTTTTATCGATTTGGCCCCGAAAACAGCCAAAAACGAGGAAAATCGCGCTTTTTGAGGAAAAAGGCGCGGCGGACAACCTTTGTTTCTCCATCTCCTCGGCCGGAGATCGCCGGGCACGACGCAACGAGGGCGATATGGGAAAGGGATCGAACCAAGGTCGGCAAAAAGGGACATCTTCGCGCCTGCCGGGTGACGCGGGAATTTCTCGCTATTCGGCGCCGACGGCGTTAAACAGGGTGCCATGAAGCATTCAACCCTGTTCAGTCTCGGTCTCGGAGTCGTTTCGGCTTTCACCCTGGCTTCGGCCGCGCCCGACGAGGCGCCCGCCGGATTCACCTCTCTCTTCAACGGCAAGGACCTGTCCGGATGGAAGGTTCCGGAAGACGACAACGGTCACTGGAAGATTCTCGACGGCGTCATCGACTACGACGCGCAGTCGGAAGCCGAAGGGGACAAGAACCTCTGGACCGAGGAGGAATACGGCGACTTCGAGCTGAGGATCGACTGGCGGATCAAGCGGACGACCGGTTTCTACGACGTCCCCTACGTGTTGCCGGACGGCTCCTACGTGAAGGACGCGGACGGGAAGAAAATCACCCACCCGATGCAGAACGCCGACAGCGGCATCTACCTGCGCGGGACCAGCAAGGCCCAACTCAACATCTGGTGCTGGCCGATCGGCTCGGGCGAAGTCTACGGCTACCGCAACAACGAGGAATATCCCCCGGAGGTCCGGGCGGGCGTGACCCCGTCGCTCAACGCCGACAACCCGGTCGGCGAATGGAACACCTTCCACATCGTCATGAAGGGCGACCGGCTCACGGTGACACTGAACGGGCATCTCATCATCGAGAATGCCCAGCTGCCCGAGGTGCCGGAGAGCGGCGCGATCGCGTTGCAGCACCACGGCGGCAAGAAAGCCGACGGCGAATTTTCTCCCGCCTCCAGCCTGGTGCAGTTCCGCAACGTCTTCGTCAAGCGGCTGGACTGACCGAGCGCCTTCAGCCGAAGACTTCGGTGACCGCGTGGCCGCCGAAGACGGTGGGGACTTCGTCGCGGCCGTGGTGCTTGTAGGTGAGCCGGTCGGCTCCGAGCCCGAGGGCGTGGAGAATGGTGGCGTGGAAATCGTGGGGACTGACGGGGCGCTCCACGGCGACGTAGCCGATGGGATCGGTCCGGCCGACGATCTGGCCGCCCTTGACTCCGCCCCCGGCGAACCAGACGGAATAGCCCGCCGGCGAATGATCGCGGCCGTTGGCCCTGCCCTCCATGGTGGGAGTCCGCCCGAACTCGCCGGCCCACACCACGAGGGTCGAGTCGAAGAGACCGCGCTGTTTCAAGTCGGTGAGCAGCGCGGCGACGGGGCGGTCGGTGAGGCCGCACATGCGTTCGTGGTTGCCCTTGATGTTGCCGTGGGCGTCCCACCCGCCGATGCGGACCTGCACGTAGCGAACGCCCCGCTCGACCATGCGCCGCGCCAGCAGGCAGCCGCGTCCGGTCTGCTTCGTCGGGGAAACGTCGAGTCCGTAGAGCCCGCGGGTCGTCGCCGATTCGCTCGAGAGATCGAACAGTTCGGGAGCGGCGGTCTGGAGACGGAAGGCCATCTCGTAGGAGCGAATGCGGGCCTCGATCTCCGAGTGCTCGCCGAGCCGCTGGAGGTGTCGGCGGTTGAACCAGTCGATGGTCCCGAGCTGGTCTCGCCGTCTTTGTTTCGACATCCCTTTCGGCATGGCCACGTCGCGGATGCCTTTCTCCGGATCCACGACCGTGCCTTGGTACTGCGGCGGCAGGAAGCCCGCTCCCCAGCCCGCCGCCTGGGGGAACTGCATGCCGTTGTCGTGCAGGTTCATGGTGACGAAGGCGGGCAGGTTCCGCGTTTCGCTCCCGAGTCCGTAGATCGACCACGCCCCGATGCTGGGTCGATCGCCCGCGCCGGTGCCGGTGAGCGCGACGCATTCTCCGGGGCCGTGGACGGGATTGCGATGCTGCATCGAGCGGACGATGCAGAGATCGTCGACGTGTTTCGCCGTCTCCGGCAGCAGTTCCGAGACGGGGATGCCGCTCTCGCCGTAGCGGCGGAATTCCCAGGGAGAGGCCATCAGGTTGCTCAACCCGGCGCGCTTGATCCTGGGCACGTGCCGGGCCAGCGAGTCGGGCACGTCCTTCCCGGCGAGCTTCGCCAGTTCCGGCTTGGGATCGAAGGTGTCGACCTGGCTCGGACCCCCCGACATGAAGAGAAAGACGACCTGTTTCGCCGTGGGCGCGAAATGGGATCCGCCCGTCGCCAGGGCGCCGGATTCCTCGGCAAGCAGCGTGCGGAGCCCCAGCGAACCCGCGCCGAGACCGATCCCGGCGGAGAGAAAGTGCCGGCGGCTGGAGGGAGAATGGAGGTTCATGTTCAGGGCAAATAAACGAACTCGTTGGTGTTGAGCACGATCGCCACGGCGTCTTCGAGCGAGGAATCGCGGATCCGTCGGGCGAGTTGTTCGATCTCCTCCTTTTCGGAGGAACGGTGAAAGGCGAGGCGGAGAAGCCGGTCCGCCTGGGCCGGGGGATCGTCGCATTCCTCTGCGATCCGCGCGGCGAGCGTCGCGGACAGGGTTTGCATGAACTCGCTGTTGAGCATCCAGAGCGGCTGCAGCCCGGTGGTGGAGACCTGGCGCTTGGCGCAACTGGTCACGGCGCCGGCCCCGTCGAACAGCATCTGCTGGTGAGGCAGCTGATCCCGCTTCTGTTGCAGGTAGAGGCTGCGGCGGTGCGAGGTTTCCGTTTGCGCGATGGGCACGCTGGGGCCGCCGCTTCGGGCATCGAGCATGCCCGCGACGGCCAGGAGGGAGTCGCGGACGGCTTCGGCTTCGAGCCGGCGCGGCTGCCAGCGCCACAAGGTTTCGTTGGAGGGATCCCGGTCGGCGTTGGCCGCGGAGAAGAGCGCGCTCTGGCGAAAGGTGTTCGATCGCAGGATGAGCCGGTGCACGTGCTTGGTGCTCCACCCCGAGTCGATCAGTTCGCGGGCCAGCCAGTCGAGCAGTCCGGGGTGGGACGGTTCCGCGCCGGCGGTGCCGAAGTCGCCCGACGACTCGACCAGTCCGCGTCCGAAGTAGCCCTGCCAAATGCGATTGACCCAGACGCGGGCCACGAGGGGATGGTCGGGATCGGTGAGCCAGTCGGCGAAGGCGAGGCGGGGACGACCGCCGAGATCCGGCGGCGTCGCCCCGAACACCCCGGGCCAGGCGGACTCGGCCTCCGGTCCCGGAGCGGACGGCTCGCCCCGATCGAGAAACCGGACTCGGGTCTGCTCCAGGGCCTCGCGCTGGAACGGCAGGGGCCATCGTGCCCGGTTGGGTGCCGCGGCCAGCTCGTGCGGGGAGGTCACCGGCGAGTAGTAGGCCCAGGTTTGAGGAAGGTCCGCGATGGCCTTTTCGATCCGCTGGAAGGTCAGTGCCTCGGGCTTCGTCATGCCCTTCGGCACGCTTTTGGGAATGACCATAACCGGCTCAGGCACGCCTTCCTTGCGCTTGGACTCGACGAGGCGGTCGCGAACCGACTCGAACAGCCCCCAGCGTTTCGCGATCAGGTTCTCGGCCTCGCGGTTCGGCTCGAGCACGACGTCGCCGGGCTGCCCCTGCGCGAAAAACGCCTGCATCCGGTAGTAGTCCCATTGCGTCACCGGATCGAAAAAGTGGTCGTGGCACTGGGCGCACTCCATGGTCAGGCCGAGAAAGGCCTTGGAAGTGGTGTTGACGATGTCGACCAGGATGTCGTTCCGCTGGATGTCCTTGTCGAGTTCGTTGCCGCTGTAGCGGGCCGCGGCGAGAAAACCGGTCGCGATCAGGTGGTCGGGCGAGTAGGGCTCGATTTCGTCGCCGGCGATTTGCTCGCGGACGAAGGCGTCGAACGGTTTGTCGTCGTTGAAGGCGTCCACGACCCAGTCGCGGTAGCGCCAGGCGTGGAGACGATCGCCGTTGTGCTGGTGGCCGTCGCTCTCGGCCCAGCGCGCCACGTCGAGCCAGTGCCGCCCCCATCTTTCGCCGTAGGCGGTGGAGGCGAGCAGCGTGTCGGCGTAGGCGTCGAAGTCGGCGGGATCTTTCAAAGAATCGGACGGCAGCCTCGCCGGCGGCAGCCCCGCTGAAGGCAGCCCCGACACCACCAGCGCCATGCGCCGGGCGAGAGTGGCGGGGTCGGCCGCGGGAGCGGGGGAGAGGCCGAGTTCCTCGTGCTTCCGCGCCACGAAGGCGTCCACGGGCGAGCGAACCCAGTCCCGGTTCCGCACGTCGGGGGTCGGGGGCCGGGCGATCGTCTGGAAGGCCCAATGGTCCGTCTCGATCGACGCCGGCGGCGGATCGACCGCGGCGATGTCAGCAGGGGGCGGCGGGGGCTCGTAGGCCGGGGGGTCGGGAATCTCGGCCTCCGAGAGCGGTTCGATCGGGGGTGGGATCGATCCCGGTGCCGCGGCCGAGAAAATCGTCTTCCAACGGGTTGCCAAAGCCAGGTCCCGAACCCGGATGCGGTCCTCCGGCTCGGTCTTGGCACCCGTGGAAAACCCCATCCAGCGCACCCGCTTCACCGTGGAGTTTTCGGTGTCGATCGCGGCGTGGGGCTCGTCCACTTCGTCGGGCTTCGGATCCACCCAGAGAGCGAGACGATCGAAGGGCTGGTCGGCCCCCGACCTCGATTTGGAAAGCCGGGCCACGAGGAGAAACTTCCGGTCGCCGGCCAGGAGCGGACCGTAGGCTTCGGACTTCGAATCGAACCGAACCATGAAGCGATTCTCGCCGGCGTCCTTGACGTGAACTCCGAGATTGGGGATTCCCTGGCTGTGCGACGACCCTTCGCCTCCCTCGTCCTCGTCGAGCCAGAGCACGAAAAATTCCCCTTCGTCCTGCGGCGGGGAGTCGAGGGACTCCGCGGCGTACTCCATCCGGAAGCGCACGAAAATCGCGTCGCCGTCGAAGGGTTCGTGCAGCCGGCGGCGCAGGGGATTCTGCCTCCGACCCGTGCCGCGAAGCTCGTGAATGGTCGAGACGTTCCCGGACTCCCCGAATAGCCACTCGCCGAGCGGCAAGGGAGTCCCGTCCGCCGAAAGCCAGGCGACGGGAAAAAGCAGCGCGATCAGGACTGAGGTTCGGAGCGGCATCGAATGGTTCGATTGTGCCGATTTCCGCGAGGGACCGCAATCCCTTTCTCGACCAGCCCGCTTGACTTCCCCGGAATGCAAAGCCAAACAAGGCCGACCGGATCGATCCCGAAGGAACTTCGTTGCCCTTTCGTCGAGCCCGTTCGCGGAAAGGGTTCACGCGCCGATCAGCCCCTGCGCGGCCATCCACTCCAGGTAGGCCTTGGAGCAGGCATCGAGATTCGCCGTGGCGCCGCCGCCGCGGAGCGGGGAGCACATTTCGAAGGTGGCGATGCCGTCGAACCCCCCGTCGCGCAGGCCGTGAAAGAAGGCGGAGTAGTCGATGAAACCGGTGCCGAAGGGTACGGCGCGGACCCAGTCGACAGGCTGCGGCTGGTAGTTGACGAGTTCGGGCCGGTAGCGATAGCGCGGGACCCGGATGTAGTCCGCGTTGGTGGTGATGACGGTGTGCGGAGCGGCCATCTTCGCCGCCTCGTAGAGCGGCTCGCCGCGCAGCGCGGGCGACCAGGCGTCGAATCCGAGCTTGCAGTTCGGGCGATCGACCTCGGCGCGGAATTCCAAAAGCGCCTCGGTGTGGACGGCGAGGTCGTGGTGATTCTGCAGGGCGATGGTGACGCCGAAAGCGGCCGCGCGGTCGCACATCTCGCGCACGGCGGAAAGGCAGTGTCCCCACTGTGCCTGGGGGTCCCCGTCCCCGGCTTCGTAGGCGGTGAAAATACGCACGATCTTTGCGCCGACCTCTCCCGCGATGCGGGCGAGAGCTTCGACGTAGGCGATCTGAAATTCGATCGCGGGCACCTCCCCGCCGACCCCCGCCGGCGGGGAGAGGTTGGTGTAGGCCCCCAGCACGTCGCAGCGAACCTGCGCCGCGGCGAGCGCGTCTTTCAAGGCTTCCAACTGCTCGGGCGAGGCATCCAGAGGCGAAAGGTGCGGGCGCTTGCCCGCGATCATCACCGAAGGAAATCCGAGCGCGGCCGCGTGGCGGACGAAATCCGCGAGGTCAAGGGTGGACTGGCCCCACAACCCGGCGTAGCTGATGGAGAAAAGGCTGGGTGTCATCGTGAAAAGAGAGGGCCGGAAACGGGGGAGCGAAACACCCGAATCCCGTAACCGCGCCCGGGTGGCGCCTCAGCGTCTCGAAAGATTCCTCGGTGTTTTCCTTGCTCGAATTCGGGATTCTCTCCAAACTTCCGCGCCTCTTCCCCGTTCGAATCGTCGAAGGTACCGGTAAAGAAGGGGATCCCGTTTTGAGTCTCCATGGAATTGCTCATTCTCGTCGTCGTCCTCGTGATCTTTTTCCTTTCGGCGGCGCTGCGCACTCGAATCGGCGGCGTCGAAGACCAGCTGGCGGAGATGCGCAGGGAGATGCGAGCCCTTTCCGATAGGCGAGAGAAGGAAAGGCCGTTCCCACCCCGCGAGGAGCCGCCGTCGCCGGAGGTTCCCGAGAGCCCTCCGGCCGAAAGCCGTCCGTCCGGGATCCCGAAGCGGGCGGCGGAAGAGCTCGTCCCCGAGCAAAAGGAACAGCCCCTTCCCGAGCAAAGCGCGCCGGTAGAGAAGGCGTCCGGGGCGCTGCCCCCGCCGCTCCCGGCAGGCAAGCCGACGGAATCCGCGGGGATCGGCAGCGAGCGACCCGCGCCGAAATCGGAGCCACCCGGCAAGTTCGAAACCGCGGCGCGCGAGATCCTCGGCAAGATCTGGAACTGGCTCGTCGTGGGCGAAGACCACCGGCCGAAGAACGTGACCATGGAGTACGCCGTCGCCACCACGTGGCTTCTTCGTCTCGGCGTGCTCATCCTGGTGATCGGCATCGGGTTTTTTCTCAGGTACTCGATTGCCCAGGGCATGATCGGGCCGGTGGGGCGGGTCGCCCTCGCCACCCTGACCGGAGCGGCCCTGGTGGTGGCGGGTTTGCGACTGTTCGCCGGCCGCTATGCATTGCTGGGCCAGGGACTGGCGGGCGCCGGATTCGCCACGCTCTACTTCAGTTTTTTCACGGCCCACCAGCACGAGTTGCTGGGAGCGCTCCCGACCTTTTCGCTCATGATCCTGGTGACGCTGGCGGCGGGCACGGTGGCGGTCCGCTTCGATTCGCAACTGGTGGCGGTGCTGGGGCTGCTGGGCGGCTATGGAACGCCCCTCATGGTGGCGACCACCGAGGCGAGTGTCGCGACGCTTTTCAGCTACGTCCTGCTGCTGGGGCTCGGAGTTTTTTTCATCGCCTGGAAGAAAGATTGGAGGTTGCTCCACTACCTCAGCTTTCTCGCCACCTACGGGTGGGCCTGGACGGCGACGGAACGCGGATTCTCCCCGGAGCGGTTCTGGGAGTTCATGCCCTTTCTCACGGGCTTTTTCGTCCTCTTCTCCACCGTGACCTTCATCCACCAGCTGGTGCATCGGCGGACGTCGACACTGCTGGAGCTGCTTTTTCTCTTTCTCAATGCGGGCACGTTCTTTGCCTTTGCCGCCTACTATCTGAACGCCTCCTACGATCGGGAAGCGATCGCGGTGGTCACCGTGGGGCTGTCTCTGTTCTACATCGGGCACATCTACGCGTTCCTGAAACGCGAGATCTTCGACCGGGGCTTGCTGCTCAGTTTTATGGGTCTGGCGTCGTTGTTCGTCGCGATCACGCTCCCGCTGGTGCTCTCGGAAGGCTGGATCACGGTGAGCTGGGCGGTGCAGGGATTCGTCATGCTGTGGATCGCGTCGCGGCTCAAGAGCGAGTTTCTGCGCCAGCTGGCCTACGTTCTCTACCTCGTCGTCCTGGCGCGCTTCGCCATCTTCGATCTCGGGGGTGAATTTGGAAGGTCGTCGCGCGAGGTGTCGGGCGGCGAGTACGGCATGGCGTTGCTCGAGCGCCTCATGATTTTCGGCATCCCGATCGCCTCCTTCTTCGCGGCCGGCCGCCTCTTTTCGGACGATGACGATGGCGATGCGGAAGCGCCGCGGATCGTGGCGGAGGAAAACGACATCAAGCCGTGGTTCGGCCAGTCGATCCTGAGCCGGGTGTGTTTCTGGCTCGTGGTGGCGATGGGTTTCGTCTACCTCAATTTCGAGATCGTTCGCGGAGCCCGGGTCTTCTACGATCCCTTGCTTCGCCCGTCGCTGACGATCGTCTGGCTGGCGCTCGCGGTCCTGCTCCTGCGCGAAATGCTGGCCAACCGCGAATCCATCGCGAGAACTCTGTTCTGGTGCGCCACCGCCGCGGTGGTGATCAAGGTGTTCCTGTTCGATTTTGCCTGGTGGGATCCCGGCTTCGACCTGGTCTACGGTCGCAACGAGCCGGTCTCCGGCTTCCTGATGCGGGCGATCGATTACGGCGGCGTGGTGGCGTTCCTGCTGGGTGTCTGGATTTTCCTGCAGGGGCGGGGAGGCCCGATCAAGGAGGCGACCGTGTTCGGCTACGCCGCCCTGGCCTGTGCTTTCGTGTATTCCAGTCTCGAAGTGTGGAACGGATTCAGTGTCTTCCTCGCAGATTTCCGCACGGGGGGACTTTCGATCTTCTGGTCGGTGTTCGCGCTCGGTCTCCTCCTGGCGGGCATCTCGAAAAACCAGATGGTGCTGCGCGGGCTGGGGCTTCTCCTGCTGGCCGGAGTGGTGGCGAAGGTGTTCTTCGTCGACCTGGCCGGACTCGGTCAGATCTACCGCATCGTCGCTTTCATCGTCCTCGGCGTGGTGATCCTGGTCGGCCTGTTCCTCTACCTGAAATTCCGCCATCGTTTCGTGACCGAAGCGGCCGATGCCCCCGCCGACCCCGCCCAACCATGAGCCGCCTTTTCCACTGCCTGATCGCTCCTGTCTCGGCTCTCGTCGCCGGCTCCGTCGTCGCCGAAACCTTCGATTCCTCGCCGTTTCGTTTCCGAAAAGCGATTGTCGGCCAGGTCGAAACCGAGGGGATTGCGACGGTGGAACTCGATGCCGAGGTCTTCGCGCGGACCGCGACCGATTTCGCCGACCTCAGGCTCGTGCGCCGGAAAGGCGGGACGGAGGTCGAGGTTCCCTATCTCGTAGAGCGGCTCGAGCGGCGCCGTCCGCAGGAACCGCCGCGGACCATTCCGACTGCGATCAGCGACTTCGAAGAGAACGCGGACGGAAGCATCGAGGTGGTCGTGGAATTGGACGAGGACAGCGATCCGTGCGCGAGTTTCGAGGTCCGGACGCCGCTGCGCGACTTCGAGAAAAGCGTGTCCGTCTCCGGCAGCCCGGACGGGACCGAGTGGACGCCGCTTCTCGATGAGGCGCTCATTTTCGATCACGAGCGCTACCTGGACTTTCGGAAAACCCGTCTCGATTTGCCCGCGAACGAGGCTCGGTTCCTGCGGGTCCGCGTCGAAGACGCCAGCGACGAGCAGCGCTCGGTGGTGAAGCATCTCGCCCAAACCATCGGCGAAGAAGACGGCGTTTCCGTGACGACCCGCGAATCCGTGAGGAGGCGGACCTTTCGCATCGACGAACTCGTCTTCTTCACGGCGCGGATCGAGCAGGAGGAAGGGGTGAACGAACGGAGCTACCCCGTCGAGATCGGGGAGACCAACGAGCTTGTCGACGACAAGCGCACGGAGATCCTGCTGGACGCGGCCCGGGCGCCGCTTCGCGCTCTCACCCTGGTGACGCCCGACCGGAATTTCCGCCGGGCCGTCAGCATCCAGGTTCCGGCTCCCGGCGCGTCCGACTCGTGGCGCACCATTCACCGGGGACGCATCCACCGCTTCCGCGTCGGCGACTTCCACGACGAGCGGACCACGCTCGAGTTCGACGGACAGCGCAGCGATCGCTATCGGGTGCTCGTCGAAAACGAAGACAGCCCGCCTCTCTCGTTCGAGGGAGTGGAGGCCAAGGGCGATATTCACCAGCTCCAATACCTGGCCGAGCCGAGTGGGGCGGCGCCAAGTCCGGCCGAATCGGATCCGGCCGAAGCGCTCCCGGAACCCCCCGGCGCGGAGTGGGAAATCTACTACGGCACCGAGTCCGGAGCCGTCCGGAAGCCGCGCTACGACACCGCCGCGCTGCTTGCCGCCCGCGGCCGCGACGTGGCGACGGTGCCGCTGTCGCTCGACGCGCAGCGGGAGAACGAATCATTTTCGCCCGGCGCCGCCGGCGTTCCCTGGACGGAACGGAAGTGGATTCTGTGGCTCGTGATCGCCCTGGTAGTTGTCACCCTGGCGGGGGTCCTGGTCCGGACCGCGGGGAGGATCGAAGACGTTTAAGCGCTTCGCGGCGCCGTGCGAGAATCCGTCTCCCTTCGCTCGGTCGCACCGCGGAGTGTCTTCCAAAGCTTCCTCCAGTCCCTCCCGGAGCCCACGGGGAAGCATGGCTTGATCGACGGTTATACGCGGACCATGGTTTCGGCAATTTGCGGGTTTAACGCCTGGCAAATTGCGGGTTAGGAATTGGTAACGCCCTGTAGATTTTCTATGTGCCCGTCGTTTGCGCCCCCCGCGCCCCCGCGCTTTGTTTTGATGATGGAGCCGGAGAGCTTCAGGGATTCTACAGGGCGATCAAAGGGTGTGGTGGTACTCCTACCACTTGGCCGGGCAACGGAGCGGAGGCGTTGGGAAAGCGAATTCCTATCCTATCAGCCCCCCTCCCGGTCCAAGACCGAGAAAAGACATCGATGAAATCACCCCCCCCGGAAGCCGCGTTTTCATAATGAGTAAGGGCTGCCCGCTGAAGGGTTGTCCCTCTACTTCCCCGACGTTTTCAGCAAAGGAATTAGGTAGGTCATCTGCCCATCGTAGAATCGCGGGATCCAGTTTTTCGGAATCGGAAAGGCTGGATGTGCCCCGGTGCGCTTCGTTTGGTCTTCCGGCGCATGGTCATACTGATTGGGAAACAGTTCGGAAAGAATTGGCGGCTTTGAGAAGAGACCTTCGTCGCCGTCGTCGAGCCTGTCATGAAAGGAAGGCCGTTCCGGCGAAATAGAAAGAGGCTCTAACCCCTCGATCTGAAAACCGACCTCAGCACCGGTTTCCGGTTTTCTAAATTCCTCCAGCTCTTTATCGAGTTCTTTCCGACGATCCTTGAGCCGACGAAGCCTGGCATTGAGTTCGTTCAACTCGTGCTCCAGCTTTTCCACGGCTCTTGATTCCGTATTCTGAAGACCCGTTGCAAGCCGGTGTTGCTTCTCCGCCACGAGTTGAAGTTGTTCCTTTACGATCTCCGATTGAAATTCCGGATGCTCCAGCGCAAGAATCTTCAAATAAAGAAACGCTTGCGTGAGTTCTGTCATGCCATCTTCCGGCTCTCCGGCTTCGATGAAGTGTTCCGCGCTTTGAAAAACCTTGAGGAAAGCGCGATACCAAATGTCGTCGGCATCTTCTATCTTACTTAGCCGCTCTTCTCCCGCAAGGAGTGAGAAACAAAACAGCGCACCTAACAGCGAAAATGCCCGCAATTTCATAACCGGAGGATGCGAAATTTGCCTGGCAAGATCAAGCCGAAAAAGCAGGGGGCAGCCGCTCCGAAATTTTTTGGAGTGTCCCTTCCCGACGAACTGGCTGGCGTTGACGAGGAAGACCCGAGGCGACGGGTGCGCCCGGTCCGATCCGCCACCAAGTGGGGTCTCGGGGCTGTCTCACGCCGGTCTCAGGCTTCGAGCCGGGCCAGCAGATCGTCCGTTTCGACGGCTTCTCCCTTGCCGACGAGGACCTCGGTCACGGTGCCGGAGGTGCTCGCGGAAATGGAGGTGAGCATTTTCATCGCCTCCAGCGTGACGATGGGGTCGCCCTCCTTCACCTTGGTTCCGACCTCGGCGTTGATCTCGGTGACCATGCCGGGCATCGGGGCGACGGCCTGCAGCGGATCGTTCCGGTCGCCTTTCTGCTTGGTCACGACGTGTTTGGGCGCTTCGGCCCGATCGACGACCTGGAGCTCGCGGGGCATCCCGTTGAGTTCGTAGAAGATGCTGCGGCTCCCCTCGGCGTTGGCTTCCCCGATGCCGATCAGCTTGATGAAAAGCACCTTTCCCGGATCGATCTCGACCGAGATCTCTTCGCCGACGGAGAGGCCGTAGAAGAAGGCGGTGGTGGGCATTCCGGAGACGCGATCGTATTCCTTGGTGAACTGGGCGAAGTCCTCGAAGACCTGGGGATACATCAGGTAGCTGTAGAGGTCGTCGTCGCTCGCGGGGCGGCCCAGCTTGCCGGCCAGTTCGCTGCGCGTGGTTTCGAGATCGACGGGGTCGGCGAGTTCTCCGGGGCGTTTCGTGGTCGGTTCGCGATCGCCGAGAACGATGCGCTGCACGTCCTTGGGCCAGCCTCCGTCGGGCTGTCCCAGTCCGCCCCGCAGCATGTCGATGACCGACTCGGGGAAGTCGATCGAACCGGGTTCCAGGTCGCGGACTTCTTCCGGCTTGATGCCCCGGGTGATGAGAAACATGCACATGTCGCCCACGACTTTGGAACTCGGGGTCACCTTGATGATGTCGCCGAAGAGGTGGTTCACCTCCGCGTAGGTGCGGGCGATTTCGGGCCAGCGGTGGCCGAGTCCCATGGCGTTGGCCTGTTCCTTGAGGTTGGTGAACTGCCCGCCGGGCATTTCGTGGATGTAGACTTCGGCGGAGCCGGCGCGGGGGGCGGTGTTGAAGGGCTCGTAGAAATTCAGCACTTCCTCCCAGTAGTCGGACATCGCGTTGAGGGCGTCGAGGTCGATCCCGGGATCGCGCGGTCGCCGGGCGAGGGCGGCGCAGACGGAGTTGAGGTTCGGCTGGCTGGTCGAGCCGGACATGGAGGCCAGGGCGAGGTCGGCGATGTCGACCCCCGCCTCCGCGGCGGAGAGCACGGAAGCGGCGTTGATGCCCGAGCTGTCGTGGGTGTGAAAGTGGATCGGCAGACCGATTTCCTCGCGCAGGGCGGTGACGAGTTTCTGCGCCGCGAAGGGTCGGCAGAGTCCCGCCATGTCCTTGATCGCGAGGATGTGCGCCCCCATGTTCTCGAGTTCCTTCGCCTTGGCGACGTAGTATTTCAGGGAATACTTGTGGCGGGCGGGGTCGTCGATGTCGCCGGTGTAGCAGATCGCCGCTTCGCACAAGGCGTGGGGCTGGTCTCGGACCGCCTCCATGGCCACCTTCATGTTGGGGAGGTAGTTGAGCGAATCGAAGATCCGGAAAATGTCCATCCCCGACTCGGCCGCGTGCTTGACGAACCCGGCGACGACGTTGTCGGGGTAGTTCGAGTAGCCCACCGCGTTCGAGCCGCGGAAGAGCATCTGGAAGCAGATGTTGGGAATTTTTTCCCGGAGTTCGCGGAGCCGGTCCCACGGGCTTTCCCTCAGGAAGCGCATGGCGGTGTCGAAGGTCGCGCCGCCCCACATCTCCAGGCTGAAGAGGTTGGGGGTCTGTCGAGCCACGGCGCTGGCCACGTTGAGCATGTCGACCGAGCGCATCCGCGTGGCGATGAGCGACTGGTGCGCGTCCCGCATGGTGGTGTCGGTGATCAGGAGCGGCTTCTGATCGCGGATCCATCCGGCGAACTTGTCGGGACCGAGTTCCAGGAGCTTGTCGCGCGAGCCCGGGGCGATGTCGGCGCGGATGTCGAAGGCGGGGAGCCGCGCCGGCGGGAGCGGGGTCTCGGGGCGGAAGCCCTTGGCGGTCGGGTTGCCGTTGACGGTGATGTCGCTGAGATAGGTCAGCAGCTTGGAGGCCCGGTCGCGGCGGGGCTTGAACTTGAAAAGGTCCGGGTTGGTGTCGATGAGCCGGGTGGTGGCCTCGCCGTCGCGGAAGGTTTTCTCGAGGACGACGTTTTCGAGAAAGGGGATGTTGGTCTTGACCCCGCGGATGCGGAACTCGCGCAGGGCGCGGTTCATGCGCTGGAGCGCGATGTCGAAGCGCGGACCGAAGGCGGTCAGCTTCACCAGCATCGAGTCGTAGTAGGGCGTGATGACCGAGCCGGCGTCGCCCGCGCCCGCGTCGAGACGGATGCCGAAGCCGGCGGCGGAGCGGTAGTTGACGATGCGGC
This sequence comes from Verrucomicrobiales bacterium, assembly GCA_040905585.1. Taxonomy (GTDB): domain Bacteria; phylum Verrucomicrobiota; class Verrucomicrobiia; order Verrucomicrobiales; family DEV007; genus Arctic95D-9. Next base: position 250,614 of record JBBDRG010000068.1, read on the forward strand.
CGTAGTCGGGCGAGAAGTTGTTGGCCGGGTCTTCGGTCGTGATGCGCGCCTGGACCGCGTAGCCGTTCCGGGGGATCTTTTCCTGGGGCGGGATGTCGATCTCGGAGCCGAACAGATCGTGCCCCTTCGCAATCAGGATCTGCGAGCGGACGAGGTCGATGCCCGTGATGATCTCGGTCACGGTGTGCTCGACCTGGATGCGGGGGTTCATCTCGATGAAAAACCACTCCTTGCTGTCGACGTCGTAGAGAAACTCCACCGTGCCGGCGTTGTTGTAGCCGATCGATTCGGCGATTTCGACGGCGGCCCGGCAAAGCTCCTTCCGGACCGTGTCGTCGAGATTCACGGACGGGGCGATCTCGATCACCTTCTGGTGGCGTCGCTGCACGGAACAGTCGCGCTCGTGGAGGTGAACGATGTTGCCGTGGGTGTCGCCGAGCACCTGCACTTCGATGTGCTTGGCGCGGCCGACGAAACGCTCCAAGAAAACGGCGGGATTGCCGAAGGCGTTTTCCGCTTCGTCCTGCGCCTGGTCGAGGAGCGAGTCGAGGTCCTCCTCTTTCTGCACCACCCGCATTCCGCGGCCACCCCCTCCGAAGGCCGCCTTGACGATGAGGGGAAATCCGATCTCCCGGGCGATTTTGAGCGCCTCGGCGCGGTCGGTGACCGGCTCCTCCGTTCCCGGGAGCGTGGGGACGTTCGCCTTCTTGGCCAGGGCGCGGGCCGAGACCTTGTCGCCCATGGCATCGAGCATTTCCGCATCGGGGCCGATGAATTTCAAGCCCGCCTCGCGGCAGGCGCGCGCGAAATCGGCGTTCTCGGACAGGAATCCGTAACCGGGATGGATCAGGGACACGCCCTTTTCCCTGGCCAGGCGAACGATGCCCTCGATGTCGAGATAGGCGCCGACGGGCCCCTTCTCCTTGCGCAGTTGATAGGCTTCGTCCGCCTTGAAGCGATGCCGCGAAAAGCGGTCTTCCTCGGCGTAGACGGCGATGGTGCGCAGACCGAGTTCGGTGGCGGCGCGGAAGATCCGGATGGCGATCTCGCCCCGGTTGACGACCATCAGTTTTTCAGTTTGGGCGGGTTCCTGAATATCGGGTTGCGGCATAGCGCGCCAATATAGACAGGCACCGGGCCACGGAAAGAATGTTTTTGCGGATTTGCGCTCCGCTTCGGAAAAACCCTTCACGGACTGCCTGCACTCTTGCTTGAAAAGCGGTCCCGCGGGCGACTATGATGGCCTTCATGAAACGCCGCCGATTCCTCGCCTCCGCCACTTCCGTCGCCGCAAGCGGCCTCGCCTTCGCCGATCCGGCGGAAACCCGCCGCGTCGGCGTGATCGGGCACACGGGCCGGGGGAACTACGGGCACGGTCTCGACACGGTGTGGCTGAACCTCCCCGACGCGGAAATCGCGGGAGTGGCGGACCCGGACTCGGAGGGGCTGAAGAAGGAACTCGGAAAACTGAAGCTCGGCGGTGACGAGGGATTCTCGGACTACCGGACCATGCTGGCGGAAGTAAAACCGGAGTTCGTCGCGGTTTGTTCTCGCCATGCCGATCAGCACCGGGACATGTGTCTGGCGGCGATCGAGGCCGGGGCGCGCGGGATCTACGTGGAAAAGCCCTTCGTGCGAACGCCGCGCGAAGCGGACGAAGTGATCGCCGCCGCGGAGAAGGCGGGGACGAAAATCGCGGTCGCCCACCGGAACCGCTACCATCCGGCCTTGGCGACCATCGACCGGTTCATGGCGGAGGGAAAACTCGGCAAGCTGCTGGAGATTCGGGGGCGGGGGAAAGGCGATCGTCGCGGCGGCGCGGAAGATCTCTGGGTACTGGGAACGCACGTGTTGAACCTCGTCCACTACTTCGGCGGAGAGCCGGAAACTTGTTCCGCCGCGATGCTGGACGAAGGGGAGTCGGTGACGCGGGACGACGTGGTCCCCGACGGTTCGGAAGGGCTCGGCCCGCTGGCGGGGGACGAGCTGCACGCGCGCTACGCCATGTCCGGCGGCGTGGTGGCGACCTTCGATTCGATCGCGAACGACGGCACGGCCGGACACGGCTTCGGCCTCGTCTTGGTGGGCAGCGAGGGAGTGATCAACATCCGGGCCGATCGCGATCCGGTGGCGCATTTTCTGGCCGGAAATCCCTTCGAGCCGTTCACCGAACCGAAGGCGTGGCGGCCGATCACCTCGGCCGGGGTGGGGGAAAAGGAAACCCAACCCGAGGTGGTCGCGGAGGTGAGGAATCACGTCGCGGCGGTTCGGGACCTGATCGAAGCCGTCGACGAGGATCGCGAACCTCTGTGCAGCGCCCGCGACGCGGCCGTGACGGTTGAAATGGTGTGCGCCGTATTCGAAAGCCATCGGCAGGAGGGAAAGGCCGTGGCATTCCCGTTGGCGCAGCGGGAAAATGCCCTGACCCGACTCTGAGTCCGCCGGGCCGGAGCTTCTCCCTCCTCCCCAAATCCTTCTTCCTCTCAGGTTTGGCTTTTGGAGACTGTTGAAAAACTCTGAAACAAAAAATCCCTGTTGTTTTCTGGATGGGAAACAGCGGCGTTGCCGGAATCGTTTTGATTGACCCTTTCGGGCGGCGGCCCTTTTGTTTTCTGGTTTCGTTCCGATTCGGTCAGGTAGCTCGCTACCTTCCCTCACCGCGCCGGTAACCGGCGTTGCTCGCCAGAAAACAAAATGACTCGCCGTTTTTCATTCCAGCCCTTTTCAACAGTCTCTTTTAGCTTTCCGGACCGCTCGATTATCTTGCGCGGGCCGGGTGGCGCGGGTTCCGACGTGCTCGCTGCCGAAACCCGTCCGAAACCCCCGCGATTGTGAAAGAAGTTCCGACACCCGCCGTTCCCGAGGGAGAATCGAGCCGGAAGCTGCTTCGGTCGATTCGTTTCTGTCTCGTCCTGCTTCTTCTGCTCGCCGCCGGCTACACCGTGATTTACGCCAAGCCGGTCCTGCTGCCCTTGTTGCTGGCTCTGCTCCTCACCCTGGTGCTGCGTCCCTTCCAATGGGCGCTCTGCGCGATTCGACTGCCTGCGCCTCTCGCGGCCGCGCTGATTGTCGGCGCTCTCCTGGCCGGTACCGTGGCGGGAGCGAGCTATCTGGCGGGGCCGGCCGCCACGTGGTTGAGCACGCTGGAGCAGGAATACGCGGAAAGGAAAATCAAGGAGTTCTTCGCGCCGGTCAAGGATGTGCGGAAGGGCCTCAAGGACGTCGCCAAGAAGGTCGACTCCCTTACGGAAGAGGAGGAAGAGGAGGAAGAGGATGAGAAGGAGGAGGGCGACGAGGAGGAGGATTCTCCGGCGGACCGCCTCGAACCGGAAGACGATGCCGAGAACGGCACGGCGGAAGCGACCGGGTTGGAAGCGGAGCCGACTTCGACTGGGGATTCGTCGTCCGAAGATGCTTCGACCGAAGATGCTTCGACCGAAGATGCTTCGACCGAAGATGCTTCGACCGAGGAAAACGGCGAGAAAGAGAAGAAAAAGGAACCCGTCGAAGTCGAAATTCGGGAGAGGACCGCGAGCACCGTTATGGAATACCTCCAGAGCTTCGGGGTGCATGCCGTCGCTACGATGCTGCTCATCTTTTTCTTCCTGGCGTACGGCGACGTGCTGCACCACCGCCTCGCGGAGACGAAGGGAACGGCCGACGTTTTCGAGTCCGTGCGCCGGGACGTCTCCGTCTACCTCTTCACCGTCACGTCGATCAATGTCGTGCTGGGAACCTGTGTCGCCCTGGCCATGTGGTGGCTCGAAATGCCCAACCCGATGCTGTGGGGTGTGATGGCGACCCTGCTGAATTTCATTCCCTACCTCGGTGCGTTGACCGGCACCGTCGTCGTCGGCCTTGCCGCCATCGTCAACTTTCCGACTTCCGCGGAGGCGCTTTTGATCCCCGCCGTCTACCTCGGTCTCACCTCGCTCGAGGGAAACGTGGCCACTCCGATGATTATCGGTCACCGCTTTTCCCTGAACCCCATCGTGGTCGTGGTCTGGTTTTTGTCCTGGGGAGCGATGTGGGGAATCCCCGGCATGCTGATCGCCACGCCGACGCTGATGGGGTTCAAGATCGTCTGCTCCAAGCTCCCCGCCCTTTCGCGGCTGGACCGGGCGATCACCGGTTGAAGGCGCGCGCCCCTTCCGCGAAGATGCCGGCGAGGTTACTCGATCAGGGAGTGGCCACGGCGCGCGAAATCTGAGACTCTTTCGCCACGTCGTTTTTCAACCGTCTTTCAGTCCATGCCCGTCGTCTCCCCGGAAGAAGTTCAGTCCTCCTACGACGTCGTCGTCGTCGGGTCGGGCGCCGGCGGCGGACAGATGGCCTACAGCCTGACCATGGAGGGCGCGAAGGTGCTCGTCATGGAAGCGGGGCGAATGTTCGACCCCGTCCGCGAGACCCCGATGTTCCACACGCCGAACCTGGCGCCCCTGCGCGGAGAAGCGACGCCGGACAAGCAGTACGGCTTCTACGACGCCTCGATCGAGTCGGGTTGGGAAATCCCCGGCGAACCCTACGTGAACGCTTCGAAGGAAGAGAAACGGCAGTTCGCGTGGTGGCGGCAGCGCATGATGGGCGGACGCACCAACCACTGGGGCCGGGTCTCGCTGCGCAACGGTCCCTACGATTTCGAGACCCGCACGCGGCAGGGCGTCGGCTTCGATTGGCCGATCTCCTACGACGATCTCGCCCCGTACTACGACAAGGTGGAAATGCTCGTCGGGATCTTCGGCAGCAACGAGGGCATCGAGAACTCGCCCGATTCGTCTCCCGGCGTCCTGCTGCCACCGCCCGCCATGCGCGGCGGCGAGCTGTTCGCCCGCAAGTGTGCCAAGAGTCTCGGCATCCCCGTGGTCCCGATCCACCGGGCTGTGTTGACCCGAACCCAGGACGCCGACCGCCTCCCCTCCAAGCTCCACCCCGGCAACCCGAAGGCGCAGCGCATCCTCGCCGACAACATGCGGCGGCGGGCCCGCTGCTACTTCGCGACCGATTGCCACCGGGGCTGCTCCATCGGGGCTGCCTACGACTCGGTCACCGTCCATCTGACTCCCGCGCTGAAGACGGGGAATCTCGACATCCTACCCAACGCCATGGCGCGGGAGGTCACGGTGAACCAGAAGGGGAGAGCCAGTGGCGTCACCTACATCGACAAGGTCGACGGCGCCGAGCATCACGTCTCGGGGCGCGTCGTGGTCCTGGCCGCCAGTTCGCAGGAGTCGGTGCGCCTCCTTCTCAATTCCAAATCCCGCCGCTTTCCCGACGGGCTTGCCAATTCCAGCGGGAAAGTCGGCAAGTACATCACCGACTCGGTGGCGAGCCGTTCCGCCACCGCGCAGATCCCCGCGTTCGAAGACCTCCCTCCCCACAACGAGGACGGCGTGGTGGGGCAGCAGGTCTACGTGCCCTTCTGGCTGACCAAGGAACTGATGGCGGGCAAGCTGGACTTCCCCGGCGGCTACAAGTTCGTGTTCAGCACCGGCCGCAGAATGCCCAACGTGAACACGGGGAGGAGCTTCGACTGGGTGTCCGACCGGGACGGCATCGCCTTCGGCCGGGAGCTGAAGGAGGACGCCCGCCGCTACTACGGCTCCTTCCAGGGAATCGGCGCGCAGGGAATGATGCCGCCCAACGACGATTGCTACTGCGAACTCGACCCCGAGGTGAAGGACCGGTGGGGCATTCCCGTGCTGCGCTTTCACTGGAAATGGTCCGACGACGAACTCAGGCAAGTCGCTCACCAGCAGGAAGCGATGACCGCGATTCTCGAGTCCATGGGCGGGCGATTCAGGACGGCGCCCGCGTTCGACGATCCCCTGGAGGCGATCAAGCAGGGCGGCAGGATCATCCACGAAGTCGGCGGCGCCATCATGGGGGCGGACGCGGGCGATTCCGTGACCGACCGATGGAGCCGCACCTGGGACGTCCCGAATCTGGTCATGGCCGACGGCGCGCCCTTCGCCAACACCGCCGACAAGAACCCGACGCTCACGATCATGGCTCTCGCCTGGCGCGCCGCCGACCGATTACTGGACGACTTGAAGAAGGGCAAGGTCTAGATTTTCAGGTTTTCAAAATCACGCAAGACCGCTCACTTCTCCCTTAAACCCTTCTCCCTCTCTTCCCTCCATGACTCGCATTGATCGTCGCGTGGCTCTTGAATGGATGCTTTCCGCAACCGCTTCTATCCCGCTGCTGAGCCGTCCCGCTCTCGGCCAGGATGAGGTGGCCGCCCCGCCCGGCGGCAAGGGCTACGGACCCGACCCGGACGTGATCAAGGCCTACCAGCCCGGCGATCTCTGGCCCCTGACGTTTTCGGACCGGCAGCGCCGGCTCGTCGTCGTCCTCTGCGACATCGTCATTCCCGCCGACGACCAGTCGCCGAGCGCCTCCTCCCAGGGCGTCCACGATTTCCTCGACGAATGGATCAGCTCGCCCTACCCGGCGCAGGCCTCCGACCGCAAGCTCGTCCTCGAAGGTCTCGCCTGGCTCGACGAAGAAGCGGAGCGCCGGGGGGCAACGGACTTCGTCTCGCTGGATCCGGCGGAACAGACCGCCGTCTGCCGCGAACTGGCGAGGGACGCGCTGGCAAACGCCAGGCAATTTCCCGGCAGCTTTTTCAAACGCCTGCGCGATCTCGTCTCCGGCGGCTACTACACCACGCCGGTGGGAATGCAGGATCTCGGCTACCGGGGGAACGTCGCGGTCGCGGAATGGAACGGCCCGCCGCGGGAAGTGCTGGAACGGCTGGGGTTGGTCTGAGGAGCGGGCGGATCCCAACGGATCTCCGACAGGGTTGACCCGGTCGTTCAACCCTGTCGGGTCGACGAGGGGGATTTTTTATTCGCTCCGCACCCCTCGGAACGGGGGCGGATTCCCGCAGATCCGCCAAGGGCGGGCCTTGCGACGGGGGGCGGGTCGGGCCATCTTGTCTTGGGCTCGCGGAGAAATCGACGCGGGCTCTATTTTAGGCCATGACCATGACTTTGCGTTTTCAGCGGGTGCCCGCCGTTGTTTTCGGCGCGCTCGCCCTTTCCGCCGCGGCAACGGCTACGGCCGGGGAATCGTCCCCGCGTGCCGCCGGCGGCGATGCGCCCGTCTTCGAGACGGACGTCCGTCCCGTCCTCAAGGCGAATTGTTTCCACTGCCACGGCGAGGAAGAGAAACTCAAGGGCGGTCTCGACCTTCGGCTCGTGGCCCTGATGCGGCGGGGGAGCGATTCCGGTCCGGTGGTGGAGCCCGGCGACCGCGCCGCGAGCCCGCTCTACCGGATGCTCGCCGAAGGCGAAATGCCCCCGAAGAAGGAACAGCAACTCGACGCCGAGGAGATCGAACTGATCGGGCGCTGGATCGACGCCGGCGCCAAGACGATTCACGCCGAGCCCGAGACGCTGCCCGAGCCGGGGCAATTCTTCGTGACGCCGGTCGAGCGTCGGCACTGGTCCTTTCAGCCGATCGAAAAACCGTCGGTTCCGTCGAACGACCACGAGCATCCCGTCGACGCTTTTCTCGCCGAGGCCCTGGCCGCGAAGAATCTCGGGTTCTCGGAATCCGCCGACCGGGCCACCCTGATCCGCCGAGCCTCTTTCGACCTTCTCGGATTGCCTCCGGAGCCGGACGACGTGGCGGCTTTTCTCGCCGACGACGAACCCGGAGCCTGGGAGCGGGTCGTCGATCGCCTGCTCGCCTCGCCACGATACGGCGAGCGCTGGGCCCGTCATTGGCTCGACGTGGCGGGCTATTCCGACAGTGAAGGCTACAACGACAAGGACACGATTCGACCGGACGCCTGGCACTACCGGGACTACGTGGTTCGTTCCCTCAACGAGGACAAACCCTGGGACCGCTTCCTGACCGAGCAGCTCGCGGGCGACGAGCTGGTCGGGGCGACCCACGCCAACGCCCAGGGACTCGCCAACCGAGACGCCGAGGCTCGCGAAATGCTGACCGCCACCGCCTTTCTCCGGCTTGCCCCCGACGGCACCGGCTCGAAGCCGGACGACCCCGAGCACGCGAAGAACGCGGTCGTCACCGAGACCGTCAACATCGTCTCCTCTTCCTTGTTCGGGCTCACGGTCGGCTGCGCCGAATGTCACGACCACCGCTTCGATCCCATTCCGCAGGAGGATTTCTACCGGATGCGGGCCGTCTTCGCCCCCGTCTACGACACGGAGAACTGGCGCGCGCCGAATGCGAGACGTGCCGCGCTGGTATCGGAGGAAGACAAGGCCCGCGCCGACGAACTGGAAGCGGAGGCGAAAGAGGCGACCAAGCAGCAGATCGCGGAGATGGAGCGGGTGGTCGGGATCATTTTCGAACGGGAACTGGAGAAGCTGCCGGAGTCGGAACGGGCCTTCGCGCGGGAAGCCTACGAGACGCCGGCGGGCGAGCGAACTCCCGAGCAGGCCGCTTTCCTGAAGGACGAACATCCCTCCGTGAACGTGAGGCGGGCGTTCCTCCACCTGTTCGTGAACAAGTACGAAGACGGCGACGAACTGAAGAAAAAGTACGAGGCACTGGCCGAAAAGGCGAAGGAGATCCGAAGCCGGAAGCCGGAACCGGATTACATTCGCGTGGCGACGGAGGACACGAAGCACGTTCCCGAGACGCGGCTGTTCCACCGCGGCGACTTCCTTTCGCCGGAGGGCGATCCCATCCAGCCGGCCGGGCTCGAGGTGCTCGGCGCCCCGCCGATCGCGGCCGACGATCCCGAACTTCCCACGACCGGCCGACGCCTCGCCTACGCCAAGCACCTTGTCTCCGGCGAGCATCCCCTCGTGAGTCGCGTGCTGGTGAACCGATTCTGGATGCACCATTTCGGTCGGGGAATCGTCGCCACTCCCGGCGAGTTCGGCATGCGCAGCACCGGTCCGTCCCATCCGGAGCTGCTCGACTGGCTCGCGGCGGATTTCGCGGAAAACGGGTGGAGCCTGAAGCGCTTCCACCGTCTCGTTCTCACCTCCCGCGCCTGGCGGCAGAAGTCGGCGCGGCGCGCGGACGGTCTCGCCGTGGACGCCGACAACACCCTCGTCTGGCGAATGCCGGTGCAGCGTCTCGAAGCGGAGACGGTGCGCGACGCCATTCTCAGCGTGAGCGGGCGGTTGAAGCCGACGCTCTACGGAGCGCCCGTCCCCGTCTCGGAAAACGAGGGCGGTCTTTTCTCGGTCGGCGGCGGCGAGACCTCGGAGGACGGCCAGGAGTTCCGCCGTTCCCTCTACGTGCAACAACGCCGCACCGCCCCCGTCGCGATGCTGCAGGCCTTCGACGCCCCGCAGATGGAACCGAATTGCGAGCGCCGGGTCAGTTCCACGGTGGCGGTTCAGGCGCTCGAGTTGATGAACGGGTATTTTTCCCTGGCCGAGTCCGAGGCGTTCGCCAAGCGCGTCCTCGCCGATTGCGGAGAAGCGTCCGAGGCGGGCGACCGCGCCGCCCGCGCCTGGGAGCTGGCTTTCGGAACGAAGCCCGACGGGCGGACTCTCGCCGAATTGACCGATTACCTCGCCCGGCAGGAAGCTGTCCTGCCGCCGCGAAAGGAAAGCAAAACACAGGAAGCGGCCGGGTCCGACACCCTCGCGCTGGCCAGTCTCTGCCAGGTTTTCTTCAAGACCAATCGCTTCCTCTACGCCGATTGAATCTACCCCGATTGCACTGAAACCCAGTCCGATGAACGAATTTTCCCATTCCTCCCGCCGCCATTTCATGGCCAAGAGCGCACTCGGCGTTTCCTCGCTCGCCGCCACGTGGCTGTTGAATCGCGAACGCCTCCTCGCCAGTCCGGCCATGCCGTCGCTGGAGACCCCGACTCACGACCTGCTGCCCAAGCATCCGCCCAGCGCGCCGCATGCCAAGGCCATGATCTCGATTTTCACCGGCGGGGGGCCCAGCCACATCGACCTGTTCGACAACAAGCCGCTCCTGAAGAAATACGCGGGGGAACAATTTCCCGGCGAGGAGATCAAGTACGACAACGCCGGGCAGGCGACCTCGATCGTGATGCCGACGAAGTGGGATTTCCATCGCCGGGGAGAATGCGGCATGGAGATCAACGACGCCCTCCTGCCGCACTTCGCGGAAATCGTCGACGACGTCACCCTGATCCGCTCGATGAACCTGCCGGACATCCGCAACCACGTCGCGGGGATGCGGGCGATGACCACGGGCCGCGGGCCGGAGGGCTGGCCCTCGCTCGGCAGTTGGATCGGCTACGGACTCGGTGCCGAGACCGACAACCTCCCGGCCTTCGTCGCCTTGGTTCTGGGCAAGAATCCGCCCGGATCGCCCTTCTGGGACAGTCGTCAATTGCCTTCCATCTACCAGGGCACCGTCGTTCGCGAGACGGAGCCGCGCATCGCCAACCTGCGTCCGCCCGCCCACCTTCGCGGGGAACCGCAGCGGAATCAGCTCGACCTGCTGGGCTCTCTCAATCAGCGTCACCTCGAGAAGCATCAGGGCGAGGACGACCTCGCCGCCCGCATCGCCAGCTACGAACTGGCCGCGAAGATGCAGACCGAAGCCAGCGACGTGCTCGATCTCTCGGGAGAGTCGGCGGCGACCCGGGAGCTCTACGGTCTCGACGACAACAACACCCGACGCATGGGCGAAGCCTGCCTTCTCGCCCGGAGACTGGTGGAACGCGGGGTCCGTTTCGTGCAGATCTGGAACTACGGATGGGACATGCACGCGAACCTTTTCAGCGCACTCGAGTCCGCCTGCGCCAAGGCCGACAAGCCGGCTGCCGGTTTGGTCAAAGACTTGAAGGGACGCGGTCTGCTCGACTCCACTCTCGTTCAGTGGGGCGGCGAAATGGGGCGTCTCCCCGTGGTGCAGGATCGCGGGCCGAAGACCGAGCCGGGCCGCGACCACAACACGGAGGGATTTTCGATCTGGATGGCCGGCGGCGGCGTCAAGAAAGGACACGTTCACGGTGCCACCGACGAGTTCGGACACCGCGCCGTCGAGGGATTGGTGACCCAGCACGACTTCCACGCCACCCTTCTGGAGCGCTTCGGTCTCGACGCCGAAGGTCTCGACTACGAGTACAGCGGCCGCAAGATCGCGTTGGTGGAAAAGAAGGAGGGCTCGGTGGTCGAGGACATCCTCGCCTGACCAACAGCCCGGCACCGGGCGACGGCGCTTGAGCAGCGAGGAGGCCGTCCCTCGGCGGTCTCGACCACGACGGGAACACTCGGGCCGCGTTCGCGAATTCCCTGACGGGATTTCGCGCGTAACCAGTCGTGATGAGAAGGCGATCCGGCGGGCTGGTGACGAGGTTTTTCTGGATGGCGGCTTGTTCCACCGCCGGCTGCCTCGCGGCGACGGGTACCGGCTGCCTCGCGGCGACGGGCGCCTGGGAAACCACGGAGATCGACGGTCGAAAGTACGTGGCGGCGGCCGACTTGGCCGAGGCCTACGGGATGACGCCGATGCCGGACCGCGAGGAGCCGCGCGAAATCGGCTTCCAGGGCGAAGAACACTCGCTGATCGTGAAGATCGACAGCCGCCAGGCCATTCTCGACGGGGCGAGACACTGGCTTTCGTTCGACGCGAAGCGCGGCGACGACGGCGAGGTTCGCGTTTCGCTGACCGACGTGCAGTCGACCGTGGTCCCCGCCTTCGAACCCGGGTCGGTCAAGGAGATCCGGTCGGTCAAGACGGTGGTTTTCGATCCGGGTCACGGGGGGCACGACCGGGGCGCGAGAAGTGCCTTCGGGACCGAGAAAGACTACGCGCTGGATATCGTGGGGCGCGCCCGGCGCATCCTGGAAGGGCGGGACATCAAGGTGGTCCAGACGCGTCTCAGCGATTTTTTCGTAGGACTGTCGCAACGCCCTTCCATGACGAAGAACTACGAGGATCCCGTGTTCGTCAGCATTCACCTGAACGCGGCGAGCTGGAACCCCTTGGCGGGCGGCCTCGAAATCTACGCGCTTCCCCCTTCGGGCGCTCCGTCGACCGGAAAGCCGGGTGACTCCCGCCGCGATTCGCGCGCGCAGCCGGGCGATCCCCACACCCCCGCGAGTTTCCTCATGGCCAACACGATCTACCACACGTTGCTCGGCAAAATGGACGGATTCGACCGCGGGGTGAAGCGGGCCAGGTTCTCGGTGCTCCGGCACGCGAAGGTGCCGTCGGTACTGATCGAGGGAGGCTTCCTCACCAACCCGGAGGAAGCCAAGCGGATCAATTCGCCCGCTTGGCGCGACCAGTTCGCGGAAGCGATCGCGGACGGAATCGAGGCGTACATGAAGCTGGCCAACGAAGGCGCCGCGCCTCCCTCGGCCGGCGACTTGGGGAGGGAGCCGACCGACGAGTTCGTCCCGGAATATTAGGAACGCCTCACAAATTAGTTAAGGCGTTCATAATAGTCTGACGGGTGACACGTGTAATTCCATTGGGGAAGTGTGTCATGTTTTTCGAGCGGCAGACCCTCCGGCAGCGGAATGTTTTCCTTGATGCCCCGCTCGAACTCCTTGTCGAGAACATAGGCGCGGGTTTCAAGTCCGGTCGATGTGGTGGCACGCGCGTTGATATATCGCCTCACCGTCTCCGCCGACTCGAGACACACTCCTTGGATGCTCCGGGTCACGTGCGGGAACAACCGGTGTTCGATCGGGTTCCATTTCGAACAGTAGGGAGGGTAGTGGGCCACCCGGAACCCGAGTCCCGTTCTCGTCGCCAGTTTGAGCATCTCGTGCTTGAACTGAATGCTCCGTGCGGCGTTGGCTCCGCCCGCGTCCATCAGCAACAACACATGGTCGGCATCCGGATAATCGTGACGCCCGCGGTAGTTCCGCCACAACGCGATACTCTCGGCGACGAAGGCCGGAGTTTCCGCACTGGTTCCCAAGGTGACAAATCCCTTGTTGGACTGGAGATCGTAGATGCCATGGGGCACGACCTTTCCCTCCGCAAGATGGGGAAAGTCGTGGTCGAAGCGCTTCAGTGGCACGCCATCCTGCGAATAAAGTTTCCCGTCGCGGTAGAGACTACCGAGAAATTCCTTCTTTTTGGTGTCCACACTGAGCACCGGCCAGCCCTGTGCTTCATAGTGCGCGCGCAGCTTTTCAATGTTCTCGAACTGCGCGTTGCGAAGATCGGGATCCACTCCGCCGGTCACCGCCGCCTTGACGGGCTTGCGCTTGCGGATCTTTTTTTTCGAGCAGTGAACGGACGGTGTTTTCGGAAATCGAGAATCCCTGCCGGGCGAGTTCATCGACAATGCCGGAGGGCTGAAGGCCGGTCCAAACGACACCCTCGTTCATCGGATCTCCGCCGAGATGGGTTTTGACCAGAGCATCGAAGGCGGCTTCCAAACCCTCTTGTTCGAAACAAACCCCCTTTCGTCCCGCACCCGCATGCCGCTGGCACCCGGACTTGGGCAGGCGCTCGGGCGAAGCGAGATCGTCTTTTCCGCGTTTGATCGTTTCCGTACTCATGCCGAAGAGGCGGGAAGCCGCCCGCACGCCGCCCCGGCCGACCTTGTATGCCTCCGCCGCCACGTAGGCGCGCCGTTCGCGC
>JBBDRG010000069.1:0-23123 GCA_040905585.1 Verrucomicrobiales bacterium
ACACAGGGCGAAGCCGCGATTGAAAAAACGTAGATTCATTCAGGTCTCGGCGTGATGGTGTTTTTCAACAGTCTCCTAGTCGACGCTGGTCACGTTGCCGTTGACCCGAATGGTCCGTTCGACTTTGAAGGTGACGTATCCAAGCCGATCGGTGCCGAAAGGGGTGGCGGTGAGAAGCTCGAGCGTCCATACGCCGTCGTGTGGAACGACCCGGTCCCACTCCTTCACCATCGCTTCTACATTGTTCTTGGGAACGGAGCTGTCGATGAGGATGGACGAGCCGGGGACGACCGCGCCGTCGACGCCGAGTCGGGGTTGCCCTTCGTAGACTTGCGCGTAGGTCCACGAGTCGGGATAGAGGTCGTTGAGGTCGAACGTTACCTTCGGAAGAGCCCCTTTGATGAGATCGCCGTCCGATATGCCGGATATTGCCCCGTCGGCGACGGGCCAGATCTGGACGAACTCCGAGGCCAACTGCGACTCGGGTGCTTCGCCGTCTTCGAGGGAGTAGACGGAGAACCGCTCTTCCCCGCGAACCTTGGAACGATCGGCGCCGGGGATGGAGGTCACCGCGTAACTCAGAGTGTAGTCGCCGTTGCTGTCGAAAGACCCTTGAGAGATCAGAGTGGCGTTGCCGCGATCGAGGTCCTTCCCGTTGCTGTCGCCGGGATAGGCTTGAACGTGGCGGAGCGTCTTGACCGAGCGGGCGGCTTCAGGGGCCTCGGGATCGTCGCTGAGGCCGGAAACGGTCACTTCCACCTCGAAGGGGCGGTCCGCCCGGGTTCGGGGAATCACCTCGTAGGGATCCTCGGACTTGATCTGGAGTTGTGCCACGGGAATGTAGGAATTGACGTAGGTCGTATCGAGCAAATAACTGGTCAAGGGATCGGCCTTCACGGTCCACAGCTCGAATCGGGCGCCGTTCGGGTTGATCTCGAGCGGCGATTGTTGCGAGCCGGACTGTTCGACGGTCACGTCCCATTCCACCTCGTCGGGCATCTGGATTTGTCGGATGAAATAGGTGTAGTCGCCGGCTTGGACGATCGATGGCAAGGCGAAGGCGCAGAGCGCCAGCCAAGCGATTTTGACGATGTGGTTCATGGGGTGCTAGCGGTCGGTTTGGTGGTGGTCGACTCGTTGGGTTCCTCGGGTTCTTCGTAGGGGATCACCGAAATGGGACCGTTTTTGAAGGTGGCTACCACGAGCGACGAGCTTTTCGCGACGGCGTCGAGAATGCTTTCGGAAATCGGTTTTTGTCCCATGGCTTGCTCTCTGGAGACCTCGACGGTTCGAATCCATCCGCGGTTTCTTTGGTAGAAGTCGGCCCAGGTCTTGACCTCTTGCTTCGGTTTCACCTCGACGCGCTCTTGGAGCCTATCCGGAACGAACAGGACCGCCCGCTTCGGAACCAGTGTCAGGCTTCCGTTGAAGCAGATGATAGTCGATTCCTTGATCAAATCTCTGGACGAGTTCTTCAACGAGGGGTCTTCGTCGGATTTTCCGATCGCGGGGCCGAGGTTGCGAATGGGATCGGTTTGCTGCGCCAGCGAGCGACTCAGTTGGTCGTGGGTGGCGACGTCCCTCATTGGCGTCTGGCCATTGGAAGGCCCGGGCGCCGCGAATGCCGGCGGGAGGCAGAGCAGGGCGGCACCCAGGATGACGGAAGGACCAGGTTTCATGGTGGGGATGTTTCAGGTGAATCGGACCGGAGAGAATCACTTCTTGCGTCGACCTCGGACGTCGCCCTTTCCTCTGGAGCCGCTGCCCCAGTCGTCGCCGCCATCGGGATTCTCGCCCGCGTTTCCAACCGCCTTGTCGTTGCCGGGGTTCCCGGGGCTGTCGCCGCTGTCGGAAGAGTTGTCGTCGTCGTTCCCGTTACCGTTGTCCCCGACGACTTCGTCGTAGAACGTCACGAGCAGTGCCATGTCCTGGAGATCGAAGCCGGAATGGCTTGGATCGGTGTGGGTCAGTTCCATCAGGTAGATCACGTCGCGGGCACCCAGACTGATTTTTCCCTCGTCATCGAGATAGGGAAGAATGAAACTCTCGATGTCCGGTTGCTCGTACATGGGGGTCGTGGTCGGCGGGGTGTCGCCGTTGACCAGGGCGACGACGTTGCCGCTGCTGTTGGTGGAGCTGTACCAGGTGGCCCAGGAACCGTTCGAGTTCACGTATCGAGCACCGAAATCGACCGTGCTGCTTTTCTCGACTGTCTGTGAGTGCACGATTTGATTGGGGTGCACGTCGTCCTGGGTGTCGTAGAAGATTCGGTTGTACCCGTTGCCGTTGTATTTGATGCGGGCCTCGGTTGGAACCCACTCCCACTTGACGACATTCCCCTGACCGTTCGTCCAGACGCGCTTCACGGAAGCGCCGAGCACGCGGACGTCCATGACGAGGTCTCGCTGTGGTACGAGGGTGCCGGGATCCTGTATCTCGATCACGTCGCTAACGGTTTCTGGAATCGTGACATCCCACGTCAGGGTTGGGTGGGTTCCCGTTTGAACGAGGGTGGGATACGCGCTGAGCGATCCCACGGGGATGTTGGGCGTTTCGTCCTGGGCTTTAAGACCTGGACTGATCGTGAGGAGCAGCACCGCAAGGGCTGTCGCAATGGTTTCGGTTCGGTTCATGTCTGTTTGGGTGTGGGCACGAGAGACGTGTTTCGGCGTTTCCCCTGCCGTGTTGGTGAAATCCCCAGTTGGGGGAGTTGCGTTGACGGAGGGACCGATTCGGTATTTTGGGAGATCCCGTTGCGGGCCCTCTTTACGCAAACTGAGGGAAAATACCATTTGCTAATCGAGAAAACAACAAAAAACATAACAGCAAGAAAAATAAGAATTACCATGTGTAGGCATTGATAATTATCAGTAAAGTTAACCGTCCCTAATAATTAAGGGATTTGGCCTGCTTGATAGGCAGCCGCGGAGGGGGCGCCGGGCGATCCGGGCGGCTCAGTAAGCGAAGCCGAATCCGAAGTGGAACGTTCCCTGCGGCTCGCCGGGACGCTGGTCGGGATTGAAGCCGTACTCGAGCCGAAGGGGCCCGATCGGCGTGCGGTAGCGGAGACCGAGGCCGACGGCGTAGCGTAGATCGTCCAGGGCCGCGTCCTCGGCCTCGACGATCACATTCCCCGCGTCGGCGAAGGGAACGATGCTGAGACCGTCCATCGCCTGAATCGGTATCTCGTATTCGATATTGAAGACGGTGAAGAATTCGCCCCCGACTGGATGACCGCTCGAGGGGTCGCGCGGGCCGAGAGATCTTTCCTGGAAGCTGCGCACGCTCTGGGCGCCTCCGTTGAAAAAGCGGAGGTCGATGGGGATGGCGTCCGTGTCGCCCATTGGCGCTATCGTTCCCCCCCGGGCCGCGAGGCGGAGGGTGTGCTCGCCCACCGGAAGGTAGTAGCCGAGCCGCCCCGTCGCTTTCAGGAACTCGACCTCGCTCCCGATGGCCGAGGACGCGGCGCTCACGGAGGTCCGGGCGATGAACCCGGAACGCGGCGCGCGGGGATTGTCGCGGCGGTCGTGGGTCAGCGAAACGCCGGCGGCGTGCGCCAAGTATTTGCGGTCCCCGAGAAAGAGCGGATCGATCTCGGCTTTGTGAACGTCGGTGTAGCTCGCTTCGCCGAAAAAGGAAACGGCGTTCTTCTCCTTTCGGCCGAATTTCCGGGTGAACTCGTAGCGTCCGCCGGTCTTGAATTTTTCGTAGCCTTCCTCGGCGCGGTTGATGGCGAACAGGCCGGTGCGCAAGGCGACGTCCGACCAGAGGAACCACGGATCCGTGTACTCGACCTCGCCCCGGGCGCCGCGGCTGGAGAACTCGACCGCCGCGTTGATTTTGCGGACGCTGCCGAGAAGGTTGAGGTTCTGGAATTCGAAGCCCCCGATGCCGCCTTCGTAGGTGGCGAAACCGGCGTAGACGCCGAGGGTCCGGGAGGGGCCTTCTTCCACCTCCACGTCGAGCACGAACGACCCGTCCGGCTGCTCGACGATGTCGGTCCGCACGGTTTCGAAGGCCCCGGTTTGGAGAAGCTCTTCCACTTGGCGGTTGGTTGTGTCGGGCGAGTAGGGCTCGCCGACGAGCTCTTCGAAGTGGCGGGCGAAAAACTTGTCCTTCACCTTTGCGTTGCCCTCGACCGACACGGCGGCGACTCGGACGCGTTCGCCCCAGTCGGCCGTCACGGCGAGGTCGACCCGGCCGGCGTCTCCGCTGATTTCGGTGGAAACTTCCTTCGCCGCAGCGACGGCGTAGTAGTAGCCGGCGTCGACGGCGATCTCCCGGACTCGCGACGCCAAGTTCTCCCGGACGGCGAGGCTGTAGCTCTTGCCCTCGAAGTCTTCCCGGATCTTGTCGTAGCCGCGCTCGACTTCGGGCACCGGCGGTTCCGGCAGGGTGAGTTCGCCGACGCGGTAGACCCTGCCTTCGACGATGGTCACGGCGATGTTCGCCGTGCCGCCGGAAAGCTCGGTTTGGACATCGACCTCGACGTCGCTGAATCCCAGCAGCCGATGGAACTCCAATACGCGCTCTCTGCCGGCTTCGATATCCGCCTCGACGTAGGGAAGCTCGTCGGTGTTGTCGATTTCGAGTCTCTTTCTCGTCGCGGAAGTCATCAGCTCGACGACCCCGTCGTCTTCGACCGCCTCGTTTCCCAGGACGACGATGTCTCCGAGGGCAATTTCCCGCCCCTCGAAGACCGACAGGACGATGACCTGGTTGCCTGCCGCGTTTCTGGAAAGGTTCCAGTCGACCGTGGCGTCTTCGTAGCCGCGGTCGCGCAGGGCGATCTCCAGAAAGTAGGCGACGTCGTCGGCCCGGGCCATGTTGACCTCGGTCGCCTCGATGAACTCGAGCTGGGACGCGACCCATTTCTCCACCTGCTCCTCGGTCACCGTCCGCAGACCTTCGAGGCGCAGTTTTCCGTCGGCCAGGCCTTGTGCCCGGGACTCGGTCAACCCCCAGAGCAGGAGGAGGGCGGTCAATGGGGCATGGAAAGCGATTCGCATCGAGGCGGGGTTTCGACTAACGGAACCTGAAGACGTATTTGAGAAGGGCACGGTAGTCGCTGTCGGCGTCCACGTCTCCGACGAAGAAAAGCTGCTTCCACAGCCTGATTCTTCCGCCGAAGGTCTGTTCGCCCGTTTCGGGATTGATTCCGCCGATCTCAAGTTCAGTGCGTTCCTGAAGTTCGTCAAGAAGGCTGGGATCGCGGTCGGCGTCGCCGGCTTTCCGCATCTTCCTGAAAAGCAGCGTGGCCGCCTTGGACGCGGCGAGCGATCCGGCGTCGGCCCCGAGCAACTCGTCGCGGGTGGTGCCGGTGGCGAGGAGGGTAATGATGTCCTCGCTGGGAAGCGGCGGAACGCTCGAGAGAACGTGCTTGGGCGAGAGGATGCGGTCGTAGACGTAGATGTTGATGCGATAGCTGTCGGCCCGCGCCCTGGCCTTGAACTCGATGGCGCCGTTGAACCCCGTGTTCGCGTCGAACTCGATTCGCCCCACCTCCACGTCGACGCTGCTGAACGGCAGGGAGAATTCGCCTTCGTCGATGGCGAGGTAGCCGTTCGGCACGGGTTCACCGAGCGTGCCGCCCACGCGGAGATCCGCCACCAGCGCGGATTGGGCCAGATTCCCGCGCACGAGGAAGGGATCCTTGGTGTAAATCCGAACGTCGATCGGCCAGTTGTCGAAGGGCGGAATGGGAACGCCGACGTCCAGATCGGCGACCGGAGCTCCGCCTCCGCCCGGGACGCGCTCGACGGTGGGAAGGGCGGACCGCCTTCGCGTGGGCAGACCGATCGGAAGAAGATCGACGTGTTTGAAGAAGCGGCTGTTGGTGATGCCCAATTCTCCGGCAAGGCGCGCTTCCGAAAAGGGGCCCGTCAAGGTGAGCGCCGCGTCGGTGCGGACGTTCATGTCAGGCGTCCTCAGGACGAGCACTTCGCTGCCGGTGGCCTGCACCTCCAGAACCGGCTCTTTGCCGGGCTCGAAAAGCACGCTTCCTCCGCCCTCGACGATGCCGCCGGCCACGATCGCCCGAAAGCGGTCCACGGCGATGCGGTCGTCCGCGAAGCGGGCTTGGAGGTCGATGTCGTAGAAGGACGGCGCGTCTCGGTTCTCCAAGCGCAGGCGGTCGACCTCGAGCAAGCCGCTCCCCCCGATCTCGGGCTTGGAAAGCGTTCCTCCCACGGTGGCGTCGAGTCCGACGGTGCCGGAAATCGAAGCGACGGCCGGAACCTGGCTCGAAAGAAAGGCGAGATTGCTCTTCTCCATCTTGGCGGAAGCGCTAACCGGCTCGTCGAGAACCTTCCGTTCGCCCGTCGCCCAGGCACCCGGATGAAAGGGCATCGAGGCTTCGATGGCGAGTGGATTGACGTCGGGATGGCGAAAGGTTCCGTCGAAGCCGGCTGAGGCGTTCGCGGCACGGAACGAAAGCTCTAGTCGGCCCGCCTCCAGGCTGGAGTCCTCCCGGGGCACGACGATGTCGGCGAAGGTCAGTTCGGCTTCGATCGTGGGCGTTGCGGGAGTCCCCTCGGCCGCGACGTCGAACGACAGGTCGCCCCGGACGGGCGGTTCGCGGCCAAGGAGTTCGAACACCGTTGCGGTCGACAGTTCGTCGACGGTCAGGGTCAACTCGAGCGGAGTGCTCTGGGCGAACCACGCCTCGGCGGAGAGCTTCCCCCGATCGAGGGGCACGGTCCCGTCGAGAGACAGAACTTCGCGGCCGCCGACTCTACCGGTCCAGTCGTTCAAGACCAGCCGGTGGTCGGTCCACCGGAGCGCTCCTTCGAGCGCGAGCGGCCGGCTGGCGAGGGAGACGGTCGGAAAATCCGCGGACGTCTCGCTGTATTCTCCGGACACCGCCAAGTCGATTGGCGCGCCGCCGTCGGCCAGAGTGAGCGAGTCCGCCTTCAGGTCCAGCTCGCCTTGGTGCGTGCCCTCCCCGGGATCGCCTTTGCCGGACCAGGTCAACGAGGTGAGCTGGGGAAGCAGAGCCGCGATGCGACGCTCTCCGAGGAGGCGTTTCAGTTTTCCCTCGGACTGCAAGTTGGCGGCGAGGCTCAGCTCGCCTTCGTAGGTTCGCTCTTTCAGGTGGAACTCTACGGCACCGCTCGCTTGATTGGCCTCGTCGAGGGCGAGGTCGATGTTCGCCCTCAGCAGATCCGGAGCGGTCACCTCCGCGTCGACCGCGATGTTGTCGAATGTCTCGCCGTCCAAGGCGAGTGACTCGGAGACGAGATCGATCCGTCCCCGCGTGAGCCTGCCGCTTTCGAGACGGAGTCCTTCCACCTGGGCCGACAGGGCACCGGACACCGGGAATTCCCGGAACTCGGTGGGTGCGAAATCCCGCCACAGCGTCTCGAGTTGGGAAGCGTCCAGATCCGCATCGATCTCGAGCGGTCTCTCGCCGAGGGCGGCGAAGGACTCGGCGCCCTCGAGATCCAGTCGAAGGGTTCCTTCCAGCTTCGCCCCGGACTGGTCGGCGTTGAGGTCGGCCAGGATCGCCTTGCCGGTGCCCGTCGACTCGGTGCTTGCCGAGATGGCGATTTTTCCGATGTCGACGTCCTTCCATCTGAGATCGGAGAGGTCGCCGTCGATGGTGGTCTCCCACGTGGCGGGGCGGGCGGCGTCGCCCTGGAGATCGAGCGTCAGCGACAACAAGGAGCTCTCCGTGGCGCCTTCGAATTCGGGACGGAATTGGAAATCCCCGTCGACGGAGAGATTCCGAAAAGTTCCCTCGCCGGAGAGCCGGCCCGTCAAGATTCCGGCGACGGGGGGGCTGTTGCGGAAAAACCGGGTGATCTCGTCGGGGCGCAATTCGTCGGCGCTCAGGTTCAGTTCGAGCGGTCCCGGGTGGGCGAGGAATCCTCCTTCGGCAGCCGGATCGAAGGGGAGGGAGGCATCGAGCGAAAGTTTCTCGCGACCCCCGCTCGTCAAGGACACCCCGGAGAGGGAGATTCGCTCGTCTTGCCAGGTTCCCGATCCTGCGAGGACGACGTCCCCGGAAGTCAGTCGGAGCGAAGACAGTTCCACGGAGTCGCCTTCGTAAACGGCCGCCACGGTTCCATCGAACGGCTGCCCCTCGGCGAGACGGATCGAAGTCGCGTCTACCTCGGCTTCGCCTCGGTGAACGGCCGTTCTCAAATCACCCGATCCCTCCCAGGAAAACGTCGCCGCTCCGTGGACCGCTTCGATTCCACGAGCCGCCATCAGATCCTCCACCGGTCCCTCGCTTGCGATCGTTCCGTTCGCTTGGGCCTCGTAGGAGAGGGACTCGGTGTCCAAGGTTCCGGAGAGGCGCACGCTGTTGTCGGCATCGAGTCCGACGTCCGCGGCGATGCGAAGGAGATTCTCCGTCTCGACGCTGCCGGCGATTTGAAACGTTTCGACGGGTGTCCCGTCCCAGGCCAGGGAGTCGGAGAGCGCGAGGAAGCTGCCGGACTGGATTGTGCTTCCCGCGACAATCTGAACATCCTTGACTTCGACGGAGAGCGCGCCGGTCAGCGGTACCGTTTCGGCCCGGTCTCCCAGCAGCGACTCCAGCGAGTCGCTCGCGAAGGTGGCGTCCAAGCCGATCGGGAGCGTGGCGAGTTCGTCGACGGTGGTGGTGCGGTCGAGAGGCAGCGACAGCGACGCGTGGAGAGTGGCGGGGGGCTCGGCGTCGCCTTGGACGACCTCGAGTTCGACGGTGTTGTCTTGAATCGCCAAGACGACCGTGTCCACTTCGACCCCCTCCCGAACGAGACCGGAGGCGGCGAGATTACCCTCGATTTCCCACGTCGAAGGGTCGTCGAAAGCTCCCTCGAACCGAAAACTCAGGTCGGTGACGGTACCCCGGGCCTCCGGCCTATCCGGCGCCGTCGGGATGATTCCCGCGAGATCGAGAGTCGAGCCGGGGCTCAGAGCGACCGAGAGGACGCCGGCGTTGTCGAACTCCGCGTTCAGGGTTCCTTCCGCGAAGTCGATTTCGGCGGTTGTGACGAATTGTCCGGGCCTCGGCTCGGCGACGGTGAGCTGTTTCAGGGAGGCGACGTCTCCGAGCCGAAAGGATTCGATGGTCAGCGAGTGTTCGCCTTTCACCAGGTCGGCGGAAATGTCCGTCACCGTCCTGCGGCCCGGGAGCTGCACTTCTTCGATGGTCAGCTTTCCTCGCTCTCCCGGTTCGGAGCGCAGGGAGAGGTTCCCCAGCAAATAAACCCTGTCGCCCTGCTCGGCCAAGAGGGTTAGCTCGGAGATGTCGACATTGGTTTCGAGCAGGTTCCACAGCGGACTGAAGTCGGTCGGATCCCGGGCGCCGGGCTTCTCGGATTCCCGGATCGGTTCGTCGTCCGGATCGGGAAGATTCAGTTTCAGCGTGGCCTTGTTGATGTTCAACTCGTCGATCCAGTCCAGTTCGGAACGGCCTCTGACCAGCTTGGGGAGTCGGTAGCCAATCGAGGCGTCTTCGATTTCGAGGGACGCCACGGTCCCGTCGTCGCCGGTGAAGTCGACGCTGGAAAGCGAAAAGCCCGACCAGAGATCACCGTCGATCGTCAGATTTCCCTCGAGATTCCGGGACTCGGCAGCTTTGAGAATCGCGTAGTTGGCGAGGAACCGGAAGCCGGGACCGTTCAGAATCCAGAGAAGAAGGGGCAGCCCGACGAGCAATCCAATCAGCAGCGACCACAAGCAACCCCGACGCTTTCGCGAAGCGGACTTGGGTCGGCGGATATTCGGTCGGGACGCCGGCTCTTGCGCGTCGGTCGGAGGCATTGGATTCGCAACGAAGGAGGGTGATTCGCCATGTCGGGAACGGGGGCGAATTACCGACCAAGTCTAAGCGTTGCGGGCACGTACCGCAAGGGATGTGCCGACCGGAATGGAGAATTGGACTATCGGAGGAATCAGCGCTTCTTGAGAAACGCGAGCAAATCGACCATCTCCTCTTCCGTAATGGCGGCCTCGAGGCCGACGGGCATGAGGGAGATGCCGGAGGAAGTGACCGATTTCACCTCGGAGCGCGGGATGGTCTCGGTGTGGCCGCCGGGCAACCGCAGCGTGATGGCCGCGGCGTCGTCGCCGTATACCAGCCCTCCGAGAGTGCGACCGTCCGATGTTTCGACGGTGACGGCCACCCATCGCTCTTCGACAGCGCGATTGGGGTCGAGAATATCGGTCAAAAGGGCTTCCTTCGGCTTGTTTTTCACGTCGTGGAGCGAAGGCCCCACGTCCGTGCCGACTTCCCCGACTTGGTGGCAGGTCATGCAGGCGGCTTTCTGAAACACGAGCTCTCCCTTCTCGGGATTGCCTTCGTGTTCGCCGAGCGCTTTTCGATAGGTATCGATGACGGCGGAGCGATCGCTGTCGGTTTGCCCGAAGAGTTCGACCGCCAGCGACTTGATTTCCTCGTTCGAGGACCGGCCGTAGGACCAGCGGGTGATCGTCGGCATGATCGACGGGCTGATTTCACCGGCTTTCATCCGCTTCATGAGGGCGAGGCCCGATTTCGGGTTCGCGGTGATCAGGGCCAGCGCCTCGCGCAACGGAGTCGGGGGTAGCGTGTTCCACCGTTCAAAGAAGAATTCGGCGACCTGTTCCCGGTTGTCTCGCGCGAGCAACTGGCATGCCGCCGCTTGAATCTCCGGGTCCTCCCTGAGTTCGATCAGTTGCTCCACGATTTCGAACTTTTCCTCCAGGGGACGCTGGCCCACCAAGGGCAGGGCGGCGAGGCGGGCGGCGTTGGGCTGGTCGCGATCCAATGCGACTTGGCTCGCGCTGTCGAGAATGGACTGCAGCCTCGCCGTTCCTTCTCCGAGTTCGTCGGGAGAGGCGGCGACGAGGGCGGCGAGCGACTTGTGCTTCAATTCCCCCTGCCGAAGTCCCTCGGAGAGACCTGCCACCAGGGCGAAATGCCACCAGTCGGGTTCGCCCTCGAGAGTCGCGAGGACGCGGGACAATTGTTTCAAGTCGCTCTGGGCCGCCGTAAGTCGGGCGAAGTCGCCGAGCACATCGCCCCATACTGCCGGATCGGCTTTTCCGGGGAAGTCGCTGTCGGCGAGAAGCGCGAGCAGGATCTCGGTGGACTGTTCACCCGCCGAACTCATGATCGCCTTCCGGATCCAGGTGTCTTCGGGCGTTTTGGAGACGAGGGCCGCGAGCTTCTCGGGGGCGAACTCGATGTCGGGGAAAAGCGAGAAAAGGAGGAATCGGACCCGGGGCGAATCGTGATCCACCAAGTCGGCGATTTCTTCCGTCGGCCTCTTTGGTTCCGGCAATTCCAAGGCGGCGAAGAGGGCGTTCTCGACCACTCCGCCCTCGTTCGAACCCAGCGCCGCGAGCACGTGCTCGGGTTTCAGCGAGTCAAGCCCCTCCAGCGTCCAGAGAGCGTGCACCTCCGCTTCCGGAGAAGGCGGGTCGTCGAGCATTTTTTCGAGCGCGGGCACGACGGAGCGGTCCTGCCGTTCGACGAGGAGTTGCTGGGCGGTGGTCCGGTGCCAGCCGTTGGAGTGGGTCAGCAGCGAGGCCAGTTTCTCCGGCGACTCGGGAAGGGCCTCGACTTTCTTGGCCGGCTTCCCCTTGGGCACGATTCGCCAGATGCGGCCTTGGTCGAGCCCGGCCCTCATGTAGTGGGAGGCCGCGAAGTCCTCCGGGAAAAAGCGGGCGTGGTCGATGAAACGGCGATACATGTCGCACACGTAGAGCGCCCCGTCCGGGCCGTTGCGGACTTGGACCGGGCGAGCCCATTCGTCGGCGGAGGCCAGGAATTCCTGCTCTTCGCCGACCCTCTCGGCGGTGAAGCTGGCCCCGTTCGGCAGGACGCGGCTGCGCGCCACCAGCTGGCCGGTGGGGTCGCACACGAACAGGTCCCCTTTCATCCCGGGCATGAGCGAGCCGCGGTAGGCGGCGATGCCGCAGGCGGCCGTGTAGGTTCCGGCGTGGGCGGCCGAAGTGGTGTGGCTCAGCGCGATGGGACGGACCGGCGCGGCGGACGGCTCGATGTCTTCGTGGCCCACCGCGATCCCCGCGAGAGGGTAGCGTTTCACCGCCTCCAGCGGCATGACGGCGAAGATGGCCGGATTGCGGTTGGTGGTGAAGAAATGGCGTCCGAAGTCGTCGAGCGTGCCGCCGTACTGGCCGGCGCCCGTGGACGGCTTGAGTTCGCCGGTCCGGGGATCGTAGCGCAGGTTGAGCTTGGTGAACTCCAGCTTTTCGTCGGGCTGATCGTGAGGGTAGATTTCCTTTCCGTCGAGGCCGTTGTTGAGATAGACGTGGTTGTCCAAACCGTAGCGAGGGCTGGAAACCTGGAGCTGATTGTGTCTCGGCTCGTTGCTGTGAAACAGCGGCTGCCGGACGTCGGCCACGTCGTCGCCGGTGGTGTCCTCGAGAAACAGGATCGCGGTGCGGGTCGTGGCGAGCAGTCCGCCGTTCATCGGCAAAAGTCCCTGCACGTGGTCGAGATCGTCGGCCCAGGTGACGGCTTCGTCCATGACGCCGTCGCCGTCCGTGTCCGTGAGCAGACGGATCCGCGACAGGAAGGGGCCGTCGCCGGCGGGGAGAGGGTAGTCGCCCATCTCAGCGACGAACATTCGGCCTTTCTCGTCCCAAACCACGTCGACCGGGTCGCGGGTGAGCGGTTCCGCCGCGACGAGTTGAATCTCGTAGTCCCCGTCGACTTCCCAGAGGGCGGCGCTTTCTTCCGGGCTCAGCGGGAGTTTCCGGGGCAGGATGCTCTCGCCGGTGATTGAGTAGCCCATGTCCGACGAGCCCGTTTCGGGATTCCAGGCTTGGTCGAACTTGCCGAGAGGATGCAGCTCGAATCGCCGGATTTCGCACTCCGCCAACTCGCTTTGCAAGCCGATGTAGCCTTGGCTCGGGTGACAATCGGTGACTTCGTTGACCGTTTCCCCGTTGAGGATGATTCGGATGCTGCTGCCTTCGCAGATGACTTCGAGGCGGTTCCACTCGCCGACCGGATTCTCGATGTCCTTTTCGCCGCGGTAGCCCCTCTCGTCGGCCCAATCGGGATCCCGGTCTTTCCAATTGATCCGGGCCATCGTTTTGCCCTCTTTCGGGTAGGTCTGCTTTTCGGCGCCGGGGGTCCAGACGGGTTCCCCGTCGCGGTCGAGTTCCACCTCGGCGGTGACGCGCGTGGGGGCGATCGAGCCGTCCTCGCCCTTGGCACCGAGAACGAGGACGTCTCCCGTTCCGCCCTCGATGATATTCGCTTCGATGCAGCTGATCCACGTGCCGCCGTAGGCGCCGTCCGGTCCGTAGGAATGCATGAGGAGACCGCAATCGCGAGCCCGATCCGCGCGGCGGGAGTGAGTCCGCTCGCCCCAGCGATACTCCAGCACGAGGTGGTAATCGCGATAGGCCCGATTCGTCCGGATGTAGCCCATCCCTTTTCCGCTGACCTGGAGCACGCCCTCGTCGTCGAGGAACCATATCTCGTCGCGTTCCATCGTCAGGGAACTGTCTTTGTTGAGGTGGACGGTGAAATCCGATCCCTCCGGATCGGCCAGGAGATCAACCGTCTTGTCCGGCGAAACCGCGTCCGGAACTTCCTGCGCCGTGAGCGGGGCGGAGGCGCCGGAAAGCAAAACGCACACGGTGGCGATAGTGGCAGATCTGATCATGCGGCGAATCTAGGAGCCCCAGGGCCTTTTGGAAAGACCGAAGCTGTCCGGTTATGCGTTAAAATTGGCCATCGGGCGCGGCCGGTGGCGCGGCGCGGATCGAGACGCGCCATCAGTTCACGTTGGTGAACACCGCCTGCACGTCCTCGTCCTCTTCGAGCTTGTCGAGGAGTTCTTCGATGTCGTTCAGCTCTTCCTCGGTGAAGTCCTGCGGATTGTTCGGAATCCGGCGGAGGCTGGCTTTCTTGATCTCGATACCCATGTCCTCGACGGCGGAGGTCAGCCTGCCGAAGTCGGTGAAATCGGCGTAGGCGTAGGCGATTCCTTCGTTGATTTCCAGTTCCTCGAGACCCGCGTCGATCAGGTTCAACTCGACGTCGTCCATGTCCATGTCGTCCTTCGCCTCGAACTCGACCACCGCCTTGCGGTCGAACATGAACTCGAGCGAGCTGGTGGGAAGCATCTGTCCGCCGGCCTTGTTGAAGATCGTCTTCACGTTCGCGACCGAGCGATTCGTGTTGTCGGTGGCGCACTCGACGAAAACCATCACGCCGTGGGGGCCCTTGCCTTCGTAGTTGATCTCGGTAATCGCGGCCGCGTCCTTGCCCTCGGCCCGCTTGATGGCCGCTTCGACGTTGTCCTTGGGCATGTTCGCCGCCTTCGCGTTCTGGATCGCGAGACGCAGCTTGGGATTCGAATCGGGGTCGGGTCCGCCCTCCTTGGCCGCGATCGTGATGGCCTTGCCGATCTTCGGAAAGACCTTGGACATCTTGTCCCATCTGGCTTCCTTCGAAGCGCGCCTGTATTCGAATGCTCTACCCATGTCGAGAGTTTTCGATCAGAAGAGCCGTTCCCGCAAGACGAATTCCGAATCGAAGAGGGTCGAATGGCCGATCCGACCCTGTCGAATCCGCGACCGGGGTCACGGGCTGGCGAGCTGCTGGATCTCGTCCGAACTCAAGGGTCGACCGAACACGGCGATCTCGTCGAGCCGTCCTTCGAAGTTGTTCTCGTTGCCGCTGCTGCCGCCGAAAAAGAAGGTTTCGGGAGCCTCGTCGGGCGTCGATGTCGTGGCCGCGGAGAGGTGCTTCCCGTTGAGAAAAACCTTCGCCGTGTCTCCCTCTCTCGCGAAGGCCAGGTGATTCCAAGTCCAGCGTTCGATCGAGGCGACCTCCTCCGAGTCCAGAATCCGATCGCCGGTCGGGGTTTGGACGAGAACCCGTTTTCCCTCGGCGTTTTCCGTGATGCCGACCTGATCGAAAGTCGTGTCGGAACCGTAGTCGTGCCCTCTCGAAAAAATCCATTCGACCTCTCCATCGAAACTCTCTTCGGGCGACCCGCTCCAGAACCAGAGGGAAACGGTGAAGTTCCGGTCGACCAGATTCGGGATCCGGACCCTGAGCCGGTCGTCGACGAAGTGGGCCGCGCGATTCTCTCCCTCTTTCGAGAACGAGGACGACTGGGGCCCCGGGAGATGGAAAAGAACCCGGGGCTCGTAGATCGCGTCGAGGTGGTTCGGCGAGGCGTCGATCGCGCGGGGTCCGTTGAATTCGTCGAGTCGGTAGTAGGCCCGCGGTTTCAGCGAAAGGATGTGTTCCGCGGCGGGGCCGTGGCCGGGGCGGCGGTCGGTGCGTTGGCGTTCGGTGACTTTTTCGAGCAGACCGATGGCGGTCTCGGTAATTTTCGGTTCGGCCTCCACCTCGAGTCCCGCGGAGCGCGCCGGCCAGGTATTGTAACCCCCGAGGAGGTGCTGCTCGGGAGGCGGAATGTAGCCGTCGCCTCCGTTGGCGAGTTCGATGACCATGGTGTGGTCGGTCGGGCCGGCGGCTTTGATCTTGAGGCCGGTGATGGCGTAGGTCTCGTTCGGGGTAGTGGCGATGGAGATTTTTTCCCCGAGGCGAAGGGCCTGGACCACGATCTCGGTGCGCTGTCTCTCGTGGAGGAGGACCTGCTCGCGGGCGTAGATCTCGGCCTTGTTTTCGGGGAGTCGGTCGCCCGTTTCCTCGACCACGCGCTGCGCCCACTCGAGCCGTTGCCGGTCGGGAACGCGGTAGGCCAGATCGAGCCTGGCCTCGGCCATGGCAATGGATTCGGGACGGTGGTAGTCGATCGATTCGTGGGCGGTCAGCGCGAGATCGATCATCTCGGCCGAGTATTCCTCGATGGTGGTCTTGCTTCTGCGGTCGGGAGATTTCTCGTAGTCGCGGCGGTAGATGTCGCCACTGCATCCGTGCGACATCATGGCGACGAAGCCCGTGTCTTCCGGGGCGAGTCTTTCCTGGATGCCTTCGGAGAAAAGCCCGAAGTAGTCGGCACTGATATCCTTGTCTCCGAAGTAGTGCATGGAGAAATTGGCGAGTAGTCCGATGGGTTCGCCGTCGACCGTCTGCACCGAGATCATGGAAAGCATGGGGTCCTCGGGGCCGGATGGCCCGATCACGTTGTCCCAGTTCGAGGCCGCGTGCATGTTGGCGCGGACCGTGGGATTGCCGAAGGGGTCCTCCTGCACCGCGCCTGGATGAATGACCCAGCGGCGCAGGGCGGTGTAGTCGCCGGCGTCGATTTCTCCCCAGCCGATTCGGGCGGGCTTCAGGGTCTCGAGCGGGGCGAGGATGGCTTCGACCAGTTTCTTGGTCAGGAACACGGTGTAGGCCGGATCGGCATCGGTTCCGAGAGCGCCCATGCACGACGGCGCGGTGTGCGTGTGGGTGGCGGAGATCAGCATGTGGTCGACGGGAACGCCGCTTTTTTCCGACGCGATTTTCTTCGCTTTGTCGAGAAGGTCGCGGGGCATCATGCAGCTGTCGACCACGACCACGACGATCGATTCCTCTCCGTCGGAAAAGGCGAGACACCGCGCGTTGACGGGCGTTTTGACCGTGTCCATCGAGCGGCTCGTCATGCCTCCGTTCACGAGGACGGGAAACTCTTTCGGCGTCACGTCGACGATCGCGGAGCCGGCTTTGAATTCCGCGCGAAGCGGGGCGGCGAGTGAAAAGGCCGCGACGACGATAACGAAGAAACTGCGCATGGAGCGGAGCATAAAGAGAAAAGGCGACAGGGGGCAAGAGGCGGAATTCCCTGTTTGCGGGAGGATCGTCTTTCCGAAACCCGCACGCCCTCACAGGGCCTCGGCGCAGCGCATGCCGTCGAGCGCGGCGCTGACGATGCCGCCGGCGAACCCGGCGCCTTCGCCGCAAGGGAAGAGCCCTTCCACTTCGGGATGCTGGAGGGTTCGTTCGTCCCGCGGGATGCGGACCGGTGAGCTGGTTCTGGTTTCGAAGCCGATGAGGTTCGCTTCTTCGGTGACGTACCCCCGCATTTTCCGCCCGAACAGTTCCAGGGCTTCGCGCATTCTCGATTCGATTCCCTCGGGCATCAGTTCGTCGAGGCGTGCGGAATTGAGACCGGGCTTGTAACTCGCGGGCGGTAGCTGGTCCGAATCCCGCCGCGCCAGGAAGTCCACCAATCGCTGGCCCGGAGCGGTTTGGCCGCCTCCGCCCGCCCGTTTCGCCGTTTGCTCGAGATGCTTCTGCAGCGCGATCCCCGCCAGAACGCCGTGTTGGTCGGAAAAAGCCGAGGTGTCCTCCGGTTCGACGGTGACGACGATGCCGCTGTTGGCGAAAGGCGAGTCGCGCTTGGCGAGGCTCATACCGTTGACGACGACCTCGTCGTTTTCCGTGGCGGCCGGGACGACGAACCCGCCGGGGCACATGCAGAAGGAGTGGACGCCTCGCCCGCGCACTTTGGTGGCGAGACTGTAGCGGGCCGCGGGGAGAAGCCGGGGGCGCTCCGACCTCCGGGGGTAGTGGTACTGCAGGCTGTCGATGAGCGGTTGGGGGTGCTCGATTCGAACGCCGACGGCGAAGGGCTTCTGTTCGAGGCGGATCCCGCGCTGGTCGAGCAGCCGGTAGATGTCGCGGGCCGAATGGCCGGTGGCGAGAATAACGGCGTCTCCGATAACTTCTTCCTCGTCGTTCACGACGACGCCCCGGATTCGGTTGGAGGAGGCCGCCTCGCCGGAGGCCACGACGAAATCGGTCACCTTGGCACCGAAGCGCACCTCGCCTCCGGCGGCGACGACGCTCGCGCGGATCGCCTTGACGACATTGGGCAGGAGATTCGATCCAATGTGGGGATGCGAATCGACAAGGATGCTTTCCGGCGCGCCGTGGGCCACGAGGATCTCGTAGACCTTCTGCACGGGGCCGCGCTTGGTCGCCCTGGTATAGAGCTTGCCGTCGGAGAAGGTGCCGGCACCGCCTTCGCCGAAACAGTAGTTCGATTCTTCGACGACGACTCCGTGCCGCAGCAGGGGAGCGAGATCGAAGCGGCGGGCCGAGGCGTCCTTTCCCCGCTCCAGCACGATCGGCCGCCAGCCCCGTTCGAGGGCGGTGAGCGCGGCGAACATTCCCGCCGGTCCGCTGCCGACCACGACGACGGTTTTCGACTTCGGCGAAACAGCCGGAAGCGAAAGATGGAAAGGCTCTTCCGGGGGCAGTGGTTGGTCGATCCCCACCTCGAAGCGGAGTTGGACCTTGATTTCGCGCTTCCGGGCGTCCAGCGAGTGCTTCCGGAGCCGGAGTTCGCGGATTCGCCCCGGGTGGACCTTCAGCTTTCGGGCGACGGCTTTCCTTTGGGCGGCCTCGTCTTCGGAAGCGGCCAGCGGCAGAATGACGTCGACCGTGACCGGACCCGACTCACCGGAATTCGTCATGACCTCGCTTCGGCTGCCTCTCAAGCCTTGTCCCCGGAGAAGAGGAAGCCGGTGAGAGGGCTGGTGGCGGATGCCGCTTCGTTCGTCTCCGGCACGCCGCCCGACTCGTAGGCGATGCGGCCGGCTTCCACCGCCATGCGGAAGGCGCGGGCGATGGCGACGGGGTCGCGGGCGATGGCGATGGCCGTGTTCACCAGCACGGCGTCGGCCCCCATCTCGAGCGCTTCGGCGGCATGGCTGGGACGTCCGATCCCGGCGTCGACGACCACGGGGACCGTCGCCTGCGCGATGATGATCTCGATCTGCCGGCGGGTGTCGAGGCCCCGATTCGATCCGATGGGCGACCCCAGCGGCATCACCGTCGCGACCCCGACGTCCTGGAGACGCTTGGCGAGCACGGGGTCCGCGTTGATGTAGGGAAGCACGGTGAAGCCTTCGCCGACGAGGATCTCCGCGGCCTTGAGGGTTTCGACGGGGTCGGGCAGCAGGTAGGTGGGGTCGGGATGGATCTCCAGCTTGACCCACTTGGGCAGTCCCGCGGAGGCGGCCAGTCGGGCGAGCCGCACCGCCTCTTCCGCGTTCATCGCGCCGGAAGTGTTCGGCAGCAGGAGATACTTCTCCGGGTCGATGAAATCGAGAATGTTCGCGTAGGGATCGTTCTCGCCGCTGAGGTCGGCGCGTCGCAGCGCCACGGTTACGATCTCCGAACCCGAGGCTTCCAGCGAGTCGCGCATCGATTCGTTCGACGAGAACTTTCCCGTGCCGATCATGAGGCGGGATCGGAAGGTGCGGTCGGCAATGGCGAGGGGAGCTGTCACGGTATGGGCCCGAAATAAAAGAGGTCGAAATCTAAGGGCAGGCCGTGAAAGCTCCACAAAAAAACCTCCCCGAGTTGATCGGAGAGGTTTTTTTAGCGTGTATCGTGTGAATACACACACGCCCACAACAACAACCAAGCAATGAAACTTAAAGCTAACAACAAGCTTTAAAAAACAACTGCGGGGACTGTAGGCTGCTGCTTCGGGGTTGTCCACAAAAATCTCAAAAAAAGGAATCAAACCTGAGGAAAGTCTCGAATTCGATCAGGGGTTCCGGTTCGCGAGGTGATCCCGGATCTCGGTGAGCAGTTGCACTTCCTTGCTCAGCACCGGCTCCGGGCTCGGCGCTTCTTCCTCTTTTTGCAAGGCTGCGACGAACTTTTTCACGACCAGAAAGAGGACGAGAGCCAGAATCACGAAGCTGATGGAAGCGGTCGCGAAATTTCCCCAGGTCAGCAGGATGGAATCGTTGACCTCTCGCGCGACTTCCAGCGACGCCCCTTCGGGAACGTCGCCGGCCAGAACGAGGTAGCGCTCGCTGAAATCGAGATTCCCCGGCGTGGCCCGACCGATCAGCGGCATGAGAATGTCCTCGACCAGGCTCGTCACCACCGTGCCGAAGGCACCGCCGATCATGATTCCCACCGCCATGTCGACGAGGTTGCCCTTGAACGCGAATTTCTTGAATTCTGTTAGCATGATCTTCGAATCTCCCGCCGATCTCGGAATTTGGAATTCGTGGGAATCGGCAATCGTTGATTTGCCGCATTCACTAGTGCATTGGCCGTCTTTTGGCCAGCCCATTCGGTCGCGCAATTGCGACTCCCGCGGGCGATCCCGCGGGCGGTCGACGAAGGACGGCTCCCTTTCACTGCTTCGCTTCGCGGGGAGCGCGTATCGCTTTGCCGGGGCGGGCGTCGGCGACGGTTTCGCCGTGGCGCACCACCGGCTCGCCGTCGACCAGCACGAAGGGAATGCCGCGGGAAGGCTGTTCGGCGTCGGTGAAGGTGGCGCGTTCGGAAACGCTTTCGGGATCGAACAGGGTCAGGTCGGCGTCGCAACCCTCTTGAAGGCGGCCTTTTCGCTTCATCGCCGGCACCCGCTCCTCAAGGCGTTGGGCGGGCATCAGGGAGATCTTCCGCAGCGCGGTCATGAGATCAAGTTCGCCGCGGTCGCGGGCGTAGTGTCCGAGGACGCGGGCGAAGGTGCCGGCATTGCGCGGATGCCCCGCGAGGCCGTCGCTGGCGATCATGGCGAGCGGATGGGTGACGGCCGCGGTGACGGTCTCTTCGGTGTTGGAATGCACGATGACCAAGCCGCCGGTCTCGCGGTATTTCCGGAAGGTTTCCTCGGTGAGGCGCTCGCCGGTAGCGCCCCATTGCAGGTCGCCGTAGTCGACCCCGAAAGCGTCGCGCCAGCCGTCCGTGAAGAGGGCCGATTTGATGTCCGTCATGCCCGCGGTCCACGGATAGATCTCGGCGGACACGTCGAGATCCCGCGCTTGGGCTTCCTTCACCAATTGAAGCAGCTCCGGCGTGAATCCTGCCCCGGTGGACTGGAGATGGACGATGTGAAGCGGGGCGCCGGTCAGCGTGGAGATGGCGACGAGTTCCAAGGCCGCCCCGACGCTCTCGTCGCCCCGGTTGCGCATGTGAACGTGGCAGGCCGCGTTCGCCGCCTTGGCGACGCGGAACATCTCCCGGATCTCCCAAGGCGTCGCGGCGGGGGTGTAGTTGATCCCGAAACCGACCGCGACCGCTCCTGCGTCCAGTCCTCGCCGCAGGCCGGTTTTCATGGACGCGATCTGCTCGTCGCTCGCCGGGACCGTGGCCGCTTTGGAGTCGGACTTGGGCAGGAAACCGGGAAAGTCGCCCATCACCCGCATCCGCACGGGGATGTGTCCGACGGAGACGCCGTGGTGGAGCGGCAGCTTGCCTTCGTGTTTCGCGTACCACTCGTCGACGTCGTCGGTGCCGACCTCGAGTTCCAGCAGGGCGGTGACGCCGTCGCGGATCTTGAAATCGATGCTCTTCTCGTCCCAGGCGTGCTGATGCAGGTCGATGAATCCGGGAGCGACGACGAGCCCGGCGGCATCGATCTCTTCCTCGCCGGAGAGCGCCGATTCGCTGACGGCGACAATCTTTCCATCCCGAATGCCGACATGGCGAATGCCGTCCAAGCCCGACTCCGGATCCATGACCCGCCCGCCCTGAATGACCAGATCGTAGTCGGCCGCCAGGGACGGGATCGTCGTGGCGAGGGCCAGGAGGAGGAGCAAGGGAAATTTCATCGGAAGGCGGGGCGACAGCGAGACTCTCGGAAAACGGCGGCGAACACCAGCGCGCGCCCTTCGCGATGACGCCATCGGAGGGCGGTGGACAGAGGCATTCGAAGCTTGGGCGCTGCGGGCTCGACGGGCGGGCCGATCGTCTCGTCACGCGAAAAGCGTCTCGACCATTTCGGCCTTCACGAGTTCGCGCGGCTGGTTGAGATGGTTGTAGACGATAGTCTGGGGATCGATGCCCATGGTGTGGTAGATCGTGGCGAGGATTTCCATGGGATGAACCGGGTCCTCGAGAGGGGCCGAGCCGGTTTTGTCCGATTTCCCGTGTACGTAGCCGCGCTTGATCCCGGCGCCTCCGATGATGCTGGTGTAGCAATAGGGCCAGTGATCGCGACCGTCGGCGCTGTTGTTGTTCCCGCTGGTGGAGACTCCCATTTCGGGACTGCGGCCGAATTCCCCGATGGCTACGACGAGCGTCTCGTCGAGCAGGCCTCGGTCGTCGAGATCGGCGAACAAAGTGGAAAGCCCGGCATCGAGCATGGGGCCGGACTGGTCTTTCATCCGCTTGGGTAGGCCGCTGTGGTGATCCCAGCTATGGTCGCTGGAATTGGCGACTTTGGGCCAGATCACCTCGACAACCTTGGTTCCGGCTTCGACAAGTCGACGGGCGAGAAGGCAGCTTTGGCCGAATGTATTCCGGCCATAGCGCTCGCGGAGTTTGTCGTCCTCGGCCTCGAGATTGAAAGCTTCGCGAGCACGGCCGGAGATGATGAGGTTGAGCGCCTTGTCGTAGTATTCGTCGAGATTGTGCTTTTCGACCGCCTTTTCGATGACGGGCATCTGGTCGGTCAAGGCGTTGCGGAGTTTGGCGCGACGCTGGAGTCGGAGGGAGAAAACGTCGGGACGCAGCTGCAGGTCGTCGATTTTGATCCGCGACATCTTATCCATGTCCATGTCGTCTCCGTCGGGGAAGAGATAGTAGGGATCGTAGGCTTTCCCGAGGAAGCCGGCGGTGCCGCCTTTGTTGATCACGTTCGACTCCTGGAGCGGGCGCGGCATGACGACGAATGGGAGCATCGGCTCGTCGGTCGGCTTGAGACGGATGATGTTGGATCCGAAATTGGGGAAGTCCTTCGGAGAAGGCGGTTCGAGCTGGCCGGACGGACTGACCTTGTCGGTCGTGTAGCCTGTCATGATCTGGTAGATCGCCGCCGTGTGGTTGAAGAGACCGTTCGGCGTGTAGCTCATCGAATTGATGGTCGTGAACTTGTCGGTTACTTGCGCCAGTTTCGGAACGATTTCGGTGAATTGAAGCCCGTCGGTCTTCGTGTTGATCGGATTGAAGATGGAGCGGACGTTGTCTCCTGCGTCCGGCTTCGG
Source organism: Verrucomicrobiales bacterium (assembly GCA_040905585.1). Taxonomy (GTDB): domain Bacteria; phylum Verrucomicrobiota; class Verrucomicrobiia; order Verrucomicrobiales; family DEV007; genus Arctic95D-9. Next base: position 22,816 of record JBBDRG010000069.1, read on the forward strand.
ATCCCAGAGGTCGAGATGGCTCGGTCCGCCCTGAAGATAGACCATGATGACCGACTTCGCCTTGCCCCAGCCGGGTCGGCCGGAGAAATCGGAAGCGGCGCTGGCCTTCTGCACGGCGAGTATGTTGTTGAGCGACATCCCCAGCATTCCCGCGCCGCCCACGCGCAGAAAGTCGCGGCGTCCGGGTTTGAGATGGGAGTCACAGAGGTCTTTGGCGATTTCTCCAGGTAGGCGGATCATTGGGGGCGGGGATTAGGGATTAGGGAATAGAAATCAGAAATCAGGGATCAGGGATTCGGGATAGGCGT
>JBBDRG010000070.1:0-94285 GCA_040905585.1 Verrucomicrobiales bacterium
GAAAAAACGTAGATTCATTCAGGTCTCGGCGTGATGGTGTTTTTCAACAGTCTCCCAGGGAGCGGTCTCGGGAATTTCCCGCGTCCGGGGCGCCTCCTCACGCGTATTTCCCGGAGCAACTCCTCGCGAGGTCGCGAGGCATCCGAACGCGCGATCTCAGAAGAAGTCACCTGCCGAAAATCACGCTCGCGGCGAAACTTTGCGCTGCCTTTCGAAAATGGGGCCGGAAGACGACAGACAACGATTTCGAGAAATGCAATTTATTTTCTTGCATAAAAACTTGAAATTCCATAAAAGTAAAGGACATACCTTCCGGCAACATTTTAGTTGATTTTTTATTGAACAGAACTAAGGAGCGGCGCACTTAATTGGATGGCGGAAGTCGTTGGCGATTTCGAGGTACCATTCAACCGGCAATTACGTTACAAGAGAAGAGGAGACTCGCTGAGAGCAGAAACCTCAACCATGCCGACCTCAATCTCTCCGATTTCCCCGGCACGAAAAACTTGCCGGACTGAAAACGGGAAGCCCGGGAACGATTCCGGCTTCTCGATCCGGTAGGCGAGAGTCAATAATCAACGACGCAACTTACTTTAACCCACCCAAGACCCATGGCAAATTTAGAAATGGACGGCGGCATCAAGATCTACCTTCGGGAGATCGGGAAGACGCCTCTGCTCACGCGCGAAGAAGAAGTCCAACTAGCGGACCGAATCAAGAACGGCGACCGGGAAGCCCGAGCCCACATGATCAAGGCGAACCTCCGGCTGGTGGTGAAGATCGCCCAGGATTACGCCAACTACGGACTTCCCCTGCTCGACCTGATTTCGGAGGGCAATATCGGCCTCATGAAGGCCGTGGAACGCTTCGATCCCAACAAGGGAGGCAAGCTGTCCACTTACGCGGCCTGGTGGATCAAGCAGTCCATCAAGCGCGCCCTCGCCAACCAGAGCAAGACGATTCGCCTGCCCGTCCACATGGTGGACAAGATTTCGAAGATGCGCCGCGTGGCCATGGTCTTGAGCGAAGAGCTCGGACGCGAACCCACGGACGAAGAACTGGCCGAGGAAATCGGCATCGACCGCGCGAAGTTGTCGCACCTGAAGTCGGCCGCCCTGCGTCCCGCCTCTCTCGACGCGCCCATCAGCGAGGACGACACCACCGAGTTCGGCGAGATCATCGGCGACGAAAAGGCTCAGACTCCCCTCGAGTTGCTCAGCCACAAGAACATGCACATGCAGCTCGACGACCTTCTCGAGGTTCTCGACGATCGCGAGCGCAAGATCATCGATGCGCGTTTCGGCCTCGCGGGACAGAAGCCGAAAACGCTCGAGGAAGTCGGCCAGGAATTCGGCGTGACAAGGGAGCGCATTCGCCAGCTCCAGAACATTGCCTTGAAGAAACTCCGTCGCGCTCTTCAGAAGAAGGAAGACCCGGGTCCCCGACCGCTTCGGAAGTCCGGCGATCCGGACGACGATTTTTTCCGAGACGAGGAAGAAGCGGTTCTTGCGCTGTAAAGCCCACCGCCCTCGATTTCCGAAAAAGGCCGTTCCTCCGGGGACGGCTTTTTTCGTTTCGCTCTTGGCGCTCTTGGCGCTCTTGGCGCTCTTGGCGCTCTTGGCGCTCTTGGCGCTCTTCGGTCAGCCGCGGAACGTCTCCACCAGAATGGACGCGTTGTGACCGCCGAAGCCGAACGAATTCGTCAGAGCGCGGTCGATCTTCATCTCCCGGCTGACGAGCGGCACGTAGTCGAGATCGCACTCGGGATCGGGGTTGTCCAAGTTGATGGTCGGCGGAACGATTCCCTCTTCGATCGCCTTGACGCACACGGCGAGTTCGACCCCGCCGGCCGCGCCGAGGAGGTGCCCGGTCATCGATTTCGTCGAACTGACGACGAGGCCGTCCTTGGCGTGGGTGCCGAACACCTTCTTGATCGCCTTCGTCTCGCACACGTCTCCAAGGCCGGTCGACGTTCCGTGAGCATTCACGTAGTCGACTTGATCGGGGGCGATTCCCGCGTGTTTGATCGCCATTTCCATGCAGCGTCGCGCTCCGTCGCCCTCGGGATGCGGGGAGGTCAGATGGTAGGCGTCCGCCGAAATGCCGTAACCGGTGATTTCCGCGTAGATACGGGCACCCCGCTTTTTCGCGTGCTCCAATTCCTCGATGACGACTACGCCCGCCCCCTCGCCCATGACGAATCCGTCGCGGTCCAAATCGAAAGGCCGGCAAGCCTTCTCCGGGTCGTCGTTGCGGGTGCTGAGTGCCTTCATGTTGCCGAAACCGGCCAGACCCATGGGGCAGATCGTCGATTCCGATCCGCCTGCGACAAAGGCGTCGGCGTCGCCGAATTTAATCATGCGCCAGGCCTCGCCGATGTTGTGGTTGGAGGTCGCGCAGGCGGTGACGATGCACATGTTGGGTCCGCGCAAATCGAACTCCATCGACACCATCCCGCTGGAGATGTTGGCGATCATCATGGGGATCGTAAAAGGCGAGACCCGGGAAGGCGACTTGTTGAGAAGATTCTTATGCTGCGTCTCCAGCGTGACCAGCCCGCCGATCCCGCTGCCCACCATGCAGCCGAAGCGATCCCGGTCCACCGTATCCAGATCGACGCCGGAATCCTTCATTGCCATTACCGAAGCCGCCATCGCGAGCTGGGCGAATCTGTCGCTGCGTCGGGCGTCTTTGGGATTGGAGAAAAACGGCCCCGGATCGAAGTCGCGAACTTCCGCCGCGATTTGGCAGTCGTAGCCGGAGAGAGCGGAGTCCGTGAGGCGCCGAACGCCGCTCTTGCCGGCGACAAGGTTCTCCCAGAAGGCCTCCAGAGTGTTTCCGACCGGAGATACGACCCCCATTCCGGTGATGACGACACGACGTTCCATTTTCGATTTGAATGGCGGCTAAGCTCAGCGTGCTTCAAAGTCAATGCAAGACGATTTCTCGAAGGCCGCTCGCGCCGGCGCAAAGGGGCGTCCGCGAGGCGTCGCATCAAATTTCAATGACTCGCTCTCTCTCGTTCATGGCCCCGCAGCGAGGGCATTCCGCGAGATCGAAATCGGACGGATCCTCGAAAACATGATCGCAGATACCGCAAATTACGAAATGCTTGCGACGACGGTTCTCGCGCCCTTTTCGGAAAATTTCGGCGGCAACCCAGGCGGAAAACAGGGCGCATAGAATAACCACCAGGTAAACGGCGATCATTCCATCGAGGGTAACGCGAAACATGATTCACTGGAGTCGAAGACTGTTCACCGCGGACGAAAGTCGGTGGACGGTGGCAGAATGCAGCCGGATCGGCGGAAGATCAACCGCCGGCCTGCACGTCGATCCAGCCCCTGTCCACACCCTTGGAAGGCAGAAATCGAACCGTCGACTCGATGACGTCGGACAGATCGGCCTCGTCGGGCGCTTCCAGATTCGACTCGACTTCGACGACGTCGACACTTCCTTCCGGGGAGACTTCCACCTCCGCCCGGAACCCGGGAAAGGATTCCGCCATTCCCAGATAATCCCGGATGATGGACCAGGGGGCGAGAACGCGCTGCGCGAGAGCCTCGTCCGTGGTGATCTCGACCGCCGACCCCGATCGGATTTCGCCGACGGGTTCGATCACGCCGATTTCATTCCAGGTCGGGTCCGATTCCGGAGGGCGCTTCAGTTCCATCTCCGTTGTTCGGAACGCGGGGACGAATCGAACCCGATGGTCGCTCAGTTCCACCCGAACGTCGGTCCGCTCCGACGGAGGAAGGATGAAAACGGTTCGATCCTGGAGCCGCTGCAGAATCGTGCGGACGCCGGGATCCGACTGGTTCAAAAAGGTGATTGCTCCGGGTTCGGGTTCGACGCGGACCGGGGGGGGATAAACAACCTTGAACAGATAGAACCCCGAACCGTGCACGATGACGGAGACCCAAAAGAAGATTGAAAAATGCAGCCAAGTCCGCCGGTCCCGGGCCCAGTTGAAGATGCCCGGAGTCTCGCCCTCGCTTCCCGCTGCTGTCGCTTCCGCCGCCATGTTCGCTGCTCGCTTTGCCGATGCTTCCAAGTGCTTCCGCTACCGGCTTTCCTGCTGTGTAGCGAAGGAAACCTCGAAACGGTTTCTCAGCAACACCTCGGAGACTTTCATCACGGTTCCGTAGGGAACGCTCTCGTCTCCCAGCACCACGACCTGGTTGGACCGTTCGATAGCCGTCGACAACCGATCGTCGAGTTGGTCGAGGTCGAGCCGTTCGTCGTTGAAGTAGAATTCGGAGGTTTCACTCGGAATCAAGGTGATGATGTGAGCATCCTCCGCGGAAGGCAGGACGGAGCTCGAGGACGGCAAATTCACTTCCACGCCGGACTTCAACACGAGATTGGAGCCGAAAAGGAAAAAGATGATCAAAAGCAGAATGACGTCGATCAACGGTCCGGAATAGAGCATCCCGGCCCGGTCACTCAATGTTGACTCCAGCTTCACGGAAACAATTCGGAATCGGGTTACTGGCTCGTGCGACCGAGATCCGAGGCTTGCCCGGCATCGGTGTCGGGTCGAATTGAAATGATGTCGCCCGGCTGGTTTCTGAGATCGCAGATGGTGTTGACGATCTCGATGCCGGCGCTTTCCATGTCGTGCATCAGGCTCTTGGCGTAGGCCCGAAGGTGCGCGTAGAAAACGTATGCCGGTATAGCGACCATCAGTCCGGCCGCTGACGTGATCAAAGCCTCGTAGACTCCTTGGGAAATCTCCGCCACGGTCGCGAACCCGCCCACGGCGTTGATCTGGACGAACGTGTCCACCAAACCCAACACCGATCCCAGAAGACCGATCAGCGGGGCGATGTAAGCCACCGTCAGCAGGACGGCAAGATGCTTCTCGAGCTTGGGCACCTCCAGCTGGCCGCTCTCCTGGACGATTTCCTTCAACTCCGATCTCGGGGAAGAGTATCGCCGTATCGCCGAGTGAATCACCCGCGCGGCCGGCCCCGGCGTAGCCGCGCATTCCGAAAGGGCCTCGGAGTATGCCTTGTTCTTGATCAGGTTTCTGAGACCGAACAGCAAGTCGCCCACGTCGATTCGGGCTCGGTGGAAGTAGAAAAGCCGCTCCAGAAAAATAGCGATGGCGATGACGGAGCATCCCAGAAGCAGCCACATCAACGGCCCGCCCTTTGTGATCAAATCCATAAAATCCTGAAGTCGGCCGAGCGGTGTCTCGGCAGATTACGGTTAACACGGAACTGGCCTACGGCAAAGCCCTATTTGCTCGCCACCCCCCTCCGCTTTCTAAAAATAAAAGGGACCGGAGCTCTTCACCTCCGGCTCTTCCTCGTCTTGCCGCGACTCCTCGTCTTCCGCTCCCGGGTCTGGTTCCTCGCCTTCCTCGCCTTCCTCGCCTTCCTCGCCTTCCTGGCCTTCCTGGCCTTCCTCGCCTTCGTCGAACTCTGGAAAGTCCGCCGCCTTTTCTTCGTCTTCCCGTTCTTCCTTTTCCTCCTCCGGCGCGCTCTTCGCTTGCGGCGGCTCTTCCACCACTTCCTCGCTCGCGGACTCGGGTTCCACATCGCCCTCGTCCGTCGGGTCCAAATCCTCGAGTTCGAAAATCGATTCGACCGGCTCGGAGACCGGACTCGGCGGCAACTCGGGTTTTCCGCCTTCTATCTCGGCCTCCATGGCGGCGGGCTCGGGAGGCGCCGCGCCTTCAAAGTTCGACCGCCCTTCGATCACGATCTCCGGCTCCCCAAGGTCCAACGGCTCCAGGACTCCGGTCGGTTCTTTGGGTTCTTCGGGTTCGGCCACTGCGGCTTCGGCGGCTTCGGCGGCTTCGGCGGCATCTTCGGCTTGCTCGGGCGGGCTTTCGCCACGCTCCGAAGGCGCCGAGGATTCCGGCGGCCTTTCCTCCGTCGCCGGGACATCCTCTTCAATAACGACGTCCTGGAAGCCCTCCGGTTCGCCCGGCTCAGCGGTCTCCCCTCGCTCTTCCCCGGCTTCGCCTTTTTCGCTTCGCGCCGCCGCCCGTTCTTCCGCGACCACGCGCAGCGACTTGGCTTTGGGCGCGGCCTTCTCCGAGACGGGCCCCGCAGGCTCGACATCCTTGAGCAATCCGGCCAAAGGGCCCCGGACCTGCCTGGCCTTTTCACGCACGATACCGGCCGGCAGCGACGCGTCGGAGACGCCCACGAGGACAAAACGGTCGATGAGTTCGCGCAGATAGAGAAGCCGGTTGCCACCTTGATGGAGACTTTCAATCTCTCCGGTCTCGCCGAGTTCGTCGACCAGCGCCCTCATGGCGCCGCTGGCACCGGCCACCAGGGCCGAGATTAAGTCGACGGTGACTTCGGCTTCGGAGGAAATTCCGGCTACCAGCGCACCGCTGCGGTCGACCACCAGCGCGGTGTCGAGTCCGGCGTCTTCCGCGAAATGACTGAGCAGTTGTTCCGCCTGCTCGGCAATCTCGGAGCTAATCTCCAGGGAAACGGCGGGGGTGTAGTCTCCGCCTTCCTCCTGGTCGCTTTCAGTGGTCTCCATGTCGTGTTGAAACTCAACTACTCTCAAGGATACCCGTCAAGGCTAACCAACGGCTATCCGGACCTTTCCGGGGGAGGCCTTGCCCGAGGGGCGGGGTCGCTCGCGATTCGCAAGATGAAATCCGGAGAGAACGGCCTTCGTCAGATGGTCGAGGCTGGCGAAAACCTGGTAGCCTGACAGAGCGCAACACAGAAACGACGGCGTTCGAACGCCTAGCAATTCGTCGAGGATCTCCGGACGAACCGCCCCGCGGAGATCGCGCTTGTTGTATTGATAGACGACCGGAAACACGTTCGGATCCAGGCGGTGGCGGCGCAGGGCACCGTCGAGATCTTCGCGAGCGGCCCGGTTCGCCTCGATGCGGTCGGGGGCGGAGTCGGCGACGAAGACGACACCGTCGGCACCGGCCAACACGTTTTGCCGGGCTTCCCTCAGGACCGCCTGCCCGGGTACCGTGTAGAGCTGGAAACGCGTTTTGTACCCCGCTATCTCCGTTGCGTGAATCGGAAGGTAGTCGAAGTGCAGGGTGCGGTCCTGTTCCGTGGAGATCGACATCAGATCGCCTCGGAGACGCGAATCGAGGCGGCGGTGGATGTACCGGAGGGTGGTCGTTTTTCCGCCACCGGCGGGACCGCAATAGACGATCTTGAATTGCACCTCCCGGGAATCGTGCCGAACCAACGCCATAACAGTCTTTCCTACTCCTTGAGCTTGTGCAGGTTTCTCGCGATCAAGATCAGTTTTTCGCGAACACCCGGACCGAATTCTCCTTCTTCTCGATTGACCGTCAGGCAGCAGTCGCCTGCCAGAAAAAGGCTCACCATCCCGCAATCGGTTTCGACGGTAAACGAGGTCGCTTCCGCCATTCCCGTGAACTTCGCGAGATTCTTGACCGCGCCGACCATTTCCCGGGCCTCCTGGCCGAGCCGACTCTCCTCGCTCCTGGAAGCCTGCACCAATTTTGCCGACGTAGCCAAAGCGCAGGCGCTTATCCCCGGGAGGCCCAAAACTTTTCGCGCGACCTTGGAGAGCGTGAACGCTTCGCTAGTCGAAAAAATCGCCTTGAGTTCCAAGTCGGGGGGATCGTCCTCGTGCCGAGCCGGAATCTCGACCGGAGCGGGATCCTCGGCGGCGTTGTTTTCGGGTTCTTCGGCGGACTCTTTCGGCGCCTCGGGAGGCGGTCCCGCGTCCGCCGTCGGAGATCTTTCGTCGCCGGGGCTTGCCCCTCCGGAAACGCTCCGCGTCCAAGGGTCTTCACGCGCCTCGCCGGGGGCGGCATCCGGAATCGCCTGAGACGGCGGTGCCGAGGGCTCCTGCTCGACTTCCTTGTCCGCTTCTTCCTCGGCCGGCGATTCCGCTTGCGGCTCGTCCGTAGGCGAAACGACGTAGTCCTCGACGTCGGACGCGGGCTCGAACATCGAGCCCCAGCCGGGCGTCGGTTCCGGCCGGACTTCTTCGGGAGGCGTGATTTCCGAGTCGGCTTCCGCGTTCGTCGAAAAAAGCGTGGAAAAACCGGATCCACTTTCGAAGGGATTCCCGGAAAAATCCCTCGGCGGACTTTGCGACGCTTCTTCGCCCGTTTCGGAGCGCGGCTCGGGCTTCGAGGCACGGTTATCGCTCGGCGGGCGGGAAAATGGTTCGTCGAAGGCAGCGAACGAGTTCGACGACTGACCATGGTCGGAAGCGGAGTCCGTTTCCGGCTCGGCGTTCGTTGCCCCGGCGTCCGACTTCGGAGGCGACTGGCTCGGAGGTTCTGCTTCCGGGGCTTGCTGCTGCGAATCCGTGGAGGCCGGCGAGCCTTCCGGTTCCTCTGCCTCGAAAACCGGCGACCAGAACGGATTGCTCCCGCCTTGCGAAGAAGTGGGCGGAGAGCCGCTCTTCGGCGCGAATGCCTCCGTGCCGAAAGCTCTTCCGGGCGCGAAGGGAGACGCCGGGGATTCTTCGTCGCTCGGCGCGGATCTCAGCTTCGCCGGAAGCGTCACCACCGAGTCGTTCAAAGGAGTGATCTCGGCGGCAAACAACTCCGGACACGCCTGATGAATTGCGGACAAACGAATGTCGGTCGACCCGTCGTCCGGGAGCGGCAGGGAAACCTCTTTTTCCATGGGAATTCCGCTCTGCGCGGAAATCGCCGGAGGAATGAACGGGAGAAGTTCGCCGACCAAAAAATTTTGAGTCCGCGTTTCGCCTGCGTTTTTTCCTGCCTGCGGCTTTGAAAAGCCTTCTCTGTGGTGCTGCATATGTCCCTCTCCCGTGGCTGAAGTTCGTTTCTCTTCGTCGCTGGAAAACGTGTCGCCGGACGGATGGCTTCCGTGATCGCCGTCCTCCGGAAATAGGTCTTTGAATGAAAAAGGCATGGCAGTCTCGGGCGTATGTCAGGCTTGGCTGCAGGTCGCGTCCTCGACTCCGGCAAAGATCCTAATGAAAAAACAAGAGGTTATGAATATTTTAATAAACTCAGACTAGAATGACTACGTTGGTTTATCAAGAAATATTTAAATTTAAGATAACTTATCGAAATCGGACCCCGTCGAAGGGCCTTTTCGCGGAGACTTCCGCTTAAAGTCCGACCCAGAGAACGGCAATCAGAACGCCGTTGTTCAAGGCGTGCGCGACCATTGGCGCGACCAGGGAATCGCGCCACTCCCGGATCAGCGAAAACCCGATCCCGATCGCGGCAAGCGCCGGAATCCCGACGAGTCCCTGAGGGTGGAGCGCCGCGAAGATGACGCTCGTCAGGAACGCCGAGAGAAAGAACCGGAAACGTCCGCGGAAGTATCGGTGCAGAGCGCCCCGGAAAAACGTTTCTTCGAACAAGGGCGCGAAACCCGAGGCGAGAATGAGGCAAAGCAGGCGCGCCACGAAATCCCCGCCGTAGATCCAGCCGACGATGGGATGCGTCTCGGGCGTCACCGGCGCCTGAGGTCCGGTGCCGTTCACGGCGTCTTCGCCACCGCCGAGCAACCCCAGCGCCAGCGTGAGCAACAAGGTGAGAAAGATGCCGATCGAGGCAATGGAAAGCACCGCCAGGTAGCCGACCATGCCGGCCCCGATTTCGCGAAGCCACCCTCGGCCCTTGTGCCATCCGAGCGCGATTCGGAAATCCCGCCACCCGATGCCCCGCGCCATCGGCCAAAGCAGAGGGATGACGACCGACAGCCCGTAGCCGACGATCTGCAGCGAGGGATGGACTAACATGGCCCCGACATCCCCCGCCACCATAATCCCGAGATAGAGCGCGAAACATTCGAGCATCACCCCGATCGGCTTGCGCCGCGGGTCGAAGCGGTTCACTCGCTCGCCCCTCGACCATTTCCGAACATGGACGAGCAGGAGCACGGCCCCGACAATCAGGCCGCACACGCCCAGGCCCGCCACCAACACGGCCACGGCCAGAAACGCCAGGGCGCTCCGCCGGATTTCTTCGGCTCGCGGCGGCTCCGAGAGTCCGGGACCCGGCGCCAGTTCGGCGAACCACCCGAGCCGGCTACGGAGAGCTTCGCGCTCCTCGGGATCGACGCCTTGGGCGACGGCTTTTCGAACCAGGAGCCCGAACTCGCCCGTGAGTTTTCCGGAAACTTTCTCCAGCGTGGCGTTGGGTCCGGGATCCTCGATCGAAACAAACCGCTCGAGCAAAACCACGGCGGCGGCCGCACGGTCGTCGCGGGCCAAGGCCACCAAGTCCTTCACCGAGTCCGCCGCGCCCGGTTGGTCCAACGTCCCGACGGCGATGACCACCTGCGCCTGCAGTTTCAGGATGCCTAGATCGCTCCGGCCGGAAATCGGAGTTGGTACCAATTCCGGATCGAGGTCGAATCGCAGAAAATCGACTCCCCACGCGACGACCACCAGCGACACGGCGATGACCGGCCAGCACCACCACGCGGCACCGCGATCCGCGCCGATTTCTGCCACCGGTTCGCTCGATTCCTCTTCCATCGCCATTCCGCGCTCCGATCAAACAGGGACGAGCCCGTCACGCAACCCTGTCGAGTCGGCCGCGGAGGGGGCTCAGTCGGACCGGACGTCGTGGCAGACGATGTATTCCTGATCGCGCAAATAGAGCTTTCCGTTGACGACGACTGGATAGACCCAGACTTTGCCCTTGGGATTGCGGTTGGGACTCTGCGGGTCGAGTTTGAACTGGCCGTGAAGCTCGAACCCCTCCGGGCTCGCCTCGACGAGGGACAGGGTCCCGCTGTCGTCGTTCAGGCAGTAGATCATGCCGTCCGCGATGGTGATGGAATCGGTGCTGCCGAAAAATTCGCCTTTTTCGTTCCACACCATCTCGCCGGTCTCCCAATCCTGGCAGACCAGTCCGCCCGCTTCCGAAGAGCCGTAGACGTAGTCTCCGTACTTGACGATCCCGCCGTGCTTGTTCTTCATGGTCTTGTTTTCCCAAACCACGTCCACCTCGTTGTTTTCGTCGATCTCGATCAGTCTGGATCCCACTCCGTAGCCCGACGAGATGTAGATCCGGTTGCCCTCCGCAATCGGTGTCGGGATCACTGCGGGGGTGTCCTCGCCGGGCCAGTCGGCCGTCCAAAGGACCGAACCGCTCTCCGCGTCGATCGAGACGAGTTGGTCGCTGAAAAGACGCAGATACTGGCGGGTGCCGTTGATTTCGGTCGGTACCACGGTGGCGTATTCGGCCTTGCCTTTGCCGACTTCGATATCCGACACGGTCCAGATGGTCTTGCCGGTGTTCTTGTCGAGCGCGACGATCGGAGACTCGCTGCCTCCCGGTCCGACCACGAGACGGTCGCCGTCGATCAGGGGCGACTCGCCGAATCCCCAGCCTCCCGGCTTACCGGCGAAATCGTCGACGAGATGCTTCGACCAGACCTTCTTTCCGGTCTCCGCCTCGAGACAGGCGAGAGTTCCCTTGGGACCCAGAGCGTAGACTTTCCCCTCGGACACCGAGGGCGTGCTGCGCGGACCGTGTCCCCATCCCGTGTTGTAGCCTTCCTGGTCGTCGGTGCCGATTTCGGCCGACCAGACTTCCTCTCCGTTATCGGTGTTCACGCAGACAACGGTCACCTCGTCTCCGCGAGTTCCCATGCTGTAGAGCTTGCCATCGACCACGCTCATGCCGGAGTATCCCATGCCGGCGTTCTCGTAGGTCCAGAGCTTCCCGGGTCCGTCATCGGGCCAGGACTTCAGAAGATTTTCGTCGGGAGAGATGCCGTCGCGATTCGGTCCGCGGAAAGCCGGCCAGTCGGTGCCGGACGCTTCCTGTTCCTTCTCCAGCGAGGCGATGTATTCCTGATCCTCCAGGCTCAGGGAAAGAATTTCGACCTGTCCTTCCCTCCCGTCGGGCAGCCGCAAGTGAACCTTGCCGTCTTCCACCTTGATGAGATCCGCCTCGATCTCCTTCCCCGAAGCCGCCTGTTTCCAAGTGCGGGCAGTGGCGGGCACGACTAGCAGGAGACACAGGATCGAGTGAACAAGGAAACGCTTCATGCGGGTAATTTTGCCCCTGCCCGCGAAAAGGCAAGTCGCGTGATGCGCCAACGGTAGCGGCGGTTGCCGGACTCCCGTCTCTAGCTTTCGTCTTTTCGCCAAACCCTGACGAAATCGATCTCGAAGTCCGCCGGAAAACGGGTTTCCGCGTTCGGCTCTCCTGCCCAGCCCCCGACTGCGAGATTCACCAGCATGAACATGGGAACCCGGGGGACTTTCTTCCGGCTGCTGTGGCGGAGCGTCCCGTCGACGTACCAGCGAAGCTCGTCGCGTTCCCACTCGATCGCGAAGGTGTGGAAATTCTCGGAAAAGTCCGGTCCTTCGAACTCGCCGGTGACGGCTTTGGAATCCCCTCCGGGATCGGCGGGATCGACCCAGTGGTGCGACATGTATACGCGGGTCGGCTCCTGGCAGAGAATCTCCAGCACATCGATCTCCGGCGGCCACGACGGAGGCTCGGGGAGCAACCAGAATGCCGGCCAGAGCCCCTTCCCTTTCGGCACTTTGCAACGGATCTCGAACCGGCCGTATCTCTGCGCGAACTTGGAAGAGGTCGTCATCATTCCCGACCTGTAGTCCCGTTTTGCTCCGTCGTAGAAGGAAGGCTCGTGCTCGCACCGGATCTTCAGGATACCGTCTTCGGTTTCGAACGCTTTGACGACGTATCCCTGGAGTTCGTCGTTTCGCACGACGCCCCAGGGATCTTTCGGAGTCCACTTGTCGTAGTCCAGTCTGGAACCGTCGAAATCGTCGGAGAACGCGAGCTTCCAACCGGGCTTGGCCGTGTTCGGCGAGTCGGATTCCCCTTGTTGTCCGTAGAGAGGCAAGGCCGTCGCGAGAAGAAACAGCGCGGACAGGCGGTGCGGGGCAATCATCGGCGAAACTTCCCGCGCCGCCGAGCAAAGGCAACTCAATAATCCTCTTCCCGCCGGGAGATAATTCTCGTCTCGTCGTCCCGTTCGCTTTTCTTCAGGACGCCGCGACGATCCAGGAAATCGTCCACGCAGGCGAGACAGGCTTCGTAGGAAGCGGGATCGACGTTCCAATTGAAGAAACTGTGATCCCGGCCTTCGAATTCGACGAACTCGCACTCGTTTTTCCGCTCTCTCATCGCGGTAGCGAAGTCGGCCGCTCTGTCGCAGGAGGCGAGGCGGTCGGCCGTTCCGTGGATGAGCAGCATCGGAGCCGCGCCGGGTTCGACGCAACGGGTCAGACTCGCTTTCGCGCAGTCGGACGGGTCGGAAAACTGGTCGAAACCGTACGTTCCCCTGGCGACCTCGACAATCGCGCTGAACATCACCGCCGCGTCTGGTTGGGCCGCCGAGAGGTCGTATTCGGACTCGTCCGCGGACAGACGCGTCTTCAGCGAAGCGCTGCCGACGATGTTGGCGCCGGCTCCCGCACCGAAGGCAACCAGCTTTTGCGGATCGACGTGGAGATTGGCCTGGTGCCGCCTCACGAACCGAATCGCCGACCGTCCGTCACGCAGCGAGTCGATCGGCGTCGAATCCGGGTGGCTGGTCCGGTTTCTGTATTCCGCCAGACCGCAGACGACGCCCCTCTCCACGTAAAAAAGCGCCTGGGGAGCGAACTGGACGACGTTTCCGCGATCCCAGCCTCCCGCGTTGAAAAACAGGAAAACCGGACGGGCCGGGCCCTCCTCCAGGTTTTTCGGAAGATAGAAGTGGATCGACAGGTTCCGCCCCCGTGCAACCTCTCTGTATTCCATGGCCCGGGCCCGCTCCAACAACAATTTTTCCCTGTCGCTGACGAATTGGAACGGCATACCCATGGACTCTCCGATTCCGTCAAAGTACGAAGAGCCAGTCCGCATTCAAGCTCTTTGCGGAGCAAAAGTCACTCTGTTCAAACCTTTCCCCCGTGATAGAGTCTCCTCATGCACTACGGCAAGGCGCTTCCGACAATACTCGCGGTTTTGGCGATCGGTGGAATCGATTCGAGGGCCGAGACCGCGAAGCCCGACCCTTCGCTCCGCGTCACGCTTGAGCGGGCCTATTCGGCGTGGCGCTCGTCCATGTCGGCGGGCGACTTGGACCTCTGGGAAAAGGCCACGGCATTTTCCCGACAGATCGAGACCCGAAACCGAATCGTTTCGCAGCGGCTCCCGTTCCCCCAGGCACTGTTCGACGATCCGGTCGAAGCCCCTTCGGTTGCCCGCCTCACGCCGATGGGAGTCCTCAGCACGGGCACCACCGCGACCTCGACCTACTACGGAAAAGCGAATTTCGGCCCCGGAGAGGGCTCCGGCGTCACGGACAACCTTCTCGTGCTGCATTTCCTGCGCGAGGAAACCCACTGGAAATTCGACAACCTCCGCATCGTCAAACTGGGAAACGATGGCGACGTCCTTCTCCAGATTCGAAATGGAGACTTTTCCTTCCTGCAGGGAGAGGAATTCCAGCCCGCCAGCCAGCTCCCCGCGATTCCGCAACCGGTCGAGCCGCCCGAGTACATCGCCGAAGCGTGGATCGACTCCACCGGCTGCGAGACGACCATCACCGTCAACGGCCACCTCACCGGTAAATTCAAGAACATAAAAACCACGGAACTGGTCATGGGAGGTCTCCGCCGCGGGGAAAACCGCATCTCGATCGAAACGAAACGCCTGGAGGAGGGAGCCAACACCTCGCCCAAAGTGGAGGTCGCCATCTATGCGACCAAGGACCCTTCGGAGGGAGCTGACCGGGTTTACCACTATCGCCCAGACTCCGTCGGCCAGTCGGTCAGCGAGACCTTCGTGCCGGAATAGCGGGAGCGTTCAGTTCCTCATCAACACGACGCGAAACCCGACGTCGTAGCGATCCTCCGCCGAAGGCCGAGCGGCGATTCGGTTGGCGATGTCCAGATCGAACCGCGAAGAGCGATTCCAGGCGCCGCCCCGCAGAACCTTGCGGTCCGTGCCCACCCACTCCGGGGTCGGCGCGGCGCCTTCCTCGCGCATGCGGGCGACGATTGTCTGCGAATACCAGTCGGAAACCCACTCCTGGACATTGCCGCGCACATCGTAGAGTCCGTATTCGTTGGGGGCCAGCGAAGCGACCGGCGCGGTGGACTTCTGCCGGTCGAAGAGGCTGGAAACGGCGCTGTCCAATTTCTGCTCGCCGACGAATACGCTCCACTCCTTGTCGGTGGGCAGGCGATAGCGAAACCCCTCCGGCAGATTTCCCAGGTTCGCTTCCTGCACTCCGAGCCCGTCGCAGAACTTGCCGGCCTCGTACCAGGTCGCGCTGTCGACCGGATGATTCGGAGCTTTGAAATAGCTGGGGTTGGAACCCATGATTCTCTCGTATTCCTGCTGGGTCGTCTCGCAGGCCGCCACCCAGCCGCCAAGTTCGTCGATCCACACCATCTCCTGTCCCAGTCCATTCTTGAAGTTCCGGCTGGCCACCGGTGCCGCGTCGTATTTGAGTCTCGCCGTGAAATTCATCTCGGCTCCCGGCTCCACCGTCACGGACATCGAAGAGCCGCGGTACTGGTCTCGGCTGAACTCGTAGGTGTGGGTTCCCGGCGGTACCACGCGAAGTGTCAGGGGGGTGCGCCCGAGAGGAAGTCCGTTGGAGACGACCGCCGCGCCAGGGGGATCGCTTTGCAAGAAAACCGAACCGTAGTCGTACTGGAACGCCACCTCGGCCGATTCCGAATCCCCGTCCACGATGGTGGACTGCGCTACCGAGCCGAGAGTCTCGTGCACCGCCTCGAAGCGATACTCCCCCTCAGGCAGTTCGGAGGCGAACGGCGTGACCTGACGCCCGTTCCCGACGCGTTCGCCGTCCCGGTAAACGGCGGCTCCGGGCGGATCGCTGCTGAATTTGACCAGCGCTCGTTCCCAGGAAAACTCCAGATCACGGGTCACTCCTTCGGTCACGTCCACGGTCCGGGCGATCGGAGCCCAGTCTCCGTAGCGCAACTCGAACCGATGCTTGCCCACCGGGAGATCGGCCAGGCTGAGAGGAGTCGATCCCGCCGGCGCCATATTTCCCTGCTCGTCTTCGACCCAAACCTCGGCGCCGTTGGGATCGCTGGTGATGTTGAGCCCTCCCTTGGCGAAGACGGCCGAGACGGAGGTGTTGCGGTTGTTCTGGATGCGAACGTTCTCGGAATACTCGGGCCAGCCCTCCACCGCCATCAACACCTGGTAGTCGCCCGGGTCCAGGCGCTCGATGCGTGCCGGCGTTTTGCCGACTTCGACCAGCGCGAGCTCCTCGTTCTCGAGCGTCTTAATCAGTTTGAACTCGGCTCCCTCGGGCTCGCTGACGACTTCTATCTGCCCGAAGGTCTTGAGAAGGGCGATTTCCGGCAAGGCGACCGTTTCTTCGCTCGTGACCTCCACCTCTCTGACCACGGGCTCGTAACCTTCCTTCGAGATCGTGACGGTGTGGGTTCCGAACGGAATGCCGGAAAAAAGAGCCGGGCTGGAGCGTTCACCGATACCGTCCACGACGACGTTCGCGTCGACAGGGATGGTACGCACTTCCAGCGAACCCTTCGCCTCGTCAAGCCGTCGCTCGATCAGGGGAAGAGAGGCCAACGCGTCGGGATTGTCGGGATCCATTTCCCGGACGCTCTCGAACCGTTTCCTGGCCTCGAGCCAGTCGCCTTCGGAAACCGACTGGCGGGCCAGGGCGATTTCTCGAGCCACTTGCTTCTGAACGGCCGGGTCTTCCCCGAACCGGGCGGGTTCAACGGGGCGGTTTCCGCCGACCCGAAATCCCACTATTGTGCCGGCAGCCACCGAGACCAGAACGATGACCACCCAAATCCAGCGCGGCACTCTGGGGCCGCGACGCCGGATCATCCGGCGCGGCGGTAGATCGATTCTGGTTGTTTCCCGGTTCATTGCTGGATGAGATTCAGGCTCCCCCGTCCGAATCTCGTCGGCCCGAAGGGAGAGCCCGTTTCAAACGGATCACGAGATCTCGCAAGGACATTGGAATCTCCCCTTATCAATCCTTTTCGTAAAGAGCCGGTTCGTGACTGATTCCGACGGCAAAATCACGCAAAAAGGGAGCAGGACACTCCCTGCTCCCTTTTTCGAAATTCCAGCCGGATCGGGTCCCGGCCGGCAAACTGACGGAAATCAATCCTCCTCGGACTCTTCTCCTTCCGCTTCGTCGCCAGGTCGCCACTCTTCGGTGGCGAGGTTGAAGGCCTGCTCCAGTCCGACGAGATCGGAACTGGGACGAAGCGCGTCGAACGCGGCGGTCTCCTTCTTGAGTTGCTCTTCGGAGTATTCCGCCGCCTTGATGGAGAGACCGATTCGGCGCTCGACCCGGTCGACCTTGATGACGCGGGCTTCCACTTCGTCGCCCACCTTGATGACATCCTTGACCTTGGACACGTGATCTTCACTGAGCTGCGAAATATGGACCAGTCCGTCGATATCGTCCTCGAGTTGGATGAACGCGCCGAAGGTGGCGATCTTGGCGACCGTGCCCTTGACGAGATCGCCCACCTTGAACCGGGTGTCGATCTCGCTCCACGGATCGTTTTCAAGCTGCTTCACGCCGAGACTGATGCGCTGGTTCGTCTTGTCGATTTCGAGCACGAGGGCCTCGACTTCTTCGCCCTTCTTCACGACCTCGCTGGGATGGTTGATCTTGCGGGTCCAACTGAGGTCGGACACGTGAATCATGCCGTCGATTCCGTCTTCCAGCTCCACGAAAGCCCCGTAGGGAGTGAGGTTGCGGATTTCGCCCTTGATGGTGGTTCCGATCGGGTAGCGGGACTCGACCTCGTCCCACGGGTTGGGCTCGAGTTGTCGAACGCCGAGTGAAATTTTTTGCTCTTCCTTGTTGATGCCGAGAACCACGGCCTTGATCTCCTGGTCGAGCGCCAGAACATCGCTGGGTCGCGTGATCCGCTTGGTCCAGGAAAGTTCGGAAACGTGAATGAGGCCTTCGACGCCGCGCTCGATCTCGACGAAAGCGCCGTAGGGTACCAGCTTGGTGACTTTGCCGGCGACCTCGGAGCCGACCGGATACTTTTCCTCGATCGCTTCCCAGGGATTGTCCTGCAGTTGCTTGGTTCCGAGGGAGACGCGCTCCTTTTCCTTGTCGACATCGAGAATTTCGACTTCGACTTTCTGCCCGATCGACAGCATTTCGCTGGGATGGTTGATCCGGCCCCAGCTCATGTCCGTGATGTGAAGGAGACCGTCCATGCCCTGGAGGTCGACGAAGGCGCCGAAATCGGTGATGTTCTTGACGATGCCTTCGACCCGGTCGCCGATCTTGACCGATTCGAGGAATTCCGCGCGCTGCTCGGCGCGTTCCGCTTCGATCACTTCGCGGCGACTCAGAACGATGTTCTTGCGTATGTCGTTCACCTTCACGATCTTGAACTCGTAGACGTTGCCGACGTACTCGTTCAGATCCTTCGGCGGAATGATGTCGATCTGGGAGCCGGGGAGGAAGGCCTCCACGCCGACGTTGACCATGAGGCCGCCCTTGACGACGGACCTCACCTTGCCCTTCACCAGGCCGCCTTCTTCGTAAACCTTGACGATCTTGTCCCAGTTCTGCTTGTGGGCGGCTTTCTCCTTGGAGAGAACGACCATTCCCTCGTCGTTTTCGAGCTTCTCGAGAAGCACTTCGATTTCGTCTCCCATGGCGAATTCCTCGTCTTCGAATTCCGAGATAGGAATGATGCCTTCGGATTTGGCGCCAACGTCAACGACCACCACCTGGGGACGGACTTCGATGATGGTTCCACGCACGATGGAGTTCTCGCGGTGGGTGTGGAACTGTCGCTCAATCAGAGCCATTAGCTCCGGATTGGTCGGGGTGATAGTAGCTGACATGTGATTCGGTTTGAGGTTGGTTGTTTGGTTTGTAAGCTTTCCAGTGTTGCTCCAGCAACTTTTCCCGACACGCCCGGGAGCACCGGCGGCGGTCGGAAGGGCGCAAATTTAGGTGGAATGCTCCATATCACAAGGAAAATTACGTCTTGAAGTGCCCCGCTCGCTTCGCGAACCCGAATGCAGCCCCGATGGACGTCTATCCCGTAATCTGCCCCACCTGCTTCGAGGAGTTTGGGATTCCGCTGCCGCCGGTCGAGGAAACGCCGTGCGAGGTCGACTACGATTGCGAGATTTGCTGCCGCCCGCTCCTCGTGAGTTTTTCCGAAGAGGACGGCGAAACGGTTGCCGTCGCCCGGGGAATCCACGACTGATTTCGAGCCTCCCGCTCAAGGAGCGGCGACCGGAGCCTCCGCGTCGCTTCGGGTCAAATAGTGGACCGAAAACCGGCGGCGGCGGTCGATCCAGTGTTTCCGTGCCCGGAAGCCAGCCCGGCTCGCCATGCCCAGAAAACCCTCGTCCGTGAACTTGTGGGAATACTCCGTAACGACATGCTCGCCCCGCTCGAACGGAAACCTCTCCCCGTCGAGCGCGACGAATTGATCGAACAAGCTGACCAGGCGCATCTCGATCCGCCCCGGCGGGAAGGGTGGCGGATGCTTTCATGGATGGTGTGTCGCGGCGACCTTCGAACGCGCCCTCGGCCGGGTCATGTTAGCTATTCGAATGCCAATGCCGGCCGGGTTCCCGCCCTTCGGCGGCGAAACACCGGGGCCGCCGGACGAAGGCCGGCCGCCCGCAGGCAAAGGGCTCGCCCCTCGGATTCCGGCGGAAGCATTCGACTTGCCGGTTCCACTATTGCGCTTTGCACGCCCCTTCTGGGCGGCCCGACGGAGAACAGCGGTTCGGAAAACCTCAGGGCTCGGGAGAGGCGGGCGTCTCCGTCGCGGCCGGTTCCGCGGGCTCGGACGGGGCCGGGATGCTCGGCCTTCCGGGATTCTCCGAATCCGAGGCAATCCTGAAACCGGTCCAGAAATTCCGGTCGTCCGGCGACTCGGCGGCCCGTCTCGCCGTCAATTCGAAGCCGGACTTCGTGGCGAACGAGGCGCCCCGTTTCAGCGGAACTTTTCGGTCGGGAGAATCGGGATGCGAATGCAGTCTCGCGGTCCATTCGCTCACGTTGCCGGCCAGGCCGATCACGCCGTAGCGGCTTTCGTCGGCGGGGATCGCGTCCACCGGACACCAGTACTTGTAGCCGTCGACCCCGCCGGCTTCGACCGTATCCGTCGCGTCGTGATCGATGCCGCTGTTGAAGTTGGCGGGCACCATCTTGTCCCCCCAGGGATAACGACTGCCGGATCTGCCGCGGGCGGCCTTCTCCCACTCCTCCTCCGTGGGCAACCGCACGCCCCGCCACGCCGCGTAGGCATTGGCGTCCCACCAGTCGACCCCGATCACCGGGCAATTGGGATCGATGTCGCCGCCGTAGAACTTTCCGCCCTTCATCGCAGCGGAGTAGTATTGATCCCACTTCTCGGGCGCGTAGGATGTTTTCTCCTCGGGCTGGTCGGGATGGCGGATCGAGTCGGCCTTCCTCGGATCCTCCGCCAGATCTTCCAGGAATTCAGCGTATTCGGCGATGGTAACCTCGTACTGGCCGATCCAGAACTCGGGCAACTCGATCTCCTCGCCGTCCTGGAACGGAAACTTGCCCGCGGGGATTTTGGACAAATTGTCCAAATCGCGAACCTCCGGCTTTCCGCTGACCACGACGTAGGCCACGACCGCCGCCGCAACGATCAACAGGCCGATAAGGGTTCCCGCCACCACCGCCTTGCGGTCCGTCTCCTTTTCGCTGAGCTTGGCCAGTTCCGCCTCGGTGAGCCCCGCGGTCGGATCGACCGGCGTGATGGCGTTCTTCAAACCGTCGATTGAATTCACGGCGTCGATGCGGTCCGACCCCATCCGGTCGACGAGCGAATACAACGCCGGATCGGTGCCGGATTTCCTCAGAAACGGCGAAACCGCCTCCGCCAGGAGTTCCATTTGACGGCGTTCCTCGTCGATCGAAAGCGGCTCGCCGCGGCCCTTGACCGGGTTGGCTATTCTCGGCTCTCCCCCTTTGAGAACGAGAATGCTCCGTGCGCTGAACAATCGATGGGACATTCCCTTGTCCCGCAGGTAGGCGAGCGCGTCGGCCGCAGCCTCGAGGACGCGCCAGATCACGTCCTCTTCGAGATCGCTGCGCCGTCTCGCCAGATCGCTCAAGCTCGGAGCATCGACCAGTTCGAGCGTGTAGAAGTTCACCCCCAACTCCTGGTCGCATTCGTAGACCAGGGAAATCGAGGGATGGGTGACGGACGCCCGGGCACTGGCTTCGTCCACGAAGCCCTGAACCCACCGGATGTCCTTGCGGTGCTTCCGGTAGAGGGTCTTCAGGGCGACCCGACGCCCGATCGAGGTCTGCTCGGCCTCGTAGAGGGCGAAGTTGTCGTCCCGCTGGATCTCGCGAAGCAACTTGTAGTCCCCGAGGCGCGTCCCCACCGGGAGCGCGTCCTCGGGCAACTGGACCGGAGTCGACTCGAGATGCGGCAGCGGCTCCGAAGCAGCGTTCGGACTCGGAGTGGTTTCAATCTCCGGAGGCGGCGAGCCGACGGGAGGTTGCGGGTCGACGTCCTCGTCGACGTTTCCGTCGGTCCCCGAGCTCGGCTCGCCGTCATCGACCGCCCGGTCGAACCAATCGGTCATCGCGCCGCGGTTCACCGGCTTGAAAAAGAGCCGGTCGTTTCCGCCAACCCGCGGGTAGAAGGGCGTCATGTCCTCCCGGCTGCAAAACACCGCTGGGAAATCACCGAGACGGCTGTGCAGATGCTCTCTAAAATCGAAAATTTCTTCGCCGGTGTCGGGAGAGATTGCGGCGATCAACATCGAAACGCGATCCAGGTTCCGGGCCGCCTCCCAAGCTTCCGCCGCGTTTGCCGCTTCGATGAAGCGAACGGAACGTCCTTCCAGGATCGAGCGGACATTGGCGCGGTCTTCGGCCGACTCGTCGACGATCAGCACTACAGGGTCATTCTCCATACTGCGTTCCTAGGGACTGAGAGATTCCGGGAAAAGCGCGTTCTCCGGACCGAAGGGAACGGATTCCGCCGGTGGCTCCTGCGGTTGAACCGACTCCCTCAACTCGACGATATCCTGCGGTAGCGTAACCCTATCCTGCAACTCGTCGCGGTAATAGAGCTCGATCGCGTATCCGTAGTAACGCCGCTCTCCGAGCTCGCGTTTCTGCTCCTCGGAAAAAACCGGCTGGTGATAGTTCACGACGATCTCCTCCGTCCCGTCCGCCGTCCAGTCGTAGGGCTCCGTGGGATACAGGTAAGAGGTGTCGGCCGTGGAGGCATCGACCTTTTCCCCGTCGACCCTGTCGTAGAAGTAGACGAGAAGCGCCAGATCCTGCCCCGTCGGGCGGGCCTCGGTGTCGGCTTCGATCACGACACGCAGGGCCACTTTCTGGCCCTCGTCGCCGGGGGGGTGCTCGTTCACTTTCACCTCCTTGATGCCCATGATCTGCCCGGTGCTCCCGTCGGGAGGCGCCGCCTCGCCCTTCAGTCGCTGCTCCGCCAGCCGATAATAAGCGCCGGCGCGGCCGGACCCAAGAGCCCTGATCCTTTCCCAATAGGCGTCCGCCTTGTTGTCGAGCCCCATTTGGCTGAGCGTGGCGGCGAGTTCGGCCATCACCCGAGGATGGTCGGGAAGGGCGGACTCGGCCTCGCGGAGGGCTTGGAGGGCGCCCTGCATGTTCCCGTTGGCGCGAAGTTCCTCCCCTGTGGAAACAAGCCGTTCCAGAATGGGCTCTTCGATCGGGGGTGCCGTGGAAGCGGCCTCCGCCAGCTCTTCGGAAAGGGATCGGCCCGCGTCCGAGGGACCGATGAAAGTCGGCTCGGAGAGAAACGGCCGGCTCGGCCCCGCGTCCGTCCGCGGGACGTTCCCTTCGGAAAGGACCGGAGACTCCGTCGGTTCCCCGACGCCTTCGCCCGGACCGACACGACTCTCGATCCCTATATCGCTTCCGGCGTCGCGGGGAACGACGTTCCGGTCGGGCGGCAGCGTCGGCACGGAGAGGGCGGAGGACGAAGAGCGGACCGGATCTTCGAGGCCGGGATTCCGGGCAGGCTCGCGCTTCATCACGGCCCAGCCCACCGCGAAGACTTGAACCGCCGCGAGAAAGCCGACGATCCACATCACGCTGTGGAAGGTGCGGCCGTACTCGGGCCGATCCGATAACATATTTTCCGCCATAAGCTTTCCGCGCCGCGACACCGACCGGATTACCCCTTCGGAACCTGCACGCTTCCGGCAACGATAACTGAGGCTCAAGGTATTTCAACAACGCTGCATCCCTATCGCGTCGGTGATCTTTCCTTGAAAAAAGACTCAACATCCAGACGGTTTAACGTTACCGTTGCGCCGCGACGATCCCGCCGAGCGGGTTTCGCCGGACCCCGTAAATCAACAATCAACGACTTCATACCGTGAGCAGCCATCTATCCAGCGACATCGAAATCGAAGGAGACCTGAATTGTTCGACCGACCTCATTTTCGACGGGTCCATCAAGGGCAACATCCATTCCAAGGGCAGCCTGACCATCGGCCAGAACGCCGCGGTCGCCGGCGACATCAAAGCCGAAAAGGCGGTGATCGAGGGAAAGGTGACCGGGAACGGCAATTTCAGCTCCTGCCGTCTCACTCCGACTTCGGTTATCTCTGGATCGGTCAGCACGACCAGTCTCCAGATGGAGGAGGGCGCCTCTCTCGAAGGCCAGTGCAAAGTCGGCAAGGCCAAAGCCTGATTTTTCGACGCGGCGGAGGCACGGACCGGAGCGAGCGGTGGCACGAACCCGCCCCGCTACAGGAGATCGTCGACGACCAGGGATACCCAGATCACGATGACGGCGAGCCAGGCAATCAGCCAGGCAACGGACAGGAAGGCCGCCAGCCACCACCTGCCCCGGCCGCGCGGAACAAAGCCCGGAGATTCCTTCCGGTAGCGAACGAGCAGGTAAAGCGCGACCGGCGCCGTGAACAGGGAAAGCGGGGCCAGCCAGGTCACCAGTGCTAGCGCGCGATTTTCGTGGAAGTCGACCCGCGCCACGAAGTCGACCGCTTTCTCCTCCTCGCGCAACCAGTGCAGGCAGGGCACGCAGAAGTCCCGGCCGTCCCAGCGCACGGCTGCTTTGCCGGAAAGGAAACAACCGCATCGGTCGCAGATTTTCTCCGCCTTCAGTTCGGGATAAAAGGCGCAGCTCGCCTCGCTCCCGCTCGTCGACGTCGCAGGCGCCGCCTCGTTCGACGGCGCAGCGAATAAACGGGGAAACACGGTCAGGCTGAGTTCGCCGCGACACACCGGACACTTTTCCTCGATGCGGTCCGTCGCCCGGTTCACGTTCAGCCCGCTGCGGCACTTCGGGCACTGCAGAACGGCTTCGCCGGCTTGGGTAGTTGGTTGCTCCATGGGCCTCGGGGTATCACTTCCACACGACGCGGGTTCCGGCCAACCGGTCGTGCAGGGTTCGCTTCTCCGAATCGAATGCCGCCATCCAGTAGACTCCCGAACACAGGGCCAGCAACCCGGCGTAGACGAAAAAAGCCGAGGCCAGCCCCAGAGCGAACACGCTCGATCCGCCGCCTTCCCTCGCCGCCACCCCCATGATCACGACCATGATTCCGAAACCGATCGTCGCCGGGATCCAGACGATCACGTAGTTCAGCGGTTTCTTGGCCATCCAGCGGACGAAGGCGCGCCTGTAGGACAGCCGCGAGCCGTCCGGATTGACGACTTTCGCGCCGATGATCAGTTTGCCCAGCGTGCCCTGGTACTTGCCGACCATCCAAGTCTCGTAGAAAACGCCGAATGCCAGCATGGCGACCAGGCCGAACCCGTAGGCGACCATCATCAGCGCCGACCAGCCACCGATAATCTCGTCCGGCGTTCCGGTGGCGGCCACGCCGCCGGCGAACGAAAGCAAGTAGAATGGAGCCATGCATAGCCACGAGGGAACCAACTTGATCAAGTAGTCGAGAAGCGACGACAAGCACCGCCACCAGAACCCGACATAGGCGAGGCGGCTCTCCGTCGCGTCGCCGACCGCGACGGCGCCCGATTCCATCAGCCGCTGCACGAAGGCCTGCTTGTGCCCGACCCCGACGAGCGCTTCGCCGTAGGGAACCATTTCGGAAGCCGGATAGACTCGGCCCGAGTAGGCGCAAATCCCGATCTCGACCGGAGCTCCGTCCCCGTTTTCCCCGAACAGCGGACCCGCCTCCGCGACGAACGGCACCCACTCGTCCAAGCCTTCGCGCCACACCAGCGAACCGGCGTCGACCGCGCCCTCGTTGTGCAAACGCAACAGGGTTGAGTCGTCGACGGGACCCTGTTGGGTCGCTGACGAGTCGGTGTAGAACCATTTTGCCATCGGTCGCGCACAGTCTTGGTCGGTTCGGCCGGCAAGTAAACGCCTTTCGCTCGGTCCGCCGCGTCCACGGAACTCCGCTACCCGCCCTGAACCGGGGGCATCAAAGCGACCTCGTCGCCGGGCTTCACCCGAGTGTCCCGATCGGCGTATTCACCGTTGACGGCGATCAGGAGCTTTTCGTTCCATTCGGCCAGCGGAGGGTGTTTCCCCAGGACAATATCGATGACGGAACCTACGTCGAGGGTTTCCCGAGTCATCGGAAGATCCTCCCGGTCCGTTCCGGCGACGTCCCGCAGCACGGAGAAGTAAAGAACGCTCAGTTGCATGCTTCCATCTCGATGTATTCCGGTTTCAAGGTGCCGATGACCGCCAGGTTCCGGTATTCGCCGCGGTAGTCGAGCCCGTATCCGACGACGAACTCGTCGCCCGTGTCGAACCCGCTGTAGTCGGCTTCGAACGGGACGGAGCGCTCGATGCGCTTCGACAGGAGCACGGCGGATTTGATGGAGCGGGGATGCCCTTCCTCTTTCAACTTGCGCACGACCGCGGCCATCGTGCGTCCGGAATCCAGGATGTCGTCCAGCACGAGGACGTCGCGGCCCGACACGTCGGGCAGGCGGCTTTCGCGGAAGCAAACGGTGCCGCTGCTCGCGATGCCTCCATGGTAGCTGTCCACCGAGATGGAATCGATCCGCAACGGCAGATGAATTTCGCGAATGAGATCGGCCATGAACAAGGCCCCTCCCTCCAGGACGGTCACGACCGAGAGCGTGCTTCCGGCGAAATCGCAGGTAATTTCCGTCCCCATTTCGGCAATGCGCGTGCGTATCTCGTCCTGCCCGAACAGCACCCGCTCGAGACGTTCGTGTAGATATTGGCGAGGAACACCCATCGGCCCAACGGTCTTCCAAGCGTTTTGGCGATCAACTGTTTATTTGCTCCGGGCGGCAAAGTGACGTTCGTATCGTCGCTTGAACATTCGAAAACCCTCATGACCGATTCCGTTTCCAAATCCATCGCCGACCTCCGCCGCGAATACCGCGCCGGCCGCCTTTCCCGAGAGGATCTCGAGGCGTCCCCTTTCGTGCAATTCCAAAACTGGTTCGCGGAAGCGGCCCATTCCGGAATTCGCGAGGCCAACGCCATGACTCTTTCCACGGTCGGCCTCGACGGCGGACCCAGCTCGCGCACCCTTCTGATGAAGGACTTCGACGAAAACGGGGTGGCTTTCTTCACGAGCTACACCAGCCGCAAGGCGATGGAACTCGACGCGAATCCAGCGGTCTCCCTTCTCTTTTTCTGGAAGGAACTCGAGCGGCAGGTCCACGTGCGGGGGAGAGCCGTCAAGACCTCGCGCAACGAATCCCGGGCCTACTTCTTCTCCCGCCCCTACGACAGCCGCATCGGTGCCTGGGCTTCGAAGCAAAGCGATGTCATTCCCGCCCGCGATTGGCTGGAAAAACGAGTCGCCAAATACACGGCGCTCTATCCGGACACGGGCGAGGAGGATTGCGTGCCGCTACCCGATTTCTGGGGGGGCTACCGGATCGTTCCCCGGACGATCGAATTCTGGCAGGGTCAGCCCGGACGAAACCACGATCGCTTCGTCTACGCACGGTCCGGCGACGCGGGCGAGTGGAACATTCAACGCCTCAGCCCTTGACCCCTCCGGTGCCCCGCGCCCGGCTGTCCCGAAACGAAAAACGCTCCCCGGAATCCGGGGAGCGCCACTAAAATCGCTTGGAAGTGTTTGGTTTCGAAATTCTCGGTATGCCTGAAGGGTGTGTTTCGTTGATTGGTGGAATCCCGGAAGGTTTCCACCGCAGGCTTATCGGGAAGCTAAAAACTCTCGCAGTTGCGAATAAATCGGCTGGAGCTTTTCCTCGTCGCCCCCCTCCTGGGCCACCATCACCTCGGAGATGCTGTCGGCGATGGAGTTGCGCAAACGGGTCACCATCTCGATTCCCTTTCGCGTGATCTGGACCATCACCTTGCGGCGATCGTCGGCGGCGTGGAGCCGCTGGACGTAGCCGAGCTTCTCCAGACGGTCCACCAGACCGGTGGCGGCGGCCGTGGAGTGCCCCATCTTCTTGGAAATATCCGTCATGGTGAGGTAGTCCTCGTTGGCCAGATATCCGAGAAGGAAAAACTGGGCGTATGAAACATTCCCTTGGTTCAGTTCCCTCGAGAGATCGAGGAGAAAGGAACGCTGAGCGAACATGATGAAATCGGCCAGTCGGTCAGCGTTCTGATCGACCCCGGTATTGCTATCTTCTGTTACTTGCATGATTAAGCTTCCTGGCGATTTTAGTTGTTATAGAAAGTAGGGTAATTTAACGCTTCCAGATAGACTTGCGCAACCTTTTTATTAGACTTTTCATAATTATTAGATCCTTAAAGCCTTTCGCTCGGGCGAATTCTCGAATAAGTTTCCCATCTTTTCCGAATTTCGCAATCGCAAATGTTAAACGTGGGTTTATTTTCAAACCTGCGAGGCTGTCGCGCGAACGGCAATAGTCGAATTCCCGTGACTTTTAGTCGGCGAATCTGCTGGTATCCCCCTCACCGTTTCGTAACGTTCCCGGACGGCGTCCCGCTTAGACGATCGGATCCCGCCGCGCCAATTTATGAGGTTTATTCTGACAGACGAACAGTGGGTGCTCGACGCCCTCTCTTCGTCCGAGTGGCACCTGGTCTGCGAACTCCCTCGGACGGCGGCGGGAGAGGGCTTCTCCGAGCGCACCAAGGAGCGCCTATTTCCCTCCCCTCTCTCCGAGGATACCCTGGCCGACGACGACACGCTGTCCCAGATCGAAGACTGGGATCGGTTCGTGCGGCCGGATCTCGACGAAGGCTTCAAAGAGGTCCGCGAGCTGGTTCGGAACGACCTGAACCGCGTGGAGACGTTTCCGGCCGACACGCTTCTCGATCCCGGGCAAATCGAGCCCGGCCACGGAGACCTTCTGGAGCTGCGGCGTCTCGAAGTGCCGATCGAGCACACGGAAGCTTGGTACAGCGTGCTGAACCAAGCGCGCCTTCTCATGAACGAGGAACACGATCTCGCGGAAGAAGAGGATCGCCTCATGATTCAGCTGGAGGGTCCCGACGCGGTCGATCAGGACCGGCTGCTGGTTCTCGCCCAGTACGAAATGTATTCGGTGATCCAGAGCATTCTGGTGGAAAACGTCATGGATCGCTGAAAGCCCGACGCCATGGAGGCACTCCCCATCGAGACGACTCGCGGAAGGTGGCGCACCATCGGGTCCCTCTCCGACCAACCGGACGGCGTCCCGTCCGAGTGGTTCGACGACTTGATGGACCGAGCTCGATCGAGCCGACAGAAAGCCTACGCTCCCTACTCGCGATTCCAGGTCGGTGCCGCCGTCCGCATGGGACAAGCCGTTTTCGCAGGGGCCAACGTGGAAAACGCGAGCTACGGCGCCACGATGTGCGCCGAACGCGCCGCCGTCTTCAACGGCGTCTGGAGCGGCGCGCGGCAACTCGACCTCGTGGCTCTTTCGACCACTGCGGAAACCGGCAGCGACCTCGAAGCTCGCTCGCCCTGCGGCCTGTGTCGTCAGGTGATCGCGGAATTCGCCGGCGAAGAAACCCTCGTGCTGCTCGACGCCGGGTCTTCCGACGAAAGGGAGTTCACCGGCGAAGTCGTCCTTTTCAAGAATCTGCTCCCCTGGCCGTTCCGTCTCGGAAAATGAATCACGGCCTTTCCGCCCCTTGATCGTCGGCTTGACCCGTCCGCCATCTCAATCGGGTTCGCCGGTGTCCGACAGGATCCTCGCGCTGTGATCCTCTTGCGAAATGTTGGCGAATTCCACGCCCGATCTCGCGGCATCGGCGCGCCCGACCCCGAGGACCTCGGAGTCGTCGACTTTCTCGAGCTTCGTGTAGCCGGGGTGATGCGATTCCTTGTACGGATCGTTCGCGGCGGAGTTGTAGCAGCAGATCATCGCCCACCGGGAATTCTCGGATCGATTGGCACCGGAGCAATGCAGGGTGTTGGCGTGAAAAAAGACCGCGTCTCCCGGTTCCATCTCGGCGTGGACCAGATCGAGCCGCTTGGAGGCCTCTTCGACCCGCTCGCGGTCGGCTCCCGCCTGCTCGCCGGAAAGCACGTGATTGACGCGCCCCATTTTGTGCGAGCCCTTCAACAACTGGAGGCAGCCGTTCTCCGTCGTCGCCCGGTCGATCGCGATCATCACGCTGCAAAGATCGGGAAACAACAGACCGTTCTGGTACCAGTATCCGTAGTCCTGATGCCAGACCCAGGCACCGCCGGTCCCGGCGTCCTTCATGATCATTTTCGAGTGGTAGTGATAGACTTCGCCCCCGATCAACTGCTCGACCGAGTCGACCACTCGCCGGCATCTCGCCACCATCCCGTAGACTCCGTCG
This sequence comes from Verrucomicrobiales bacterium, assembly GCA_040905585.1. Classification (GTDB taxonomy): domain Bacteria; phylum Verrucomicrobiota; class Verrucomicrobiia; order Verrucomicrobiales; family DEV007; genus Arctic95D-9. The sequence continues at coordinate 29,674 of JBBDRG010000070.1, forward strand.
CCCGGGTGATTCCATAGAGAAAGGCGCACCTCGTTTCCCTCTCCGTCGTCCCGGGCCGCGGCGGCGCGATCCATCGCCCGGTCGTTCCGGGCCGTCTCCGCCAGCAATCCGACTTCTTCCAAGGTGAACGCTCCCCGCCGAAAGGCGAATCCATCTTCGTGGTAGCGGGCAATATCTCCGGAGTCGAACAGGCCGTTCATTCCACCATTCTGGCGAATTCAAGCGGGCTTGTAAACCCCGGGCTCGGGCAGCGCCACGATGATTTTTTTCAAAAACATCGGTTTTCAAAGTTGCAAACTTTATCAAAAACGAATACAATTTATGACAATTTGAGAATTTATTGAAATACCGGGCGCACCTATGAGATTTTTCCTATTTTCGATCACTACAAAGCTGATTCTGTTCGCTCTCTCCGTCGGGATCGGGATTGGGGGCTACGTCGCGGTCCAGTTGTGGACGACACACCACCAGTTCGTCGAACCGCAGGCGATCAATCCCGCGGCGCTGGCCGCCCACCGCGAGATGGCCTTCGATGCCGAGCCTTCGCTTATGGCCCGCGCCGAATCACCGACCGACCTCGGCGGGGACGCGCTCGGCGTGTCGTACGTTCTCGAACGAGGCGGAGACGTCCTTCGGATCAGCCCGTCCCTTTCCGGAGCGGCCTCCGTCACTCCTTACTGCTCACTGGCGGATTCGCTGACCGAGACTTCCCTCGGATTTTCCGGAATCGCGTTTCATCCCCACTTTCTCGCCGAAGGCATGCCCGGCTTCGGAAAGTTCTACGTGGTCGCCGCCGAAAAGCCCGGCTCGGGAAGCCCCGACTTCCAACCCGAGTTCGGCACCGGGGCCGAGCACCATCAGGATGTCGTTTACGAGTACTCGACACGGCACCCCCTCGCCCCGACGTTCGAAGGCGGAAAGCGGGAGGTGCTGCGCTTCAGCCAGCCGGGCCCCGAGAACAACCTCCGCAGCCTCGTTTTCGATTTCCAAGGCGGGCTCTATCTCGGGGTGGGCGACGGCGCCGTCGGCAAAATCAGCAGAAAGAGCGCCTCGCGCAACGCCTCCAGTCTCGCCAGCGCCTACGGAAAGGTGCTTCGCATCGATCCCACCGGTCGCGATGGCCGGAACGGTCGCTACGGCATTCCCGAAACCAACCCTTTCAAGCTCGTCACCGAAGCGCTGCCGGAACTGTGGGCGTTCGGACTGCGCGCCCCGCACAGCCTGTCGTTCGATCCCTTCCAGGGCAGCCTCTGCATCGGCGAAGCGGGCAGGGACGGAGTCGACGAGGTCAACCTGAGCGCCATGGGCGGAGAACACTTCGGCTGGGACCTCACCGAGAGTTCGACGATTTTCAGCATGTCCATGAATGCGCAGCTGGCCGAAATCGTCACCTCGCCGATCGCCGCCTTCGACCGACGGGCCGGCATGGCCGGCCGCACGATCGGAAACGTCGTCTATCGCGGCGAAAACTTTCCGTCGCTCGCCGGGCGGGTCATCGTGGCCAGCCACGACGGTCGGTTGATCGCCGTCGACCAAGGCGAGAATTCCGGGAACACCCTCTCCCTTCTCGAGGTGGGAGGCCTGACCGGCAAGAAGTTCACGGCGCTTCGCACCGGCCCGTCCGGCGAACTCGTCGTCCTCTGCGAGGACGGAAGCGTCTACGAGATGCGGAAGAGCCGGAAGGTGGGCGGCGACCAGCCCGGCAAGAAATCCCTCTTCTGTGGGTCGGCGGCGGCGGCGCCGACCAAGGGCTGATCCGTCCGGTTCAGAAGTCGGCCGAACCGGGCGTCCGCGGAAACGGAACCACGTCGCGGATGTTGGCAACCCCGGTGGCGAACATCAGGAAGCGTTCGAAGCCGAGGCCGAAACCGGAATGCGGCACCGAACCGTAACGGCGCAGGTCAAGATACCACCAGTAGTCTTCCTCCTTCAGGCCGTGCTCTTTCAGATTGGCCCGCAGCACGTCGAGACGCTCTTCGCGCTGGCTTCCCCCGACGATCTCGCCAATTCCCGGAACCAGGAGATCCATGGCGGCGACCGTTTTTCCGTCGTCGTTTTTCCGCATGTAGAATGGCTTCACCTCCTTCGGATAGTCGTAGACGGTGGTCGGACAGCGGAAGTGGGTTTCCGTGAGGTACCGCTCGTGCTCCGACTGCAAGTTCAACCCGTAGCCCACCGGATACTCGAATTTTCTGCCGCTGGCCTGAAGAATTTCGACGGCCTCCGTGTAGCTCACTCTTTCGAACGGGCGGTCGCGAACGAGCTCCAGCCTCTCGATCAGTCCCTTGTCGATGAAGCGATTGAAGAAGGCGAGGTCTTCGCGGCAGGATTCGAGAGCGTCGTGGACAAGAAATCTCACCATTTCCTCAGCGAGATCCATGTCGCCCCGGAGATCGCAGAAGGCCATTTCCGGCTCGATCATCCAGAACTCCGAGGCGTGTCGCGAGGTGTGCGAATTCTCGGCGCGAAAGGTCGGACCGAAGGTGTAGACGTTGGACAGCGCGCTGGCGAACGTCTCCGCCTCCAGCTGGCCGCTCACGGTCAGATAGGCGGGTTTGCCGAAGAATTCGTCGTCGCCGAGTTGGATCTCTTCGCCCTCCGTCGTGACCACGCGGAACATTTCTCCGGCGCCTTCGCAATCCGAGCCGGTGACGATGGGCGTGTGAACGCAGACGAATCCGCGTTCCTGGAAAAAGCGGTGCACCGAATAGGCAAGGCGGCTTCGAACCCGGAAAACCGCTCCGAAAAGATTCGAGCGGGGCCTCAAATGCGCGACCGAGCGCAGGAACTCCATCGAGTGCCCCTTTTTCTGCAGGGGGTAGTCCTCCTCGGCGGAACCGACGAGACGCACCCGGGCCGCCTGGATCTCCCACCTCTGCCCGCCGCCCTGCGATTCGACGACCTGTCCTTCGACCGACACGGAAGCGCCGGTTTTCAGCGGGACCACCGCGTCTTCGTATCCCTCGATCCCGGCGTCGGCCACCACCTGGATGTTCGCCAGGCTACTCCCGTCGTTCACCTCGATGAAGGAAAACGCCTTCGAATCCCGTTTCGTCCGAACCCAGCCCTTGACCTCGACTTTTCCAGGAGAAACTTCGCCTCCCAGCACATTGGCGATTCGCGTCCGTGGCATGCTCCAGTATCGGAACCGACCGTCGGATTTCAACCGGATTCACTCCCGTTCGTCCGTGTTCTCCAACACGTAGCGAAATCCGTAGGCGTCGTCGTTCGAATTCGCGGGCACCGGGTTGCGGTATCGCGTCTCCAGCACCTCGCGGTCGTAGGAGTTCCAGCCCCCGCCCCGAACGACCTGGACCCCCGGGGCCGTGTCGCCGAAGGCATCCCGCACCCATTCCCATACGTTGCCGGAGAGGTCGAACAACCCGTTCGGACCGGCCTCGAAACTTCCGACGGGAGCGGTCGCGGAGTAGCCATCGTCGTAGTCCTCGATGACGTACGCCCCGAACAGTCCGGCAGCGGAAGCGTCGGCGAAGTTTCCCGCGCCTTCCGGAGGGGGCCATTCGTCTCCCCAGGGATAGGTCACCGAACCGGAGAGACCCCGCGCTTCGGGCGACGAACCCATCTCGTTCTCGAGGCCGGCAAAACGGCTCCACTCGGCGTCGGTCGGGAGGCGGTATCGCTGCCAACTGCGGATCAGTCCCCTCGCCCGTTCCCGGGCGGTCAGCCAATTGCAAAAGGCGCGCGCTTCGGCGAAGCCGATTCCGACCGCCGGATGATTCAATTCCTGGGAAAATCCCGGAGCCAACGCATCCATCACGGCGGCTTCCGTGACGTACTCGCGGAAATCGCGCACGCGGGTCTCGAAAACCGCCACGAGAAGGTCGTCCACCGGAACCATTTCCATGCCCTGGCTGTTCACCCATCGCCGGCCGAGCACGGCGGAATTGTCGCGGGACAACGGGTCCGTGTCGACGACTTCCGCAACCGGACTTTCCAGTACTCCGGTCTTGGTCTCCACCTCGTAGCCGGGGAGCACGAACTCGAGCCGATAGGGACCGAGACGCACGTCCCCGAGCGTCACGGGAGTCTCCCCGACGGCCTCGTCGTTGAGAAAAACCTCGGCGCCGGGTGGTTCGGTATTGAGAATCAGGGTGCCGAATTCATCGTCCAGCAGACATTCGAAGAACCCTCCCTCCGTCGGCCGAGCCCGGTAGTAGCGGTCCGTTCCCAAAAATCCCCAGGCCCGGTCCCTTTCCGTCATCCAGTCGCAAAAGGCCCAGAGAAGTTCGTCGTCCGCGACCTGAACTTTGCCTTCTTTTCCGGCCACGGACACGATCCTCCCGGTTTCGTCCCGAAACGTTCTGAAGGCGTCCGTGGTGATCGGGTTTCGCGAAACGTAGTTCCCGTCCGGATCGGGTGAAAACTCGATACCGAGCGAGTTGAACCAGGGATTTCCATCGATCGGACTGCGGTCGGGGAGAAGCTCCGCCTCGATCAATTGCACCCCCAGCCCCTCCTCGACCTTGCCGCTGTAGTGCCAGTCGTGGTATCCCGGATGCTTGAGGGTGATCTCGATCGGGCCGGCGTCGAACTCGATCAGCTTCGTCTCCGTGATTCCGATCTCTTCCCCGTCGACCCAGACCGACGCGCCGCTGGGATCGCTTATGATTCTGACCTTTCCCTGAGGGACCGGGTCGGCTACCAGCTCCGCCACGATCATCGGTTCGTCCGTGGAAGAGGCATCGAATCCGTGCCCCGGATCACCGGACGGTTCGACCGTTCCCGACCCGTCGCCATTGACGAAATCGCTGATGACTACCTCCTCGTGGCCAAGTTCCGTTTCGGCGGAATCGCCGATCAGGCTGAACGTGCCTTTGCCGGCACCTCCCGAAGACGGAGTCTCCACGACGACTTCTTCGACCGGCTCGCCCGGAAGGGAGGACTCGTTGGCCGCGGAGGGCGCCGGTTCGGCCAGCAGGGTGGAATTCGTGTCCACGAAGTCCCGGTTATCCTTCCACAACCAGTAGCCGCCGAAGCCGCTCGCCATCAGCAAAATCGTCGCGGCCGCGGCCACCCCGATCGCCGAGACGCGTTTTCCGCGCCGGGCGGGCGTCGGTTCGGCTCCTCCGGTCACGTTCCTGAGCGTTCTCGCGAAGACCTGGGCCGACTCGTAGCGCTTGCGGGGATCCGGCGAACCGGCACGGCAAATCGCCGCGTTCAATCCCCGCCATTCGTCGCGGTTGACCGTCGGCGGAATCTCCAGATTCGTGGGAAGCTCGGGAAAATCCAGCCGGTCCTTCCCGGTATGCATCTCGTAGAGCACCATGGCCAGGGAATAGAGGTCCGCCGAGCTTGTCCCGGGCCCCTCCGGAGGCAGATAGCCTTCCGTCCCGACGAACGTACGCTGTCCGCTCCGCGCCACCAGCCCGACGTCGGCGAGCTTCGGCACGCCCTTGACGAAGATTATGTTCGAGGGTTTGACATCGCGATGGGTGAGACCCGCGAGGTGGAGGTGACCCAGAGCCTCCGCCAATGACGCTCCCAGCGCGACGCATTCGCCGACCGACCGCCCCGGATGCTGGCGAAGATCCGAGGACAGGGTCCGCGGCTTGTAGGAATCGACGTCGACATCCTCGTGTTCGCCGCTCTCGTCGTCGGCGAGTTCCATCACGTAATAGTAGTGGCCGGCCTCTTCGTCCCGTCCCACGTGAAGCACGTCGACCAATCCCGTATGGTCCTGGGACACCTTCTCGTAGCGCTGGATGCCCTCGAACTCGCGCTCGAAAGTCTTCTCGTATTCGAAATCCTGCCGGCTCACCACCTTGACGGCCCGGTACATGCCGGTGATCGAGCGAGCGAGATAGACTTCCCCGTAAGCTCCCCCGCCAATGCGGCCGAGGATCTCGAAATTGGGAATCAAAGGGTTGCGAGTAGCTTCGGCGATGGGGAAATTTAACCGATTCCCATGCGGTTTCCACCGATAAGGAGCCGTCCGCCTTTTCGCTCAGCCCGCTTCGAGAACGCGGTCGGTCTCGCCGAGTTCCGGAAGTTCCGCGTGCAGGGAAATTTCGAAGACCGTGTCGGCGTCGATTTCCCGTCCTTCCCAGCCGGATGCCTGAAGGCGCTCGGAGCCGGGATCGGCGTCGTTGACGCGATGGCCGAAACCCCATCCCCCGTAGGTGAACCGCGTCTCGACATCGTTCGGACACGTCTCCGCGAAAACCCCCAAGTGGCGGGCACCGTAGAAAAGCTCGTTCGTCCCGTTGAAACCGAACGGAAATCCGGGATCGCCGCTGGAAAGGCTGACCGAACCGATCGGCGCGAAAACCCTCTCCCCCGTGTCGAGGCGCTCGATGGAAATCCACCGCGCCCACTCCGGAAGGTCCGAAAGCGCGCGGGCCCGGCTGTTCGTCCCCCGATACACGTCCCTTCCCCAGAGCTCCGCGTCGTTCGCACGGAAGATCACCATCGACGACTCCGGTTCGGCCAGGGCGTCTTCCGGCGCTTCGCTCTTCGTGAGATCGTGAAACCCGTTTCCATTTCCGTTCGCCGGCGGTTTCGAATTGCCGGTATCCGCACCGGTCGGAACCGGGCTCAGGAACGACTCGTCCGGTCGCATCGCCTCAACCGCGTCCTGATTCTCGGTCTTCTTCGCTTTCGCCGAACCAGCGCGATCTCCGGAATCCAGCGCCTCCTCCAGGGCGGCGACCGCGTCGGGAAACCGGTTTTCGCGGGAAGCGAGCGAATCGGTTTCCGAACCGTCGACGAGGAGAATCGTTCGAATCGGATCGAAAACCGATTCGCCTCCGGCGGCGAGGATGTCACTGATTTGGCGATCCGCTTCCCCGGTCGCGGCGTGCCAATTCACGGACGAGTCCTGGGCGAGTCGGCGCACTTCCGCGAGGGCGGAGCGAAGCTCTCTTCTCCTCTCGGCGTTCAAGTCGGGCGACGCCTTCAGGTCGTCTTCCCAACCGAAGACGAGACGGCCGGCGGAGCGCAGGGCGTCTCGACGCGCCTCCAGTTGTTCGATCTGCTTGCGGGCTATCTCCCGGCATCCCGCGATCGCCTCCGGCCTCGAAGCGCCGCTCTTTTCGATCTCTCCGAGCCGCTCGTCGACGAGGCTCAGCCGCGAATGGTCGCTGCCGGTCTGCTGGCGCTCTTCGCGGAGGATCTCCGCCAGAGCGAAGAGACGGACCTTCACGGCGGCGGTGCCGCCGGAGACGTCACCGCCCACCGACTCGACGAACTCCTCCAACCGAGTCTGCTTCTCCGCCTGCTGCCGTTCCAGAAGGACCAGCTTTTCATGGCGCCACCGCAGCTCGGCCCCGCCCGGCGTATCCCTCTCGTCGGCAGCGCTCGGTTCGCCCTTGGTTTCCGCCCCCTTTCCCACTAGAAAGCCGACCAGCAACCCGAGGAACCCCGCGCCCAGGATGATTAGCGAGACCGGCGTGGAAAGAGCGTCCACCCACTCCTGTCCCCACTCGCCCCGCAGAAGGGGCAGTCGATCCGTCGCCTGACCCAGCAGGCGCAGCGATTCAAGGCAGGTTGGCATCAAATGAAATTTCCAGGAGCGCCCACACTTTTAGGTAAGTTCCAGCGCCTGCCAAGACTTTTATTCGAATCGTCGCGCAATCGGCACGCTGAGAGCGGGCCGATCCCTCGGGTAGGTGCCCGCACCTTGAAAATTTCGGTATTGTCGGAGATTCGATTAGCCGATACGCTAGAAGGATGAAAATCCCGCCATTCGTTCTCGTCGTGATTTGCGCCGGCCTTTCGGCATTGCACGCCCCCGCGCAAGAACTCACCCCGGAAGTGGTCGAATCCCTGAAAGCGCGGCTTCAGGACTTGAAGGACAATCTGGATTCCCATCTCTCGAAGAGGAACATCGGCGCCGGACAGAGATTCATGGAAGCGGCGTCGGATCCCCGGACCGCGGTCGAGGAGTATCTTCAATCCTACAAGACCGTCCATTTCGATCGCCAGAACCTGCCGGAGTCGGACTTCCGGGCATGGAAAAGCGGCCAGTCCAACCGCTTGAGCGACGATCAATTCGTCGAGTCGCTGCAACACCAGCTCCGATACCTGGCATTGAGTTGTCGGGCGGCGCAGGCCGAGGACATCGACGAGATTTTCAATCCACTCATGAGCTACCTCGACGGTCTCAGCAGGCTGGAGAATCCTCCCGCCGCCAGCTTGACGCAATCGGTGGCCGGCTCCGTGTTTTCGGCAGCCTACTACCTGGAGCGCCTGCTCAAGGACAATCCCAACTGGGAGCCGGTGCCTTTCAATATCGGAGGCATCTACGAAAAAACGATCATGCCGTACTTAAGGGAAGAAAACCCGGAGGCGCTCATGGGGGCCTGGGACAAGCGGATCGAACAGGAAACCCGCCTCGTCACGATGCTGGAGGAGACGCAGGAGAGCGAACTCCGCGGCATGGACCGCGACCAGAAGCGGAAAACGAAGCTCGCGCAGAACCGCGTGGGCGGGGTGGTGGGTCGGCTGGACCAAGAGGAATTCGTCGCCCGGACGCTGCCCAAGCTTAGATGGGCCAAATTGAAGGACATGTTTCACTACGTGGACCAAACCGCCGGAGCCCAAGCCATGCTCGCTTTCGTCGAGGAACATCTCACCCACGAATACGGCGAAGAATTCTTCGAAGAGTTCCTGCAAGTGATCGAGTCCTCACGGGTGAGCGAACCCGCCTCGCCCCAGGAACCGGCTCCCGACAGCAACTGAGCCCCCGACCTCGTTTCTTCGTCCGCGACAATGATAAAACTCGTTCCTACCGTAACCCTGCTTCTGGCCGGCTGCTTCGCCCATGCGGCTCCGCCATCGCCGGACGACGTGAAAACTCTGGAAATCGGCTCGCCGGCGCCCGACTTCGACCTTCCCGGTGTCGACGGACGAAACCACACGCTCGAAGAGTACGCCGAGGCGAAGGTGCTGGCCGTGCTTTTCACCTGCAACCACTGCCCCAGCGCCCAGGGGGCCGAGTCGCGCTTCAAGGGCATCGCGAAGGACTACGAGGAGGAGAGTTTCCAACTCGTGGCCATTTCGCCGAACGATCCGGAATCGTTGCGGCTCAACGAGCTCGGGTATTCCGTCTACGGCGATTCGCTCGAGGAGATGAAGCTACACGCCCGCGACTACGATTTCAATTTCCCCTACCTCTACGACGGCGAAACCCAGAGCGTCGCCCGCGCCTACGGTGCCATGGCCACGCCCCACCTCTTCCTCTTCGACCGGGAAAGGAAACTCCGGTACGTCGGTCGGATCGACGATTCCCGCTACGGCGACCCGGAGACGATCAAATCTCACGACGCCCGCGATGCGATCGACGCGATTCTGGCCGACGAGGAAGTCACGAACCCGGTGACCCGCGCTCACGGCTGCTCGACCAAATGGGCCCACAAGCGCCACCTCGTGACCGACTACAACACCGAGTTTCTCGAAAAGGAAGTCGCTGTCGAGAAGCTCGACGCCTCCGGGCTCCGCGAACTGAAAGCCAATCCGACCGACAAGCTTCGGCTCGTCAATCTGTGGGCGACCTGGTGCGGCCCCTGCCTCGCCGAAATGCCCGCCCTCGTCGAAGTCGGCCGCCAGTTCGAGACGCGGGGATTCGACATGATCACCGTGAGCACCGACTCGCCCGGCGAGATCGACAAAGTCCGCACCTTGTTGAACCGCTTCCACGCCGCCATGCCGACGCTGACGGAAGCCTCGGTCAGGGAAGAGGGACGAGCCACCAACAACTACCTCTTCGACGGCGACACGGACACGCTGGCCGAGATTCTCGACCCCGAGTGGCGGGGCGTCCTTCCCTACACCGTCCTCGTCGCTCCCGGCGGCGAGATCGTGCATCGCTTCGAAGGCGAAGTCGACGCCACGGAACTCCGCCGCGTCATCGTGAACCGGCTCGGCCGGTTCTACTCGCCAAAGTGAGGCCGGTCGGAAGTCGGAAGGAGAACCGCTCCCCCAGCCATTCTCAACTTCTTTGACGGACTACGAGCCGATCAGCGCCTTCAGGTCCCAGCCTTCGCGATAGTCGCGGGTCAGCCACTTGTCGGCTCCCTCGACGCCGGTGATCTTCATGTTCTCCGCGTCCCACTTGAGCTTCTCGGTGGGGTAGCGCACCGCGATGTTGCCCAGGAGAATGGTCTCGGTCAAAAGAGCGCCGTACTGGAAGTCGGCGCTCGGTTGCTCGCCCGACAAACAGCCTTCGATCCAGCCGTGGTAGTGGTCGCGTTCGTCCGCCATCTCGTAGTCGTCGCTGAAGCCAGTCTCGTCGAAATACAAGCGCGGGGCCTGGACATGCGGAATGATCAGGGTGCCTTTCTCGCCGATCACCATCGAACCGCTCGGAGGCAGAGCCTCGCGCTCGGGCAGATGCGAGCCTTTCGTACTCGGCACTCGGCCACCGTCGTTCCACGTGATGCCGAGTCTCTCGCCCGCCGTGTATTCCGTCCCCGGAACCGTGAACTTGTAAGTGGTCTGGGCGGGCCACACCTCGTCGTTCATACCCGAGTGATCCGCCAGATAGTCGTCGGGCGGTCCCGCGATCTTCAAGGCCGTGAACACCGGGTCGAGAATATGGCAACCGAAGTCGCCGACCGAACCGCCGCCGAAATCCTGCCAGTCGCGCCAACCCCACGGGTGATAGCACCGGTGCTCGGCGCTGTACGGCCGCATCGGGGCCACCCCGATCCACTTGTCCCAATCCAATGAATCGGGTACCGGATCCTCCCCCTTCGGCCGGCTGATGTGTCCGCTCTTGCCGTGCCCGGTCGACGGGACCCAGCAATGCACCTGAGTCACTTTCCCGATCCGACCCGACTGAACGAGCTGAACCGCGGTCCGGTAGAACTGATGGGAATGGATCTGGTTGCCCAGCCGCGAAATGATGCCTTTCTCCTTCGCCATTTTGGCGACCTCGCGGGCCTCCCACACGTTGTGAGTAAGCGGCTTCTGGCAATAGACGTGCATGCCGAGCTTCATGGCGCTGATCGCGCAGTAGGCGTGCATGTGATCGGGCGTGGAGACCGTCACCGCGTCGATCTCGTCGCCTTTTTCCGCGAACATTTCCCGGAAATCCTGATAGATCGGCGTGTCCGGGCTCAGCTTCTTGACGTTCAGGGTCCGGTCCAGATCGACGTCGCAGAACGCCACGTATTTCTGCTTGTCGTGGGTCGACATCGCGCGGATATCGCTGAATCCCTTCCCGTCGGAACCGATCGAAGCGAGTTGCAGCCGGGAGTTCAGATTCTGGCCCCGGACAATGGCGGGGGCCGCGGCGACCAAGGATGCGGCGGCTCCCCCTTTTAACAAATTACGGCGTGTCGTCATGCGGGTATGAAACGAGCAACCTGCCGATCGGTCGAGCCCGAATCTGGCCGCAATTGCGGGCGTGCGCGCAGCGACGTTCCGACCAACTCACACCGAAGCGCGCTCTCCCCACGGGCGGACCGCGCGGATGGGTGCTTGCGGAGCGAGCCCGCGAAGGATATTCATCCATCTGTTCTTGAACACGAGACTCGCCGGAACGATTGCCCTCGTCGCCGCCGTGCATCTCCTCGGCGGGCACTGGGTGGTATTGCAAACGGTTGCCTGGAGCGGGATGTTCGCGGCCTACACGCAGGATTTCAGCCTCGGCGCCGCCATCGGGAAAACATTCGACGGGGGCGATCCCTGCTCACTCTGCGACGCGGTGAAAACGGGCCGCGATCAGGAACGGGACGCCCCTTTCGCCGAGTCCAACACCAAGCTGGACGCCGTGCTGACGAAGGCCGTCGCTCTCGCCTCTCCCGCCTCGGCCCCTTCGACAAGCCTCGGGGACGTGACGAAGAAAAAATTTCCATCGGCAGTTTCTGGTCCTACAAGGATCTCGACCACCCCATTCTCTTCGTGATCGACCAGACGAGCCACGACTTCGGTGTCGACCTCCGCTACGACAACGCGACCGAATTTCTGGGAAGGAAGAATCGCTTCGTCGCCGGAGCGACCACCACCCGCGGCGCGATCGACGACGTTCGCTTCTCCAACGAGTTCGGAAACCGGGGCGCCAGAATCGCGGACAACGACCAGACCGCGCTGAACGCGGGCGTCTACCTGCAGAACAGCCACTATTTTCTGGGGGACGTCGCGCTCGTCGCCGGAAGCCAGTTCAGCTACGCACGAGTGGAAATGGTAGAAACCTCCCGAACTCCGCCGGAGAGACCGGGTCGGCTGGCTTGAGCTACCGCGAGTAGTCCCGCTTCCCGAAGATGGACGAGCCGACGCGGACGAGGGTGGCGCCCTCCTCGACGGCGACGGCGAAGTCGTGGCTCATCCCCATGGACAGCGCGGGGAGAGCGTGGCCGGAAGCTTCCGCGAGCTCGTCGCGCAGTTCCCGCAAGCGCGCGAAAAACGGACGCGTCTTTTCGGGATCGGGATCGAAGGAGGGAACCGTCATCAGCCCGGCGATCTCGAGCCGCTCCACTGCGAGAATCGCGCCGAACTGCTCGCGGAGCAGCCGCTCCGGAAACCCGAACTTCGCGTCGTCGCCGGCCACGTTCACCTGGAGCAGAACGCTCGGCGCGATGCCGAGATCGCCCGCGACGCGGCCCATGCGCTCGGCCAGCGCCAGCGAATCGACGCTGTGGACGCAGGAGCAGAGCGGCAGAACCTTGCGCGTCTTGTTCTTCTGAAGGTGTCCGACGAGGTGCCATTCGACCTCGTCGGGAAGTCGGTCGACCTTCTCCAGGATCTCCTGAACCTTGTTCTCGCCGAAGACTCGCTGGCCCGCGTCGAAGGCTTCCAGGATCGCTTCCGCGGGCCAAGTCTTGCTCACCGCGACCAGAGTGACGTCGTCGGGATTTCGGTCCGCGCTGGAGGCGGCGTCGGCGATTTGGCCACGAACCCGTTGCAGATTTTCGGCGATGCTCATAGGCGGGGCAGGCGTTCGATGCCTTCCCGGTCCAAGCGGACGATGCGCCACTCCTCCAGGATTTCCCCGCCGATCCGCCGATACAGGTCCATCGCGTCCCGATTCCAGTCGAGGACCGCCCATTCGTACCGCCCCGCGTTCCGTTTCCGCGCGATCTCGCCCACGGCCTTCAGCATCTGCTTGCCGACGCCGCGCCGCCGACAATCCGGCCGCACGTACAAATCCTCGAGCCAGATTCCGGCCCGGCCGCCGAAGGTGGAGAAGGTCGGATAGAATACGGCGTAGCCAAGCGGCCCGTCGTCGTTTTCCGCGACGAGTGCTTCGGCCACCGGCGATTCTCCGAAGAGGCACTCGCGGAAGCCCTCTTCCGTCGCCACGACCTCGTCCGAAAGCCGTTCGAACTCCGCCAGCTCGCGGATCATCTCGATCAGGCGCGGAACGTCGGCGCTCACGGCCGGACGGATCCTGACGCGCTCCGGAAAAGAATCGTTCATTTGGTTATTTGTTTGAGAGGGTCTTGGCACGGCGAGTGCTTCTTCAACTTGTCGTCGTCAGGTTCTGGACCTGACGACAAAGGGTTGAAACCAAAGCGGCAACCCGGTTGACTACAAGTCTTCAGCAGGATTTACGGGGGTTTTTCCTGCGCTTGTCAGCCGGGTTGCTCGTTTCGACCAGAACAAGCAGGTGAAACTCCCCTCTCATTCCGACCCGCCCCCCGCCGTTCCTGGTCGGCGATCCTTCGTGGGAAGCTCCTCGGGGCGGTAGCCTCCCTTGGCCCGGAAGTAGAAAAACAAAATCAGGTAGCACACGAGGAGAAAAGCCGGCAGCGTCGCCTGCCGGGCGAACGCCAGCTTCTTGTTCCGCCGGACCACCCCGTCGAAGGAAGCGCGTTCGCCGGGATTCAGCTCCTCCACCACGGCGTTGTTGATGCTGGGGAGGTCGCCGAACATGGTGGCTTTGTCGGGTCCGGTCACCCGCTGATGGATTCCGGGTTGTTCGGCGCGGAGGTTGTCGTCGATTCCGCGGTCGAGAAAGTACCCCATCAAAGGCGTGCCGATGATGCCCATCCCGAGAACGCCCACGGCGGAAACCCCGTTCAAGGTCAGCGCTCCTCCTTTGGGAAACTGCTCCGAAACGAAACCGAGCGTGGTCGACCAGAGAAAGGTTTTCCCGAAAGCGTAGAGGATGGCGGCGGCGACGAGGGCCATTCCCATTGCCTTCCAGAGAAACAGCAGCCCGACCACGGCGAAGAAGGCGCTCAGCACGAGCAGACCGATCGGAGAGAACTTGTGAACGATCGGTCCCGCGTAGAATCGCAGCACGGTCATGATCACCGAGATGAGGATGAAGATCCACCCGGCCAGGCGCGGCCCGAGGTCGCCTTCGAGGAGTTGCTGCATCCAGGTGTCGGTTCCCAGTTCGGTGGTAGCGAGCGGTCCCATGGTCACGAGGACGAGAAGGAACATCCAGTTGCCCGCGGATCGGGTGTAGAAACCGACGACACCGGCGATCCCCATGGCCACGAGCACGGGAACCCACCAGGCGGGGCTGAACCCGAGCATCTGGTTGATGCCCATGACGAAGAGCCAGGAGATGATCAGGAAACCGACGCCCCCGACTTCCTGGAGCATTTCGCGGTAGGTGACTCCGGCGGCGACGCGTTCCTGCTGGGGGAATCTCAAGGGAACGACGAGGATCGCGTAGACGAGGACGGGAAGGAAACACATCGCGAACTGCACTCGCCAGCCCACGTCGAAGTATCCCAGAAGGATCGTGAAAAGGGCACCCAGCGCCAAGCCGAGCGGCCAGCCCGCGTGCAGAATGTTGAGCCACTTGGCCTTCTCCTTGTTGAAGATCGTGGCCACGACCGGATTGATGAACGCCTCCACGGTTCCGTTGGCGATCGCGACGATGAAGGTGCTCCAGAAAAGGTCGCGGTAGCCGTCGGCCCGAAGCGTCCAGACGATCGCGACCACGTGGCAGACGATGGCGAAGATCGCCGCCGTCTTGTAGCCGATCTTGTCGATGATCAGGCTGAAGACGATGATGCTGATCGCGAACGGCCACAGGCCCACGCCGAGAATCTGGCCGATTTCGGTCTGGGACAGGTCGAATTCCCTGCCGAGGCTGCCGATCAAGGTGGAGCGGACGCCGAACACGAAGGACGTGGCGACGAGGGCGATCAGGCAGGCCCAGAAAAGTTTTTTGTCGGTGGAACCGTTCATTGGAGGCGGCGGGTTTCGGAAAGATCGGATACTGGGGAAAGGCCGGGCGCGGTGCAATCATTTTACTCGACCGGGATCGCGTGAATTTCCCGAGCCGCCCCCCGAATCAGTCGATTGCGCAGGCTTCCCTGAGAACGCATATTGCCGTAGCCATGCTTCGGATTTTCAAAGATCGGGTCTTCCTCTCCGTCCTCGCGGCCGGCGCCGCTTTCGCGACCGCCGAAGTCGAGGCGGAAGACGCCGTCCCCGCTTCGGCGGAACCCGCGTTTCCGCCGGCGCAGATCGAATTCTTCGAGAAAGAAATTCGTCCGCTTTTGGCCGACAATTGTTTCGAGTGCCACACCGGCAACAAGGCGAGAGTCGGTCTCGAACTCGACCGTCGCGCCGGGTGGATTTCGGGCAGCGATTACAGGAAGGTGATCGATCCGGACAATCCGAAGGAGAGCCTCCTGATCAAGGCGGTGTCGCACGCGGCCGGCAAGGACATCCCCGCCATGCCGGAGGACGGCGAGCGCTTGCCAGAAGGCTCCATCGCCAAGCTGACGCAATGGATCGAAATGGGACTTCCCTGGCCTGAAAACGACGGCGCTCGCGAGCCGACCGACGCGGCCGGACACTGGTCTTTCCAAGCAATAGAGAAACCGACCCTCCCCGCCAAGGCCGGACATCCCGTCGACTATTTCCTTTCCGAAGCGCGGAAGGAGGCGGGCGTGGTCCCCGCGAAGACGGCGGACCGCCGCACCCTCTACCGCCGCGTCCATTTCGATCTCCTCGGCCTTCCTCCCAAATACGAAGAGTCGGAAAAGTTCGCGAACGATCCGAGACCGGACGACGAAGCCTGGAGCGCGCTGATCGATCATCTCATGGCTTCGCCCCACTACGGCGAAAGGTGGGCCCGCCTCTGGATGGACGTGGCCCGCTACTCCGACACCAAGGGCTACGAGGCCGGCGGCCGCGAGCGGCGCTTCGTCTACAGCTACACCTACCGCGACTGGCTCATCGGGGCGTTCAACGACGACCTTCCCTACGACGAATTTCTCCTCTATCAGCTCGCGGCCGACCAACTGGTGGACTGGAACGAGCCGGAGAAGCGTCATCTCGCCGCCCTCGGATTTCTCTCGCTCAGCAAGAACGGCAACCAGGAACTCGTGCTGGACGACCGCCTCGACACCACCTTCCGGGGAACCATGGCCCTGACCGTTTCCTGCGCCCGCTGCCACGATCACAAGTTCGATCCGATCTCGACGAAGGAATACTACGGCCTCTACGGCGTCTTCATGAATTCGATGACCGAGGCGCAACCCACCATCGGCGAGCCCAAAGAAGGCCCGGAATACGAAAAATATCTCGAACAACTCGCCGAAAAGCAGAAAGTCGTGGACGACTTCCTCGAACCCAAGCTCGCCGAAATCGCCGAAAAGTTCCCCGACATCGCGAACCGGCGCATCCAGTTGATCGGAAAACTGGAGCGCAAGGACCGCCGGGAACTCACCAACCTCGAGAAGGTGGTCGACAAGTTCGTCGCCGACGCGCGCATGGAGCCCGACAAGGCACTGGTGCTGCAGGACCGCGAATCCCCCGCCGCCCAGCCCGTCTTCATCCGCGGCAACCCGTCCCGCCGCGGCGAGGTGGCCCCCCGGAAATTTCTCGAAATCGCTTCGCGCGGCGAGCCGAAGGAGTACGAAACAGGCAGCGGCCGACTCGAAATGGCGAAGGACATCGTCGACCCGGCCAATCCGCTGACGGCGCGGAACATCGTCAACCGGGTCTGGATGTGGCACTTCGGCGAAGGCATCGTTCGCACCGTCGACGACTTCGGCACCCAGGGCGAACACCCCGATCACCCCGAATTGCTGGACTTCCTCGCCGGCTGGTTCGTGGAGAACGGCTGGTCCGTCAAGAAACTGCACAAGCTCATTCTGACCTCGGAGGCGTGGCGCCAGGAGCCGTCGAACGAGAAAAGCGAGGAGAACATGCTCGTCGACGCCGAGAACCGGCTCGTCTGGAAGTTCGACCGCCGCCGGCTGGAGCTGGAACAGATGCGGGACGGAATGCTCGACGTCGTCGGCAATCTCGACAATGAACTCCACGGCCGGGCCGTGAAAATTCTGGAACCGCCCTACTCCAACCGCCGTTCCGTCTACGCCTTCATCGACCGCCAGAACCTGAACCCGGTCTTCCGCAACTTCGACTTTTCCAATCCGCAGGAAACGACCGCCAAACGACCCAACACGACCATTCCGATGCAGGCGCTGTTCACGCTCAACAGCGACTTCGCCCAGAACCAGGCCGCGATCCTGGCGAAGAATACGGCCGAATCCGACGACCGCGTCGCGGCGATGCACCGGGCGGTATTCGCCAGAAATCCCTCCGACCAGGACCGGCGGATGGCCGGGAGTTTCCTGACCGTTTTCGAATCCGAGATCGGGAATTTCGCCGAGCGCCAGACCGACACGGAATGGAGCTACGGCTGGGGCTCGATCGACGAGGCGAGCGGCGAAGTCGACTTCACGCCTTTTCCCCATTGGACCGGCCAACGGTGGCAGATCGGCGAGGACTGGCCTTTCGAAGACGGTCCGCTGCGCTACCTCCATGCCGAGGAGGGACGGACCCATCCGGGACGGACCGAGAAGGAATGCGCCGTTTACCGGTGGAGGGCGCCGGACGATCTCCGCATCGCGATCGAAGGGCGCGTCGAACGCCCCGCAGTGGGCGAAGGCAACGGCGTCCGCGTCAGAATAGCCACCTCGAAGGCGGGCCTCGTCTTCGACCAAGTGATGCCGGAAACGCAGAAAACGGCATCCGCCAACGTGGGCGAACTCAAGGTCGCGCGCGGCGACTACGTTCATTTCATCGTGGACTCGCGCGATGGAAACACCAGCCACGACACGGTGAACTGGAATCCTCGGATCGTCGACTTGGATGGGAAGGCTCCGTCTTGGGACATGGCCGAATCGTTTTCCGGTCCCGCCACGCCGGCCACTGCCTGGAGCGCCTACGCCCACGCGCTTCTGAACACGAACCGCTTCCTCTTTGTCGAATGAGTGCGGAACAAAATCCTTCCGACTTCCCTCCCCTGCCGTCATGAACGACAACCACTGCTCCTCCAGACGCGACTTTCTTCACCGTTCCGGAATGGGCATGGGCGGCGCCCTCGGTCTCGGTCCGCTCCTGTCGTCGCTGAACGGGGCCGACCGTTCCCTCAACCCTCTCGCCCCCGGCCGGACGCACTTTCCGGCGCGGGCCAAACGGGTCATCCACATCTTCGCCAACGGCGGTCCCTCGCAGGTCGACTCCTTCGACTACAAGCCCGAACTGACGAAGTACCACGGCAAGGAAATGCCCGGCGAATCGCTCAGGACCGAGCGGAAAACCGGCACCCTGATGCAGTCGCCCTTCGAGTTCAAGCAGCGCGGCGAGTCCGGCATCTGGGCGAGCGACCTGTTTCCCAAGGTCGCCGAAATGGTCGACGATCTCTGCATCGTCAACTCGATGCACGCCAACGTGCCCAACCACGAACCCTCTCTGATGCTGATGAACACAGGGGCCGAACGCGTCAGCCTGGTGCGTCCCAGCGTCGGCAGTTGGATCACCTACGGTCTCGGGACCGAGAACGAAAACCTCCCCGGTTTCGTGTCCCTCTGTCCCGGGGGAGTTCCGATCGTGGAAACCCAGAACTGGCGGTCCGCCTTCCTGCCCGGCGCCTACCAGGGAACGCACATCGACACGGAGAACACGCTCATTTCCAAGCTCATTCCCGACGTCCGCAACAGGCGCATGCCCTCGGAACTCCAGCGACGCCAGCTGGACCTCATCCAGCAGATGAACCGGGAGGATCAAGGATCCGGAACGCCCGATCCCGACGTGGAGGCGCGCATCCATTCGCTCGAACTCGCTTACAACATGCAGATCGAGGCGACCGACGCCTTCAACGTGGAGCGCGAACCGCAACACGTCCGCGACCTGTACGGCGACACGCTTCACGGCCGCCAAATGCTCATTGCGAGACGGCTGGCCGAGCGCGGCGTGCGTTTCATCCAAGTCTGGCACGGCGGCGGCCAACCCTGGGACAGCCACAGCGAGATCGAGAAGAACCACGGCAGGCTGGGGCGGGAAGCGGACCAGCCCATCGCGGCCCTGCTGAAGGATCTCAAACAACGCGGCATGCTCGAAGACACCCTCGTGATCTGGGGCGGCGAATTCGGCCGCACCCCGACGGTGGAACTGCCCACGCCCGGATCCAATTCTCCCGACACGAAACTCGGCCGGGACCACAACCATCACGGGTTCACCATGTGGATGGCGGGCGGCGGCGTCAAAGGCGGCCTTCGATACGGCAAGACCGACGATTTCGGCTTCAAGGCGGTGGAGAACGAAATGCACGTCCACGACCTCCACGCCACCATTCTGCACTTGCTGGGCTTCGACCACGAAAAGCTCACCTACCGCTACGCCGGCAGGGACTTCCGCCTCACGGATGTCCACGGCACGGTGTTTCGGGACTTGATCGCGTGACCACGGGCGTGCACAACCGCCAGCGGTATCGGCTTTAGATGAAGAACTTTACCCCTCGTCGTTCGTTTCTGGCAGCCTGCGCCGTCCCCGGAGTGGCGTCCCGACCGGAGGCGGCTCCGGAAACCGGCGAGCCCGTTTACCTGGCGACCCTCCCGGAGCGGGGCCTCTCGCCCGGCAGCGGCGAAGATCAGAGCAAGGCGCTTCAATCCCTCGTCGACACCCTTTCCGAGCGGGGCGGCGGGACCGTTCTCCTGCCCTCCGAATACGGCGGTGAACCATGGGTTCGACCTCTCGGGACTGCCGGACAATGCCGAGGCCGTCGTGGGACAGCCGCAGCATCGGAAATTCCCGGCCGCCCCACAACCTCGGAACGTTCGCGACCGTTTAGGAACGCCTCAAAAATAATCTGGGCCATTTCACTTGATCTCAAGTCCGTCACCTGCGTTCGACATCCCCTTGAGTAGCCCACTACACAAAGGGATGTCTGCCTTGGTGACGAACTTGATCTCGGCGTGCTCTGACCCAACTTATTTCTTCGCCATTCCTTAGGCTCCCTTTGATCGCCAGGCTGCGCGATGGGAAAACCGCGAGTCGTTTTTTCTTCGATGCCCTCCCCGAGGCGCGTAGTATGTAGTAATCCCCATGTTCACGCACGCTTTCACGATCGGAAAACCCTTTGGATTCCCCGTCAGGATAGACCCCAGCTGGCTGCTGATCGCGGCGTTGGTGGCCTGGTCGCTGGCCGTCGGCTACTTTCCCCGGGAGCACCCCGACCTGGCCACCGGCACTTACTGGCTGATGGGGGTGATCGGCATGCTGGGGCTGTTCGTCTCGGTGCTGCTGCACGAGCTGGGGCACGCGCTGGTGGCGCGTCGCTTCGGCCTGGAGATGGGAAGCATCACCCTGTTCATTTTCGGGGGGGTGGCGGAGATGACGGCCGAGCCGAAGAATCCGAAAACGGAGTTCTGGGTGGCGGTGGGCGGTCCCCTGGTGACCGTGGTGCTCATGGCGATTTTCTGGGCGTTGACTCCGCTGGCGTTTCCGCCGCCGGTGGACGGCGTGGTCGGCTACCTCGCCTTCGTGAACACGGTCCTGCTGGTCTTCAACATGGTTCCCGCCTTTCCGCTGGACGGCGGACGCGTGCTGCGGGCGTGGCTCTGGCACCGAACCGGCAGCCTCCGCCACGGTACCCGGATCGCCTCGAAGATCGGCTCCGGCTTCGGCCTTTTCCTCATCGTCCTCGGGATGCTGCAACTGTTCGCCGGTGCCCTCATCGCCGCGATCTGGTCCGCTATTCTGGGCTTGTTCCTGCGCGGCGTGGCGAAGGCGAGCTACCAGCAGGTGGTGGTGCGCCGGGTTCTCGAAGGCAACCCGGTCCGGCGCTTCATGACGCCGAATCCGATCGCGGTCTCGCCGGGGATGAAGCTGTCCGATTTCGTGGAGGACTATCTCTATCGCCACCACCACAAGCTCTACCCGGTGATGGAAGGGGACATTCTCCGCGGCATGATGGGACCCCGCGAAGTCCGCAAGGTGGACAAGGAGGAATGGCCGACGGTGACCGTGGACCGGGTCATGCTGGAGCTTTCCGAAGATTCCTGCCTCTCGCCGGACACGGACTCCGTCGACGCGCTGGAGCGCATGCAGCGAACCGGTCATTCGCGAATGCTGGTGGTCGAGGAGCGGGAAGGCCGGACGCAGCTCCTCGGCGTTTTGACATTGAAGGATTTGATTTCCTTTCTCTCGATGAAGCTGGAACTCGAAGAGGGCGAGCCTCCTCCGCTGGGACAGACGCAGATGCTGGCGGCGCAGCGGAACGATTGAGCGAGAGGAGCCGAGTCGCCCCTGTCGAGTCCGACCCTGTCGAGTCCTCGACCCGACTCTGTCCATTCCGGCCGGAAACCCTTTGGGGAGCTGGCGCCGCCCGTCAGTAGTTGCACGACGATCCCCACCAAGGCAGCGGAAACAGGCTGGCCGTGGACTCGAACAACCGTTGCCATCGGCTTCGCTCCCGCCACTCCGCCAGCGTCACCTCCGAGGAAACGCTCTTGTCCCGCTCGAAGTGGGCCCGCATCTCCTTGGCGAAGCGTTCCGAGCTAACCACGATGTTCGCTTCGTCGTTGAGGTGCAGCGAAAGCATATCGAAATTGATCGACCCCACCGTCACGATCCTGTCGTCGACGATGGTCGCCTTGGCGTGGCACATCGTCTGCCGATACTCGAAAATTCGAACGCCCATCTCGAGCAGGCACGCCCATTTCGCCTGCGAGTTCTTGCTGGCCAGCCAGGAATCGCAATGTTTGCCCGGCGCGATCACCTCGACCTCGACCCCCCTTTCCACCGCGGACCGAAGCAGTTTCAGCATTCCGTCGTCGGGAATAAGGTAGGCCGTGACGACTCGGACGCTGGTGTGCGCACTCACCAGCATCTCCCGATAGGCCCGGAACGCCTCGGATCGCCCCTGCTCGGGGGAACTGTGAAAAACGAGTACGTCGAGATCCCCGACCGAGCCGGAATTCTCCACGGAGGGAGGCTCGCTCGCGGGTGGGTCGGGCTTCCGGTCCACGACGATCGGCTCCGGAGGTCCACCGCCTTTCGCGCGCGTCCAGGAAGAGTGCCAGTTGTCGTCGAACGCTTCGGCGAGCTTTTCCACGGCGGGACCCCTCACTCGGAAATGGAAGTCGTGCCAATGATCCGGATCCTGAGCGTGTCCGGTCCACTCGTTGGCGATCCCGACTCCGCCGAGAAAACCGACTTCCCCGTCGCAGACGAGAATCTTCCGGTGAGTCCGATGCTGGTACTCGGGGATTCTGGTCATCGAAAACGGGTTGTAGCGGCAAACCTTCGCTCCCGCTTCCCTCATCGTCCTTATCAGCCGAGAGCGCATTCGCAGGCTTCCGTAAGCGTCCAGGAGGACGTGGCAGGACACGCCGGCGCGGGCTCTTTCGGCGATGGCTTCGGCGAAAGTTTCGGCGATGTCCCCCTGCCAGTACACGTAGGTCACGAAGCGGATGCTGCGCCGGGCCTGCTTGATGGCCTCGAGCATCGCCGGAAAAATTTCGTCCCCGTTCAGGAGAATATCGACGGCGTTCCCGGTCGTGAATCTCGAATTGAGGAGTCCTTCCAACTTCGAGGAAACAGACAGAAATCTCTTCGCTTCGTCATCCGCCGACATCCGATTCATAACTTCGCCAATTCTCACCCGTTCGCCACCCGGCAACGCTCCGCAAGCCCGTCTCCCACGCACCTGCGCGATTTCGGCGGGACGGACGCTCCCGCCCTGCTACTACGCGAGAATCGTACCAGTCCGCAAGCCGCGCGAGCTCCGGGCGGGAGCCCGCCAATCGTGCAAGTTACAATTCGAAAACGAGAGGACTGCAATGTCTTCGGCGTCCCGGTTTTCGGCCGAAAGCCACTTCGGTTGTCCGCACGACTACCCGGAGAAGCCCGGGATTCCGAGACCAATCTTCAGACTTCGAAATCACCCGGCGAACGATTTTATCCCAACCCGAAGTGGCGGAGACAATCAAATCCGCTACCTTCAAAGCCGACAACACTAAGCTCAGGCCCGTGACCGACACCTCATCCTCTCCCCTTTCCGTTTCGACGGGTTCGCCCTTTCCGCTGGGCGCCACGGCGACCGAAGATGGTTCCGTCAACTTCGCGGTCGTTTCCCAGTTCGCTCATTCGGTGACGCTGTGCCTCTTCGCCGATACCTCTCGCCCCGCCAAGGAAACCCATCGGGTTCCTCTGGTGGAACGGTCGGGCGACACCTGGCACGCGGCCGTCTCCGGGATTCCCGACAAGGCGACCTACGGGTACCGCGTCGACGGCATCTGGGATCCCCGGGCGGGAATGTTTTTCAATTCCCAGAAACTGCTTCTGGATCCCTACGCCACGCGCATCGACGGCCTTTCCGAGTTCCACAAGTCATTGGTTTCGAAGAGAAAAGACGGCAAAGCGGACAGGTCCGACAGCCGAGTACACGCCCCCCGCGCCTGCGTCCCGACCCCGGAAGTCTACGATTGGGAAAGCGATGCGCCCCCGTGCCTGCCCATGTCCGAAACCGTCGTGTGCGAGATGCACGTCAAGGGCTTCTCGAAGCTGAACCCCGCCGTGCCCGAGGACATCCGCGGCACCTACGCCGGCCTCGCCCACGAGTCGAGCATCGGCTACCTCCGCGACCTCGGGGTCACCACCGTGCAACTTCTTCCGGTCCACCAGCACCTCGACGACGGGTTTCTTCTGGATCGCGGACTGGTCAACTACTGGGGCTACAACACCCTGGGCTTCTTCGCTCCCGAGGCTCGCTACGCCGCGACGGACGATCCAATCCGGGAATTCCGGGACATGGTCAAGGCCCTTCACCGGGGAGGGCTCGAGGTGATACTCGACGTGGTCTACAACCACACCTGCGAAGCCGGGGTCGACGGCCCCACCTGCCTGCTGCGCGGCTTCGACAACGCGGCGTACTACCACACGGATCCCATCCATCCCGGCACCTACCGCGACTTCACCGGGTGCGGCAACTCGGTCGACGTCTCGCACCCGCGCGCCCTGCGGCTGGTGATGGACAGTCTTCGCTACTGGATCGAAGAAATGCACGTCGACGGGTTCCGCTTCGATCTCGCGGTCGAACTGGGCAGACGCGGCGACAACTACGATCGACGGGCCGCCTTCTTCCAAGCGGTCTACCAGGACCCCGTCATTGGCAGGACAAAGCTCGTCGCCGAACCCTGGGACTTGGGCCCGGGCGGCTACCAGATCGGCAATTTTCCGACCGAGTGGTGCGAACTGAACGGAAAATTCCGGGACGGAGTCCGCTGTTTCTGGCGCGGCGACCCCGGCGTCTCGGGAGAGTTCGCCGCCCGGATCACCGGCAGCGAGGATCTTTTCGCCCACAATCGGAGGCTCCCCCAGGCGAGCGTGAACATGATCACCTCCCACGACGGGTTCACCCTTCACGACCTGGTGAGCTACAACCAGAAACACAACCTGCCCAACGGGGAGAAGAACGCCGACGGCGAGTCGCACAACAACTCCGACAACCACGGCATCGAGGGACCGACCCAGGACCGGAAGATTCTCGAACTGAGACGGCGGCAGATCCGCAACTTCCTCGCCACGATGATCTGTTCCCAGGGAGTCCCCTTTCTCCTCGCGGGCGACGAGCGCCTCAGAACCAAGGGCGGCAACAACAACAGCTACTGCCAGGACAACGAGATCAGCTGGATCTCGTGGGACGACGCGCCGGAGGCCGTCGAACTCCGGAACTTCGTGCGCCGCATGCTGAACTTCCGACGAGACAATCCCCTTCTGCGCCGCACCGCTTTCTTCACCGGCAAGAAGGCGGAGGGCGCCGATTTTCCGGACGTCTGCTGGCTGCGCCCCGACGGCGGGGTCAAGGACGTGATCGACTGGGGTGTCGAGGAGCCGGGCGCGTTCGCCATGTTCATACACGGAAAGGCCGGACGGGACTCCCTGCTCTTCTTCTTCAACGCCCGCGCCCACCGGATCGAGTTCCACTTTCCGGAGAACGAAACCAAAGTATGGAAACTGGTGGCGGACACAGTGGACCCGGAACTCGAAGGCACGACGAAGATGGCGGGGAAGAGCCTCTACTTGACCGATCGCTCCATGCAGATCTGGCAGAGCGCCTGACGGTCGCCGCCACGGCGGTCACGATTTGATGTCGCGCCGCTCGAAAGCGAGCCACCCGACGACGAAGCCGCTCAGGCCGAGCCCGACCAGCCACGCCGTCTGCTCGCAGAAGCGCGCCCACGGGATTTCCTGGTGGAGCAGATAGAGCCACGACCTCATGCGGGAGGTGATGAAAAATTCGCGGTAGGGATCGAACGCCGGGAGAGGGATCGACGAGAGGACCCGGTCCGCGACCACGACCGCCACGGTGACGATGGTGGCCGTCGCCGGCTTGATCCGGAAGCAGCCCAGCATGAACGCGAGCCCCGTGACGGGCAGGTAGACGACCGAGAAACCGGCCACGGCCAGAAAGTAGCGCCCCAGTCCTTCGTTCCACTCGAACAACGTCACCCGCGGCAGTTCCGGAGTCCATACCAGCATCCCGCCTCCCCAGCCGCGCTCCGCCAGCCCGACCAGCAACGCGGTGACTCCGACGAAAAGAAACAGCACCGTCGTGTAGATCTGGCAGGAGAGAAACTTCACCAGCAGGAGCCGAAACCTCGAGATCGGTCGAACCAGAATCAGCCGCAGATTTCCGTCCTCCGTTTCCTTCGCCAGAATGTCGCCCGCGACCAGCGCCACGAAG
Source organism: Verrucomicrobiales bacterium (assembly GCA_040905585.1). GTDB lineage: Bacteria > Verrucomicrobiota > Verrucomicrobiia > Verrucomicrobiales > DEV007 > Arctic95D-9. Next base: position 55,586 of record JBBDRG010000070.1, read on the forward strand.
ACGACGCCGAGCAGCAGCATCGTGAAAGCCACCACCAGAAAGGCCAGGGTCAGCGCCGAAAAGTACTCGTCGAATCCGCCGGCAACCTGCTGGATGAACTCCTCCATTCGCGCCTCCGATTTCTCGCGCGTCCACAGCGCGTAGAACAGCACTTCCACCGCGAAGAAAATCCCGAAGCCGACGTAGGTTCGCCGCCTCGCGAAGAGGCGGTAGAGTTCCCATCCCAGTTGGCGGGCGAACAAGTTCATCGCGGCTCGTCGGGGCGAGATCCGCCGCCTTGGCTGAATGTCAGGTAGAGCGCCTCCAAAGTGTCGCTCTTGGCGGCGAAACGGGAGATCTTCGCGCCGCCCTCGACGAGACGCCGCAGAATCTCCGACGCGGAAACCTCGGAGGGGAAGGAAAAATCCGGCCCCGCCGGTTTGCCTCCGAGACGAAGGCAGAGCTTCCGGAGCGCTTCGGGGTTTTCGGACTCGATCTCGTAGACCGCGCCGTCGTCGGAGACGCCCCTCACCTTTCCCTCGTAGACCTTCGTACCGTTTTGCAGTATCACGACCTCGTCGCAGAGCTGCTCGGCTTCCGAAAGTTGATGCGAACTGAGGAGAACGGTCAATCCGAGCCGCTCGCGCAACTCGAGCAACTGCCTCCTGAATTCGACGATGCCTTCCGGATCGAGGCCGTCGGTCGGTTCGTCGAGCACGAGCAGTTCCGGTCGCGGGAGCAGCGCCTGCGCCAGGGCGAGACGTTGCCGCATCCCATGACTGTAGGTGCCGACGCGGTCCCGAATCCGATCGGTCAACCCGACCCAGTGAACGGTCTCGTCCATCAACTCGCGCGAGACGCCGCCCGAGTAGGCGCTCAGAATCTTCAGGTTGCGCCATCCCGACAGGTACTCGTAGAAAACCGGCGTTTCGAAAATGGCGCCCACCTTGCGAATGGCGGTCTCGCGATGCCGCTGCACCGAAGCGCCTCCGATCGCCACTTCGCCCTCGTCCGGATGGACCATCCCGAGAATCACCCCGAGCGCCGTGCTTTTTCCCGCGCCGTTGTGACCCAGAAGCCCGCAAATTCGACCCTGTCGGACCCCGAACGAAACCCGGTCCAGGGCCGGGGCCTCCCGCCGTCCGAACGCCTTCGTCACTGTCGAGACTTCCAGCATCGCCTTTCACCGCGGGCCGACCACGAACTGGAGTTCCCTCAGGACGTGGCCGTCGGCGTAGAGCACGTTGACGCCGTCGCCGACGTCCTCGTGGAAATTCTCCTTGTCCGACGCCACCGGGATGCCCGTCTCGTGCCGGGTCAGGCCGAGAAGGTCCATGTTCCCGAGTCGCTGGCCGTTGATGAGGCTGTTCCAGAAATAGCTGGATCCCGTCTTCTCGAAAAGGCCTTCGTGATCCGACGGACATTGAAACACGAACTCGTCCTGCACGTAATCCAGCAGCACGGTGTCGATCGCGGGAACGTCCTCGTCGCGGCTTTCCCGCGCCGTCACCAGCGTGGGGAACGTGGTTCCGCGGTCGAGGAAGTAGTTGCTCAATCCGATACCGACACCCCTCAACTTCGCGACGCACTTCGTCGACCGGGCATTCGCCCGGATCCGCTGGGTCGACGGAACCGCGATGGCCGCGAGCAAGGCGACGATGGAGATCACGACCAGGATCTCGAGCAAGGTCATCCCGCGGATGGATGGAGCGCGAAACCTCATCGCCTCGGCCCTCCCGACCGTCCCATGGTCCGCTGCATTTCCTCCATCAGGGGCGCCAGATCGATCTTGGTTTCCACCGAAGCGTCTTCGTAGTAGGCCTTCAGTCCGGCTTCGGTCAGCTTCTCGACGATTTCCGGATCCGTTTCCTCGAGACGCCCGCCGCCGGGACCCTCGCCGGTTTCCTCCATCCGTTTCAATGCCCGCTCGACGAGGCGCCGACGCTCCTCGCGCTCCATCTCGTTGAACGATTCCATGACCTGCTCGAAGGCGCGCCCCACCCGCCTCTCCATGAACAAGCGCTGCTCCTCCTCCGTCATCTGCCGGAAAAAATCCCGCCTGGGATCTTCGCCCTCCCGCTCCGCCAGCGCCGCCAGTTCGGTGCCCTCCAGTTGATTCAGCATGTCCGCCATCTTCTCGACGACGCGCCGTCGCTCGTCGGAATCCTCGATTTTCGACAGCGGATTCTCATTCTGGTAGGCCGCCACTTTCTCTGCGGTGGGTTTGTTCACTTTTGCAATTTTCACGATCAGAAAAACCGCGCCCCAGACCGCCGCGAGCCCGACGAGGCCACGCAGGAGAATCTGGTTTCGCGCTGTCATCGATCGGGTGGGACGTCGTCGCCGCCAAAAAATTACGCCCGCGGCGCGCGCCGCAGCTTCGCCTTCAATTCTGCTATCGAATACACGCCGGTGACAATCACGAATCCGAAATAAACCGCCACGCCGATCAGGACCACCGCGCTCAAGGTCGCGATGCGAAGAAGAAATCTTCCCTCGGCGAGCAGCCAACCCTCCGCGAATTGGGCCAGCACCCAGACCGCCGCCCCCATGAGAGCGGACGAAAGCAGCATCCGGCCGACGCGGGTGAAAAAGCCCGGAATCAAACCCATGAAATTGGCGTTTCGAAGCCCGAGCCAGAGGAGGCATACGTTCACCCAGCCGGCGATCGAGGTGGCCAAAGCGCAGCCCATCGGTCCGAACTGCAGAAACAAGGGATAGACCAGGACCATGTTCGTCACCGCCGAAACGATGGTGAAACGCATCGGGGTCTTCGTGTCTTCCCGGGCGAAATAGGCAGGCTGGAGCACCTTCGCCAAGATGTAGCTCGGCGTGCCCAGCGCGAACGCCGCCAGAACCGTTCCGGCGAGAGCGGCCGCTTCCGGAGTGAACTCCCCGCCTTCGAAGATGAACATGATCTCCCGGGGAATGACGAGCATGGCCACGGTCGCCGGAAGACAAAGCAGCAACGCGAGTTCCATTCCCTGGCAGAGGCTCCGCTTCGCCCCCTCCTCGTCGCCGCCCCGGAGGCGTCGACTGATCTCGGGCAGCAACACCGTCGCCATCGCCATCCCGATAAGCCCGAGGGGCAGCTGGTTGATGCGGTCCGCGTAGAATATCACGGCGCTGCCCCCGACCGTCAGGGAGGCCACCGTCTGGCCGACGAGAAGGTTGGTTTGCTGGATACTGGCGCTCACCAGGCCCGGCGCCATCAGCGAGCCGAGTCGTTTCATGTCGGAGTCGAGTTTCGGAGGTCGGGGGCGCAGGTCGACCTTGCGCCGCAAGCAGGCGATCACCACCACCGACAACTGCAGCACCCCGCCCACCAGAACCGACCAACAGAGGACGGTGAGCGGATCGCCGGTTCGCGGAATCACGACCAGCAGGACGGCGAGAAAAACGAGGTTGAGAACCACGTAGGCAAAAGCGGGAGCGGCGAAAACCCGGCGACTGTTGAGGATGCCGGTCAGCGCGGCGACCAGGCAAATGAACACGAGATACCCGATGGTGATGCGGGAAGCCGGGACCGCCGCGTCCAGGCGCCCGCCCTTTTCGAAGCCCAGATTCGTGATTTTCACGAGCGGCTCCATGAAAATGAAGCACAAGACGAACACCGTCATCAGGATGGTGAACATCACCGCGATGGTGCGCCTGGCGAAGCGGTCGGCCCCCTGCGGTCCCTGTTCCTCCAGGCGGCGACTGTACATCGGGACGAAGGCCGCGTTGAACGCGCCCTCTCCGAAAACCCGCCGAAAAAGATTCGGAAGCCGGAAAGCGGCCACCCAGACGTCCGCCAGAGCGCCCGCTCCGATGTAGCGGGCGATCAGAAGGTCCCGGACGAACCCCAGCAGACGGCTCAAAAGCGTGAAGCCGCTGACGGTGAACAGGGAGCGAATCATGGGCGAACGGGTATGGACTAACGCTCAACCGCTCCGTTGTCTTTCACTCACTCCTCGTTTTCGGGAGCCGGCGCCTGCTCCCGTTCCTGCCAGAACACGGGCGGCGGACGCAGATCGTTGGCGTCGTCCTCGAAGGTCGTGCCCAGCTCCTTGAGCGACGGCATCTCCTTGATCGCGTCCAGGCCCTTCTCGATCTTGTCCGGATCGAAGACGAGCCGGGTCAACCGCAGTTCCTTGAGAGGCGTCAGATCGGTGACGTCGGTTTCGCCGATGTGGAGGCGTTCCAGGCTCGTTCCGGCCAGCGGGGACAAATCGGTCACGGGGGTGCGATGCACCGTCAGGCTGACGAGAGGCGTCTTCGCGAGCGGCGAAAGATCCTTCACCGGAGAGTCCGTCAGCCAGAGCATCTGCAGAGGCATCCCGGCGAGCGGGCTCAGATCGCTCACTTGAGTGCCGACCAGGTTCAATTCGACGATGCCGAGGTTTTTCAGCGGCGAGAGATCGCTGACCGCCGTTTCACTGAGATAGAGCTTCCGGAGAGAGTCCATTCCCGAGAGCGGGGACAGGTCCTTTACCGCCGTGTCTTCGAGATAGAGCTCCACCAACGGCATTCCTTCCAGCGGCGAGATATCGGGCACCGGGCAGCTCAGCAGGTAGAGCGCCATCAGCGACATCCCCGAAAACGGGGACAAGTCCGTCACGCCGCACTTGTCGAGGCCGATGGCCTGAACCCGACCGCTCTCGTCGATCTGGAACTGCCCGTTTCCCGTGTAGCCGGGATTCGCCTCGCGGATTGCCGCGTGCAGCTTCAACTCGTTCCAGAAAGTCGGCTTCTCGGGTGCCGGGGGCGACTCTTTCTCCGCGACCTCGGGCGCCGCGGCCTCCGGTTCTTCCGGCGCCTCGACCCCGTCGCCGATCGTGTCGGGTACCGCCTCCTCCGGCGCTTGTTCCTTTTCTCCGCAGGATCCGACGAAAAGCGAACAGGCGACGAGCAGACAGAGTTGGCGAGAATCCATGCCCCGATACTCCACGCAACTCCCCCGGCAATCAAGGCGAGTGTTCCCGCGAGCGGGTGACGCGTCGCCGATCCGCCTGGGCACCATCTGAAACGCCACCTTTCGCTACTTCTTCGCCAGGAGGGCGACAGCCAGTTCGAGACGTTTGATTTCGCGGCTCAGCGCGTTCCGGTGCATGTCGAGCCAGAACCAGAGTTTCAGCAGCCCCGTTCGAATTCAGGGGTTCAGGGGTTCAGGGCAGGATGAAACCGGTTTTTTCTGCAACCGGCCTCCGGGCGTTGAAAAAAAGTTTAAAATCCGACCTTCCCTCGGGATTCGAGAGGGTTGAATCACCCACTCAACCCGCTCAGGGCCAATAGCTTAACCGACTTCTATTCCCGCCGTAAAAAAGTGAAAAAAAATTGAGCGGAATAATGAGCGGGCGGTCTCATGGGGGGACCCCAACCCTTCCTCCTATCTACACTCAACAATGTATACGAACAATTCCTCCCGGCGTCTACACGAAGCACCCTCTCTGAAAAACACCCTCTCCGCCACCAGTCTCCCTTCGGCAAACCCCTTGCAGAGACGCCGGTTTCTGAGCAACCTGACCCTCTCCGGCCTCGGCATGCTGGCCGGATGCTCGAGTTCCGCCTTCGGAAGCGACGAGCTGGACGAACTCGTCAATGCCGTCAACAATTGTTCCGACGATCCGCAGGAATGTCTGGAAGAAATCATGGGGGAACTCGGCAAAACCGAATCGGCCCTGCGGGAGAAGCTCGAGTCCAAACTCGAAGCAGCGTCGCCGACCAAGCCGAAAATCAAGTTCCGCTTCCTGAAAGGCGAACTGGTCTACGCCAATTTCATCGACAACCTGAACCTCCGACACATCAAGCCGCACGAGGTGCTCCGCCCCCACCGCAACACGCAGAAGGGCGTCAAGAATTCGCTGCCGCCGCAGTCGATGTGGAAGGAAATCGCCTACACCCTGAGAGTGGCCGACGAGATACGCGAACGGCTCGGCAAACCCCTGGTCTACATCAATTCCGCCTACCGCAGCCCGGAATACAACGCCGCCTGCGCCGGCTCGGCCAGTCGTTCCTATCACATGAAGAACTGCGCCCTCGACCTCGTTTTCGAAGGCGGCCCCGGCGCCGCCGTCGGCATGGCCAAAAAGCTGCGCGGGGAAAAGTTCTTCAAGGGCGGAATCGGGGGCTACTCGAGTTTCGTTCACGTGGACACCCGCGGCTCCAACGCCACCTGGGAAGCGTGACCACCCGCCAAAGGCAGGGTGACCGATCGCCGACGGCCGAAACCGACGTTTGCTCATCGAGTCCTCCGCTCCATACTGGGAGCCCATGGCAAAAGCAGAAACTCCGCTCGACCCAATCGGCGTGATCTTCGATCTCGACGGCGTCGTCATTGATTCGCACGATCAGCACCGGCTAAGCTGGTTTCGCCTCGCCGACGAAATCGGCGAACCTCTCTCCGACGAGCAGTTCAAGGAATCGTTCGGGATGCGCAACGAGAAGTGCATCCCCGACGTGTTCGGATGGACCCGCCCCGGCGAGCGAGACCGGATCCGCGAACTGGGCGAGCGGAAGGAAACGATCTACCGCGAACTGCTCCGCGAAACGCCTCTCGAGCCGCTTCCCGGCGTCGTGGCGCTGCTGGTATCGCTCCAAGAGGCGGAAATCCCTTTTTCCCTCGGCTCGTCCACGGCGCGGAAAAACATCGAAGTCTGCTTCGCCACCACGGGGCTCGACGCGTTTTTCGGCGATCGCTACACGGGCGCCGAGGACGTTTCCCGCGGCAAGCCGCATCCGGATGTCTTTCTCGCCGCCGCCGGACAAATCGATCGCCGGCCCGCCGACTGCCTCGTCATCGAAGACGCCCACGTCGGCGTCGAAGCCGCTCTGGCGGGAGGAATGAAAGCCATCGCCGTGACCACGACGCACCTGCGGGAAACTTTCGTCGGAACCGGCGCGGTCAGGATCGTGGACTCGCTGGAGGAACTGGATGCGGCCGCCCTCCGCGCCCTGAGCTGAACGGCCCGGCAGACCGGCGTTTTCATGCGGACGACCGGACGCGGCGACCTTGGGCGACCAAGGTCGATCCGTCGGGAGAAAATGATGTTTGGGCGTGCGTCGGCCATCGCAAAAGGCTATAAGACCTGCCCATGATTCATCGCATCCAAGAATTTTCCCGGATCGTTCCCGACCGGCACTGAATGAACGGAGTTCTCAAAAACATCGAAACAGGCGACGCCGTCGAACTCCAGAACGTCTCGATGATCGGCAGAAGCTCGGAATGCCTCGTCACCCTGCCCGATCCTCGGGTGTCCCGCCGACACGCCATGATCCGAAAGCAGGACGGTGGCTACTACCTATTCGATCTTGGAAGCTTCAACGGCAGCTACCTCAACAACGCGCGGGTAACCGCCGCGCGCCAGTTGAAGACGGGCGACACCCTCAGCTTCGCGCAGCACGAGTTCCGCTTCGAACAAGGCGGAGGAAACCCGGAGATGAATCTCGAAGAACTAGGCGGTTCGACGGTCGCGCTGATTCGCTCGACGCCCGTCGTCATCCTGGTGAGCGACGTCCAGGGATTCACCGCCCTTTCCGAGGAGCTCGATCCTGACGAACTCGCCCAGATCATCGGCGGATGGTACTCCGACTGCGAACGGATTCTCTCCGAAGAAGGCGGGACGGTGGACAAGTTCATCGGCGACTGCGTCCTGGCCTACTGGACCCAGGTGACTCCCGAGACCCTCCACGCGTCCCTGAGAGCGGCGAAAAAGCTGCTCGCTTCCTGCGAACGCATTCACCGCGACCGCCCCGACGTTTTCGAAAACACGAGCCGGGAGTTCAAGATCGGGGTGGCGCTCCACACCGGCAAGGTCGCCTACGGCGGCATGAGTCAGGGCGAGTTCACGCTCGTAGGCGATCCGGTTAATCTGACCTTCCGGCTGGAGTCCCTGACCAGGTTGCTGGATCGCGATTTGCTCGTTTCCGGGGAATTCTTCCGGAGTCTCCCGAGCGCGCGCGACTATTGCGAGAATCTCGGCGTGCACAAAGTGAAGGGGCGAGCGCAGGGCGTCGAGGTCTTCGCGGTCACCTCGTTCCCCGACGAACCCTCCCAGGGTAGTTGATTTTTCGCCCCTTGTGAAAAATCCGCCCTCAGCACCCCCGTCCTCTCATCGAGGCGCCCGGGTTCTCCGGTGCGAACGGAAGTGAAGGCCGAGATCGATTCCGATCTTTCCCGCGATCAGGATCACCAGCAGACCCACCGGACTGCCCAGCGCCTGGATCGCGAAGGCCCCGCCGAGAATCGCGATGTGCAACACGGCCACCCGGCCGTAGGGTGCGAACATCAGCCTCGGCACCACGGCCCTCCTGTATTCGCCCCGGACGAGAAAATTGCACACGAACGACACCAGGTGACTGGCCGTCAGTGCGAGCACGGCCCAGAGCGCGCCTCCGCTGGTGATTTCTCCCACCATTTCCGGGAAGGCCGCGAAAGGAGCCCCGCCGGCGGATCCGAAGGAATCGTTCCCGCCGAGCAGGACGAACACGAAGATGCCGTGCACCATCGTGAACATCCCGTAGTGCACCGCGAAAAAGGGAATGAAGAACAGTTTGCTGGCGTGGTGGAGGCGGCCCAGTTTACCCTCGTTCCTCGCCAGTATCCGTTCGGCCCCTTCACGTCGCGACTCGCTGACGCCAGGGCGGCTCATGCGTTTTCGCAGCCGCTCCTTCATCAAGTCCATCTCTTCGAGATCGGGCGTGCAGACGAGCATCTTTAGAATGTTGATTCCTCCGATGACTACATTTTCGAACCAGTAGAGCACGACCACGTCGAAGACCCGCCATTCCCACGAGAGCACACCGATCAGGGGGACCAGGTTGGCCGCGATCAGCATGACCGCCGGCAGGGCCAGGGCGCGCGGTCGGGCTGCTTCGGTGGGGGTTTCCTGATCCATCGCGACCCTGTCAAGGGAGTGGCGGCGCGTCCTTCGAACCGCTCCGGAGTGTCAACGCGTTGTTCACCCCTACCATGGTTCCTCCAATTTCCCGAGATGAAAGTTCCCGCATCCCTTCCACGATGAGAGAATCGCCGCCGGGGCCGCTTTCGACGGCATCGACATGACGCGCACCAGCGCGACTCCCGACAGGATGGGCGCCGAGCCTAAAGGCGCGGCTGCCCCTCAACCGAAACGTCCCGAAATGTAGTCTTCCGTTTCCCTCTTCCCGGGATTGCTGAAAATTTCGGTTGTCGCGCCCTTCTCGATCAGTTTGCCCAGGTAGAAGTAGGCGGTGCCGTCGGAGACCCGCGCCGCCTGCTGCATGTTGTGCGTCACGATCACCACGGTGAATTCCTTTTTCAGACCGGAGATCAGCTCTTCGATTTTCGCGGTGGCGATCGGATCGAGCGCCGAACAGGGTTCGTCCATCAGGAGAATTTCCGGCGAGTTCGCGATGGCCCGGGCGATGCAGAGCCGTTGCATCTGTCCCCCCGAAAGCCCCAGCGCGCTCTCCTGCAGGCGATCTTTCACTTCGTCCCAGAGGGCGGCGCTTCGAAGACTCCGCTCCGCGACCTCGTCGAGGTAGGCCTTGTTCTTGCGCCCGGCCACCCGGAGGCTGTAGACGACGTTCTCGAAGATCGACTTTGGAAACGGATTGGACTTCTGGAAGACCATCCCGATGCGCTTGCGCAGCGAAATCACTTCGAGATTCCGATCGAAAATATCCTGATCGTTCACGTGGATCGTCCCGTCGTAAGTCGTCCCGTCGATCAAATCGTTCATCCGGTTGAAGCTCCGCAACAACGTCGTCTTGCCGCACCCGGAAGGTCCGATGAAGGCCGTTACCTGCCTTTCCGGGATGTCCATGTCGATGTTGTGCAGGACGCGGACGTCGGGCGTGTAGTTGAACGAGAAGTCGCGAACCCGGATATAGTCTTCGCGATGGGGTGACCCGGCGTCGATGGCGCTGGACTCGGTGGGGGATGCGGTGGCGGATTCCATTGCGGGGGAGGTCTCGCGAATGTGTTTTGTTTCTTCCATACTACTTGCAGAGTTGATGTCGAACTTCATATTGTTTCAGAAGGCGCTGGTTGCGTATTTGCGCCTGAGACGCTCCCGGATCAGGATGGCGGCCGCGTTCAGCGCCACGACGAGCGCGATCAGAAGGAGAGTGGTGGCGAACACCATCGGCTTCGCCGCCTCGGAATCGGGCGATTGGAAACCGAGGTCGTAAATGTGAAATCCGAGATGCATGAATTTGCGCTCGAAGTGAAAAAACGGCGCGATTGAATCGAGCGGAAGCGCCGGGGCCAGCTTGACGACTCCGACGAGCATCAGCGGTGCCACTTCTCCCGCGCCCCGCGCCATGGCGAGGACCAATCCAGTGATCATCCCCGGCACGGAGGCCGGAAGGACGATGCGCTGAATTGTCTGCCATTTCGACGCGCCCGTCGCCAGGGACGCTTCCCTCGCTCCCCGGGGAACCGCCGCCAGGGCTTCCTCGGTCGAGACGATCACCACGGGAACCGTCATCAGGGCGAGAGTCAGCGAGGCCCAGAGAATTCCCCCGGTTCCGTACGTGGGCGTCGGAAAGCGTTCGGGAAAGAACAGGGAATCGATCGAGCCCCCGACGAAGTAGACGAAGAAGCCCAGCCCGAAAACCCCGAAAACAATCGAGGGAACGCCAGCGAGATTGTTGACCGCGATCCGCACCGAACGAACGAAGGGACCCTGCTTCGAGTACTCCCGCAGGTAGATCGCGGAAAGCACGCCGAACGGCACCACCGCGACGCTCATGAGAAGCGTCATCACGAAAGTACCGAAGATGGCCGGAAACACTCCGCCCTCCGTGTTCGCTTCCCGCGGATCCTCGGAGAGGAAATTCCATATGCCGGCGAAGAAGTGCGTCACTCGGCCGAAGACCCCGAGTTGATTGGGGTAATAGAAACTCACCAGGCTGCCGGTGGCCATCGACCGCTCTTCTCCGGTGGCGAGCCGGTAGACGAACGTTTCTTCGTTCTGTCGCTCGCGCAAGGTTCTCGCCTCCCCGGCGAGTTCTTCGTAGCGGACCTGCAATTCTTCTCGCTCCCGCGCAACTCTCTCTTCGAGATCCGCGGGGACATCACCCTTCATTTCGGCGGATCGCAGTTCCATCTCGAGAGACTTCATCTCCCGGTTGATTCCGCCGATCAGCTTCTTCTCGATGTGCTTGATCTTCTTCCTCCGCTGGTTCGATTCCTTCACCACGCGCCGGAGTTCGTCCCGCATTGCCTTCGTACTGGATTCCACGGTTCGCCCGCCTTCGAGTTCAAGGCGCACCGGATACCCCAGGAGGTCGCCGTACTCGAGACGTTCGGCCAGGAGGATGTCTTCGGGGTAGGTCCGCTCCTTGATATCCGTCTCGTCCACGTACCGGAACCCCGTGTTGTAGGCCTCCCGGTTTCCCACGAAGAGTTGGATCTCGGCCACGGGTTCCCCCCCCGTCCCGGAGACGCGCTTGACCTGTTCTTTTCGAACTTCTCCCGCGAGCACGGAGGAGTCTTTCAGGGACGCCGCACTCCCCTCGACCAGTGCGACCTGGACCACCCGGGACGGCCAGAACGTCGCGAGACCGTTGGTGAGGATGATCCACAGAAGAGCCACGATCATCAATATGCCGAAGCCGAGCCACATCCCGGAGAACCAGACCATCGGTTCGCCAGGAGCTATGCCTTCGATTTTCTTTCTGCGGAAAATGCTCATGAATCGGTGGAACGGGAATGCCTAATGCGTATCAAACGGTTTTGTACTTTTCGCGGAGATGCTGGCGGAGAACCTCGGCACCCGTGTTCACGACGAAAGTCATCAGGAACAGGACCACGGCTCCGAGAAACAGAGTCCGGTAGAGGGTGCCGTGATGCGGGGCTTCCGGCAGCTCGACCGCGATGTTGGCCGAGAGCGTCCTCATTCCGGAAAAAATATTCCAATCCATGATCGGGGTGTTTCCCGTCGCCATCACCACGATCATGGTTTCCCCGACGGCCCGTCCCAGCCCGATCATGAGAGCGGAAAAGATCCCGGCGGAAGCGGTCGGTAGAACAATGCTCCAGGCGGTCTGCCATCGACTCGCCCCGAGCGCCAGCGATCCCGATCGGAGGGTGCCGGGGACATTGGACAGAGAATCCTCGGCGATCGTGAAAATAATGGGAATGACGGCGAAGCCCATCACGAATCCGACGACGAGCGAATTCCGCTGCTCGTAGGGAGTGCCCGTCACTTTCGGCCACCACCGCTTGAAGTCCGCGATCCGCTCTCCGGTCGCCGGATCGCGAACGGCGAATACGAGCTGTTCCAGAAGCGGTCCGAGATGCCAGCCCGCATACAGAAGCAAGAGGAGGAAGGGCGCGAAAACGAGGAACTCTCTCCCCTGCTTGACGTGCTTCCGGATCGCCTGCGGCTGGCGGCTCCAGAACCACCCCATGAGAAACGAGCCGGCCGGAACGAGAGTCGCCATGCAGATCACGGACGGGACCCGGTTCTCGAGAATCGGCGCGAGCCAGAGAGCCGCGAGGAATCCCAGGACGACCGAGGGCAGGGAGGCCATGATCTCCATGACCGGCTTGATGAAGACCTTGTGGCGGGGATGAAGAAACTCGGCGGTGTATATGGCGCCGAAGAGGGCGATCGGGACCGCGAACATCATCGCGTAGACGGTTCCCTTCAAAGACCCGATAATCAGCGGCACGAGCGAAAGCTTCGGCTCGAAATCATCCGAACCGCCGGTCGACTGCCATTCGTACTTCGGTTCGGGCGAGCCTTCGTACCAGATCTTGCCGAACAACGCCCTCAGTCCCGCTTCCGGATGAGGATCGTCCAGCCCGATTCTTTCGAATCTCCGCTCGTCCGTCAGGAAAAGCATGGAGTCGTATTTGAGCGAGATCATGCCGTGCATCACATTCCAGGGAAGCTCGCCCTCCCACCGGACCGCCTCGGTGGTCGCATACCGGAGGCTCGCCCGGTTTCCCTCACCGATCAGAAAGGCCTTGTTCCGGAAACTCCTCGAATAGAAATCGGGCGCCCCTCCCAGCCGGGGGAACTCCTTCGTCTGATGAAAAACGCGGGTCGGCTCGGCTTCGGAGCGAAACAGGCTGAAAACGCGGTTCACTCCTTCGGTCGATGCGATCACCAGAGAAACGTCACCAAAAAGAAAATCGATACTGCCGATCCGTTGATCGTCGAGGTCCTGGAAAGGGCGGAACGTTTGTCGAAGATTCGTCTCGAGTTCCGCCCCGCTCCGGAAATGATAGTCGATTTCCCCGTTTTCGTAGACGACGATCACTCCGTCGGCGCGGTTCGTGACGAGAATCTCCTGAACCGGGATTCCACTCCGCAACGAAGCGGTGAGTTCCTGCCTGCCCGCTTCCGCCCAGTCGCCGGCACTGACCAGGCTCCGCTTCCGCTGAACCAGATTAAGCCACAATCGGGTGGCACCTTCGTCGTTCGTGAGCGCCGCGACGAGTCGGGATTCGCCGGATTGCCCGCAGGCCACCTTTTCGACCCTCCCGCCAACATCGGCGGTGAAGGCGAGTTCGAGAGTTTCGTTCACCGTGCGGACGCCGCCCTGGAAGGTCGGCTCGTATTGAAAGTCCAACAAGTGCACTTTGCCGCCGTCGGTTCCGACGCAGATCAATCCCTGCCCCGCTTCGACCGTTGCGGCCGTGAGAGACTCCTCCCCGAGATAGTCGAGTCCGGCCTCCGAAAATTCCCCCGAGACGAGGTCCGAGAAGAAAATCCTGCCGTCGGACCGGAGAGCGAAAGGCTTCTCCGTCCATTCGTCCGCGCCGATGGCGAGGTAGTCTCCTCCCGGCAGCGTGGCGGAGGTCGCCGTTTTCGAGGTCAGGTCGACGGACGCGTTTTGAAAAAGCGGTATCACCTGCCAGGTGATGAAAACAAAAATTCCGATCACGGCGAAGACAACGACGATGCCGCCCATCTTGATGAACCAAGTCATGAAGGCATCCATGAGAAGAACGCCACGCGAGGCGACGAATCGAGACGCGTCCGGCTCGAGGGGAACCTCTGAGGGCGGCTTCTTTTCTGCGGTCGCGGCCATGGTTCGGAGAAATTGCGTTCAGGAAAAAAGCAGGAGCCCGAAACCACTCGGGCGTTCGGACTCCTGCCGGGAGTATGAAATTAGTAGACGATGGCGAATCAGTTCACGGTATCGAGAACTTCCTTCGCAATGGAGGCGGGCATCGGATAGTAGCCATCCTTGACCACGACCTCCTGGCCCTCCTTCGCGAGGACGAACTTGATGAACTCGAGGGTGAGCTTGTCCATTTCCTCTTCGGGATTCTTGTTCACGTAGACGTAGAGGAATCGCGAAAGCGGGAAGTCACCAGAGAGGCAATTCTCGTAGGTCGGCTCGTAGAGAGCATCCTTGGAATCGCCGAGAGCGATCGCGTTGACGCCGGAGGTCTTGTAGCCGATCCCGGAGTAACCGATCCCGGCGAGGTCGCTGGCGACGCCCTGAACCACCGCGGACGAGCCGGGCTGTTCCTTGACGGACGAAGCGAAGTCTCCCTTCAGCAAGGCCTCGTCCTTGAAGAAGCCGTAGGTGCCGGAGGCGCTGTTGCGACCGTAGGCGGAAATCGCCTTGTCGGCCCACTCGCCCTCGAGACCGACTTGACCCCATTTGGAGATCTTTTCACCTCCTGCTTTGTAGGTCGAAGAGAAAATCGAATCGACCTCCTTCAGCGTCAGCCCCTCGATCGGGTTGTCCTTGTGGGTGTAGACCGCCAAGGCGTCGATCGCGACGCGGATCTCGGTGGGCTTGTAGCCGTACTTCTCCTCGAAGGCGTCGATCTCCTCCCCTTTCATGGCGCGGCTCATGGGGCCGAGCTGTGCGGTTCCCTCGATCAGTGCCGGAGGCGCCGTGGAGGAGCCTTTGCCCTCGATCTGGATGTTGACGTTCGGATACTTGGCCTGGAAGCCCTCGGCCCAGAGTGTCATGAGATTGTTGAGCGTGTCGGAACCGATCGAGTTCAGGTTGCCGGTCACGCCGCTGACCTGCTCGTAGGCGGGGAGGTCTTCGTCGACCTTCACCTCGTCGGCGTTCGCGGCGAACGCGAAGGCGAAAGGAGCGGCCAGCATGGCTCGAAGATTGTTTTTAAATAGGTTCATAGGATGTGTTGCAGTGGTTTTTTGGTTTTTTGGTTGGTATCCAATGGTTGGAACCACCGCATGATCAGCGCGGGCCCGGCGATTTCAAACGGGGCACCGTTTCAATCCCGTCACAAACCGGGACGCCTCTTCTCGTGCCGAAGAGGCGCGAGAAAACGCGACCGATCCGTCGAGCCCGGACACCCGACCGCGTGCGGTTCGGCGGCTAGCCGGTCATCCGGACGACGTAGCCGCCGGACTTCCCGTCGGGCTGAAGCTCGATCAGCCCCCGTTCGCGAACCTCTTCGAGCAGGGCGTTGAATCCGCGGAAACCGTAGTAGCTCTCGTTGAAGCCGGGTTTCTGACGCTTGATCGCCTGCTTGACCATGGATCCCCAGATCATCTCGTCTTCCCCGCGGCTTTCGGACATCGTCTCCACCGTCTCCATGACCAGGTTGACGGCTTCGTCCTGCCTGTCGGTGCCGGCGGTCGGTTTCGTCGCCCGCTTCGGCGCCTGCCGCGTTCGGCGGCTCTCCTGCTTCCGGACGAGATCGTCGTAGAAAATGAATTCGTCGCAATTGGCGACGAAGAGATCCGAGGTGGACTGCTTGACCCCCACGCCCACGACGACCTTGTTGTTCTCCCGGAGCTTGCTGACCAGCGGTGAGAAATCCGAATCCCCGCTGATGATCACGAAGGTGTCGATGTGGGGCTTGGTGTAGCAGAGGTCGAGCCCGTCGACGACCATGCGGATGTCGGCCGAGTTCTTCCCCGACTGGCGCAGGTGGGGGATGTCGATCAGTTCGAAGTTCGCTTCGTGCATGTCGCGCTTGAACTTTCCGTAGCGCCCCCAGTCGCAGTAAGCCTTGCGCACGACGACGTTCCCCTTCACCAGAACCCGTTCCAGGACCTTGGCGATGTCGAATCGATCGTATTTGGCCTGCTCGGCTCCGATGGCGACGTTCTCGAAATCGGCGAAAATCGCCATGTTGGAGGTTTGCTGGTCCGCCGGCATTTTTCACCGTTCGCGCCACGCCGGGAAATTTGCAATCACGCAAATTGGCGAGGTTTTATGGTTGTCGCTCCGCTCGCGGAAAGCGACAATGGCGCATGACCGTCGTGACCGGAGAAAAAAAACGGGTTTCGGTCGTGGCACTGATAGCTTGGGGGTGCTTCGCCCTGGCTGTCTTCGGGCTGGCTATCGCCGCGGCCGTGGCCCTCGGCACGTCGGCCCTTTTGGAGAACAATCAGCCCTACCAGGATTCGCTCGCCGCAGTCCGCAGCAACCCCGCGGCCGCGACCGCGCTGGGCGAGCCGATCGAGGCGGGAGACGCTTCTCCGGACGGCAGCCTGGACCTCGAGAACGACACCGGCGAAGCTTCCCTCTAAATCTCGGTGCGCGGGCCGGAAGGCGAAGGGACGATCCGTGTCGAGGGCACCAAGACGAACCAGGGATGGACCTATTCGGTCTGGGAACTCCGGGTCGACGGTCGGCCCGGCGTCATTCAGCTGGGCGTCCCTCCGATCGAGCCCCGGGACGCCCCGCGGAAAAACTGAACTGCCCCTTCCCGCGGCGGCCCAAGGTCCACGCGCCCGCGCGAATTGCCGGAACGACAAGTCCGTGCGACCTTCGATGCCATGCAGGTATTCATTCTGGTCTTCATGGTCGCTCTCGCGATCACCATGTGGAGTCGAAGTCGATTTCAGAAAATTTACGACCAGGAGACGAAATACACGATCGACTCGGGGATCACGGGGGCCCGGCTGGCGGAACGCATTCTCGCCTGCCGCGGCATCGAGGGAGTCTCGATCGTGCGCAGCCGGGGACTGCTGACCGATTTCTACAAGCCGGAGAAGCGGCAGATCCTCCTGTCTCCCCAGCACTACGGGGGCTCGACCTTTTCCGCCCTGGCGATGGCCGCGCAGCAAGCCGGCAAGGCCATCCAGCACCACGAAGGTCACCGTCCCCTGCTCTGGCGGAATACGGCGATCCGCTGGACGGTCTATCTCAGCCTGCCCCTTCTCGTCGTCGGATTGCTCGCCCTGGTGCTCGGAATGACCAAGGCGATCCTTCCCCTGATCCTGCTCGTCTGGTCGCTGATCGCCTTCTGGAACCTGGCGACCGTGCCGACCGAACTCGACGCGGGGGAAAGAGCGAAGCGGCAACTCGACAAGATCAAGGCCTTCAAAAACCTCGACGAACGCGTCGGCGTCGAGAGGGTCATGGGCGCCTCGAGCACGGCCTACATCGACGGGCTGTCCATCGTCGGTTCGTGGTTCGCGCGGACCGCCCTGCCGTGGGCCCGCAAACAGGCGGAGCCGGAGTGATCAGTCCAGCGGCCGAATGGCGACGTCCTTGAACCACACGTACTGACCGTGGTTCTGGAGGCCGATGTACCCGCGCTGCGGCTTGTCCTTGATCGCCACCTTGAACTTGTTCGACGTTCCGTCGGGATTCTCGCCGACTTCGGGCCAGTCGTTCACGTCGACGTCGAAGGTCTCGACGCCGTTGATCGCGCAAGTGATGCGCGGGCCGACGCATTTCAGCGTCAGCGTGTCCCATTCGCCGACGGGGTTGGCGGGATAGGCGGAGGGCGCTTTGGCGTCGTAGAAGGACCCGTTCAGCTTTCTCGGTTCCTTTTCGCCGTGGGTCTTTTGAAAGCCTTCGTTGTCCATCAGCTGCACTTCGAAACCGCGTTGCACGTGGTCGTCCTTGTCGGCGCGGTAGAAGACGCCGCTGTTGGCGCCTTGGGAGAGTTTGTAGGACAGGGTCAGTTCAAAATCCCCGTACTCCTTTTTCGTCCAGATGTCGCCCATCCCCCGGATTTTCGTCTCGCCGGACTTGGTCGTCACCTCTTGCATGTTGCAGGTCAGGGAACCGTCCTCGGCGATCTCCCAGCTCCCTTCGGGGTAGTCCCAGGCATCGAGATTTTCGCCGTCGAAAAGGACGATTTTTTCTTTTTCGGAATCCGCGGCGAAAACGAACCCGAGGCTCGCAAAAACGGCGATCAGGAAATACTTCATTCCCATCCAATAAGCGAACGGCTCGTTTCTGTCAAAAGCGCAGCCGCGGACTTCGGGGACCCTTCAGGCGGCGTAGCGAACTTTCGGAATCGCCCGGAGAAGCGTTTTCGCGGTGTCCGACTGCGGCGACTCGAAAAGGGCGTCGGCCTCTCCGACCTCGACGATCTTTCCCTCGTCCATCACCGCGATGCGGTCGGCGATGTAGCGGACCACGGCGAGATCGTGGGAAATGAATATCATGGTCAGTTCCAACTCGTCGCGGAGCCGCTTGAGGAGATTGAGGATCTGCGACTGGATCGAAACATCCAGCGCCGAAACCGGCTCGTCGGCGAGAATCAGTTTCGGCTCGGGTCCGAGAGCCCTGGCGATGGCGATGCGCTGCCGCTGCCCGCCGGAGAATTCGTGGGGGTACTTGCGGACGTACCGCGGATCGAGCCCGACCAACTCCATCAGCTCGGCGATGGCCGATTCGAGCGCGGCGCGGTCCAGGCCGGGGTGTCGCGTCAGGATGGCTTCGGCGAGAGCGCTGAAGACGGTCATGCGCGGATTGAGGGACGCGTAGGGATCCTGGAAAATCATCTGGAAGTCGCGGCGGCGACGCCGGATTTCCTCCCGCGGCAGGTCGGCGAGTCGTTCCCCTTCCAGCACGACGCTGCCCGAGGTCGGCCTCAGTAGCTGCATGACCAGGCGCGACAGCGTCGACTTGCCGCAACCGCTCTCGCCCACGAGTCCGAGTATTTCCCCTTTCTCGATTTTCAGAGAAACGTCGTCGACGGCCCGGACAACGCTCGTGCGCCGGATGAGAATTCCTTCCTTCCGGGTGAAGTGCCGGCTGAGATGTTCAAGTTCGAGATAGGCCATGGTGAAATTACCGCCCGACCCTCACCGCACTGCGATCCAGGCAGCCGGGACAATCCTGCACCCAGTGGGTGGCTTCGAGTTCGACCAGCGCGGGACGGGCGGAGGCGTGGGCGGGAGCCTCCCGGGGAAGTTCGCATCGAGGGGCGAAGGCGCAGCCGGGCACGCCGCCGGCCAGATTGGGAGGCATGCCGGGGATGGTGTAGAGAGTCTCGCCTTTGGTCTGAAGGGCCGGGATCGCCCGCTGCAAAGCCCGCGTGTAGGCGTGCCTCGGTTTCGTGAACAGCGTCTCCACGTCCGCCCGTTCCACGAAGCGCCCGGCGTACATGACGTTGACGTAGTCGCACACCTCGGAGACGACCGCGAGATCGTGCGTGATGAAAACGACCGCCGTGCCGAGTTCCTCCTGACGGGTGCGAATGAGATCGAGCACCTGCCGCTGAATGGTGACGTCGAGCGCGGTGGTCGGTTCGTCGGCGATGAGAATCTCGGGCCGGGTGATGAGGGCCATCGCGATCATGACGCGCTGGCGCATGCCGCCCGAGAACTCGTGCGGGTAGCTGTGAATGCGGTTCTTCGGATCGGGAATCCCGACGGCATCGAGTTCGCCGATGGCCCGGACCAGCGCCGCCGACCGGGACAGGCCTTCGTGGATCTGGAGCGGCTCGACGAGCTGAGTCGAAATCTTCAGATAAGGATTCAGCGAAGTCATCGGATCCTGGAAAATCAGGCTGATCCGCTTGCCGCGAACCTTTCTCATTCTCGCTTCGGGGAGGGCCAGTAGATCCATTCCGCCGAAGCGGGCCGTGCCGCCCTCGATCCGTCCCGGCGGTTGCGGGATGAGCTTCAACAGCGAATAGCAGGCCACGGATTTCCCCGATCCCGACTCTCCCACGATCCCGACGGTTTGACCCGCCTCGACGTCGAAGGACACGTCGTCGACCGCCTTCACGATCCCGTCGCGGGTGTGAAAGCTGGTCCGCAGATTTCTGACTTCGAGCAGGGCCATCGGGTCGATCAGGTTGCCGGCGCCCGCCACTCGACGATTTTGCACCGGCCCATATTATACGGCGAAAAGTCGACCACGACTTCGAATTCGGTCGCTTCGGCGTCCGACGAGAGGGCGGGGCCTTTCCGCTCCCGGATCGCGTAGGCGCGGAAGCCGTTCGCCATTTCCACCTCGTAGAGCCGATCCTTTTCGTGGACCCGGGTGATCCGGCCGACTGCTTGAATGGAGGGACGCTCTGCCATGATATTGCGGGTCCCAGTCTGTCAGAGATTCACGACTTGGCAACGATCGACCGGATGAACTCGTATATCTGCCGTTCCCGCGCCTCCCGGACCGGCCGGGTCGTACTCGTCTGGAGAAAGTAGAGATTCGTCCCCGTGTCGAAGACGAGGAGGTAGAACTTCATCTCGAGATTTTTCCTTCCGCGCCCCCCACCCTCGTCGGCAGCGCCGCCTCGACCGGACGCGCCACCGGCAGCGAAGCCAACGTCAACAAAAGAACCGCCTTGGGAAAAATTCGTTGCTCAATTCTCATCTTCACCCTCAATAGACATACGAAAAATACCCGTCGTCAGGCACCATGGCACGCATTAACGAAAACTTCCTCAAACTGAAAGCCGGCTACCTCTTTCCCGAGATCGGACGACGCGTCGCCTCCTTCGCCGACGCCAATCCCGAAGCCGCCGGAAACATGATCCGCTGCGGCATCGGCGACGTCACCGAACCTCTTCCCGAAGCCTGCCGCCGGGCCATGCACGAAGCGGTGGACGAGCAAGGACGCCGGGAAACCTTTCGCGGCTACGGACCGGAGCAGGGATACGAGTTCCTCCGCCAGACCATCGTCGACAACCAATTCGCCGGTCTCGGCGTCGGGATCGACGAAGTGTTCGTCTCCGACGGGTCCAAGTGCGACACCGGGAACATCCTCGACATCTTCGGCCAGGGAAACACCATCGCCATCACCGATCCGGTCTACCCGGTCTACGTCGACACCAACGTCATGGCCGGCAACACCGGCGAGGCCGACGAGAGCGGCGCCTACGAAGGACTCGTCTATCTCCCCTGCACCGCCGAGAACGACTTCGTTCCCGCCATTCCCGAGGAAAAGGTCGACCTCGTCTACCTCTGCTATCCCAACAACCCCACCGGCGCCGCCGCCACCCGCGAGCAGCTCGCCTCCTGGGTCGCCTACGCCCGCGAACACCGGGCCGTCATTTTCTACGACGCCGCCTACGAGGCTTTCATCCGCGAAGACGACGTGCCCCACTCGATCTTCGAAATCGAAGGAGCGAGGGAATGCGCCATCGAGTTCCGCAGCTTCTCCAAGAACGGCGGATTCACCGGCACCCGGTGCGCCTACACGATCGTCCCCAAGGAGCTCGAGGGCTACACCGTCGCCGGAGAGGAGCAGGCGATCCACTCGCTCTGGTCGCGCCGTCACAGCACGAAGTTCAACGGCGCCAGCTATCCCGTCCAGCGCGGCGCGGCCGCCGTCTTTTCGGAAGAGGGAAAGGAGCAGGTCGCCGCTCTCGTCGACGGCTACATGACCAACGCCGGACTGCTCCGTGAGGCCTGCCGAAAAATAGGATTGCCGGTCTTCGGCGGCGTCAACGCCCCCTACGTGTGGGTGGGATGCCCCGACGGCATCGGCTCGTGGGACATGTTCGACCGAATGCTCGAACAGGCCAACGTGGTCGTCACGCCCGGCGCGGGCTTCGGCTCCGCCGGCGAAGGCTACTTCCGCATTTCCGCGTTCAACACCCGGAAGAACGTCGAGGAGGTCTGTCGACGGATCGAAGAGAACCTGGGGTGACGGAGGCGAGCGCCAGGGAAGATTACGGGGCCGAGCCGGCTTTCGGGGCGAACCGGTATGGGTGTGGATTCGAAAATCGCCCCCGAGAAAGTACACGCCACCGCTGCGAAACAATCGATTAGTATTGCCGGAACTTCCTGCTTGGTCTATCACCCTTTAACTACATGAGAAGCGCGGCGGTCCGCTCCACCCGCGATCTCTGGAGCCGATCCTACCTGCTGTCCTGCCTCACCAGAACCGCGCTCGGAAAGATCGCGAGAGATCTCGGGCCCAACCCGGTCGACGCCGTACCGACCACATGACCAACGACCATCATTTCCGCCGGGAAGATCGCGCCGCGCACTGGCGGCGGGTAGCGGATCACGTCTCCGCACAGCCCGACGAGGCTTTCTCCCTCGCCCTCGGGAATCTGGAGCGGTGGGAACGCTGGGGTCGCGTCCATCCGGAGCCCCTCCGCGAATGGAGAGACCGCATCGAAGCCGCCCGGAAATCCCCCGCCGCACTGGACGAGTTCGTGGCGTGGCTAGCCCTTCCGAACCACGACGCGGAGCCGCTCAAGTCCTGCTCGCCCTTTGCCGGCCTCCTTCCGGCCGGGGAACCCGCCGCGCCATGACCCTCGCCTCTCTCCAGCACCTCGTCCGAGCCGCCCGGAGCCTGGCGGAGGACAAGAGCCTCCTCGTGCTCGGGTCGGCGTCCCTGCTTGCCACCTTTCCCGAATTGGGCGACCCGGAGGCCCCGCTCTCCTCCACCTACGACGCCGACCTCTGTCCCGAACCCTTCGACGAACTGACCGCCGTGATGCTCGACGAGGCGCTCGGCGAAAGCCGCGCCTACTACCGTCGCCACGGCTACCACGCCGACATTCTGCGCGATTCCGTTTTCGAAACGCTGCCCGCGGGCTGGCGCGAACGGCTGGTCCCCGTCCCCGGGGTGGATTCCACCCGCGCCCTCGATCCGCACGATCTCGCCGCCGTGAAGGTTCTGGTGGGACGACCCAAGGACCTCGATCTCGTGTCTCGGCTCCATGCCGCAGGCCTGCTGAAACGCTCGCTCGTCAGGGAGCGGCTCGACGGGATCGCGAAATCCGACCGGGATCTCGTCCGCGCCGGACAAAATTTTCACCAAATTTTCGAATCCTCGGACCCCTCGTGATGTCCGAACTCCGCTCCCGTCCGTGTCCCCGGGGAACTCCGAAGAGTTGCAAAACACATTTATTTAGCTAGATTAGCTAAATATGATCCAAAGCAACATGCACGACGCCAAATCCCGGCTCTCCGAACTCGTTCTCGCCGCGGAGGCGGGCGAAGAAGTCGTGATTTGCCGGCGGGGCACGCCCAGCGTGCGCCTCGTTGCGATCGCCCGGGAGGCACCGCGCCGGAGCCTGGTTGCGAGTCCCCGCCTCAAACCAATAAAGAAGCCCGGCTACGACCCCAGCGAACCGCTCTCCGAAGAGGAATGGCCCGCCGAACTTCGATGAATGTCCTGCTCGACACCTGCGCAATCCTCGCTCTTGCCGAGGGAACGCTTCCCGCGCCCGCCGGCGAAGCGCTTCTCTCGGCACCGGAGGCGATCGTGAGCCCCGTCGTCGCCTGGGAACTGGCCATCAAAGTGAAAGCCGGGAAACTCGAACTGCCCGAGCCGCCTTTGCAATGGATCCGGTCGGTCGTCGACGAGCACACTCTCTCGCTGCAGCCTGGCGGACTGGACGCCGCGCTGCTTTGCGCCGCCGCCGACCTGCCGCTCATTCACCGCGACCCCTTCGACCGCGTCCTCGTCGCCACCGCCATCCGCGACGGCCTCACCCTCCTCACTGCCGACCGCACCGTCCCCGCGTACCCCGGACTGCGCGCCATCTGGCGCGAAGCGGGCGCCACCAATTGACCCGCGACATCGCTCCGCTTCCATTCCGGCTCCCGCCCCGAAACTTTCCCAACCTCGCCACCATGAACAACGGTCCTGTGCCAACAAGGTTGCCGTGCGCGTCGGCGGTCTGGGCGACAGACTGGGAAACGCTTTCCGCCGGACGCTTGAAGCCTGGCTGCTAACCGGAACGCTAGGACTGCGCGACCCGGGCCGGGCGCAACTCCGACCGCACCGCCACGATCGACGTCGTCCCCACCGCTCCGGCAGCGCTTGTGAAAACTTTCACAAACGGGTTGCTCCGCGAATCGGCGGACGTAACCTTTCCCCGAAGCCAGCGAATCCCACGATGCCCGAAGCCATCCAGCAGCACGCCGCCTACGACTCGAAAGTCGAAGGCAACATCATTTTCACCCGAGTCGACTCCGCCATCAACTGGATGCGGAAGAATTCGCTCTGGCCCATGCCGATGGGGCTGGCCTGCTGCGCGATCGAGCTGATGGGCACCGGGGCGTCCCGGTTCGACATTTCCCGTTTCGGCGCGGAGGTGATGCGCTTTTCGCCTCGGCAAAGCGACGTCATGATCGTCGCCGGCACCGTCACCTACAAAATGGCCCTCTCGGTGAAGCGGATCTGGGACCAGATGCCGGAGCCGAAATGGTGCATCGCCATGGGTGCCTGCGCTTCCTCCGGCGGCATGTACCGCAGCTACGCCGTCCTCCAGGGAATCGACCACCTCATCCCGGTCGACGTCTACGTTTCCGGCTGCCCTCCCCGCCCCGAAGCCCTCCTCGAAGGGCTCATGAAGCTCCAGGACAAGATCTCCCAAGAGGAATCGTCCAAGGCTCACTTCAAGACGGGTACGCCAGCCTGAGGTTCCGGCCCTTCCATTCCACGACATGAGCGCATCTTCCATCAAGTCTCTGCAGTCCGAATTCAGCGACGCGATTCTCGACACGGTCGAGTTCCGGGACGAGCACACCGCCATCGTGGACAGGGCCCGGGCCAAAGCGATCCTCCAACACTGCCGCGACGAACTCGGCTACGACTACCTGCTCGACGTCAGCAGCCTCGACAATCTCGGGGAGGAGCCCCGATGGGAAATGGTCTACGAACTCTACTCGCTCGGCAACGGCGCCCGCGAGCATCTCCGCGTCAAGTTCAAGGTCGCCGAGAACGACAAGGTCGACTCGGTCTCCGACATCTGGCCCACCGCCGAGTGGCACGAGCGCGAAATCTACGACATGATGGGGATCGAATTCGAGGGGCTGGCGGATCACCGCCGCATCCTGATGTGGGAGGGCTATCCCTATTTCCCGCTTCGCAAAGATTTTCCCCTCGCCGGTCGTCCCAGCGAAATGCCGGACGTCGCCTTTTCCGACCACGCGCCTCTGGAAGGCGGACCGTTCGTGACCAAGCCGACGACAGCGAGCACGGTCCATCGCGAACCCCGCTCCCGCCAAATCGACTGATTGGGGGAGTGTTCGCCCATGGATTGGCTCGTCGACGCGTGGGACTGGCTCGGTACCAGGGAGACCGAACTCGCCTGGATCGGCACCCTCTCCATGCTGACGCTGATCGTCAGCTTCATTGTCGTTCCCATCGTAGTGAGGCGGATTCCGCACGACTACTTCCTCGAGGACAGCCCCGCCACCGAGCAACTCCGGAAACGGCATCCGGGTCTGACGCTCATCTTCCTCGTTCTGAAAAATCTCATCGGCGGCATTCTGGTTCTCGGCGGGCTCATCATGCTGTTCACTCCCGGCCAGGGCCTGCTCACGATCGTCATCGGCCTGATGCTGATGGACTTTCCGGGAAAAAAAGCTTTGGAAGTTCGATTGATCCGGATAAAGCCCCTGAAACGGGGCATCGACTGGATTCGCAAGAAAGCAAACAAACGGCCTCTGGAGTTGCCCGAGACGTAGCGGACGGAAGACGTTCATGCCGGGAAAAAGCTCACTCTCTGCTTTTCCCCCGCCGGGAGAATTCGTAGGCTCGCGGAACCGGGGCAAAATTCGATTTGTGAATTTGGCATCGGCGTCCTTATTGCGCGCGACTATGAGCGACCACATCAGACTGCATATACCGGGGCCCGTGGAAGTGTCGCCGGCCACCTACGAAGCCATGGGGAGCCCGATGATCGGGCACCGAAGCAAGGATTTCGTGGCCCTTCACGACGACATCCACCCCCGGCTTCAGGAAATGCTGGGCACGGTCCAACCGGTTTTCCTCTCCACCTCCTCGGCCTGGGGCGTGATGGAGGGAGCGATACGCAACCTGGTCTCCAAGAAAGTTCTCTGCTGCTGCTCCGGCGCCTTTTCCGACAAGTGGGTCGACGTGGCGCGCCGCTGCGGCAAGGAGGCCGAAGCGCTCCAGTACGAGTGGGGCGAGGCGATCGATCCCGCCGACGTCGACGCGAAGCTCGCCACGGGCGAATTCGACACGGTCACCTTCATCCACAACGAAACCTCCACCGGCGTGATGAACCCGCTCGAGGAAGTCGCCGCCGTGGTCCGGAAACACGACGACGTCCTCCTGGTGACCGACACCGTCTCCAGCTTTTCCGTCGTTCCCATCGAAGTCGACAAACTCGGCATCGACGTCCTCCTCACCGGCAGTCAGAAGGCACTGGCGCTGCCTCCGGGCCTCGCGATTTTCACTGTTTCGGACCGCGCCTTCGACCGCGCCGCCACCATCGAGGACCGGGGCTACTACTTCGACTTTCACGAGTTCAAGAAGAACCAGGAAAAGTCGATGACGCCCAGCACTCCCTGCATTTCGACCATCTACGGGCTGCGGCACCAACTGGAACAGATTTTCGCGGAGGGCCTCGAAAACCGCTACGCCCGGCACGCGACGCTCAACCACATGGTGCAGGAATGGGTCGCCGGAAAGGGCTTCGAACTTTTCGCTCCCGAAGGCTTCCGCTCGAAGTCGCTGGTCTGCGTGAAAAACAACCAGGGCATCGACATCGCCCAGCTCCAGCAGATCATGCGGGACGATCACTCGATCCAGCTCGACGGCGGCTACGGAAAGATCAAGGGAGACACCTTCCGCCTTTCCAACATGGGAGACGAAACCGAGGCCACGATCGCGAACCTGCTCGACTGCCTCGACAAATCTCTCATGCGGCTTTCCCCGCGGATCACCAAAAGCTCATGACCGCGGCGGCGCTCTTCGCCAACGAGACGGGACGGGTCGCGGTCAAGATCTGCGGCGTCTCCACCGGAGAACAGGCCTCCGAGATCGTGACTGCGGGAGCCGACGCCCTCGGGGTCAATTTCTGGCCGAAGTCGAAGCGTTTCGTGGCACTGGAGCGAGCCCTGCCCTGGCTCAGGGAACTGGCCGGGACCGTGCCGCGCGTCGGGGTGACGGTGAACGCGACCGACGAGGAGTTGCAACGCCTTCACGAGTCCGGCGGCATCGACTGGATCCAACTGCACGGCGACGAATCGCCCGACAGGGTCAGGTCGCTGACCCGACAGGGTTTGTCCGTCTTCAAAGCCATGGGAGTCCGGGATTCCGACATGCTGGCGGAAGCCAAGGAGTACGAATCCCGCACCCTGCTTCTCGACGCCTACGCCCCCGCCGAATACGGAGGGAGCGGCGAAACCCTCGACTGGGATCTCGGTGCCGAAGCGGTCGAACTGTGGCCCGATCGGCAGATCGTCCTCGCCGGCGGCCTGACTCCGGACAACGTCGCCGACGCGATCCGGCGGGTGAAACCGGCCGGGGTCGACGTGGCGAGCGGCGTGGAATCCGCGCCGGGAATCAAGGACATGGACCGGGTCCGGGCCTTCATCGCGGAGGCCGGCTCGGTCGACTGCACGGCGATCTAGTTTTGGGCGGGTATTTGCCGATCACCACACAAACAACGCCCGCCGGACCATGGCCGACACCCTTCTCGTCGCGACCCGAAACGCCCACAAGACCGAAGAGATTCGGGCGATTCTGGGCGACCGGTTCGCGGAAGTCGTCGATCTCGAAAGTCTTCCCGGGACGAGTTCCCCCGAGGAAACCGGGGAGACGTTCGCGGAAAATTCGGCGATCAAAGCCCTCGCGGCCAGCCGGGAAAAACCCGAAGCGCTCGTCCTCGCCGACGATTCCGGATTGGAAGTCGACGCGCTGGACGGAGCGCCCGGGATCCGCTCCGCCCGGTATTCGGGGGAGGACGCCACCGACGCCGCCAACCGCGCCAAGCTGCTGGCCGAACTCGCGAAGCCGCCGCACGCCGGTCAGCCGCGAACCGCTCGATTCCGGTGCGTCGTCACCGTCGCCCGCGGCGGCGAGGTCCTCGCCCGGTTCGACGGCACCGTCGAAGGAAGGATCGCCGAAACGCCCACCGGCGACGCCGGGTTCGGATACGATCCGGTTTTCGTCCCCGAGGGTTTTGAAAAATCGTTCGCGGAATTGCCCGGGGAGGTCAAGAACCGCCTGAGTCACCGCGGCCGGGCGCTGGAACGGTTCCGTGCCTGGCTGGATGAAACCGGCGTCTGAGGCTCACTCGATTTCCAATTGGATCGGGCAGTGGTCGGAACCCATCACGTCGGGCAGAATGGTCGAGGACTTCACCCGGGACATCAGCGCTTCGGACACGCAAAAGTAGTCCAGCCGCCAGCCCACGTTCCTCGGCCTGGCTCCGCCCCGGTAGCTCCACCACGTGTAGTGGCCGGGCTCGTCGGGATGAAAATGGCGGAACGAGTCCACGAACCCGGCGGCGAGGATATCGTCGAAGCCCGCTCTTTCCTCGTCGGTGAACCCGGCGTTCTTCCGATTCTGCTTCGGTCGGGCGATATCGATTTCGGCGTGCGCCACGTTGAGATCGCCCGCGAAGATCACGGGCTTCCGTTTCTCCAGTTCCGCGACGTAGCCGAGAAAGGCCGCGTTCCACTCCAGCCGGTAGGGCAGCCGCCTCAGTTCGTTCTGGGAGTTTGGCGTGTACACGCTGAGGAGGAAAAAATCGTCGAGTTCGAGGGTCGCGACGCGGCCTTCCTGGTCGTGGTCTTCGAAACCGATCCCCAACCGCGAGGATAGCACCGTCACCTTGGCGAGAGCGGCGACGCCGGAATAGCCCTTCTTCGTCGCGGGATTCCAGATCACCCGCCAGCCCGCGTCTTCGAAGGATTGTTCCAATTGGTCCGCCGTGGCCTTGACCTCCTGCAGCAGGAGCACGTCGGGGGCATGCTCGTTCACGAAATCGAGAAACCCTTTCTTCAGAACGGCTCGGATTCCGTTCACGTTCCAGCTAACTATCTTCATGCCACGAACTCTCGACAGGAGGGGCGAATTCTGGATTTACAAGGCAAAGCTGGATTTACAAGGCAAAGATTTTTTCCTTGCGAATGCCGCCGATACGAGGAAATACACAGTGCGCGCCTCTCCCCCGTGCGGCGACATCCAGTCTCGGCCGCTCCGCGCGTTTTTCCAAACAAAAGGGCGGATTCGATCCGCTAGAAATCTCAAACCAATCCGGTTTCAGCCATGATAGAAGTCGACAATCTGCATAAGCACTTTGGACCGAAGGTCGCGGTGGGCGGCGTTTCGTTCACGGTGAACAAAGGCGAAGTTCTCGGCTTTCTCGGCCCGAACGGCGCGGGAAAATCGACGACGATGCGAATGGTCACGGGTTTTCTGCCGCCGAGCACTGGCAGGGTGACCATCGGTGGGGCGGACATCGAAAGCGAGGCGGTCGCCGCGAAGTCCAAAATGGGCTACCTTCCCGAAGCCGCTCCGCTCTATTCCGACATGACGGTGGAGAGCTTCCTCCGGTTCTGCGCCGAGATGCGGGGCGTTCCCTCGAGTGACCTGGACGCGGCCGTCGACAAGGCGATCGAGACGACCTTCATCGAGCGGGTGCGTCACCAGAGCGTGGACACCCTTTCCAAAGGCTACCGCCACCGCACCTGCTTCGCCCAGTCCATCATCCACGATCCCGAAGTGCTGGTTCTCGACGAACCCACGGACGGCCTCGATCCGAACCAGAAGAGCGAGGTCCGCCAGCTCATCCGACGGATGGGCCGGGACAAGGCCATCATTTTCTCGACCCACATTCTCGAAGAGGTGGAGGCGGCCTGCACCCGCGCCATCATCATCGACCGCGGCAAGATCATCGCCGACGGAACACCGGACGAACTCAAGGCGAGGTCGACCAACGCGGGATCGGTTCGGCTGCGGGCCACCGGCCTCGCGGGTTCCGGCATCAAGGCGGAA
This sequence comes from Verrucomicrobiales bacterium, assembly GCA_040905585.1. Taxonomy (GTDB): domain Bacteria; phylum Verrucomicrobiota; class Verrucomicrobiia; order Verrucomicrobiales; family DEV007; genus Arctic95D-9. Next base: position 85,397 of record JBBDRG010000070.1, read on the forward strand.
CTGCAAAAGCTGGACGGCGCCGCCGGCGTCGAAGTCGTCGAGTCGACGGACGACGGCATCACGGCGCGCATTCTTCCCGCGAAAGGGAAAGCCAAGAGCCTGAGCACCGACGTTTTCGCCGTGTGCAAGGACAAGAATCTGACGGTGGAAGAGCTGAGGGTCGAGGAAGGACGCCTCGACGAGCTGTTCCGTGAAATCACGAAATCCGACTACGAGGACTAACTGGTTCGCAGAATTCCAACTTCCCCCCAATAAAACCCATCATGGACGCACTGATCACCTTGTTAATCGAGTTCGCCGTTCCGACGCTGGTCGTCTCGGCGATCTTCGTCGCGATCGTCATGTTCGCCTTGCCCCGGGAGGTTCGCACCATCTTCAAGCGCGAACTCAAAAGCTACTTCACCTCGCCGATCGCCTACGTTCTCTTCGTGGTGTTCCTCGGCATATCGAACGCGCTCTCGTTCTTCTTCACGGGAGTGCTCGAAGGAGGGGAAGCCGATCTTTTCCTCCCCTACTTCCAATATCTTCCCTGGTATCTCGTGCTGATCGCCCCGGCGGTCGGCATGCGGCTGTGGTCGGAGGAGCAGCGTCTCGGCACCATGGAACTGCTCCTCACCATGCCCGTGGCGCCCTGGCACGCCATTCTGGGGAAATATCTCGCGGCGGCGGTCGTTCTCTTCGCCATGCTGGTCCTCTCTTTTCCCATCGTCTGGACGATCAACTACCTCGGCGACCCCGACAACGGAGTCATCATGGCCGGCTTCGTCGCCACGTTCTTCGTGGCGCTCTGTTTTCTCGCCGTGACATCGGTCGTGTCCGCCCTGACCCGCAGCCAGCTCGTCGCGCTGCTGGTCTCGGTCGCGCTCTGCATGATGATCTGGCTCAGCGGCCTGCCCCACATCAGCGAGTTCCTCATGAATCTGAAAGGCGGCTGGCTCGTTCTCTGGCCCTTCCTGAAGTTCGTCAACGTGCTGGGCATCATGCCGCATTTCACCGAGTTGGCCAAAGGCGTTCTCGGCCTCCGCGACATCGTCTTTTTTCTCACGTTCATCGCCTTCTGCCTCTTCGCCACGTCGGTAGCCATCCGGCTGAAGCGAGCCTGATGCCTTTGTTCGAAATCAACCATCTACGATAAACACTATGAGTGAATCGAAGGAAGCCCCCTCCAGAAATCTCAGTCGAAGCACCGTGGCCATCATCAGCCTGATCGTGGTTTTCGTCATCGCCCTGCTGGTGAACGTCCTCGTGAGCCAGGTGAGCTTTCGGGCGGATCTCACCGAGTACAACACTTTCACCCTGTCCGAAGGAACGGAGAACATCCTCAAGGGCTTGGAAACCCCGGTGACGATCCGCTACTACGTCACCGACGACAACAAGGTGATGAGTCCCAGCGAAAGAGCCCGGGCCCGCCGGGTCGAAGACCTGCTGAACGAATTCGTCCGCGAGGCGCCGGCCAAGGAAGTCGACTTCGTCAACGAAGAGGGCGAATTCGAGACGCGCAAAGCGAAGATGTTGACCGTCAAGAAACTCAATCCCGAGCCCAACACCGACGCCGAGGACGCCGCCATCATCGACGGCCTCCAAGCGGGAGTTTCCGGCGAGACGAACAACGAGATCTATTTCGGCCTCGCCGTCGAGTCTCTCGACACCCGGGAAACCATCCCGTTTCTTCCCGCCCTGCCGGAGGCCAGGCTGGAGTACGAACTCGCCCGAGCCATCTCCGGCGTCCATGGAGGCAAGGACAAGAAAATCGTCGTGATGACCGACCTGCCGGTCGACGGAGGCTTCAGCGGCGGCGATTTCCAGTCTCCGCCGCAGCAGCCGTGGATGTTCTACGAGCAACTCGGAAAGGACTACGAGATCGAGACCATTCCGGCTACCAGCACGGAGATTCCGTCCGACGCCGCCACGTTGATCGTGCTTCATCCCTACGACATCACCGAGGAAGCCCAGTTCGCCGTGGACCAGTACCTCCTGAGCGGCGGAAACGTCATGGTCTTCGTCGATCCGAACTTCTTCTACGCCCGGGCTCTGGCCCAGCAGCAGCCGCAAATGCCGGGCATGCCGCCGCAGGGCGGACCCGCCCCTTCTTCCGATCTCGACAAACTGTTCTCCGCCTGGGGCGTCAAGTACGACGATTCGCGGGTTCTCGCCGATCTCGACTTCGGCTCGGAAATCATCCAGCGGGGGAATTTCTCACCGACCTTCCTCACTCTCGATCGAAACGCCCTCGGTTCCGAGGAATCGGATCCCGGCCGCACCGATCCCGTCACGCAGATGTTGAACCAGCTCAACATGCTCACCCCGGGGGCCTTCGAAATCACCGCCCCGGCCGGAATCCAAGTGGATCGGCTGCTCCTGACGTCGCCGACCAACCAGCTGGTAGGGTCCTTCGACGCCGATCCCACCCAGGAGGGCGGTGCCGACCGGATCCGCGAAAACTTCAAGCCCTTCGGCGAACGAAGGACGCTGGTCGCCCGTCTCAGCGGCGAGTTCGCCACGGCCTTCCCCGAGGGCAATCCCGCCGCCGCCGAAGAAGAGGATGAGGGAGAAGACGCGGAGGAAGAGACACCTGAGGCCGCCGAAGAAGAGGCAGAAGACGAAGCCGCGTCGGAGGAGGCTTCGGAGGAAGAAGCCGGGGACGCCGCGCTCGAATCCGCCACCGCTCCGGGACGCGTGTTTTTGATCGCCGACGTCGACTTCATCTACGACGCCAACGTGGTTCGCCGGAATCAGATCCCCGGACTCGGGATCGTCGTCCCGGAGATGCTGAACGAAAATCTGACCCTGGTTCAGAATGCCGTCGAGCAACTCTCCGGCGACCCCAACCTCATCAACGTCCGGAGTCGCACATCGGTTCGCCGACCGTTCACCCGCCAGAGCGAGTGGTACCGCGAAGCGCAGGAAAAATACTCCGCCGAAGTGGCCGATTTCCGGGAGAAGGCACAGGAAGCCGAGAGGCGTCTCAACGAGTTGCTCACCCAGACGCCGGAAAACATCGACCAGGCGCTTCTTTCGCCGGAGGTCCAGGCCGAGTTGCAGAAACTCCAGGAACAGGAAGTTGAATTCCGCCGCAGGGAGCGCGAATTGCAGAAGGAAGTCACCCGCGAGTTCCGCCGCAAGCTGGCCACCTACAAGTTCGGCAACGCCCTCCTGATGCCGACTCTCGTGATCCTTTTCGGAATCGGGCTGGCTGCTTATCGGAGAAGAAGAACCGCCGCGCGATAAGCACCGTCCCCGGAATCACATCGTAACCCAACACTGAAAGCACCATGGGAACCAAAACGCTCGTTCGCTTGCTGATCGCTCTCGCCGTAGTCGGAGTGCTCGCCGTTATTCTTCACTTTACGGGTACGGGAGGCGGCGTCTCGGAAGTCGCTTCCTCGACGAAGAAAACGAAAGTCTTTTCCGACTTTCCGATCAACGACGTCGCCCGCATCGAGATCCGGTCCGCGGAAGATACTCTCGCCTTGAAAAAGGGAGAGACCACCTGGAACGTCGTCGAACGCGACGGTTACCCCGCCGACGACGAGTCCATCGTGACGATGCTGCGCGACATCTGGGGCTTGAAAATCGTGCAACCCGTCACCATCGGACGGACCCACTACGGGCGCGTCAATCTCGTCGCTCCGGACGAGGCCGAATCGGCGGACGAAGCGGCGACGATCCTCAGCTTCGCGGACGCCGAGGGCAACGAGGTCGCGGCCCTCTGGCTCGGGAAGGTCTACGAGAGATCGGAGAACCGCCCCAACCCCATGGGCGGAGGCATGGCGACTTCGGAAGCCGGTCGCTACGTGAGGCGAGGCGACAGCAAGGCCGTGTTTCTCGTCGGCGAGACCTTCAGGGAAGTCGATACGGATCCCTCGGAGTGGATCGACAAGGATTTCTTCAAGGTCGAGAAAATCCGCTCCATCGAACTCGACCGCGGAGAGCCGGAGAGCGACTGGAAACTGACGCGCGAGGAGGAGGAAGGAGATTTCGCCCTCGCGGAAGCCGAGGAGGGAGAAACTCTGGACCAAAGCAAGGTCTCGAGCATGAAGAGCGCTTTTTCAAACGCCCAAATCGAGGACGTCTACACGGGAGAGGCTGCCGACGAGAACGAACCCGGGGAGGCGACCTTCCGGATCGAAACTTTCGAGGGCTTCGAGTACGCGATCGCCGTGGGGGAGAAAAACGATCTCAACGAGCTGCCCTTGACCGTGGAAGTTTCCGCGACCTTCGAGGAGGAGCGCGTCGAGGGCGAAGAGGAGAGCGACGAGGAGAAGAAACGGCTCGACGAAGATTTCGAAGCGAATCTCGACAGGCTGAAGGAAAAACTCGAGCGCGAGAAGCAACTGGAAGGCCACGTCTTCAAAGTCCGGAGCTACGTGATCGATTCGATCCTCAAGGACCGGAGCGAGTTGCTCGCGGAGGAAGAGACAGAAGAATCTCCCGAAGCCGAGCCGGAAGTCGCTCCAGGAGTGACGCTTCCCGGCCTTCCCGAGGCCCCGGCCGCGAAGGGCGGAGACGACGAGAGTCCGGAGAACGATGCCGGAGACCCGCCGGCAGCCGACGCCCCGACGGACGATACCGCGGAAGAAGGCGCCCAGCCGTCCGAGCCCGAGCCGTCCGAGGCGAACGAGGAAGAAGAAGATTCAGGCGGGGATTCCCAGAACTGACCCACCTCGCGAGCCACCGTCAGCCTGACACGGAAAGCCGGCCGAATCCCGAATTCGCCGGCTTTTTCGCGTCCGTCCGTCCCCGAGGTCCCCGCTCGGCTTTCATGTTTTCGGCAATTTTCGAGTGGATTGGCTGATATTCAGTTTGCTTAAACCAATTTAAGTTATTATAATTCTGGTAATTGCAGTCTTTTAATCCGTGAAGAATCGATTCCCACAGCCAACTCTCGGCCCGCAGCCTTCCCCGCAGGACAGCGGCGTCGTGCTTGCCCGCGAGGAATGCGACAACGAGACCTTGGCGCCGCGAACCTGGAGTCGACTGCCTGCGGAAATTCTCGCTCTTTTCGAAGAGACTGGATTCACTCTCTGGCGATGGTGTCCGCAGAGCGGCGAACTGGACATCCAGGGCGCGCACCAAGCGACGACGATCGAGGATTGGATCGCCAGGATTCATCCGGAAGACCAAGCCTCGTTTCACGCGTTTTTGAACGAGGAACCAGGACCGGGCGGGGCCAACCGGGATATCGAGTATCGGCTGAAGCACGACGGCGAAGCTACGGAATGGAACCGGGTCCGCCACACGGCGGTCGCGAACCGGGACCAGCGCTCTCCGGTACTCTCCTGCCTGGTCGAGCCCGCGTTCCCGGACGACCGGCGCAAGAGAGAGTTGGAGCGACTTGGAGGCGGGCTCGCCGCCATCGAACAGCGAATGCTCGAATTCGTCGACGCCGCGACGGAAATCGACGGCAGCAAGGGATCCGCCGCCTTGCTCCGAAGTCTCCTCGGGGCGCTCGATGCCGACGTGGCGATCCTCGCCGGTCTGGACAACGACGGTCGCCTCTCCCGCGTCATCGCGCAGGCAAGCAACTCGGCGGCGATCGCTCCTTTCTCGATGAACTTGCTGCTCCCCCTTTTGAACCGCGTCCTGGCTCCTTCGGACTACGACTCCCGCGAGCGGCTCATCGCCACGAGAATACGGGACAGCCGGGTTCCGGTTACCGATTTCGTGGGAAAGCCGGTGAGAAACGAATCGGGTGACGCCGTGGCCGTGTTTCTCGTCGGTTTCAACGACGCTCCCTCGCCGGAGGCCGTATCGGGGGCAAAGTCCCTGTTGTCCCTATCGGCCTTGTTCATGGCGACCCAACTGCGCTACGAAAGCGAGGCGAAGCGACGAAAGGAAGCCGAAGGTTATTTGCGGCAATCGCAGAAGCTCTCCAACGTCGGTAAACTGGCAAGCGGCATCGCACACGACTTCAACAACCTACTCACCGTCATCCAGGGGCACACCTCGCTGCTGGAGATCTCCATGGAGAGCGAGGGCGACGAGCGTTCCCGCGAGTCGCTCGCCTTGATCAAGAGCGCCTCGCAGCAGGCCGTCGACCTCGCCAGGCAACTGCTGCTTTTCGGCCGGAATCAGGCCGTCCATCTCGAGCCCTGCGATCTCAACGCCGTCCTCCACGACTTCGTGAAGATGATTCGCCGCATGATCGAGGAATCCATCGAGTTCGAAATACGGACGGATCCTTCCATCGGTTCCGTCAACGCCGACAAGTCCATGCTCGGTCAGGTCCTCATGAACCTGATCGTGAACGCCCGCGACGCCATGCCGGGCGGAGGGAAAATCGAAGTGGCCACCCGCAAGGTCCTCTTCAGAGAGGGCAACCCCGATCGTGCCGCGCCGGACGGGAGCTACGTCTGCCTTTCGATTCGGGACACCGGGGCCGGAATCCCCCCCGAGAAGCGGAAGAAAATTTTCGATCCTTTCTTCTCAACCAAGGAGAAAGGCAAGGGAACCGGTCTCGGCCTCGCGAACGTCGCGTCGATCGTTCAGGACCACAACGGTTACATCGACGTGACCAGCAAGGAAGGCGAGGGCACCACGTTCGAGATTCTTCTCCCCATCACGGATTCCCCGAAGAAGCAAGCCGATCAGCCCGAGGAAGCCGGCGAGCAAGCCGCTCTCGATGGCTCCATCGTTCTTCTGGTCGAGGACGAGTCCGCCGTCCGGAAGCTGGTCCGCAAATTGCTCGAGATGCTCGGTTGCCAGGTCATCGAGGCCGTTTCGGGAAAACAGGCTCTGGATCTCTGGCCCGAGGTCTGCCACGACGTTTCTCTCGTGGTGTCGGACATCGTCATGCCCGAAGGCGTTTCGGGTTGGGATCTCGCCAAGGAACTTCACCGTCGCGACCCGAATCTAGGGATCCTCCTCACCAGTGGCTACGACGAGAGTCCCGACGATCACGACCTCGGCGAGGTCGCCAACATTGCCTTCCTGCAGAAACCTTACGAGTCTAAAAAACTGAAGTCGACGCTCGTCCACCTTCTCCAGTTTTCCCGCGAGAAGGCTTAAATTTCCTTCGCCGGGTTGCGGCCGATCATCGGGTACTGTTCCAGGTCGAGCACGGAGCCGCTCACGGGACCGGACTCCTCGCTCAGAAAGTAGACTACCGCGGCGGCTACCTCCGACGGATCCAGAATGCGACCGGCGGGAGCGAAAAATCGATCCAGCATTCCCGCCCAGTTTTCCGGAAGCCCTTGGTCCTGCTTTCGCTGGTCTTCGTTCTCGGTGAGAATCCATCCCGGGTTGATTTGATTCACCCGGACGCCGCGCTCGCGATGCAGCGTGTCCCCGAGATTGCGGGTCATGGTCATGAGAGCTCCCTTGGACATCGAGTAGGGCAGCAGATCCGGCTCGCCGCAGTAGGCGTTGACCGAGCCGATGTTCACCACGGAGCCGGCGGTCGCCTGAAGATCGCCAACGAAGGCCTGGACCAGAAGGAAAGGCGCCTTGGCGTTGACCGCGAGAAAGCGGTCGAAGCGTTCCGCGTCCGTGGAGAAAAGATCGCCCGTTCCGACCAGGCCGGCGTTGTTGACCAGTCCGTGAACCGTGCCGAACCGTTCCATGACCGCCTCGCGGATCCGGCCGGGCGAGTCGGGATCCAGCAAGTCGACGATCACGATGCCGGATTTCCCGTGGTCGGGATCCAGTTCGTTCCGGGTCTCCTTCGCCAAGTCCGGCTCCAGACCGTGGATCATCACGGAAGCGCCTTCGGCCAGACACTTTTTCGCGATAGCCTTGCCGATCCCGGTCGTGGATCCGGTGACGACGATGACTTTGTCCGAGAGACGCACGGAGTCGCTGGTTAGAACAGTTCGAAATCGATCAGGTCGTCTCCGACGTCCGGCTTCAGGGCGGTCTCGCTGTCGCGGTTTTTCGTCACGAGGACGGCGACGGATTCGTTGTCCTCGACTTGATCGACCTTGACCCAGCCGAGGATGTCCGTGCCTCGCCGCACCGCGAAACGCTGGTCCTTCTTGACCAACTGCTTCGATCCCGCGTTGAAGGTCACCACGCCCCACTCCTTGTCGTAACTGGTCACCTGGGCGAGAGACGGCGCTCGCCTCACCTGCTCCCGAAGGCGGGCCAGCTGCTCCTCCACCTCGGCATTGCCGCCCGGCGGATTCTCGGCGGCTTCGCGGAGAAAATCGGGAAGTTCCGAGGTAATCGCTTCCGAAGATTCGCTGGCCCGACTCTCCGCCGATTCGCGGGCGCGACTATCCACGTCGCCCGTAATCTCTCCGTAGCGCTGTCCCGTCCGGCGGCTCTGCTCGCGAGCCTGGTTCAGGGAATCTTGAATGCGGTCGACCTCGGGGTCGTTGGGCCGGGGCAGAGCCGACTCCACCTGCATGTCCGCCGCCGATTGCGCGAGCGCGGGGTCCTGCGTTCGCGGATCGTTCTGCTCGTAGGCCCGCCCGTTCGCCTGCCCCGAGTAGCCTCCCGGAGCCGCGGAACCGGGCTGCTGGTTACTCCGCGGCCCATCCTCCGGCCGACCCTGCCGGGTATCGTCGAAGTAGCCGATCCGCTGCATCATTTGCTCCTCTTTCTCCGCGAACTCCTTTTCGAACCGCGTCCGGACGAAGTCGCGGTAGCTGAGAGCCCCCACGATCAGGAGCAAAATCGCCGCCACCGCGAGCGCTATCGTCGGCGTGTGGTTGACCTGTTTCTTTTCCGCGAAGTCGTCTGGGCCCATCATAGTGCGTGATTATACAACACGGATACGCATCAGCCAACGACCGTCTTAGGAGACTGTTGAAAAACGCCATCACACCGAGACCTGAATGAATCTACGTTTTTTCAATCGCGGCTTCGCCCGGTGTTTTCTAACCGGTCCCTTGGGGCGGCAGCCCTTTTGCCGTCTGGCTTTGTTGCGATTCAGTCACGGTGCTCGCA
>JBBDRG010000071.1:0-92832 GCA_040905585.1 Verrucomicrobiales bacterium
GCGGGTAGCTGTTTAGCGGGTAGCTGTTTAGCGGGTAGCTGTTTAGCGGGTAGCTGTTTAGCTCTTGGGTTCAGGCCGGGATTTTCTCGGCGGCTCCGTTTCGAGTGATCCTTCTTCTTGGATCCTCCTCTACTTTTCCCGTTCCTCTACGGGTAACGCGATTATTTCGGAAATCTTAATTTTCAGCTTGCCTTAGAGTACTTCCAGACAATATAATGGAGCCTAGCCGGCTTCATATTTTGTGATAATTACAGTTCGCTGGGGCGACAGGCTATAAATCCCAGTATTAAGAACATTTTCCGGATTTTACTCTAAATATGATTATCCCGATCAAACCATGGCTGGAGCTTGCCGGGCACGCCGGGATTCACGGTTCCTACGAGAGGATTCAGCAAGGCTCCACAGGGCTGGTTCTCTCTTCCGACCCCGATTCCGAGGCGTTCGCCGGGGCTTGCGAAAGGCTTTCGCCGAACGGCTCGGGAGCAACGACGGCGCACAGGATGGAATTCTACCACGAACCGATCATGGGGGCGGAAATCCTCGATGCCTTGCAACCCGTCGAAGGAAAGCAGGTTTTCGACGGGACTCTGGGTGGCGGAGGTCACGCGGAACTGCTGCTGAATCATGGAGCGCACGTGATCGGATGCGATCAGGACAAAACGGCTCTCGATCACGCGCAGCGGCGTCTGAGCGGACACGGCGACCGCTTTCTTCCGGTTCGGGGGAACTTCGGCGATGTCGATCGGATACTGTTGGGTCTCGGAATCGACAGGGTCGACGGGATTCTGCTCGACCTCGGGGTTTCATCTCGACAGCTGGAGGATGCGGCGCGGGGTTTTTCGTTTCGCGAAGAGGGCCCGCTCGACATGCGGATGGACGATCGGGCGGATTTTTCGGCAAAGGATCTCGTGAACGAGTGGGCCGAGGAGGATCTGGTTCGGATTTTCCGGGAGTACGGAGAGGAGCGCCGCGCGGTGCGTGCCGCCCGGGAGATCGTGGCGGCGCGCTCGGAGAAGGAGATCGAGACGACCCTGGAGCTTGCCGCCGTGGTCGGTCGCGCCATTCCGAAAACGGGGCGGAGGCACCCGGCGACCCGCGTTTTCCAAGCGATTCGCATCGCGGTGAACCGCGAACTCGAAGTCCTCGAAACGGCTCTGGAGAAGTCCGTTTCGATGCTGTCGGAGGGCGGGGTGCTGGCCGTCATTACATTTCACTCGCTGGAGGACAGGATCGTGAAGCGATTCATGCACGGCCGGAGCGACCGCTTCCTGGACCGCCCTGAATGGCCGGCGCCGAAGCCGAATCCCGACTATGCCTTCGATCTGCCCTCGCGGCGGGCGACGACGCCGAAGGAGGACGAGGTGGCGAGAAACCCGCGGGCGCGAAGCGCCAAGCTGAGGGTCGCCGTGAGAATCTAGAGTCATGGAAAAGAAGAATCGATACAAGAACAGGATCCGGTCGATCACGCTGTACCGACTGGCCCTCGGCGGCGTCCTTCTCCTTTTTTCGGGCGCGTCCTTCGTGCTGGTTCGCAATCAGCACGTGATCCAGGGCGACGAAATCCGCTCGGTGGAGGACGCGATTGTCGAGCTCGACCGGGAAATCGAGCTGTGGGGGTTGCGGATCGCGGCCGTCCGCGATCGGCAGGAACTGTCCCGTCGCCTCCGGTGGGTCAAGAGCGACCTCGGAGAGATCGACTCTTCCAGAGTCATCGAAGTGGATCCGGCGACAGACGTCGGGACGCCCGTCGCAAGCGCCTACTAGCCGATTCCGTGAACAGGGGACTCAAAAAACGGTTGGTGACGGGATGCGCCGTGCTGGTGGCCTTTCTCACGGTGTTGAGCGGACGCCTCGTTCATATCGAGTTCTTTCGCGGCGAAGGGCTGAGCGAGGCCGCCAGGTCCCACTACGAGTTCAAAGAGATCCTGCCCGCCCAGCGCGGCCGCATTTTCGATCGTTCGGGGGAGCCTCTGGCTCTCAGCCAAACCGTGTATATCCTGGAGGCGGATCCCTACCATCTCCGGGACCAGGGGCGCGCCGCCATCGGATTGGCGAAGAAAGAGGGAGTCAGTCCGCAAGCCGTTCGGCGCCGGTATCTCCCGGAGGAGGTTCTGAGCCGCTATCGCGAGTACGTGGTCGAATGTCTGTCCGAGCCGCTGAAGATCCCGGGACACGAATTGGCGCGAATGCTGAAGACCGAGAGCAACGGGCCCATCCCCCTGGTTCGGGATATTGAAGACGACTACGCCGGTCGCCTCGAGGAGATCGTCGACGAGCACGACATCAGCGGAATCTACCTTCGTCGCGGCGAGCGCCGTTATTACCCGAGTCCCTTGTCGCTGACCCAGGTGATCGGGTACGTCGACGGAAAGGGCGACGGAGTCGCGGGCATCGAGAAGACGTTCGACGAGCAAATGAAGGGGAGGGCGGGGCACCGGTACTGCGAGCGCGACAGCAAACGCCGCGAGATCCACGCCTACCGGGGGTTGCAGGTCGAGCCGGTTCCCGGAAAGGACGTCTATCTCACCATCGACATGGCCCTGCAGTCCGTGGTCGAACGCGAGTTGGACGCGGTCATCGACAAGTATCGGCCCGAGAAGGTTTCGGCGATCTGGATGGATCCCTCGTCGGGCGAGGTTCTGGCGATGGCGAGCCGTCCCCATTTCGACCTGACCAACCGGAAGGGCATCCGGGGGATGGATCCGGTGCGGAGGAACATCGCGATCACGGACCTGTACCAGCCGGGGTCCACCTTCAAGATCGTCGGATACGGGGGCGCGTTCGATCGAGGATTGGCGTCGCCTTCCACGGAAGTGGATTGCCACCTCGGAAGCTACAGCCTCGACGGCTTCGAGTTGAAGGATCACCACCCCTACGGCAAGCTGACGGCCCAGACCGCCTTCGCCAAATCTTCGAACATCGGGGCCTACCTGATAGCTCGTCCGCTCAACAAGGAGGGCTTTCACCACTACACCCGGCAATTCGGTTTCGGGCAGAGGACGGGCATCGAGCTGACACCCGAGAACGCGGGACGCGTCTACGACGTGAACGAGTGGTCGCGAACTTCCTTTTCGAGCCAGGTCATGGGATACGAGGTGGCGGTGACGCCCATGCAGATGGCCGTCGCCTGCAGCGTGATCGCCAACGGCGGCGTTCACCGCGCCCCGACCATTGTCTCGGGAGTGAAGGAGAACGCTCGGGATGCCGAGATGACGAAGGGGCCCGACCGTCCGGGCCGCAGGGTGCTCGGCGAGAAGGCGGCGAACCGAGTGTTGCGCTGCATGGTCGAAGTCATGTCGGAAGGAGGGACGGGAACCAAGGGTGCCTTGCCCGGCTATTCGATCGCGGGGAAAACGGGAACCGCGCGGAAGCACGTCGAGGGCGTGGGCTACGTGCACGGGCGCTACGTCGCATCCTTCATGGGGTTTCTGCCTGCGGAGAATCCTAAACTGCTGGGGTTGATCGTGATCGACGACCCCCGCCTCCAAGGCGAGAACGTCTACGGGGGCTCGGTGGCGGCCCCGATTTTCCAGGCGATGGCCAGAGACGCGGTCAAGATCTTCGGCATCGAGCCGGATCTCCCCGAGGAAACCGAGGCGGAAGGAGTCACCTCGATCGCCGGGGTGGAAGCCGCCAAGTCAGATACTGAATCCGATGAAGCTCGCTGACGCCATCGACTCGATCTACGTGAAATCGGTTTCCGGCACGCTGGACGTCGAGGTTTCCGGCGTCTACTACGATTCGCGGAAGGTGACGCCGGGAGGCGTGTTCTGCGCCCTGGAAGGCGTCGGGTCGGACGGGCACGAATTCATCGGCAGCGCGGTCGCCAATGGCGCGGTGGCCATCGTTTCGGAATATCCCTACCCGGCCGAGTTTTCCGAGACGTGGCTGCACGTCGCCGACGCGAGAGCGGCGATGGGGAAAATGGCGGCGAACCTTGAAGGGCATCCGAGTCGCGAGTTTCCGGTGGTGGGGGTGACGGGCACCAACGGCAAAACCACGACGACCTACTTGGTGCATCACCTTTTCCAGTCCATTCTTCACCGGGCCGGCCTGATCGGCACGATCCAGTATTCGGTCGGCGACGCCGTGGTCGATGCGCCCCGCACCACTCCGGAGGCGCCGGACTTGCAGCGCCTGCTGCGGGAGATGAGGGATGCCGACTGTCGGGGCGTGGCCATGGAAGTGTCTTCGCACGGCTTGGCTCAAAGTCGGGTGGCCGGCGTGAGCTTCGATGTCGGCGTCTTCACCAACCTCAGTCAGGACCATCTCGACTATCATCGGACCATGGAGGATTACTTCGCCTCGAAGCGGCGCCTGTTCGAGCAGATGGAGGCCGACCCGAACAAGAAAGGCGTCGCCTTGATCAATCTGGACGATCGGTTCGGCGATCGCCTCGCCAAGGTGCCGTTCGAGCGTCTCGAGAAATACACTTTCGGTCGCTCGGCGGCTGCCGACTTCCGGGTGTCCGACATCCGGGCCGACTTCAACGGGACCCGGTTCAACTTGAGCTTCAAGGGGCGCCAGTTGCTCGTTCAGGTTCCGCTGATCGGGGCGTTCAATGTCTACAACTCCGTGGCGGCCGTCGCTGCGGCTTACGCGACGGGTCTCAATTTGCGCGAAGTCGTTTCCCGAATCGCGGAAGCGCCGCAGGTTCCGGGACGTCTCGAAGCGGTCGGTGGACGGCAGATCAACTATCGCGTTTTCGTCGACTACGCCCATACCCCGGCCGCCCTGGAAAACGTGCTCGCAGTGCTGCGGGCGCTGCGGCCGAATCGAATCATCACCGTCTTCGGCTGCGGGGGCGATCGCGACATCACCAAGCGGGCGTCGATGGCGGCGGCGGCGGAGTCCGGTAGCGACTTCTGCGTTCTGACGTCGGACAATCCCCGAACCGAGGACCCAATGCAGATTCTGGCGGCTGCCGAGAAGGGGTTTTCGCGCGGCGACCACGAGACGATCGAAGATCGAAAAGCGGCGATCAAACGGGCGATCCACCTCGCCGAAGAAAACGACATCGTCCTCGTCGCCGGAAAAGGCCACGAGACCTATCAGGAAATCGACGGGATCAGGCACGAGTTCGACGATCGACGAGTGGCCGCCGGCTTCATCAACCAGAAAGCGGAAGGAGGTGCCTCGTGAGGACCGTTCCGCTTTCTTCGGTAGCCCGCTGGGTCGACGGCGCTCTCATTCAGGGGACGCCCGCCGCCGAGGTGTCGGCGGTTTCGACGGACTCGCGGAAGGCGGGGCCCGGCGATCTCTTCGTGGCGCTCAAGGGCGACCGCTTCGACGCCCACGACTTTCTCGGGCAGGTCTCCGAAAACGGCGCCTCCGCCTTGCTGGTCAGTTCGTTGGCGACCGAAACCGAGTCCTTCGCTGGCGGGCTGATCCGCGTCAAGGATACGCTGGCCGCCCTGCAGCGTCTCGCTTTCCACCACCGGCGGAATTCGCCCGGCCTGTTTGTCGTCGGGGTCACGGGGAGCAACGGGAAGACTTCCACGAAGGACTTTCTCGGCGCCGTCCTTTCCCGGGCCGGCAAGGTCAACGTGACGGCGGGAAACCTGAACAACCATATCGGCCTTCCGCTTACGATTCTTTCGGGCACCGAAGAGGATTGCTTCGGCGTCTGGGAAATGGGAATGAATCACGCCGGCGAGATCGAAGTGCTCGCGGAGATCGCGGGGCCCGACGCGGCCGTCCTCACGAACGTGGGAACGGCCCACATCGAGCACCTGGGTTCCCGGGAGAACATCGCCCGCGAGAAGTCGGCTTTGGCGTCGGCCCTGCCGGCGAACGGATTCTGCGCCATGCCCGTATCCGACGACTACTACGGATACGTCGAGGAACGGTGCGCCGGCGAGATGGTTCCCGTCGGCATCGGGGAGGGTTTGGTTCAGGCACGGGAGCTGGCGGCGGATTCCGACGGGAGGATGCGGTTCGAGCTGGCTTCCGAGTTCGGCGGCGCCGAGCCGGTTCGCTTGCCGGTACGCGGCAGACACATGGTTCTCAACGCCCTGCTCGCGGCGGCCGTCGGGTTGCGCCGCGGCATCGAGGCGAAGGCGGTCGCGGAAGCGCTTTCCGGGGCCGAATTGACCGGCGGGCGGCTGCAGGAGCGGACGATCAACGGCGTCTCCGTGCTCGACGACAGCTACAACGCCAATCCCGATTCGATGGAGGCCGCGCTCCTGACGCTGCGCGACGCCGACGTCGCCGGCCGCCGCGTCGCGGTGCTGGGGTTCATGGGCGAACTTGGAGACTACGAGGAGCGGGAGCACCTGGCTCTGGGGGAGCGGGCCGTCGAGAACGCCGTCGACGCGTTGATTACCGTCGGCGAACGGGCGGCGGTGATCAACCGCTCCGCCGACGGCCTGGACGTGAACCGCAATTTCGCAACCCACGAAGAAGCCGCCGCCTTTCTGAAAGACTATCTCAATCCCGGAGATCTCGTTCTCGTCAAGGGGAGCCGGGCGGCCGGGATGGAGAAAGTGATCGAAGGAATTGGCTGATTAACCCATGTTGTTCTACCTACATCTATTAAAGGACTCCGCCGAGTATTTGGACATTCTCAACGTGTTCCAGTACCAGACGTTCCGGGCGGCGGGTGCCTGCCTGACTGCTTTTCTATTCTGCCTTGTGCTCGGAAACCGCACGATCCTGAAGCTGACGGCCTTGAAAATCGGTCAGCCCATCCGCACGAAGGCGGAGGTCCACCAGCTCGCGGAACTGCACGGAGGCAAGGTGGGCACTCCCACCATGGGAGGCATTCTGATCGTTGCCGCGGTCCTCGTGGCGGCACTGCTTTGGGCGAAAATAACGAATCCCTTCATCCAGGCGCTCGTCTTCGTCACCCTCACCACGGGGGCGCTGGGATTCATCGACGACTACCTCAAGGTCACCAGAAAAAATTCGGTGGGCGTCAAGGGCAGGATCAAGCTGCTGGCCCAGTTCGTCATCGCCATGATCGCCGTGGGTTATCTCTACTTCAATCCCGCGACGTCGGACTACATCAAGCAGCTGTACTTCCCTTCGCTGAAGTTCGCCGTCATCGACGACATGGGCATCTTCACCTTCGTCTTGTTGCCTTTGGTTATCGTCGGTTGCTCGAACGCGGTCAATCTGACCGACGGCCTGGACGGCCTCGCCACGGGCTGCACCATTACCACGGCGCTTGCCTACGCCATCTTCACCTACGTCGCGGGACACCAGATCGTCGCCGAGACCTATTTGTTCGTCCCCTTCAACAAGTTCGCGGGCGAAGTGGCCGTGTTTTGCGCCGCGCTGGTCGGCGCGGGTCTCGGTTTTCTCTGGTTCAACTGTCATCCCGCCAAAGTCTTCATGGGCGACACGGGGTCTCTCTCGATCGGCGGAATGCTCGGGATGGTCGCCATCTGCTCCAAGCAGGAACTGCTGCTGATCATCGTCGGCTTCGTGTTCGTGATGGAGGCGATGTCGGTCATTCTCCAGGTGGCCAGCTTCAAGCTGACCGGAAAGCGAATTTTCAAGATGTCTCCCATCCACCATCACTTCGAGTTGATGGGTTGGGAGGAAAGCAAAGTCATCAACCGGTTTTGGATCATATCGATCATTTCCGCGATGATTGGATTGATGACCTTGAAATTGCGATAATGGATTTGAAAGGACAACGGGTAGCGATTCTGGGAGCGGGGGCTAGCGGCCTCGCCGCCGCCGCCCTGGCCTTGCAGCACGGAGCGGTCGTTTCGGCTTTCGACAGCGGCGATCCATCCGGATTGGAGCCGGCGGCGGAGAGGTTCTCGGCGATCGGAGTCGAACTCGTCCGCGGCGACGCCGCCCTCGTTCCGCCGCATCGCTACGATCTCGTCGTCGTCAGCCCGGGGATCGATGTCAGGTTTCCGATTGCCGCAGCATTCGCCGGGGCTTCGGACGAATTGATCGGCGAAATCGAGCTGGCGTTCCGGTACTGCGACGCCCCCGTCGTAGCGGTCACGGGTACGAACGGCAAGACGACCACGACGGGTCTGGTGGCGGACATGCTGAGCGAGGCAGGACTGCTGGCGGTGGCCGCAGGAAACATAGGCCTGCCCTTCAGCGAAGTGGTCTCTTCGGGGGTCTCCTACGATTGGATCGTTCTCGAGCTAAGCTCCTTCCAGTTGGAGACGATCTCCAGCTTTCGGCCAAAGGTTGCCGTCTGGATGAATTTCGCGCCGGACCACATGGACCGCTACGAGTCGGTCGACGACTACCGGAACGCGAAGTTGAGGATTTTCGAGAACCTGGCCCCGGACGACCTGGCCGTCTACAAGCACGAGAGCGCCCTCGACCTTCCCGGGCCGGCAGTGACGTTTTCGGCTTTCAGCGACGACGCGGATCTATGTTACCGGGACGGGCAGATTAGGGAAAGTGCTTCGAGCCGAACCTTCGATTTTTCCGCCTGCCGGCTCCATGGCAAGCACAACGCGGAGAACGTCATGGTCGCGTTGGCGGTTGCCGACTACGCGGGGATCGGCTGGGAACGGGCGGCGGAAGCGATCCGCTCTTTCACGCCGCCGCCCCATCGATGCGAAAAAATCGCTACGGTCGACGGAGTTCTCTACATAAACGATTCCAAGGCCACGAATCTGCACGCGCTCGAGTCGGCGCTCGCCGGTCAGGAGCAACCCGTGATCCTGATCGTCGGGGGAAAGGACAAGGGACTCGATTTTTCCGAAATCGTGGAGACGGCGAGCGGTGCGGTCCGGCACGCCGTGTGTATCGGAGAGATCGCCGGCGAAATCAGAGAGAAGTGGAGCGGCCGCGTTCCCTGCTCGGAGGCCGCGAGCCTGGACGATGCGGTGAGAAGCGCGCGGGACGCGGCTTCGGAAGGCGACGTCGTCTTGTTCTCTCCGGGCACGTCGAGTTTCGACATGTTTTCCAATTTTGAAGAGAGAGGCGAGGCGTTTCGCCGGGCAGTGACGAGCCTGGGGAAGGCATAGTTAACAACAACAACCAGCAACGACAAAATGAACAACAAGAGAAGAAACCGCCGCACGGCGAAAAGTTCCAGGAACGGGACGATGGGCAAGGCGCGCGCCCAGATGAAGCTCGCCGCCAACGTGACCGAGGAACAGGATTGGTACCTCGACACGCCCGATGTGAGACTCACGAGAATATTCACCGTGGTTCTGCTGCTGCACGCGATCGCCGTGGGCGGCATTCTCGCGTTCAAGATGATCGACAAGGCTTCGGCCAATACCGGCGTTACCATCACCAGCGCAAAGACGTCCTTCGAAGACGCGGCGAAGGAGCAGAAGGACCTCGCGGCCAAGGTTCCGACCGCTCAAGCCGAGACGCCTGTCGAGGCCGAGGCCCGCCAGCGGCCCGCGAGCCCGCTCCGTCACGATTCGTCGAAGGAGAATCAGTACAAGGTTCAGGCGGGCGATCGGCTCCCCGACATTGCGGCACGCTACAACGTGACGCCCGAGGCGTTGCGCGAGGCGAACTCGATCATTTCGGACAACGAACTCTACCCGGGGCGTTGGCTGAACATTCGGAGCAAGGAGGAAACCGCCGCCGCCGAGAAACCCGCGGCCGCCAAGGTCGCGGAAGGCAAGGCGGAGACCGGCGTGGCGGGCAAGCCTTCAACCTACGAAGTGAAGCGCGGCGATACCGCCTGGGGAATCGCCCAGGATCTCGGCGTTCCGTTCAGCGAACTGATGAAGCTCAACGGAATCGACCGCCCCGAAACCCTCCAGATCGGGCAGAATCTCAAGGTTCCCTCCGGAAGCTGATTCCAGTCCGCCTAGATACACCCGTTTTTTCCGCTAGAACCCGATGCACCGCAAAAGCCTCGTTCTGTTGCTGACCTCCGTCTCGTTTCTCATCGTGGTGGGGTTGGTAATGCTGATAAGCACCAGCGTTTTCGGCGCCCATGCGGATGCTGCGGACGGTTACAGGGAGGCCAAGCGCCAGGCCATGTGGCTGATTGTCGGCTTGGGTGCGTGCTGGTGGGCAGCGGTGACCGACTATCGTTTCTGGCGGCGTCGGATCTGGTATCTCTTCGGCGGCGTCTGCTTCCTTTTGGCTCTTTGTTTTCTGCCCGGTGTGGGCATGGAGGTGAACGGCGAGCGCCGCTGGATCGGAATGGGCGGGCTGCGGATCCAACCCTCGGAGCTTGGCAAAATTGCCGTCGTGGTCTTTCTCGCCTACTGGTATGCGCGTCATCCGGATTGCGGGAAGAACCTCTTTCGCGGTTTTCTCGCTCCCTTGTGTCTCGTCGGCCTCCCCATGACGCTCATCCTTCTGGAGGTCGATATCGGCACCACGGCGGTTCTCGCGGCGACGACATTTCTGATTTTGTTCGTGGCGGGGGTCGATTGGAAGTATCTCACGGGATTGTCGACCTGCGGGGTGGCTGCCTTCCTCGCGATGCTGAACTACGCCCCGAACCGGGTCGAGCGAATCATGGCCTTTCTCGATCCGGAGGAACACCGTCTCGGGGCGGGGTTCCAGCAGTGGATCTCCCTCATGGCCCTGGGTTCCGGAGGCATGACGGGACGCGGCGTTGGCGAGGGACGATTGAAGATGCTCTACATGCCCTTCGCCCATACCGACTTCATTTTTCCAATGATTGGAGAAGAGATGGGATTGATCTGCACCGTCCTGGTCGTGCTCGCATTCATCACCATCGCGGTCTCGGGGTTTTCGATCGGCTTTCACGCCCCCGACCGCTTCGGCACTCTTATGGCCCTCGGGTTGGTGGGATTCCTGTGTTTCCAAGCCTTCTTGAACATCGGCGTGACGACTTCACTCCTCCCGAACACCGGCCTGACCCTGCCGTTCGTCAGCTACGGGGGCTCTTCCCTCGTGGTCGGCTGCCTGGCGGTGGGCATCCTGATAAACATTTTCCGACAGGGAAGTCCCGACGAGGCGAAAGACCGCGAGTGGGTTAGGCGCAGGCGAATCACCCCGCGGGTCTAGGCCGGGGCGCGGCGGCGGGCTCAGGCATCCGTGTTTCCGTTTCATTTCGTGCTTTCCCAACCTCGGGTCCTTCCCGAGAGTTGGGACATGCGAATGCCCAACCTCCTTCTCGTTGCTTCCGCCTGCCTTTTTGCCGCGGGTTCTCCCAGCACCGTCTCGTCCCAAGACGACCGGGTCTACTTCGGGACTTATTCCCGGAAGGGCCCTTCGGAAGGCATTTACCTGGCCCGGCTCGACACGGAGACGGGTACGCTGTCCTCGCCCGAGGTGGCCGCGGAAGCGAGCGATCCTTCGTTCCTGGCGATCGCGCCTTCGGGCGATTTCCTGTATTCGGTCGAGAACGCCGAGGAGTTCGAGGGCGGCGGTGCCGTGAGCGCCTTCGCGATCCAGGATTCGGGCCTGCTGAAGCGGATCAATAGGCAACCGTCGGGGGGTGCGGGTCCGTGTCACGTCTCGATCCATCCCGACGGGAATATCCTGGCCGTCGCCAACTACGGTGCCGGAAGCGTGGCGAGCTACCTCATCGGGGAAGACGGATCCCTTTCCGAGCCGGTGAGCGTGATCCAGCACGAGGGGAGCAGCGTCAATCCGAAGCGCCAGAAGGGGCCCCACGCCCACTCGATCAATTTTTCGCCGGACGGCCGCTACGCCTACGCCGCGGACCTCGGGGCCGACCGCGTCTTCATTTACTCGGTGAACCCGGACAGCGGCGAGCTTTCCCCGGCCGGGGAGGCGAAGACGGATCCGGGAGCGGGACCGAGGCACTTTTCGTTCCGGCCGGACGGGAAGTACGCCTACGTCATCAACGAAATGTCGCTGGAAGTGGCGGCGTTTCGCGTCGATGCCGAGTCGGGAGCCCTCGACCCGGTTCAGGCGATCAGCACCCTGCCCGAAGGGACCGAGAAGGCGGGATCCACGGCGGAGGTCGTGTCGCATCCTTCCGGGAAGTTTCTCTACGGATCCAATCGCGGGCACGATACAATCGTCGTGTACAGCATTGACCCGGATTCGGGAAGGCTGACCCGGATCGAGAACGAGCCGATCCAAGGCGAGACGCCGCGCAACTTCGCCGTCCACCCCGGCGGCGAGTGGCTGCTGGCGGCCGGCCAGAACTCGGATTCGATCGCCGTGTTCGCCATCGATGGCGAGTCGGGCGAACTGGAGTTCAGCGGCCAGCGGATCGACGTTCCCAGTCCGGTTTGCGTCCGCTTCGTCGAGAAGGATTGACGAGGTCGAGCCCGCTTCCCTGCCGGAAGCGAGCGTAGTGGTCCGCCTTATGTTTGCCGCCGTCGCCAACCCCGCTCCACGACCACGGCGAGCACGAAAAGGCCGGCTGCGGCGATGCCCCACCAGCCTCCCCGATCCCAGAGCATGTAGGTTCCGGAAATGGTGAAGGCGAGCAGGGCGGTGCCGAGGCAGATGTTCCAGGCGATCCGCCGCTTCCCGCTCGGCATTTCATCGCCGAGCAGGCTGCGCCGGTTCATCAGCAGGAAAAAGGTGGTGTAGGCGATGGGAATGAGCATGGCGGCGAGCACGGAGGTCGGAATCGCCAACCAGAAAAAAGCCTGGGTCCAGAAGAAGGGAACAAAGGCGCTCGCGGCCGCCGCCAGCGACCCGATCCGGAAAGTCCAACCCTGATGGGGGCGGTCCAGCACTTCGCAGACCACGAAGCCGCACACGAGCATCTGCATGATGATCGAGGAAACGCACATTCCGAGGACGCCCATTCCGAATATGTAGTGGGCGAAGACGGGACCCGTGAGTGGTTCGAGTGATTTCGCCAAGCCGGCCGCGTCGCGGGTCACGAGGGTCGCGGCGAGACGCTTCTCCGCGGTACCGAGCCCGTCGACGGCGGCGGCCAGCGCATCCGCGTCGGCATCCGCGTCGAGGGTTGGTTGGACTCGGCGCTCCAGCAAGTGCCGGTATTCCCGCACCTGGCGGGTGCTGGGCTGGTCGACGCCTTCCGCGGCGGCGGCCTCGGCACCGCGTCCCGCTTCGGCCGCTTCCAGAATACCTGGCTGCGGCACGGTGTGGAACTGGGCGGCGCCCGCCACGACGATGCAGCTCACCGCGAGGGAAAAGGGAATGAACATGCCGACAACGAGGTCGAAACGGGAAAAGAGACGGAACTCCTTTCCCCATCGCTTGCGGACTAGCGTGTAGGCGAAAAGAAAGGTCCCGTTGACCCCGGCCGAGGCTGCCGCCGCCGCCACGATGACATCCCGTTGCCGCCGTACCAGAAACTCCTCCCAGTAGATTCGCGCCTCCGAACTGACCGCGGAAAGGAGGGGGTCGAAGCTTGGAGGAGGAGCGGAGAAGAGACGGAAATCCGGGACGAAGCCGGCCGCGAGGGCGGACCAGTCGAAACCTTGCGGGGAGAGGGCGAGTCGAATCGTCACCCCCACGAAGCAGAGTACGATGAGCAGGACCACCAGCTTGAGCGTGAGATCGAAAAAGCGGACCCCGCGCGCGCCGCTCCCGAAGCTCCACGCCACCGAGAGGCAAACGACAAAGAGAAACAGTGAAACCACGAGGGTGCCTTGGAATTCGCTCAGGACTCCGCCTTCCCCGAAGACCCCGGGCAAGAGATTCTGCTGCACCACGCCGATGGCGAGCGAGTACTGCGGCACCGCCCAGAGGACGCTGGCCATCAGCGCCGCCATGGCCCATCCCCAGCCCAGCACGGGGCTCAGGTGTTCGTTGATCGCCTTGAACGGGCGTTGCCCGGTCGACATGACGACGTAGCCGATCGCGCTCAGCATGATGATGCCGAGGATCATCGCGAGAGGTTGCAGCCAGAGCAGGCTGAAGCCGGTGAGTACTCCCAGGTAGAGGCCGCTGGAGAGAGAACTGGCGCCGAGCTTGAGCGCGCTCTGCATCCAGCCCGGTCCCGAGAGTCTCGCGTAGGCGCCCAGGCGCGCGAAGCCTCCTCGGCTTTCGGCGTCGCGCAGCAGTTCGGATTGGTCCTCGATTTTCATGGTGATGATGGGGGATTGAAAACTAAAGCGGTTCGAAAATGCCGCCGCCCGATTGGTAGAAGGAGTCGTCCAGCGTGTAGCTCCCGTGGCGGCGGGTGAGCCAGGGGGCCGGCGAGCAGGGGTGCTCCGCCAGCAACTCCTCCCAGCGAGGTCCGTAGCTTTCCGGACCGTTGGATTCGAGGAGGCCGGGGCCCAGCTCGGGCAGGGGAGCGAGCCGTGCCGCCACGTTCCGGTTCCAGTCGACCGAGCGGGGTAGACAGGTGGAGTCGGCCACGAAGCAGGGGATGTCCAGACGCCTCGCCTCGGCCGCCATCGCAAGCGTCACGCTGAGAGTCTTGCCGGCGGGTTTCAGCGCCACGGCGCGGAAACCCTGGGCCAACTTCGCCGCCATGTCCTCGACATCGTGCAGGCTCTCGTCGGCCGCGAAGCGGACGGGCAGGCCGGAAAGGTCTTCCGTGGAATCCTCCGGAAAAGGCTCCTCGAACAGCACGATCTGGTCGAGGGCTCCGATCCGTTCGGCGGTGTCGAGCAGCTCTTCGACCTGCCGGCGCGACTGATAGCGTCCATTCGCGTCGAGGTAGTAGCGGACCTTCTCTCCCGGAGGCTGCGAAAGCTCGAGTTCTCCCACGGCGGCGTGGATTTCGGAAAGGCGCTCCTTGTCGCGGGACAGCATCTCGCCGGGATCCCCGCTCGCGCCGATTTTTACCTTGAGGACGAACTGTCCGCCCTCGACGAGGCGGCGAATTTCTTCCACCGGAGTGGAGTAGGAAATGGTCGGGACCGAGAGCAGCTCCGTGTGGCGGTAGTCGAAGGCCGGGCGGTAAGCTTCGGGGATCAGTTCGTCGAAGGTGCCGATGTCGTTTTCCAGGGCGTAGAGCCGCCAGGCGGCGTTGTCGAGGGCGACGAGCGAATTGTAGACGAAGGTCTTGCGGAGGTCGGGTCGTCCCGTCACGGTGATGCCGTATTCCCCGACGGGTGGCGCGAGCTCGGCGAGCAACTCGGGCGGGGTGGTGAAGCTCCGGCCCGCCGCCGTCCGGAGTCCGTGCTCCAGCATCGCGGCCATGATCAGGTTGCCGCCTACCTCGGTGTGGTCGGAAAAGACCGCCTCGTCCGACCACAGCACCGCCAACCCCCCGATCCCCTCGGCCACGGCCCCGGTGGAAGAGACGAGTTTGGCGCGACAAACCCACTTCTCGCGAAAGGCCCGGCCTTTGAAGCCGAAAGGCCGGGCCAGCGGCTCCCGGGTCAGGTCGAGGCCGACGTCGTCTAGCGTGATCGTCTTCATCCCCGGGCTTTCTCGGCGCGCTCTATCCGGATTCTCATTCGTAGAAAAAAGGGCTGAGCCAAGCGGTTTGTCCGTCGGACTGCACGATGCGGAAGTAGGCGAAGCCGCTGTCCGAGGCGAATGGCCGGTAGTCGTCCTCTTCGAAACGGAAGCTGAATTCCCGTTTCGGAATGGCGCGGTGGATCTTCAAGGCCGGCGAGCCGAACCCGCCCCGCGACTGACCGACCGACCCGCCGGCGAGGTCGACCAGGTCCACCCGCAGGTCCACTCCTTCGCTCGAGACGATCAGTTCGGCGTCGGTGCCGAGGTCGACGTCGAGCACCATCGCCTGGGTGCCGCCGGCGTTGAAATGGGTGCCTCCGGTCATGCCCGCCGGGTTGGCTGCGGCCCGGCACGACCAGGTGAGAGAGTCCTCCGTTTGGGCGAGAATTTTCTCCGTTCCTCCGGTGTCCTCCGCTTGATACCGGGAAAAGCGAAAGCAGGGCTGCGCCCCCAGCAATTTGCCGCCGCGGAGCCGGGCGTCGATGCGCCAGTCGGAGCACTGCTGGCCCCGGCCCCACCCGCATTCCACTTTGATCTTGTGCCTGCCCGGCCGGAACACCGGTTCGATCGACGGACCGGCGATCCGCCGCACGCGGGTGCGCCCGTCGCCGCCTTCGATCAAGTCCACCCGTTCGATGGGGGCGGTGCCTTCCACTTCTAGACGCAGCGGCATCGAGTCGGCCCGTGCCGCGACCTGCCCGACACCCGCCTCGCCCAGCTCGGCCGCCGCCCGGATGCGCGCCCCGGTGGAGGCAAGGGTGCGACCCGCCTTGAGCGCCGACCAGATCGAAGCGACGTCGAGCCGGTCGGCGTAGACGCCGGTGACGCCGTGTCCGTAGTGACCCGGGTAGCCGTCGTGGCTGTCGGTCCCGGCGTAGAAACCGAAGCGGTGCCCGGCGCTCAGCCCGGCGCGCACGGTGCTCCCGCCCACACGCGGTCCCATGCTGTGATGGTATTCGCCGGAGGCGTCGTCGGCCTCGCCGCAACCGTGGTTGGAAAAGATTTCCACCAGCGGCGAACGCTTCGCGTCGAAGTGATCCCAGTTGGTCCCGCGAAAGCCCCGCTGGTAGGCGCAGTGGTGGGGCAGCATCATGAAGTCGCGGCCCGTTTCCTCGAGCGCGGCGGCGAGGCCGGCGGGGTCGGGTCCGTCGATGAGTTCGGGGTCGAAGCGGTCGAAGTAGCAGTTGTAGTCCCCGTAGACCATGGAATGCCATTCGTAGCTGGGGAGGGCGACGAACCGCCCGGGTTCGCCGGCGGTTTCCAGCGAACCCAGGAGATCTTTCCAGAAATGGCGCAACTTGGCGAAGCCGCCCAGATGCATGCCGATGATGGCGTTCTGATGTTCCAGATCCATCGGCAGATCCGGCCAGAAGGCGTGTCCGGTGACGGTGCAGAAGTCGAGGTGGTTCCGGGCGTTGTCGAGGGCGCGCTCCGGAGTGCCGTTGCCGTAGCTGACGGCACAATGGTTGTGGAGGTCTCCCCAGAATAGCTTCATGTCGGTGTTCCTCCGGTGATCCCGTCGAGAAGGTCTCCGGTCTGCCGGGCGTAGCGGAGGTAGGAACCGTAGACTTCCTCGGGCGAGGCTTGGCTCTCGCCGAGATGCACGATGCTGGCCACGTGGGGCTCGATGGAGACGACGCCTTCGTAACCGTCGCCGAGAAGGTCCGCGAGGATTTCCCGGACGCAGGCGTCGCCTTCGCCGGGATAGGTGTAGAGGGCGCTGCGCCCGCCCTCCGGATTGACGCGGCAGTCCTTGACGTGAACGTAGCGGATCAGATCCTTGATTTCGCGGTAGAAAGGCCACGGTTCGTAACCGTGACTGATGGTGTTGCCGACGTCGAAAAGCACCACCAGATGCGGGCTGTCGATCGTCTCGATCAGCTCGCGCATGTGACGCCCGCTCAGTCCACCCCATCCGGTGCAGTTTTCGTGGGCGAGGAAAATGCCCCCGTCGGCGGCCAGTTCGACCAATTCCCGGTAGCGGCGCAGGGCTTCGTCGCGCCATTCGCCTTCGGCCACTCCTTCGCCGACCCAGCTCATGGTGCGGATGAATCTGGCCCCGAGTCGCTGCATGCGGGGGATGGCGCAGCGCAGCTCGTCGAGATCGCGCTGGAAGTCCTCGTCGATGCGGCGGCTCCAGTTGCCGATGGCCGAAGCGAACCCGGTCACGCGCAACCCGGCCTCCTCGATCCGGTCGGCGGCGCGGGCGAAGTCCTCGTCGGACAGGTCGCCGCAGACGTTTTTCCCGTCGACGAGCCGCAATTCGATGGCCTCCCATCCCAGTTCCCGGTGCGCGGCGATCTGGGTATCGATGTCGCGCCCCGCTTCGTCGGCGATTCCGGTGAGAATGATCATAGTAAAAAAAGTGCCTTCATTATTGATTTCAAGGGGATAGCGAAGCATCTAGGTCTCGGCCGTATCGGGTGGCGGGATCGATTCCCCCAACTCCACGGGGCGGCCTTCCCGGGCGGACTGGTAAATGGCTTCGATCACCGCCACCGCCTTGCGGCCCTCGCTCCCGTCGATGCCGGGAAGCCGGTCTTCGCGGATCGCGTCGATCATGTCCTGCACCTGGAGGCAATGGCCCGCCGTATTGAGGGCTTTGGCGTCGCCGGCACCGGTCTTGAGAAGGCTTTCTCCCCCCAGCCGCCGGACCGTTTCTTCGTCGCGCGATTCGGGAACTTCGAACTCCCAGCGGGCGATCCGGTCGTCCTCCAGAACCACGCTTCCGGCGTCGCCGCTCAGTTCGAGGCGGCGCGACGTGCCGGGCCACGTTCCGGTGGAGGCCTCGATCACCCCCAGTCCGCCGTGCTCGAACTGGATCAAGGCCGCGGCGGTGTCCTCCACTTCGATGCCCCGGTGAGCCAGCGTGCCGGTGAAAGCGGAGACTCGTCTAGGCATTCCGGCGAGCCATTGCAGGAGGTCGACCGCGTGAACGCCTTGGTTCATCAAGGCCCCGCCGCCGTCCCATCGGCGGGTGCCCTTCCAGCCGCCTTCCTCGTAGTAGTCGGGAGACCGGTACCATTTCACGTAGGCGTCGCAGAGAACGAGTCGTCCCAGTCGTCCCCCCGCCATCGCCTCCTTCGCCGCGCGGGCGCCGGGGCCGAAGCGGGCCTGAAAGACGGCACCGAGTTTCACGCCGTGGGCGCGGCAGGCGGCGATCATGGCGTCCGCCCGTTC
This sequence comes from Verrucomicrobiales bacterium, assembly GCA_040905585.1. GTDB lineage: Bacteria > Verrucomicrobiota > Verrucomicrobiia > Verrucomicrobiales > DEV007 > Arctic95D-9. Next base: position 18,421 of record JBBDRG010000071.1, read on the forward strand.
CACCGATATTTCGAGCGGCTTTTCCACGAGGACGTGCTTCCCCGCCTCGGCCGCCGCCACCACCGGTTCGAGATGGGCTCCGGTCGGGGTCGTCACGCAGACCACGTCCACTTCGGGATGGGCGGCCAGTTCCGCGGTCGAGTCCGTGAAGAAGGCGACGTCGTGGCGTCTTGCGAACGCTTCGGCCCGCTCCCGCGAACGACTGGCCGCGCCGACGAGCCGCCCCCCGTTCGAAGCCTGGATGGCGGCCACGTGATTTTCGGCGATCATGCCGCAGCCGACGATGCCGAATCCGATGGGGCGTGTGTCCTGTGTTGTCACTGGTTCCGGGCGTGGTTTTTAGGATTTTCGGCTCCCGGAGTCCTCCCGCCCGTGGGTGGAAGGGCGGGGAACTGCGCTGGATGCGCGACTGTGAACAAGCCGGGCCGGGCCGTCAAGGCTTGGTCCGCATTTCTCGTGGATTCCCGCCAAACTCCGGCTTCCGGATCAGTCGCTCGACCAGCGCTCGAGATTTTCGCCGATGAATCCGGTATCCTGCCATTCCGGGTAGGCCGCCGAGACGCGGTCCAAGTCGCGAGCCTGGCCTGGCGACAGGTCCTCGGAAGGATCGAGACACAGACGCGAAGGCACGAGCCCGTCCCGTCTCAGCATCTCGTTGATACCCGAGAGGCACCCGGCGAATCCGTGGGCGGGATCGAAGATGGCACTGTTGAAGTCGGTCAGGCCCGCGTTGAGAGAAGCCCACGTTGCCGCGTTCGCTTCCGGGATCCCCGACTGGATTCGTTCGAGCAGCGACACGGCTTGCCGAGTGCCCACGGACCATTGCCCCAGAAGCCCTCCCACGATGCGCGCCGGAGGGGCGCCGAAGGGAAACGGCGTCAGCAGGTCGTGAACGATGTTGTCGTCGTTTCCCGTGTAGAGAGCGATGTCGCGCCGTCCGCTCTCCGCCACGGCGCGGACCACGTCGAGCGTGGCGTAGCGGTCGAAGGGGGCGATCTTGATCGCGACCACGTTTTCGATCTCGGCGAATTCGCGCCAGAAGCCGTATCCGTAGGCGCGCCCGCCGATGGCGGGTTGCAGGTAGAAGCCCACCAGGGGAATGGTCCGGGCGACCTCCCGGCAGTGCCGGATCAGGGCCGCGTCGTCGACGTCGCGCAGGGCGCTCAGGCTGAGAAGTCCGGCGTGGTAGCCATGATCCCGGGCAAAGGCGGCTTCGCGAACCGCCTGCTTGGTTTCGCCGCAGATGCCGGCGATCTTGGCGAACCCTTTTCCGGATGCAAGGCCACGGTCGATTTCCTCGCCGCAGAATTCGAGGACGGGTTCGAAGAGCGCGTGGGCCGGGTCCCGAATCTCGAATTGGGTCGAATGCACGCCGACCGCGAGACCGCCGGCACCGGCCTCGAGATAATAGCGCACCAAGGCCCGCTGGTGGCGCCGCGACCAGCTTCGGTCTTCGTGCAGGGCCAGCGGCATCGCCGGAATCACCTGCCCGGCGCCAAGGTGGCGACGCAGGCTCTGCGTGTCAGTAGTTGCCATCGCGAACTTCGAAGTGGGTGGGTTTCCCGAGGAGCGGGCGGCCTTGCCCCACCCAGTCGGCGACCCATTCGACAAGCCTCTCCTCCGAGACGCGGGGCGGGCCGAAGAGTCGATGCGATTTCTCGGCATCGCTGAGCCAGGCGGTTTCCGCCTCCTCGCCCCGAAAGGAAACCTTTTTCCCGAAGTGTTCCGCGAAGCGCTCCGCTGTTTGGCGGATCGAGAGGACGCGGGGTCCGGTCACGTTCATGACGCAGTGGTCGGGGGCGACGGCGGCGTGATCGAGAGAGCGGACGGAGTGGTCGAGTGCATCGCCCTGCCAGATGCAATTGAGGAAGCCCATTTCCAAGTCGACGGGCTCGCCGGCAAGAACCTTGACCGCGAGATCGACGAGAACGCCGTAGCGCAAGTCGACCGAATAGTTGAGGCGAATCAAGGCGAGCGGGGTTCCGTTCGACCGGCTCGACTCGATGAACGCCGTCTCGCGTCCGAGGCAGGAGACGGCGTAGGCCCCCACCGGGCCGACCGGATCCGTTTCTTTCGACCCTCCGCTCGCGGGCGTCGTGAACGGATAGACGCAGCCGGTCGAAAAGGCGACGATGGGAATCGAAGCGAAACGCTCCGCCACCAGAGCCGGCATCTCTTCGTTGAAGACCCGGAGCGTTTCCGGCGAGTCGCTCGTTCCGAATTTTTTTCCCGCGAGAAAGAACAGGGCCGAGGCCTCGGGAAGCTTCCGCACCGCGGCGGGGGCGGTGAGATCCGCCGGGATCGTCTCGATGGACCGATCCGCGAAGGCTTCCCGCGTCGCCGCGTCGCCGAAGCGCGAGACGGCGACAACGCGAGAGGTTTTCCCCAGCGAATCGATGCCGCGACGCAGCATGACACAGAGATGGAATCCCATCTTGCCGCCGGCTCCGGCCACCATGATGTCGCCGTCGATGCCGCGAAGCGTCTCGACGACGCCCGGGCTCGGTTCGGTGATGCGCTCGTCGAGTTCGGCGAGGGATTTCGGCGGCCTGGTATTCTGTTCGGACAAAGCTGAAAAAGGCTGAAGGGGCGAGGTCGGAGTGAAGGCGATCAGGATGCCCGCGACCCGGGGGAATGCCGAGCCAAAATTCATGGCGCAATGACAACGAAATTTTGCTAGTGTGGTGAGCGGAGGGGGCGCTCCTGCGGGCGGAGGCATTCGTATCGAAAGCATGGGAACCCGTCGCCGGAGTTCGGCTTTGCGAAGGGAGATCTAAAATCGCGAATGGAGATTCTATTCGAAAACTACGAATCACAGCTGATCAACGCCGTCATCGTGGCCTTCGCGGCGGTTTTGACGGGGCTGATCGGCCTCGAACGCGAATATTCGGGCAAGCCCGCCGGATTCCGGACGCACATGCTCGTCGGCGGCGCAGCGGCCTTGCTGGTTCTCGTGGCGGAGGTGATCGTGCAGAGATCCGTCGAAGTGCAGGGAGCCCAGTCCTATATCCAGGCGGACCCGATCCGCGTGCTGGAGGCCATCATTGTCGGAGTCAGCTTCATCGGAGCGGGCACGGTGCTGAAAGTCGAGGAAGGAAGCCGCGTCAAATACCTGACCACCGCCGCCTCCATCCTCTTCGCTGCCGGAGTCGGGATCGCGGTGGCGCTCTACCAGTTCATTCTCGCGATCCTGTTGGTTGTCACGGTGTTGGTGATCAATGTCGTGCTTGCCAAAATTGGCGCGAGAATCGGCATGAAAGCGAAGGGGGGCAAAGAGTGAGCCTGGTCGCTGCCGCATCGGGGGCGGTGCGCTTTCCACCGAACTTCGCGTTCCCTTCCGGAGCCTACCCGTTGATGATCTCGCCTCCGTTGAGGTGCAGAATTTGACCGGTCATGTAGGACGAATCCTCGGACGCCGGGTATACGTAGGCTGGGGCCAGTTCGCAGGGCTGGCCGGGCCGACCCATGGGAGTGTCGCCTCCGAAACTCTCCACTTTCTCTTCGTCGAAGGTCGCGGGGATCAAGGGAGTCCAGATCGGACCGGGCGCCACGCCGTTCACCCGGATGCCGCTTTCCGCCAGATTGCTTGAGAGTGATCTCGTCAGGCTGACGATGGCGCCCTTGGTCGACGAGTAGTCGAGCAGGCCGGGACTTCCCCGGTAAGCCGTCACCGAGGTGGTGTTGACGATCGAGGCACCTTTCTTCATTCCCGGCAACACCGCCTGGATCGGGTGCATTTCCTCCCTGCGTCCCGGCTGCTTTTCCTGGGATTGGGCGGGCTGGTTCTTTTCGGACATGCCGGTTCCAGTCGCAGTTTGCGTGCCGGACGAAGAACTGGCGGCGCGATGCCGACGGGTGGATCCCGAAGCGGAAACTCCTCCTCGCCTGCCGGGATCGTAAGAGTGGACGGACTGGGACTCGAACCCAGGACCAATTGGTTAAAAGCCAACTGCTCTACCAACTGAGCTACCCGTCCGTGGTGAGCGCGTCGCCGGCGGTTGCCGGGACGGGCGCGCAATCTATACGTCCCGTACGGTCACGCAAGCGAAAGTTCGCCGAATAGTTCGGAGAGCGGGCGCTGTCCTGTTCCGACTTTGAAAACCTGGAAACCCGCCGCTTCCGCTCCCTCCCAGTCGCAGACGGGGTCGTCCCCGACGTGGAGGATCGCGGAGGGCGGTTTGCTCAGCTTCTTCGCGCCCGCCTCGAAGATCCGGCGATCGGGCTTCGAGGCGCCCGTCTCGCAGGAGAGAACCACGCCATCGAAGGCGTCGAGCAGCCCGAGGTCTCCGAGGATGCGCCGGAGTCGTCCGTCGAAATTGGAGAGGACGATGCAGGGGTAGCGTCGGCCGACGGTTTCCACGACGGCGAGGGCCTCGGGGGCGGCGTTCCAGGTGCCGGGCTTTTCAAAGTGCTCGTAGAGCGCCTCGAAGAACGCGTCGAACTCGAGAGAGGGCGGCAGTCGCGCTTCCGCCTCTTCGAAAACCTCTCGGACGAGACGGCGCCACCATTCCTTCTCGTTCGGATCGCGGATGGTCGATTCGAAGGAGAAGGGGAGCGGGGTCCGCTTCCACACGATCCGGAACGCGCGGTCGAGGTCCCCGGTATCCGCTTCGATCCCGTGAAGCGCCGCCACCCTTGAATACGAGGCGCCCACCGGTTCGGCGAGATGGATCAAGGTGCCGGCCGCGTCGAAGCTGACCGCCTGAATATTTTGGTGAGACATGGCTTGATTTGCCGCCAAATGGGTGTTCTCTATCGGCAGGCGGACAAGTATGTTGGCCACCCTGCAATCTTGAGATTGTCGGCCTGCTTCAGGTTGATTGGATTAAGTGGGCTCGTCCCGCTTTTTTTTGTCTCATCACCGAAGGATCAGCTGGAGAAAATGACAAACGAACTGTTAGCACTTTTCGAGTATTACGAGAAGGAAAAGGGAATCAAGCGCGAGACCATGGTCGAGGCGCTCGAGACCGCTCTCCTTTCCGCGTCCCGCAAGAGCATTGGTCCTGCCCGGAACCTGCGCATTCACATCGACCCGGAGAAGGGGACGATCCGCGCGTTCGCGAGTCTTCTCGTAAAGGACCGCGTCGAGAACCCCTACGACGAGATCGACATATACACGGCGCGGCGCCTCAAGCCCGGAGTCGACGTCGACGAAGAGGTCGAGGTCGACATCACGCCCGCCAACTTTGGGCGCATCGCCGCCCAGACGGCGAAGCAGACCATGATGCAGCGTCTCCGCCAGGCGGAGAAGGAGATGATCTACGACGAGTTCAAGGATCGCGCCGGCGACATTGTCAGCGGCACGGTGAGGCGGTTCGAACGGGGCGACGTCTACGTCGACCTGGGCAAGTTCGAAGGCGTCATGCACCAGCGCGAGCGGGTCTCCACGGAGGAATACAACGTGGGCGACAGAGTCCGCGCCTACGTGGTCGCCGTCGAGAACGGTCCACGGGGGCCGGAAATCATTCTCTCCCGCAGCCATCCGAATTTCGTTCGTCGCCTTTTCGAATCCGAAGTCAGCGAGATCGCCGACCACACGGTGGAGATCCGATCACTCGCTCGCGAGGCGGGATACCGGACCAAGGTCGCCGTCTACAGTGCGGACAGCAAGGTGGACCCCGTCGGCGCCTGCGTCGGCTTGCGAGGTGCCCGCGTCAAGAACATCGTCAGGGAACTCAACAACGAAAAGGTCGACATCATTCGCTGGAACGACGACATAAAGGCCTTCGTGCAGGAGGCGCTGAAGCCAGCCGAGATCAAGTCGATCACCTTGGACGAGGAGAACAAGTCCGTCCGCGTCTCCGTCGACGAAGAGGAGCTTTCCAAAGCCATCGGGCGCCGCGGTCAGAACGCCCGCCTGACCGCTCGCCTGGTCGGTTGGGATGTCCAGGTGCAGAAGGACGAGTCCGCGCACGAGGCCTTCGAGGCGCAGGTCGCCCGAGCCGCCGCCAGTATTTCCGAGGGGGCCGGCATCGAACCCGGGATTGCCGATTCCTTGGTCCGGGGCGGTCTCACCAGCCTGGAAATGCTGGCGAACGACGTCGACGAAGTCGATATTGCCGGGATTCTCGGCATCGAAGTCGAAGAGGCCAAGGGGATTCTCGCCCAAGCCCGCGCCGCTGCGGGAGATGGCGACGAAGAGCCCGCCTCTTCTGCCCCGCCGCCGGAGGCGGAACTCGCTCCCGCCGAGACCGCCGAACAGGAAGCGATCGAAGAACCGGCGGAAGCCGTCGAGGCTGAACCGGAGAAGTCCGAGCAAACCTCCGCCGAATAAGGGGGGACGAAGCCCCGCCATTGCAGACTACGCGATTTGACAAAGCCTGTAATGAATACAGAATAATCCCTCTCCGGGGCCGCCCGCCAAGGCCCCCCACCACCGATTTCCTATGCCGAGCAAGAAAACGACTGCCACCGAAAGCGAATCCTCCGACGACGAACCGAAGACGGTGGACGAGCAGAAGGCGGGCGCTTTGAACCTCTTCGAGAAAGAGGAGAAGAGGAGCGCCCGAAAGGGGAGGCCCGAGGCGAGCGCCTCCGCGCAGGGATCGATGTACGGTCATTTGGCGAAGAAAGACGCGGCGATCCGGTCCTCGGGAGTCACGGAGCAGGTGAAGGACACCGAAAGCGAAGTTCCAGCCGAAACTGAAGCGGAGACGCCGAGCCGGAGGGATGACGCGGTCGACGAAGAAGAGGAAGTGGGCTCCGTCGAAGAGATCGGCGACAAGAAGATCATCCATATCAAGCCGCCCATCATCGTCAAGGAATTGGCGACCTTGATGGAGTTGAAGCCGTTCAAGTTGATCCAGGACCTGATGGAGATGGACGTCTTCGCCAATCTGGGGCAGTCGATCGAGCCGGAAGTCGCGTCGAAAATTTGCGAAAAGCACGGCTTCATCTTCGAGAAGGAGAAGCGGGAAAAGGGCGGCGGCGTCCACAAGATCGAGGAGGTAATCGAGGTTCCGGAGGCCGAGGACATCGAAGAAGTCGAGGACGAAAAGCTCACGCTTCGTCCTCCCGTGGTGACTTTCATGGGCCACGTCGACCACGGCAAAACATCCCTGCTCGACGCCTATCGAGGATCCCGCGTCGTCACCGGCGAAGCGGGCGGCATCACCCAGCACATCGGCGCCTACCAAGTCGAGCGGAACGGCCATACCGTAACTTTTATCGACACTCCGGGACACGCCGCTTTTTCGGAAATGCGGGCGCGCGGCGCCGACGTCACCGATATCGTGGTTCTCGTCGTTGCCGCCGACGACGGCCTCATGCCGACCACTTTCGAAGCGATCGATCACTGCCGCGCAGCCGGAGTCACCATCATAGTGGCGATCAACAAGGTCGATCTTCCCGCCGCCGACGTGAACAAGGTGAAGGGCCAGCTCCAGGAAAATAGCCTGGCTCCCGAAGACTGGGGCGGGGACACGATCTGCGTCGAGGTCTCCGCGAAGGACGAGACCGGGCTGGACGACCTCTTCGAGATGATTCACGTGCAGTCGGAAGTTCTGGAACTGAAGGCCAATCCCAAGGGGCCGGCACGCGGTGTCGTGATCGAGGCTCGGACGGAGCCCGGCAAAGGCCCCACGGCGACGGTGGTCATCCAGAGCGGAACGCTGGATGTCGGCGACCCCTTCATCTGCGGATCCCATTCGGGCAAGGTGAAAGCGCTGATCGACGACCAGGGCGAGCGCGTTCAGAGTGCGGGTCCCTCCACGCCGATCGAGATCGTCGGGTATTCCGGTGTTCCGAACGTCGGCGAGGAACTCATCGAGATGGAGTCGGAGCGCAACGCGAAGAAGCTGAGCGGCGAGCGGCAGGGCCAGGTTCGGCAGGATAAACTTCAGCCACAGCAGAAGTCGGCTCTGGAGACCCTCTTCGCCAACATCGAAGAAGGGAAGAAAACTGCTCTCAAACTCATCGTCAAAGCGGACGTGCAGGGCTCGATTCAGGCGATCGAGAAGTCGCTCACGGACATCGAGTCCGACAAAGTCACCGTGGAGATCCTGAGGCGGGGCGCCGGTCCGATCACCGAAGCGGATGTTCTGCTCGCAAGCGCCTCGGACGCCATTTTGATCGGCTTCAACACCAAGGTGGAGTCGAAGGCCCAGCCCCTCGTCAAGCGCGAGGGGGTGCAGGTGAAGCTCTTCTCCATCATTTACGAGCTGATCGATCAGGTCAAGGAGGCCATGCTCGGTCTGCTCGAGCCCGAGACCCGGGAAAACGTCATTGGACACGCCAAGGTTCTGGAAGTTTTCAGGCTTTCCTCGGGCAAGGTGGCCGGGTGCGTCGTCATCGACGGCCGGGTCGCCCGCAAGGCGAGAGCCCGCGTGCTGCGCGACAAGGTGCCGATTTACGACGGAGGCTTCTCGACTCTTCGCCGATTCAAGGACGACGTCAAAGAGGTCAAGAACGGTCTCGAGTGCGGGATCAAGCTTGGCAAATTCAACGATTATCAGAAAGAGGACATCATCGAGTGTTACGAGTTGGAAAAACTCGAGAGGACTCTTTGATTCGGCGAGCGGCGCGGGTGGCACCGATCGATCGTGCGGGGCACCCCGTGCGGGGCACCCCTTGGGGGGCACCCCGTGCAACGGTTGGAGAACCCAAAAAGTGCGATGGAGGCGGAAGCTCGACGCACTTTCGCTGGTCGACCGTCGCTTCCGACTTCTCTCTTCCCGAACCACCAACTCCTTTTTAGGCAATGAGCCAGCGAATCAACCGGGTCAACGAACTCCTCAAACGCGAAATCAGCGGCTGCATCGAAAAGAATTTCGAGTTTCCCGACGTGCTGGTAACGGTTCACGAAGTTAGCACGGCGATCGATTTGAAAACCGCCCAGGTCTTCGTCGGCGTCATTGGTTCCGAATCGGAGACTCGCTCGGTGGTGGACCGCTTGAACGCCAAACGCGGTTTCATCCAGAACACGGTGATGAAGCGGGTCGTTCTGCGGAACACGCCGCAACTGACCTTCAAGACCGACACCGCCATCGAGCGGGGCGTGAGGGTGCTGGACATCCTCGACGACATCGGCGAAATAGACCTGCCGGACGAGCCGACGGACGACGGTTCTACCTGAACCGTCCGACTCGACTATCCGGCCGACCCCGTCGGACCGGACATCCAACCCTGTTTACCGTGGCCGCAACCTTTTCAGAGATCGAAAGGCGGATTCAGCGCGCGAGCCGAATTCTAGTCGTCAGCCACGATCGGCCGGACGGCGACGCGATCGGGTCCGTGGTCGCCACGGGTATGCTGTTGGAGAAACTCGGAAAGGAAGTCGAACTGGTGAATTTCGACCGGGTCCCGGAAAGCCTGGCCTTCCTTCCCGGCAGCGAACGGATCGAAAGCCCCCGGGGACGCTCGGAGGCCGACTTGGTGATCGCGCTGGACTCGGCCGGGCGGGACCGAATCAACGAAGCGGTCTGGGAGTTTGCTTCGGCGATCGAAACGGTCGTCAACATCGATCACCACGTCAGCAACACGGAATTCGGTACCCTCAACTACGTGGACGGCGAATCGCCCGCGACGGGGCAGATCGTGTTTCAACTCGCCGCATCGGCCGGCTGGGAGATGGACCGCGAGATCGCCGAGAACCTCTACGCCGCGATCTCGACCGATACCGGGAGTTTCCGCTATCCGTCGACCACTTCGGAGACCTACCGCATCGTCGCGACGCTGACGGATCTCGGAGTCGACGTCGGGCGGATCAACCAGCTGCTCTACGAGAACTATCCGGAAAGGCGGGTTCAATTGCTCCGCGTGATGCTGCAGAACATGCGAATGGACTTCGACGGTCGGTGCGCGAGTCTCAGCCTCCCCATTGCGATTTCGAAGACCTTGGAACTGGCGGTCGGGGACACGGAAGGGGTCATCGACGTGGTTCGAGCGATCGACACGGTGATCGTGGCGATTTTGTTCGAGGAATTGCCGGACGGTCGCATCCGGGTCAGCTCGCGATCGAAGGACCCGCGCTGCAATGTCGGGGAGATCTGCGCCGAGTTCGGCGGCGGCGGTCACGCTCTCGCCGCGGGCGCCCGGCTGCCGGGCCCGCTTCAAGACGCGCGGGAGAGATTTTTGGCGCATGTGAGTCGGAAGCTGGAAACATTTTAGCTTGCTTGCTTCCCGCAATTTTGTGACTCTGCTGTCCATGTGTTCGCTGGCTCGCTTCGTGGTTCTACTGGTTCTCGTCACTGGCTCGGCGAGCGCTGCCGAAAGATTCGAGCACCCTTATTTCAAGGGTCTTTCGGGCGAATGGGTGGGGACGGGAAGCCTGACGAATGCCGAGGGCGAGACGACGGAAATCGTCGAGGAATGGTCGGCCTCCAAGACCGAGGACGATACCTTCACCGCGTCGGGGCGGCGGCAATGGGGCGAAGAAAACCAGGAGTTTCGATGGGTTTTCTCCTACAATGTCACGACGGAAGCCTACGAGTGCGAATACTGGCACACCGGGATGGAGGATCCGATCCGTCTCGAAGTCTCGTTGAGCGACAATCGGGCGGAGATGCGGACCTCCGGTGCCTCGGGCACCGAATTGACGGTCGCGAACACTTTGGTCGAGGGCGGAATAGAGGGGGAGGTCTCCGTGAGAGGCGAAGGCGGGCGAGAGGTTCTGGAGGGAACGGTAACCCACGAAAGACGACAGCAGTCAACGCCTGAATGAACAAGCGAGAATCCCCGCCCTTTACCAGCCTCCTCATCCCACTCGCCGTCTTGGCACTTGGTTTCACTCTCGCCGGAATGTACGGCTCCAGGAGAATTCCCGAGTTGTTGCAAGTGACGGCCCGCGGCGTCGTTCCCCCCGGTTTCGTGGGTATTCTCGGGGAGAAGCGCAGCTACACCCTGTGGCTCGGGCTCCCGGCATGGGACCTTTCCGACAAGCCGGATGTCACGTCCTATCTCCCGCCGGGAGCGGAGATTTCGATTATCGATCTAAGCTCCGGAGACGAGATCGAATTGGCCGATCGCGTCGCGGTCACCCGCAATACCGGAGGCGAACGGATGATATCGCTCGGAAAATTCGAGAGTGAGCGGGTGGGACAGCAAATTCAATTGAAGGGCACCGGCATTTCGGAGCCGGTTACCATGAGCATTGCACCGACGAATCTCGGGCAGGTGTTGACCGTCAGCCTGACTCTGTTGGGGATCATCGCGGCAAGCGTGGGAGTTGCCGTGTTCCTCTTTTATTTTCTGCTTGGTCGGCGCCAGCGGAAACTGGACGCCGCGGAGTCGGTATGATCCGAAAAGCGCTGGACGGCGAACACGAGCGTTTTTACTGTAAGCCATGAGATTCCCTCGTGGTGGTTCGGCCGTTTTTTCGGTAGCGTGTTGGCTGGCCCTCCTGTTCCAGGCGGCGTCGGCGAGAAGCGAGGAGGCTTCGAGCGACGAGTCCGGGTGGAAGGGCAAAACCGTGGTCGTGTCCCTCTCCAGCAGCGACTTGGAGACCGGAAGAAGCGTCCGCGAACTGGGGCGGATGCTGGAACAGGCGGAAGAGGAAAGCGCGGCCGCGGTGATTTTCGACCTCGACGTGGGCGAGCCGGCCCCGTGGTCGACCCAGCAACGAGTGCTGAATCAACTCGCCGGCGTGGAAATTCCGACCTTCGCGTTCGTGAATCCTTCGGCGACCGGGCCGGGGGCTCTTATTGCGCTGGCGTCGGAGGCCATCTACCTGAGCCCTTCCGGCATCATCGGCGGAGCGGGTCTCGAGGACGCCACCGACGACGAAGAGGAATCGGCGTCGAACCTGTCGCAGCAACGGTCCGTTTTGAAGGCTCGAGCCCGCAGCCTCGCGCGGCTTCGGGGCCATCGTCCGGAGATCGCCGAGGCTTTCATCGACGGGAGTGCCGCGGTCGAGGTCGACGGGGTCACGATCTCCGCCGAGGGGGACGTTCTCACCCTGACGGCCGAGGAAGCGGTCAGGCGGTTCGACGGCGAGCCGCTGCTGGCGGTCGGCGTGGTAGGATCGATTCGGGAGTTGATCGAGGCCGAAGGGCTGCCCGAGGAGTTCGTGCGGCTGACTCCCCGAGAGTTCGGGGAATCGTTCAATCGCGAGCGATTGGCGAGGATCAAGGAGGACGTCGAAGAGTCCGGCGCTTCCCCGGCCGGGGCGGAGGTTGCGGAAGGCGAGGCGGAAGAGCCGCCGATCTTCGGGCGGAAGGAGGAGGACAGCTACGAAGGGAAAATCGTGGTCCTCGAGGTCGGGGAGGACACGCTCGCAACGGGAAAAGCGAGTTTCGAGTTCATCGACCGCACACTGAAAAAGGCGGAACTCGACGGCGCTTCCGCAGTCATTTTCGACATGGACACGCCCGGCGGCTTTGCCTGGTACACCGAGGGCCTGGTGCTCAACAGCCTGCAGAGCGTGACCTATCCGACATACACCTTCGTCAATTCCCGCGCCGAGTCGGCCGGAGCCATCGTGGCGCTCGGAACGGACCACATCTACATGCGGCCCGCCGCCACGATCGGCTCGGCGCTCGTCGTGAGCGGGATGGGACAGGACCTGTCGGAATCGATGTCGGACAAAGTCACCCAGATGATCATCGGCACGGTCCGGAACATCGCGGAACTCAACGGCCACAACCCGGACGTCGCGGAAGCCTTCGTCACGCGCGACAAGGAAGTGAAGGTGGGCGGCGAGGTGATTCACGAAGCCGGCCACGTTCTCAACCTCAATACGATTCGGGCGACGGAGGAGGTCGGGGGCCGACCACTTCTCGCCAAGGGCGTCGCGCGGAGCATCGGCGACATCGTCGAGCAGGAAAATCTGCAGGGCGAGGTGCTTCGTGCCCGGCCTCTCGGGATGGAAGCGTTCGCGCACTGGGCGCAGAAACTCTCCGTCCTGCTTATCATGATCGGTCTCGCGGGAGCCTACATGGAACTGAACAGCCCCGGCTTCGGACTGCCGGGCCTCGCCAGCGTCTGCGCGTTCAGCCTTTTCTTCTTCGGAAACTACCTCGCGGGCAATTTGGCCGGATACGAACTGGCCGTGCTCCTCGTGCTCGGTCTGGTTCTGATCGGAGCGGAAATATTCGTCTTTCCGGGGGCGGTCGTGCCCGGCGTCGCGGGCGCGGCGCTGGTGATGGCGGCGCTCGGGTTCGCCATGGTCGACCGCGTCGATTTCGAGTGGAAGTGGAGCGGTCTGCCGACGGTCGAATCCTGGTTCTCGATTTTCCGGGGTGCCTTCACCACCGTCGCCGTGGGACTGGCTGGAGCGCTCGCCGCGATTCTTCTCGGGATGCGGCTCCTTCCCGAGACTCGACTCGGCAGTCGCATGATTTTAAAGCAAGCCGTCGCGGGAGGGGCGTCGATCGGCTCGGGCGACTCGGCGAACGGGGGCAACGGGGCGAAGGCCGAAACCTACATCGGACTCGAAGGGGAGACGAAAACGGATCTGCTGCCGTCGGGCAAAGGGGAGTTCGGCGGGCGGCTTTTCGACGTCGTCTCCGAAGGCGAGTTCATCGGAAGAGGGGAGCCGATCAGGATCACGCGGCACGAAGGCAGCCGCATCGTCGTCTCGCGAACGTGAAAGGCGGCCTTCTCACATCGGGGCGATTCGCTCGGATCCGACGTCCGTCGTCAGGTTGACGTGCGAATTGAAGCTCTTCAGGATCAACTCGTGCTTCAGAGCCTGGGAGTCGGCATTGTCCCATAGATTCTCGTGTTCCCACGGATCGCTCTCCAAATCGAACAATTCGCCGGTTCCCAGACTGTGGTAGACGACGAGCTTGTGCGGCCCTTCGCGATGCATCGTGGCAAAAGTGCCGTTTCCCTGGGTGAAGGCCGGAGCAAGCGCGTCGAAATACTCGCAGCGCACGGACGGACGGATCGCTCGCTCCAGGGAACGTTCTCCCGTCAGCCACGGAAGCAGGGAAACCCCCTGATGATGGTCCGGCACGCCGGCGCCGGCGATGTCCAGAAGCGTCGCGGAAAGGTCGAGCAATTCGATCGGCTGGTCGCACCGGGCTCCTTCCAGCAACTGCTTGGCGTTGGAGAAGACGAGGGGTACCTTTACAAGGCCTTCGTAGAAACGGCAGCCTTTCAGCAGGAGGCCGTGGTCGCCCAAGGCTTCCCCGTGATCGCTGGTGAAGACGACGATGGTGTTGTCCGCCTCGCCGGTTGCCTCCAGGTGCCGGATCAGTCGGTTCAACTGCTCGTCGATCAACGCGATCATCGCGTAGTAGTTCGCCTGGATCTCACGTCCGCCGAACTCGTCGGGAGACCGGGATTCGGTCTGGAAATCGGCGTCCGCGAGGGCTTTCTGGGCTTCAATGTCGGAGGGTTCGAAGTGGGGGCCGGGCATGTCTTCGGCCCGGAACCGGCGCGCGTACTCCGCCGGAGGAGTGAAGGGAGGGTGGGGGTCGTAGACGTTGACGTTCAGCATCCAAGGCTGGTCGCCTCGGTCTTCCGAAATGAATGCCATCGCCCGCTCCGTGGCCCAGGTCGTCTGGTGAAGCTCGGCGGGTACGTGGTCCGGGCTGTCGCGCAGGGCGTTCAGGTCTCCGCCCCGCTCCCGAACCCAGTCGGCGTAGTCGTGTTCGCCGGCCGGCCAGTCGTCCCGCGGCGCGTGGCTGAACTTCCAGTAGCGGAAGCCGTCGCGCCGGATTCGCGGTTCGGTCCGATGCCCCGCGCTCTGCAGATGGAATTTCCCGACCAGGCCGCAGTCGTATCCTTGATCGGCGACGAGCCGGCTGATCAGCGGCGGTTCTTCGGGAAAGGTGGCATTGCCGTTCCGCGTGTTGTGGAGGCGGCTCGGGTAAAGTCCCGTCATGAAGCTGCTTCGACTCGGCGTGCAGATGGGGCTTTGGCAGTAGGTCTCGGTGAAGGCGACGCCCTTGGCGACCAGAGAGTCGAGCGTGGGGGTCCGGACGAAGGGATTGCCGAGTGCGCCGATGGTGTCGAAGCGCTGCTGGTCGGTGCAATACCAGAGAATGTTGGGACGTCGGTCGAGCATGGGCGAGGTATCTTAACGAAAAAGTTGGAAGTTGCAAAAAGTCCGGTCCGCGCTAAAGGATTGCCCATGAAATTTCTGTCTTGCGGAGTCGTGTGGCTGGGAGCCGTCGGGTTGCTTTCGATCGGTTGCGAACGCCACTCGTTCGAGGAGACTCAAATCCTCCATCTCGAACATGGCGGCGATCACGGGGATCATGGCCACGGAGACGACTCTCCCGGCTTGGATCACGCCGAGGGCAAGCATGGGGCCAAGCACGAGGAAAAGCCCCAACCGAAAGCGAAGGCCGAGGAAAAGGCGGACGCCGAGCCCGGGGCACCGCGCGACGTGGGGCTCTGAGGATAAGGCACCACACCGAGCACGCGATCGTGACGCGCCGGGAGAACGCGAACGGAGGCGTCTCCAAGCCGGAGCCGCTGGCCGGGCATCGACGCCACGACGTTCCGGCTCTCGACTCCCTCCGCCATGGAGAGAAATGTCCCCGTCGGCGAGGTGACGATTTTCCCTCCCAGCTGCCGTTGCAGGGCCGGGACGTCGAAGAGATGGTCGAAGTGGGAATGAGTCACGAGAAACCCGTCGACGCGGTCCGGCAGCTGCGCTTGGCGGGACGCGTAGGCGATCGCGTCGGCGGAAGGAGCGATCGGCGCGTTGAAGAGGACGCGGCGCCGGTCGATCCGGGAGAAATAGGGATCGACGAGGATGGCCGTGGACGGCGACTGGATGAGATAGCCGTTGGTGCCGAGATAGGTGACTCCGACGCCGTCGGTGAGCGGCGGCGCTTCGGTGGCCGGTTCGCCGACGAGCAGGTTGTCTTCGCCTCCGCGATAGGGGGCCGGCCGATTGGCGCAGCCCGTCGACAGGAGCAGGCTTGCCGAAAACAAGGTGCAGCGAGCCGGTGAGAGCGGTTTCACGCAACGAGGAAACGACCGAACGGCGGCCGAGTAAAGCTCGATTCGCCGATGCCGCCGGAGCAAAGGAAACATGCTGCCCACTCCGTTGTTAGAGCGGCAGGGCGAAACAAGGGGAAATAGACCCGGGCCGGCCGTGGATCACTCGTTGGCCTCGAGATCCAGTTCGCGGACCCAGATGTTGCGGAAGCGGGTCGGATTGCCGTGATCCTGCAGCTTGATCGGTCCCGTCTCCACCGGGTGATTGTAGGTGGCCACTTTCCGGTGGCCGGTGGGGCCGAGGAAGGGTTGCCGGTGGTGCGTGAGCACGCCGTTGTGGAGGACAGTTACGTAGGCCTTTTTCAGCAGGTTGCCCTCCGCGTCCCACTTGGGCGCTTCGAAAATGATGTCGTAGGTCTGCCATTCGCCGGGCTCGCGACTGGCGTTGACGAGAGGCGGCTTGTAGCCATAGAGGGCCGAGGCCTGGCCGTCCGCGTAAGCTTTGTTTTCGAATGAATCGAGAATCTGGATTTCGTAGCCGCCGAGAAGATAAACGCCGCTGTTGCCGCGTCCCTGAGAGTCGCCCTCGACCTCCGAAGGGGTGGCGAACTCGACGTGGAGCTGAACGTCGCCGAAGGTGCGCTTCGTTCTTAGGAAACCTCCCACTCCCGTGCCGCTCGGCGGCACTTCCATGAAACCGTCCGATACGATCCAGTCCCCGGCGGACTCGTCCTTCTCCATCATCCACTCGTCGAGATCGGATCCGTCGAAAAGCACGATCGCGTCGGAGGGCGGATCGGCGACCGTCTCGCCCGGAGCGACGACTTCGGGGCGAGGTCGGGCGTCGTCGTGAACCCTCCATTTCCCGCCCGGCAGATACGGGGTGTCGGTGTAACCGGTGGGGTGTTTTTTCGGGGCCTGTTTCTTCTCGTCCGCTTTCGTTTCCTGGGCGTTCGAAGAAATGACCGTGAGCGAGGCGATCGCCGTGAAAATAAAGAGGTGTCTCATAAGACGCGAAGGTGCCACGAATCGTCGAGGCTGACAATGGCAGGATGACGTTTTCGTCCTCGCGTTCCCGTGCCGACGACGACACGGCTGAATCGCCGAGTCGCGGCTGTCGATCCGGGAGCAAACAGGTTTCTCAGGCAAAGATGCCGGCCTGGATCAGACGTCGCCGGCGATCGACTTGCCGGCCGAAAGCAGATTCTCGCAGGCTTCGGCGACGCGGTCGGCCATGCCCTGCTCGCCCGCCTTGAGGTAAGACCTCGGGTCGTAGGCCTTCTTGTTGCCGACTTCTCCGTCGACCTTCAAGACGCCGTCGTAGTTTTTCAGGATGTGGTCGGCGACGGGGCGGGTGAAGGCGTACTGGGTGTCGGTGTCGACGTTCATCTTCACGACTCCGTAGCCCAGCGTTTCGCGGATCTCTTCGAGAGAGGAGCCCGAACCGCCGTGGAAGACGAGATCGAACTCGGCTTCGGCGCCGTATTTTCCGGTCACGGCTTCCTGACCCTGCTTGAGAATCTCCGGACGAAGCTTGACCGCGCCCGGCTTGTAGTGGCCGTGAACATTGCCGAAGGTCGCGGCGAAGGTGAAAGAACCCAGTTCGTTGAGAGCCTCGTAGACGGCGAGCATGTCTTCCGGGGTGGTGTAGAGATCGGCGTCCGGGGTGTCCTCGGTGCCGGCCGCGCCGTCTTCCTCGCCGCCGACCACGCCGGCTTCGACTTCGAGGACGATTTCGTTCTCGGCGCACATGACGAGGTATTTTTTAGAAATCTCGATATTCTCCGCCAGCGGGAGTTCGGAGGCGTCGAGCATGTGGTTCTGGAACAGGTTGTTTTCCCCGCGTTCGCGGCGTTTGGCCGTTTCCGCGATGAGCGGGTCGAGGAAATCGGGGGCCACGGACGGGCGGCAGTGGTCCGTGTTCAGTGCCACCAGGATGTCGTATTGTTCGGCAAGGCGGTGAGTGGCCTCGGCGAGGACGATCGTGCCGAGAACGGCGTTCTTGTGGTTGAGACCGGAAGCGAACTGCCCCGCCCCGGTGGAAAACTGGATGATACCGTCCGATTTCTGGTCGGCGAACGCCTTCAGCGCCGCGTTGATCGTAACGATATTGCTGCAGTTGATCGCCGGATAGGCGTAGTCACCCTTCTGGGCGGCTTCCAACATGGCTTCGAACTGTTTGGGTGTGGCAACTGGCATAGTGCCGACCGTTACGCGATCCCTTTCCCCATTTCAAGCTGGGATTGCGTGGAAATTCGACGGCGAGACCGAAATCGCACGTATCATTTTTTAGGATTGTCAAAAATCGAGGGTAGACCTAATTTCTTCAACGCGCATACGGATGTCAGAGTCGATTTTCACCAGAGAAGGTTACATTCGCCCGGCGGTCCTCATTGCCGCCTACCGCGGGGGCATGTTCCCGATGGCGATGGACAACCGCGGCGAAATCGGGTGGTTCTCGCCCGATCCCCGCGGCGTGATCCCGCTCGACGAGTTTCACATTCCCCACGGCCTCAAGCGGACGCTGCGGAAGGATCCTTTCGAGATTCGCGTGGACACTGCTTTTTCGGAGGTGATGAAAGGCTGCGCGGAGCGGCGCACCACTTGGATCAGCCGGGAGATCGTGACCAGCTACGAGAAATTGTTCGAACTCGGCTACGCGCATTCGGTGGAGGCATGGAGCGACGACAAGCTTTGCGGAGGTCTCTACGGCATCGCCATCGGGGGAGCGTTTTTCGGCGAGTCGATGTTCAGCCGCGAGACGGACGCCTCCAAGGTGGCCCTGGTCAGCCTGGTGGAAAGATTGAGACGCCGCCGGTTTCAATTGCTTGACACGCAATGGGCGACCGAGCACTTGAGCCGCTTCGGATGCCGCGAAATACCCCGCTACGAGTATCTGCTGAAGCTGAACCGCGCCTTGTTGGTGACGACGGATTTCCACTGACGGGTCAGCCTCCGGCGACCATCCGGATCACCTCGACGACGTCCCCGTCTTCGATGCGACGCTCGTCGAATTCCCGCTTCAGGATTGCTTCGCCGTTCAGTTCGACCAGAACCGGCTGCTTCCCCGTCTCCAGCGTCGAGACGAATTCGCTGATTGTCTGAGGGCCCCGGTCCGCACGGTGGGGCTGTCCGTTGAGCGTGATCTGCATGAGGGAACTGCCGGTCGAAAACTCGCCAATTCCCGCGGCGATGTCAACGGGTTGAATTCGGTCGGGGCTCGATCAAACGGCGGCCACGGCCGGAGGCGACAGAATGGATGGGTCCCAGTCCTTCCAGACCGGCTCGAGGTGGATGGATCTCAGGTAGGCGGCAACCTCGGCGGGGGAGCGTTCGTCGGCGATGTCGAATTGCCCCGTCGCGGAGGTTTCGGTAGGGGATCCCGAGCACGGCCCGGCGGGTGCCTTGTCGTTCGTTTCGACGCGGCGGCCGCGCACGGTGAGATGCAGGTCGTCGCGGCCTTCTCCGGTGTAGCCGCCCGGCGACGTATCGCTTCCCGCGCTGACGCTGGTCACGCCGAGCGGGAAAAGCGAGTTTCTCAGCAACTGCGGTTCCCGCGTACTGAGAACGATCCCCACCCCCGGGAAGCAGATCCGAAAGGCGCACAGCGCCTGGAGGAACTCGGCATCGCTCATGGGGTGCTCCGGCTCGAAATTCCCGGCGGCGGGCCTGAGGCGGGGCAAGCTGACGGTGAAACCCGATTTCCAGCAGGTTCTGTAGAGGTATTCGAGGTGGGCGGCGAGTCGCAGGGCGTCGTGGCGCCAGTCGACCAAGCCCATGAGCGCTCCGATCCCGATGCGGCGGAAACCGGCCGCGTAGCCGCGTTCCGGGCATTCGAGACGCCAGTCGAAACGCTTCTTCGGCCCCGCCGTGTGAAAATCCCGGTAGGCGTCGCGATGGTAGGTTTCCTGGTAGACGACCAGTCCTTCGCAGCCGGCGTCGACCATGCGGCGGTATTCGGGGGTTTCCGTCGGACCCACCTCGATGGCGATGGTGGGGACGAAATCCCGCAGCGCGGCGATGCACGCTTCTAGGTAGCCGTCGGAGACGAACTTGGGATGTTCGCCGGCGACGAGCAGGAGATGGCGGAACCCCATGGCGGCGAGATGGCGGGCTTCCTTCACCACCTGCTCCACGCTCAGGGTGG
This sequence comes from Verrucomicrobiales bacterium, assembly GCA_040905585.1. Taxonomy (GTDB): domain Bacteria; phylum Verrucomicrobiota; class Verrucomicrobiia; order Verrucomicrobiales; family DEV007; genus Arctic95D-9. Next base: position 38,402 of record JBBDRG010000071.1, read on the forward strand.
TTCGCAGTATCGGATTGTCCCGCGAGAAGCCGCAGTAGGAGCAGTTGTTGACGCACTCGTTGGAAAGGTAGATCGGGGCGAACAGCCTCATCGTGTTCCCGAAATTCCGGCGCGTTACGGCAACCGACTCCGCCGCGAGCGATTCGATCTGCGCGGGGCTTTTAGGGGCGATCAGACGCTCGAATCGGGCCAGAGTGGGGGAGAGCCCGCCACCGGCGTCGAGCGCGTTGAGATGTTCGACGAAAGACATGGGGGAGGAAACATAGCCGACGCGAAAGCCGCGGCAAAGTCCGTTGTCGTCGAATTCGTCGATGCGGGACCGAGAAGAGCAAAATAATCGTTGCCAAACGTCGGCACCGCCGGTAATAACTGCGAGAACTCAATTTTAATTCCCTTCAAATGGCTGACGCATCAATCGAAGAAAAGGTAAAGAATATCATCGTTGAACAACTGGGTGTGAGCGAAGATCAGGTCAAACCCGAAGCGAAGTTCATCGAAGATCTCGGTGCCGATTCCCTCGACACGGTCGAGCTGGTGATGGCGTTCGAGGAAGAGTTCGACATCACGGTTCCCGACGAGGAGGCCGAAAAGTTGACCAGCGTCGGCGAAGTGAACGAATACATCGAAAAGCAGAAGGCCTGACAGGCTCCTATCCCGCTTGAAATCACCGAGATGCGCCTCCTTACGGGGCGCATTTTTTGTGTTCCGGCACGACCCGAACGGCATCGGGTTTCTTCGTCTCCGTCTTCCGCCGGCCTAATCATTGGATTTTCGCGGCCTTTTCACGTAGCTTTAGGTCCCTCCGAGATGCATTCCCTCTCTTTTGACGACATAGCCTACGCGCTGGAATCGACGGTCGTGGTCCACGAACCCGATCGTCGGATCGATACCTTCGGCTCGACGAACTTCGAGTTCCACCTCCTCACCGAGCCGATGGACGAGGTCGGAAGCGTCCGTATCCGCGAGGGCCGGGTCGAGTCGGAGCGCCCCCGGATCGTGCGTCCGGAAGGCTACGAGGATCTCATGTTCGAGGGGTTCGGCGAGCAGGCCGAGATATTCTCGGAGTGGTTCCGCCAGCACGGCAACGCGAGCTTCTTCAAATACGGCTTCAATTTCGCGAAGCGGGGGTTTACCGAAACCACGGCCCACGGATCGATCGAATCCATCCGGGACCGGATCGTCGGCGACATCGAATCTCAGGGAGATCCGTCCCGCGCGGTCATTGTGGGGATCGACGATACCTGGGAAATATCCCTGATCAAATTCACGATGGAAATGATAGGCAAGTCGCTTGAAATCAACGTCTTCGATTTCAAGCGCCGCGGTCTTCTCTGATCGGACGACGTCTTCGCCCTGCCATGGCACGAATCAAATTTCTGCTGGCGTTTTTTGCCCTGCTGATTTGTGCAGGCGGCATCGGGGGAGCCTATTTCTACTGGAAGAAGTTCGCCCAGCCCGAGATGAACGTGACCCGTCACATCGAGGGAAAATCGGACGTCCCGAAAGAGAAGCCGGATCTCGGTCAGCGTCACTTCGCCGCCGCCGCCGATCTGCTGAAGGCGGGCGAACTGTTGTCCGCCCGGGATCGCCTGCTCTACCTGATGAAGTATTTTCCGGAATCGGGCACCTACGGTGACGCGAAGCGCATCGTGGGCGAGATCAACCTCGACCTGCTCATTTCCCAGATCCCCTTGGAAGGCAAGGCCGAGCACGTCGTCAGCCGGGGCGAGGCTCTGGTCACCATCGCGCGCCGCAGCGAGACTACGATCGACTACATCATGCGCGCCAACGCCAAGACCACCGCGCTGATCTATCCGGACGAGGCGCTGACGGTGTTTCCGCTCCACTACCGCGTCGAGATCGATCTGGACAAGGAAACTGTGACATTGTTCGACGAGAGCGAATTCTTCAAGGAGTACGCCATCGTAGACCGGCATCTGCCGCCCGGCCTGAGCGCCCCGGTCTCCACGTCCATCAGCGAGAAAGTCGCGTGGCACGACGACCGGCCCATCAATTTTACGGATGAAAATTATCTGGATTGCAGTAAATGGGTAAGAACCGGAAAAATCGGACTGTTTATCCGCCAGGCTGATTCGGACCGATCCGGAGATGGATCGGGACCCTACGGCATCATGGTGGCGAAAAGCGACATCGAGGAGCTATTTACCATCCTGCGCGTCGGGTCGAAGGTGAGCCTCGTGAACTAGACAGAATCCGCATCAACGATAAACTGAGCAAAACCTATGATCTCGGAGCCTCTCGAATTTGAAAAGCCGATCGTGAATCTCGAGCGCCAGCTACTGGAGCTGCGCGACCGCGCCGCCGACAGCGACATAGACATGTCCAGCGAGATGAAGCGGATCGAGGACAAGCTCAGAAAAACGAAGACCGAGATTTACCGGAATCTCACTCCCTGGCAACGGGTGCAGATCGCCCGGCACCAGCGGCGACCGTTCATGCTCGACTACATGGAGCATTGCTTCGACGATTTTCTCGAGCTGCACGGCGATCGTCACATCAGCGACGACGAGTCCATGCCCTCCGGGTTCGCCTACCTCGAAGGCCGACGCGTCGTAGTCATCGGGCACCAGAAGGGGCGGGACACCAAGGAGAATCTTCGCCGGAACTTCGGGAGCGCTCACCCCGAGGGATACCGGAAGGCGCTCAGGCTCATGCGGCTGGCCGAAAAGTTCGGGGTCCCCGTCGTGACCTTGATCGACACGCCCGGCGCCTATCCGGGAATCGAAGCCGAGGAGCGGAACATCGCCGAAGCGATCGCCTTCAATCTCCGCGAGATGATGTCGCTGAAGATTCCCATCATTGCCGTGGTCATCGGCGAGGGCGGATCGGGAGGCGCCCTCGGAATTGGCGTTGCCGACCGCGTCCTGATGATGGAGAACGCCTATTATTCCGTGATCAGCCCGGAGGGCTGCGCCGCGATTCTCTGGAAGGACCGGAAGTACGCGACCGAAGCGGCCCAGGCCCTGAAACTCGGTGCCGCCGACTTGCTCGAGATGGGCATCATCGACGAGGTGATTCCCGAGCCCATGGGCGGGGCCCATCACGATCACGTCGGGACCGCGAACAACCTGAAGGCTTCGGTCATGAAGCATCTGGCGGAACTGGAGAGCGTCGAGACCTCCAAACTGACCGAGGACCGGTACGCCAAGTTCCGGAACTTCGGCGATTTCCGGGAGCGGGGGCGGAAACCGAGCAGCAAATCGGCCTGACGGATCACAATCGACTTGAAACCTCGCCAACCTGAATCACTTTCTGCCCCATGAACTCCCTCTCGCTCGGATTCCTCTATCTCATCGGCCTCGCCTGGCTTCTGTGCGAAGTATCCATGAGCGCCGCCGGAGGCTATTGGACGCCCTTGTGGCTCTATCTTGCCGGGTTCGCAGTGATGTTCGCGATCCTCGGGTGCCTGCCGCTTTCCGACAAGGCCATCAATACCGCCGGTCCCGTTTTTTCCGTCCTCATCGGCCTCGGCATCGTGCTCTACGGCTTCGGCTCGTTCGACGAGAACATCCTCGGAGGGCTTCTTCGTTGCATCGGAGGGGTGGCGGTCGCGGCTCTCGGTGCGCTCGGCTACCTCGCCGAGAAGAAGGAAGCCCACTGATCGCGGCGACTTCGGAGAGGTCGCCGTCATGCCGGAACCCGTTGTCGTCGAGGGTCGCTGGGCGGTCGAGGCGCTTCTCGAATCGACGTCTTTCACGCCCCTGATCGTCTACGTCGAACGGGGGCGGCATCAAGACCTGAAGCAGCGTCTCGTCGACGCGGGCGTCGCTTTCGAGGAAGTCGACGCGGAAGCGATGGCCGGGAAAGCCGGCTTCGATTTCCATCGCGGCGTGTTCGCGCTGGCCGAGCGCCCGGAAGCCCGCGAGCCGGCGGAGGAATGGCTGGAGAACGCCTGCCGGATGGTCGTTCCGGTAGGGCTGGCCGATCCCGGCAACCTGGGAACGATCGTCCGCAGCGCCGCGGCTTTCGGGGCCGACGGGATCCTGCTGGAGAAGGGCAGGGGCGCCGACGTGTATTCCCGGAAGTGCATCCGGGCGTCGGCCACCGCGGTGTTCCGCCTGCCGATTTTCGAAGTGGAGCGTCTTCCCGGGCACTTGGATTCGATGAGAGAGGCCGGCTTCGCGATCTTCGGAACCGCGCTCGGCGACGACGCGGTTCCGCTGCCGAGGGTCCGCCAAGTTGAAAAATGCGCCCTCCTGTTCGGATCGGAGCGCGACGGACTGGCACCGGAAGTCGGCGATCTCTGCGACGAGAAAATCGGCATCCCCATGAGCGGAACCATCGATTCCCTCAATGTGGCAGCCAGTGCCGCCGTGGTGATGTACGAGCTCTTCGTCCGCGCAGCGGGGCGAGATGAAGTCAACCCGGTTGGACGACCAACTTAACCCTGTCGACTCCCGTCAGGACCAGGCGTCTCGAAGCAAGCCGAGGAAATTGCCGCTGAAAACCCCGGCGACCTCGTCGTCGGTAAAGCCGCGGGCCGCGAGGATGTTTTCGAGCTTCTGGAGGTCGGCGATCGTGTCGAGATCGACCGGGGATTGCTCTTTTCCGAAGCCTCCGTCGAGGTCGCTGCCGATTCCGACGTGCTTCGCGTTTCCGGCCAGCTGGCAGATGTGATCGATGTGATCGGCGACGTGCTCGATCAGGACGCCCATCTGTTCGGGTGTGGAGACTTCGCGCACCCAGCCGGGGACGACCATCCAGGCGTCGAAAACCGCTCCGACTACGGCCCCGCGCTCGATCAGCAGCCGAAGTTGCTCGTCGGTGAACTGTCGGGGGTTGTCGACGAGCGCCCGGCAGTTGGAATGACTCGCCCAGATTGTCCCCTCGTAGAGTTCCAGGGCCTCGAAAAAGCAGTCGTCGCTCAGATGGGTCACGTCGAGCACGATGCCGAGTTCATCCATCTTGCGAAGCAGCTCCCGGCCTTTGTCCGGCAGTCCGCCGACCCTGTCGTGTCCCAGCGCGTAGCGGCCGGTCCCGTAGTGGGCCGGGCCGAGAGCGCGGAGCCCGCGTTCGTAGGAGCGCTCGAGATAATCCAGGGTGACGATGGAGTCCGCTCCCTCGAGACTGAGCACGTATCCGATCGGCTCCCGGTTCTCCGCGGCGGCGTCCGGATCCGACCAGCGGGACAACTGGGCGTCGAGTTCTGCGAGGTTCGTGACCGGCGTCATTTCCCCGGCGTCGACCATGGCTTCGTAGTAGGCGTGCTGGCCCTGTGTCATCGCCCAAGCCTGGGCCGGAGATTCCCAACTGGCGACGGGACCCGCCGGTTTCATGCAGCCGCCGATCTGGGTGGCGACGCAAAGTCCCAGCCCGCCGCGCCGCATTTCTTCGAAGCATACCGTGTTGTCCCCGCGGCCTTTCATGTCGGTCATTCTGGCCTCGTGTTCCCGGATGCGGGCGATGGGCAAGGTGAGATCGCGATTCCACTCGAGCGCGTTGAGACTGAGATCGAGATGGACGTCGAAAATTAATTTCATTTTTGGAGGCTGGAAATTTTCAGAGTACTGAGGCAGGATGTCGCCTCGGAACACGGATTAAGATATGAAGACAGGCTCTTGGATAGGGATGGCGGTATCATGCTTTGTCGCGGTTGGCAATGCGCAGGATGCCGAAACGGCGACGGCGACAGGCGCGGCCAGCTACAACGGCACGCAGGGAAACGTCGCCGCGAACCGCTCGCTGCGGGACGCGGAGATGAATCGCGCGGTCCAGGAGGCGCGCCAAAAGAAGGCGCTCATGGCGGCGATGGCGTCCCAGTCCCTGACCGAGCTGACGGTCCCCACCACGGCCGAGGCCTTTCTGGCGGCGAATCGCCCCGCCCCGATGACGTCCAGCGAGCGGGAGGCGAGAATGACCGACGCGTCGAGGCGTTCCTACGTGCCGGAATTCGAGGATGCTCCAGCGGCGTCGACCGGTGCCGACCGCTATGTCAGGCCGGAGCGTCCCGGCCGAGGAAATCCTTACGAAGCGGATGCGACGCCGGATGGCGATTCCGATCCTCCGGCCCCGGCCGGTCCGACTCCGGAAGAAGTCGCGGCCCGGGAAACGGCCACCATGGAAGCGGTCGTCGCTCCGGAGCGGGCGGGGGCGGTCGACGGTGAGAAACCAGGTCTGTTCGCTCGCCTTTTCGGAAGAAACAAGAGCCGTTCGTCTCCTTCGGCGGAGCGGGCCGGGGCAGAACCTCAACGAGCGCTCCCGTCCGAGCCGGTCGAATCTCTCCCAAGCGTCGAACCGACCGAAGTGGCTGAATCGACCGAACCGGAAATGGTTGGATCGACCGAACAGGCCGAGCCCGCCCCCGTTGCCGCCCGCGAGGAGGAACCCCCTTCCGAGGTGGCCGAAGAAGCGCCCGAAGAAGTGGCGACCGCTCCGATTTTCCAGTCCGAGCCGGAAGCCCCGTCGGCCTCTTCCCCGGAGCCCGAAGTCGCGCCCATCTTTACCCGGCGCAGCGGCAGTAACCGAGTCGCGGGCGATTCGGCGACCGTCAAAGCGACGACGCAGGCCGAAGTCGGCGGCGTTCTGGTGACCCTCTACGAAGGGGCCGAGGTCGGCGTCCTGAGCCGGGAAGGGAATACCGCCACAATTCGCCTGCCCGATCGGCGGGTCGGTGTCGTTCCCTCGAGTGCGCTGGTACGCTAGTGTGGCGAGCGCTAAGTTCGTGTGGGAAACTCGCGAGAGATCTTTTTCAAATTCGAGGCGCGAAGAGGGAGTGGAGTTGGCTCCACGACCGATGAGCAACGAAGAAGTGGGAAAAGAGATCCGCGAAATCTAAAAACAATCCGAGCGAAGCGAGGGCGGATCCAAAATTTGGTAAACTTGTTTTTTGCACGAACTTAGCGTTCGCCACACTAGCGTTCCGCGCGAAAACGGACCTTTTTTCCGCGCAGTCTCAAATCGACAGCTCGCGGTCGCGGGCCGCGATGGCCCACTTTTCGCCGGTGGCCTTTCCGTTGCGAATCACGTGGGCGTGCTGGTGCAGCGCCACGGTCGGACAGACATGGTAGGGGAGTCCGACCAGGGAAGTTCCGACCGGCCAGTCTTCGGCGTGGGGAGTCGATAGAACGAGATGTTCTTCGCTCTGGGACTCGAATTTCACGTCGGGCAGATCGGGAAAGCGGACACGGTTTTCGATGGGGTTCTCGGCCGACACCGCCTTGTGACCGAGATCGACGCACAGCCTATTCTTGCCGGGACGACTCACGACCCGGGTCAGGAGAAAGGCGGCCGCTTCGAATTCGAGGTCGGGATAGTGTTCTCCGTAGCCGGCATCCCACAGCAGCGTCGTCCCGGGGGAACACTGCCACTTGGTTGCCGAGTTCTCGGCGCGGTCGGCGTGCAGCGCGAAGGTCGGCGAACCTCCCGAAACGACTAGCGGCACTTCGATTCCGGCGTCGCGAAGTTGCTCCAGAAAGGCATCGACCTGGCTCACGGCGGCGCCGAAGCGGGACTTTCGATCCTCGAGGCTGGCGTCGTGGATGTGTCCGTCGTAGGCATGAACCCCGGCGAACTTCAGTTCGTCGCTCCGGTCGATCCGCTGCGCGAGGGAGAGGGCTTCTTCGCCGGGAGCGATTCCGGTGCGGTGCATCCCGCAGTCGAGATCGATGAACACGGCGAGTTCGGTTTCGGCGCCGGCTTCCAACGCCTCGAGCCCGATGTCACTGTCGATTACCGTGGAGAAGGCGGTGTCCCCATACTTCTCGATCAAGGTGAAGAGACGCCCCACGTTCGGGCCGACGAGAGGATAGGCGAGGAGAACGTCGGGAACTCCCTCCCGGGCGGCCAGCTCGGCTTCGGCGATGGTGGCGCACTTGACCCGGGGGATGGCCCGTTGCAGGTCCAGAATCTCGGCGCACTTGTGCGTTTTGATGTGGGGACGCAACAGCGAACAATCGCCGTCCACCATCCCGATGAGCCGATCGATGTTCCGACCGATCCGGTCGGCATCGAACAGCAAGGAGGGCGACGGCACGGACTCGAGACCTGCAATCGGATCCATCGGAAAGTCAGTCTTTGACTTCCACGATTATCTCGATCTCCACCGGGATGTTGCCGGGGAGGGAGTTGGTACCCATGGCGCTGCGGGCGCCGATACCGACTTCCTCGCCGAACACTTCGGCGAAAAGATCGGAAAATCCGTTCACCACTTGGGGCTGCTGGATGAAATCGTCGGTGCAGTTCACCAGCGCCAGCGACTTGATCAGCCGCGACACCCGGTCGAGCGAGCCGAGCTCTTTCCTGAGGGTCGCGAGGAGATTCAGGCCGACCTGCCGGGCGGCGTCCTGGGCGGCCTCGAGGGAGACGTCCTCGCCGACGCGTCCGGCGATGAGGCTGCCGTCGTCGAGGAACGGGCCGTGACCGGAGAGATAGGCGAGGTTGCCGGTCTGCACCAGCAGTTGATAGACGCCCATTCGTTCGGGAGCGGGCGGGAGGACGATTCCAAGTTCTTTCAATCGGGTTTCTGCACTCATAAATTAGTGACTCCGGACTTACACCAGAACCACGCCCTCGGTCAACCGCGGTTTCTCGGCGAGTTCGTCCCAGGCCGCTTTGAAACGCTCCTCCGTGTCCGCGAAGAGAGGCGACACCTCGAAAGCGAATGGCGGCAGGCCGGTTTCGTCCGTCTCGATTTCGATACCGGCCGCCCGGGCCCAGCGGGCGAACTGGCGCAGCTGGTCCTCCCGGGCCGTCCGGGGCGAGTCGACGCCTTCGGCGTTCTTCACCGGAGAAAAATCGTCTTGGCGGGCCGTCTCGACGATGACGGGATTTTCGGCAAAGGGGAGGGCGTCGAAAACGAACATTTCGAACTTGCAGGCGTTCGGTTCGTCGGGCTCGCGGCGGTTCCCCTCGCTGTCGACGAAGGGAACTTTCTTGTTGGCCAGATGAAAGGGGAGTTTTTCGTCCGCGCCCCCGCTTCCGAGCCGGTCGATGAAGGCCCGGTCGAAGACGTGGATCGCGATGCTTCCGGCTCGAAAGCGCAGCTCGCCATCCTCGTCCTTCTCCTGGGCCAGCGCCTCCGGAAGGTCGCTGTATTCCACGACCAAGGCCTTTCCGTCCTGTTCGCAGAAGACGCCGACCTTTTCTTCCGGATAGGCTTTGGGTACCATCTTGCTGGAAAGCTCGGATCGGTTCGTCAGGTGAAAGCCGATGAAGGTCGGGTCGATGCAGCGAACCAGCGGATTGTCGACCTGGAAGTAGCTGAGAATGTCGACGCCTTCCGCCTCCATTTCCCGAATCGAACCCGAGCGGACGAGCGCGCGCAGGGCGCCGCCGTGGCCGTCCGGGCTCAGGGCGATCCCGCCTTTGTCTGACAGGAGGATTTTTCCTTCGCGGTCGACGGCGGGCATGAGCCCCTGGCTGAAAAAGCGGACTTTGTCCTTCGGCAGCCCGAAGTATTCGTGCTTCTCGAAAAAGTCGACCGTCTCCTCGTGATTGATGACGGAGGTCATGATGTACCATGGAATGGCGCACTCGTAGAGGCGGCACGAGGCCAGAATTTTTTCGGCGAACACCTGGAAGAGGGAACTCTCGAGCACCGGGGTCACTCCGAAAGTTCCTTTGGGGCCGTCGTAACCAAGGCGGGTTCCCTGGCCGCCGGCGACGGTGAAGGCGGCAACGCGACCGGAGCGGAGGGCGGCTTCGCCCGTCTCCCGGGCCTTCGCCCACAGAGCCGGATCGCCGTCCTCGCCGTCCGGCAGAGGAATGTAGTCGGCCGGGCTCAAGTCGCCTGCGTTCGCCGCGTCGTCCTCCGACTTCGAATCGATGAGATTCCTCACCAGATCGGCGACTTCGTCGAGATCGATCTGGGCCGCCTGCTCTTCCAACGATAGTTTTCCCTGGTCCGAGAGAGCGTCGTAAAAGGCAAACACGTGGCCTTGGCCCTTCTCCTCGTAATGTGCGCGAATATCTGTCATGAGTCTCTTAGTGTGAATGCGAAACGCGTTTCGCGAAAGCCAAGATTCGGCGGGGCGGGGGAACCCGGTAATTTTTCGACGACTCAAGTCCGCCTTCAACCGCGCCCGAGTTCCCGGGAGCGCTCCGCGGCGGCCATCACTGCTTGTTCTACGACAGACTGGAACCGATTGGATCGGAGCGATTCCAAGGCGGCGAAGGTCGTGCCGTTGGGACTGGTCACGTTTTCTCTCAATCGAGCGGGGGATTCGGAGGTTTGGAGAATCAGTTCCGCCGCGCCGGCGACGGTGTGGGCCGCCAAGTCGTGCGCGATACCGGCAGTCAGTCCCTGTTCGACGCCCGCCGCGACGAGAGCTTCGATCATCAGAAAAATATAGGCCGGTCCGCTGCCGCTGAGGGCGGTGACGGCGTCGAGATCCTTCTCTTCGACCCGACAGACGTAGCCGACGGCGCCGAGAAGGGCTTCGGCGGTCGCCGCGTCCTCTTCCGTGGCGCTGGAACCCAGGGCAAAAGCGGAAGCGCCTTTTCCCACGAGAGCGGGAGTGTTCGGCATCGCGCGGACCACCCGGTGTCGATTTCCGCATCCCGCTTCGATCGATCCGATGAGAACGCCCGCCGCGATCGAGACGAGAAGGCGATCCCGGCTTTCGCCCAGTTCCGCCAGCATATCGGAGAATGCCTGGGGCTTGACGCAGAGCAGCACCACCTCGGAGGCATCGACCACTTCGGCGTTGGATGAGGCGACGCTGACTTTGAGTTCCTTCGCCATTGATTCGGCCGCTTCGGGCCACGCATCGTGGATAACGACCTCGCCGGGCTCGCAAATCTTCGCCTTGAGAATGCCTCCGACCAAGGCTCGACCCATTTTCCCGCAACCGATGACACCGAGTTTCATGACGACACCGTTAGCGCAATTATCCGAATGCGAAACGGGGAAATCTCGGCCCGCAAAGCGCAAAAATTCGTTGCAGGGTGGGAAGGGACGCGGCTAGGGTGCGCCTCCACGAGTCCATGCCCGCAAGCGATTTACAGGAGCCGAAAGCTCCAACCGTTTCCGATTCCGAATATCTGGCCGCCTATCGATGGATGGTGTTCGCCCGGATTTTCGAGGACAAGATGGCCGCGCTCTATCGTGCGGGGAAAATCGTCGGCGGCGTATACGTGGGGCGCGGACAGGAGGCTTTCAGTGTTTCGCTGGGGGTGCATCTGGACCGCGGCAAAGGCGACGTGTTCTCCGGTCTGATCCGCGATCAGGCCGGACGCCTGGCCTTCGGCGAGTCGGTTGACGACGGCGCCAGAACGTATCTGGGTTCGGTGAAGGGGCCCATGAGGGGGCGGGACGGCAATATTCACCGGGGGCGGCCGAGAGAGGGGCTGCCGGCCATGATCAGCCACTTGGGCACCTCCGTTTCCGTGGTGAACGGCATGCTCATGGGCAAGCGGTTCCGCGGCGAGTCCGGTTTCGCGGGCGGCGCGGTGGCGGGGGACGGGACGACCTCCACCGGGGCGTTTCACGAGGGGGTGAACCAGGCCGCCGTGGAGAAACTTCCGCTCGTGGTGGCCATCGCCGACAACCAGTACGCCTACTCCACGTCGACCGATCGGCAGTACGCCTGCGCGAATCTCGTCGACCGCGCCGCAGGGTACGGTGTGGCGGGTTACACCGTCGACGGCACCGACCTGGCCGCCTGCCTCGCGGTTTTCCGGGTGGCCGTCGAAAAGGCCCGCGCCGGCGAAGGCCCTCAGATGGTCGTCGGCAAAATGCTGCGTTTGTCCGGGCACGGCGAGCACGACGACGCCAGCTACGTGTCGGACTCGGCTCGCCATGGTCACTACGGGAAGGACTGTCTCGAAGTTTCCCGGGCGCATGTCCTTTCCGAAGGCCTTCTCTCGGTGGAAGCCCTGAAAGAGATGGAAGGGGAGATCCAGCAAACGGTCGAGGAATCCGTGTCCCGAGCCCAGAACGAAGAGGGACCCGATCCGGCCAAGGACGACTGGCGGACGCTTTCGACGACCCATCTCGGCGAAGGCGAATTCTGAGCCGGTCCGGCGGCATCGCGGGCGAATGCCCGAAAATCCGGGTTGTCATTCGCCGGGTTTCTTGTCAGTCTCCCGCCCTTCATGGACAATCCTTTCTTCATTCTGTTCGTCGGCGTGGCGGTGGTCATCGGCATGATCATCGGCCTGCGGATCAATGCCTTCCTCGCCCTCATCACCGCCGCCTTGGTCGTCAGCTTTCTCGCCCCGGGAGAGATTGCGGAGAAGGTGTCTCGAGTCGCCTCCGCCTTCGGAGGAACCGCCGCGGGGATCGGCATCGTTATCGCGCTGGCAGCCGTGATCGGAAAGTGCCTCATGGAGAGCGGGGCGGCGGACCGGATCGTCAGGGGATTTCTGGACCTGCTTGGAGAAAAGCGCTCGTCGGTCGCCCTGACGGGAAGCGGATTCGTTCTCTCCATTCCGGTTTTTTTCGACACCGTTTTCTATCTGCTCGTCCCCCTGGCGCGATCCCTTCATCGGAGCACCGGCAAGAACTACCTCAAGTACGTCCTCGCCATCTCGGCCGGCGCCGCGGTGACCCACGCTCTGGTGCCTCCGACGCCGGGTCCTTTGCTGATGGCCCAGCAACTCGGCGTCGATCTCGGCGTGATGATCGGGATCGGTGCATTGGTCGGGCTTCCGGCTGCGATCGTCGGCTTTCTTTTCAGCTCCGCGTTGGACAAGCGCATGCCGATCGAGATGCGGGCCCTCCCCGGCGACGACAAACTCGACGAGACGCCGCTGGCCGACCGCCGGCTCCCCGGACTTGGCCTTTCCTTGCTCCCGATCCTGCTGCCGGTGCTTCTCATCGGAAGCAACACCGCGCTGGAGACTTGGGCGAATGCCGAACGCGCCGCGCAGGTGCGGCCGGCGGACTTGCGGAATCTCGACGCCCTTTACGACGAGGTCGATGGGGCGTCGGCGGCACCGTTGTCGGGGCTCGGCGGCAGCTTGCCCCCGCGGGACGCCGCGACTCCCGAATCGGTGGCTTCCGCGATGAACGAGGCCATGACCGACCGGGAGGCCTTCGCGACGGGACGGAATCTCGCCAACGCCAACTTGGCCCTGGTGGAGCGCGAAAACCGTCTCGCCCTCGAATCGGCGCTTCCCGAAGGAGTGCTGGCGCCGCGGGTCTGGGAAACCGGCAGGCGAAAAGCCGCGAACATGAGTCAAGCCTACGGCAACGCCAACTTCGCCCTGTTGCTCTCCGCTGCGATCTCCTTGCTGCTCTACGTGCGTTTCCGCCGTCCGTCGCGCCGGGAATTTTCGGACACGCTGGAGTCCTCGCTCATGAGCGGCGGCCTCATCATTCTGATCACGGCGGCGGGCGGCGCGTTCGGCGCGATGTTGGCGGCGGCCGAGATCGGCCCCGCCATCGAGGCGATGTTTCCCGCCAGCAGCGGAGGCGCCGGAATCGGCCTGCTCTTCATGGCGTTCGGGATTGCCGCTCTCTTGAAAATCGCACAGGGATCCACCACCGTGGCAGTCATCACCGCCTCGGGCATGATCGCCGCCATGATCGAAGGCATGAATCTGGGATTCCACCCCGTCTACCTGGCCACCGCCATCGGAGGCGGCGGCTTGGTCGGATCGTGGATGAACGACAGCGGATTCTGGATCTTCTCCAAAATGAGCGGACTGACCGAAGCGGAGGCGCTCAAATCGTGGACGCCGCTGCTCGCGATCCTCGGCGTGACCGCGTTCGTGACGAGCGTGATTCTGTCCCTCGTTCTTCCGCTGGCCTAGGAGATTTCACCGTTCAGCAAATCTTTTGACGAACGTCGCGGCGTCGCGACAATGCCGCCGTGCCGATATATCTGCTGCTACCTCTGACTTCCGCGATCGTCTATTCGCTCGGCTCCATCCTGATCAAGCGCGCTCTCAAGGAGGGCGTCACCATGGACCAGTCGTTTCACCTGACGAACTTCGTGGTCGCCCTGGTATTTCTCCCGCTTCTTTTCTTCGAGACCCAGGAGATCGACTGGTCGCTTCTGTGGAAACCGACGGTGATGGGCTTTGCCTTCTTCGCCGGAACCTGGCTGACGTTTCTGGGCCTCAAGCTTGGAGACGTTTCGCTGGTGACGCCCATCATGGGAACGAAAGTGGTTTTCGTCGCCGTCGGCGGAGTGGTTCTGACGGGCGTCGCTCCGAGCGTTCCGCTCTGGATCGCCGCGTTTCTCACCGCGTTCGGCATTTTCCTGATGGGTCTGGCGGACTTGAGACGAGGATCGAACGTGGCGTTCACCGTCGCCGTGACGCTCGCGAGCGCGATGATGTTCGGCCTCTGCGACGTGCTGGTGAACTGGTGGTCGGCCGATTTCGGGGCACCGACTTTTCTGGCTCTGGGATCGCTCGGTATCGCGGTGATTTCGCTGCTGATGTGGCTGGCGCAGGGAAGGCCCAGCCTTCGGCTTGCCCGGGGACAGAGAAAATGGGCCTGGTGGGCGGCGTTTCTCATCGGACTCCAGGCGCTCGGAATGGGAATCGTCCTGAGTTACTTCGAAGACCCGACCGGCGTGAATGTCGTCTACGCCTCCCGAGGTCTGTGGATCATCGTGCTAGTGGTTGTTTTCGGCGTTGCTTTGGGAAACAGTGAGTTCCGAGATACCGGAAAAGCGTTTCTCTGGCGCGTGATTGGCACGGTCATCCTGACGGTCGCCATCGTCATCGCCGTGATCGACCGCTCCCAGGCATGATTTTCGAATGAGCGATTCAAAACCAGAAACCCCCACGAGAATCGGCATGATCGCCGGAAACGGAATCTACCCGGAAATTTTTGCCGGGGCCGCCCGCAAGGCCGGTGTCTCGACGCTCGTGGCGGCGGCTTTCCAGGGAGAAACCGAGCCGAGCCTCGCCGAATCGGTCGACGCGATCGAGTGGCTCCGGGTCGGTCAGCTGGGAAAGATGATCAAGTTCTTCAAAGCAAATGGCGTCGAGAACGCGGTGATGACGGGCCAGATCGCGCCGAAGAACCTTTTCGACCTGCGTCCCGACCTGCGATTGCTGAAGATGCTGGGGAAGGTGAAGGAGCGGAACGCGGAGAGCCTCTTCGGAGCCATCGCCGCCGAACTCGAAAAGGACGGGATCGGCCTGCTGCCCGCCACGACCTTTCTCGACGACTTGCTGCCGGGAGCCGGCCACGTCTGCGGGCCGCATCTCGACGAGCGGCAGGAGAGCGACGCCGGGTTCGGGTTCCACATCGCCAAGGAGGTCAGCCGCCTCGACATCGGCCAGACCGTGGTGGTGAAAAAGGGAACGGTCTTGGCGGTCGAGGCCTTCGAAGGGACCAACGAGGCGATCAAGCGCGGCGGGGCGCTCGGGAAAGGGGAGGCGATGATGGTGAAGGTCTCCAAGCCGAATCAGGATTTCCGGTTCGACGTCCCGGTCGTCGGTCCGGACACGGTCCGGACGGCAGCCGAGGCCGGAGTGAACGCGATCGTCGTGGAAGCGGGCTCCACGCTGCTGCTGGGAAAAGACGAGATTGTTCGGCTGTGCGAGGAGCGTCGGATCGCCATCGCGGCACGGGATTGATGCCGCCCAATTTGGCGGCGACGACGATCCGGAGTTGCCGAGAAGCGCGGTTGCTGGCATAGCTGACCGCCATGAGCGTAAAAGTCGGAGTTGTAGGCGTCGGAGCCATTGGTCGCAATCATGCCCGGATCTATTCCGAGCTGGAGTCCGCGGAATTGGTGGGAATCTACGATGCCAACGAAGCACTGGCCCGTTCCGTCGCCGAGGAATTCGGAACCGAGGCCCTGGGCAGTTTCGAAGAACTCGTCGAAAGGGTCGACGCCGCCTCCGTCGCGACGCCGACCCTGACCCATCGCGAGGTCGCTACGAGCCTTCTTTCGAAAGGGAAGCACGTGCTCGTCGAGAAACCGATATCCGACTCGGTCGACGACGCCAAGGCCATTATCGACCTCGCCCAGGAGAATGGCTGCGTTCTCCAGATCGGCCACATCGAGCGGTTCAATCCGGTCATGAGCCAGCTCGAGGCGCGGCTCGATTCGCCGCGATTCATCGAGTGCCACCGACTCTCTCCCTTTCCCAAGCGCAGCCTCGATATCGGCGTGGTGCTCGATCTCATGATCCACGACCTCGAGATCGTGCTTCACCTGGTCCGTGCGCCCATCGAGTCCGTCGACGCCGTCGGCGTCCCCGTATTGACCCGGCGGGAGGACATCGCCAACGCCCGCATCCGCTTCGGAGACGGGTGCGTCGCCAACATCACCGCCAGCCGCATCAGCCCGGAAAGAATGCGCAAGATCCGGGTTTTCCAAGGAGACGCCTATCTCTCGCTCGACTACCAGGATCAAAGCGGCTGGATCTACCGCAAGGACGGCATGGAGATCGCCCGTGAGGTCGTCGAGGTGGAAAAGGACGAGCCGCTCAAGTGCGAACTCGCCGCGTTCGTCGACTGCGCTGCCCGCGGCGAGCAGCCCCGAGTCAGCGGCCAACAGGGCGCCGCCGCCCTGGACGTCGCCCTGCGGATCACGCGGCTGATAGAGGCGGCGAACTGACGATTGATTCGCGCGATTCGCGCCGCGTCCCAGGCCGGAATTCGTTCAAGGGGAGCGGACCCCACGGCGATTTTCCGTCTCCGGCGCGCACGGAAAGCGCCGGTTCCGCAGGTTTGAGACACGGGGTTGATTATTTTATAAAAATTGATTGGCGGAATGGTAAAGATATATTAAATTTTAAAAAGTCTTAGCTCTACCGTTATGAAAAATTCCTTCGCCGCTCTTGTTTTTCTCGCCGTCGCCTTGAATTCGACCGGACTCCTCCAAGCGGATCCGGCTCGGACGATTCGTGATTTTCGCTCGATCGAAGCACTCAAGATTTCCCTCGGGACCGCTTCCAAGACTTCGGAAAACGAGAGGGATTCGCCGTCTACGGGAACCCTGCTGAGCGAAGCGTGGAACGACTTCGATAGCCACGAATGGAAGAAGGCGATCAACGGGTTCCTCACCGTCCTCGAGCAAGACCCTCGGAACCGCTCCGCAGCCGAGGGCTTGGCCATGGGCGTCTACCGTTCCGGCGACTACTACTCGACCTACCGGCTCGACGTCGAACTCTCGGACGTCATGCCCGACATTTCGGAGAAGATCGCAAGCGTGGTTCTGGCCGACGTCCGCCATTGCATCGCCATGGGCCAGAATGGGGCGGCACGCGAGCTGCTGGCCCATTTCCCGGTGTCGGACGCTGCCTACGCGCACGCCCACAGCCTCGCGGACGGTGCGGAAACGCTGGCGAAGTCGATCGGATCCGACGAAGAAACGCTCGAGACCCGCTTTGCGAAAAACTGAAGCGCTTCGCTCGTCGCGATTCCACCTCCTGAACCTCCCGCCGCTTGCGGATCCTCACCTCACGCTTTCGGCTTCAGCAACAGCACCTCCGCCCTCCTCAGCCACCGCTCGCGCAGTCCGATGCGAAACCAGCCCTCGCCGTTTGGCGGGTTCACGCGCACACCGGAGTATTCCCCGAGGTCGGCGAGGTCGTACTGGCCCCAGGTGCGCCCGAGATCCGGCGAGAAGAGGAATCCGCAGTCGTAGGGGTTGGCGTTGGTGTACTCGGGCACGACCATGACCTCGCCGTCGATGGTCATCACGGCGATCTCGTACTCGGCGTCGTAGAGGCGGGTGTGCTTCGACTTGTCGGCGAGGTCGGCCGGGGCGCAACGAAAGATGCCGCGGTCGTAGGTCTCGCGAATCGTTTTCGGCCCGTTGGCGTCGGCGACCCAGTAGACCTGCCCGTCGACGAAGTTGATCCCGCCGGATTTGAAGCGCGAGTTGGCGTCGGAGGAGACCACCACCTTCCACTCCCAGGTGTCGGCCGCCGGGTCGTAGGTTCCGCGGAGCCAGTGGCACTCGAGACCGACGCCGATTTTGCGGTCGATGTCGCCGGTGCAGGCGTAGAAAGCGTTTTCCGCCGGGTTGTAGGAGACCGAGTGGACGTGGCGGCAGACGAGGGGATTGTCGGGATCGCCCAACCAGTCGGCGGGGGCCGCGTCCTCGTGTTGAAAAGCGGGATTCCGCCCGAAGGAATAGGCGATCTTCACCGTCTCGCCGCCGTCGGCGGAGTAGTAGATGTTCACCGGAACGGGCCCGGTCTGGACGTTGCAGTAGTTGCCCCAGATCAGCATCTCCCGTCCCTCGGCCTCGAAGGTGTGGACGCCGTCGAGCGAGTAGAAATACCAACCGGGGACCTCGTCCTCGCGCAGCGGGTGGGGCTGGTAGTCGTTGCCGTCCCGGTCGAGGAGGGTGAGTTCGCGAACCGTGGCGAGCTGGTTGTCGGCAACGAAGATTCGGCGCGCCGTGGCGAAAACGACATTGCCGTTCGCGAGGAGACTGCTGAACTGGATGTCCTCGGCTTCGGCGAAGTCGGCGCGATGGGGCCAGGTTTCGGCATTGTCCTCGGAGAGGTAGATGGTCCCGTCGCGAAAGCCGAAGGCCCGATGGTCGCGCTGGGTGTCGATGTAGGGGCCGTCCGACGGCGCGAGTTTGTACCAGAAATCATCCGTCTCGCCGACCCCGCCGGCCGGCGCGGCATCGAGCCGGGTCGCTCCGGGCAGCAGGAGACCGGCGGTGGTCGCGGAGGCCGCGCCGAGAAAGTTGCGGCGGGTGGAGAGAGCGGGCGGGAATGGATGGTGGGTTTCCGGGGCGGTTTTCATGGTGGTGGAGCCAGTCTACTCGATTTCGCCGCGGCGGGAAATCCCGGCATCGATGTTTTTTCGGAAGCGCGGGTACCCTCCGACCTCGGGCGTCTGCAGGGACTCGGGATCGACGGGCGGCCGAGAGGTCGATCTTTCGCTGCGGTCGGAAGCACCGCTTCGGCAACCGGCTCAGCAACGCTGGCGGCGATGGAATTCCTTTCGCCAGTTGCTGCGGTAGTTCAGCATCCAGTCGACCAAGGCGGTCTCGAAGCCGATGTCGTGTCCCGCTTCTTCGCTCTTGATCCACTTGTGGCGCAGCACTTCGTCCCGCTCCGCAAGAAATTCCTGGTAGAGGGAGGAGTTCGTTACGAGCTTGTCGTCCGTCAATTCAGGCATTCGAGGGAGGGGATTCGCTGTCAAGATCCGGTACGGCGCCTTTTTATGCAAGCGAATGCGAAGAAATTTTCGATGGAATAGAAGCCGCTCTCCAAGCCGTTTTCGTCCGGCCCGGACGGCTTCTTTCTACCAGTCACTCCCGCCGGGTGGTATCACACGGCCACGGGATGCCAAGCCGTTTTGAATTCGACGGTGTCGAGAATTCGGTAGGGATCGCGGCCGGGTTCGCCGAACCAGTCGTCTTCCGATTCGAGCGCGTGCGAGTGGACCCGTTTCAAGTTTTCGGCGGTTCCTTCCCGGAGGGTCTTGAAAACCGCGGCGTCTCCGGAGGCGTCGATGACGGCGTTCACATCCATGTGGCCGGCGAGCCACGGGGCGAGTTCCCCGCGCTTGCCGGTGAGGATGTTGACGACACCGTCCGGGAGATCGCAGGTGGCGAGCGCTTCGGCGAAGGCGATGGCGGGGAGCGGACCGGTTTCCGACGCCACGACCACGACCGTGTTTCCACTGAGAACGACCTGGGCCGTCAGGCTGACGAGACCCAGAAGGCCGGGCGCGTCGGGAGCGAAAACGCCGACGACGCCGGTAGGATTGGGACTGGTGAAATTGAAATGCGGGGTCGACACCGGGTTCACCGAACTGAATACCTGTCCGTATTTGTCGGTCCAGCCCGCGAAATGCACCAGTCTGTCGACGGAAGCCTCGACTTCGGCTTTCGCCGAGGCGGGTGAATTTCCGGTCGAGTCCGCGATCTCGCCCGCCAGACTCGCGGCCCGGCTTTCCATCATTTCCGCGGCGCGGTAGAGAATTTGGCCCCGCAGGTAGGCCGAGCTGTCACGCCAGCCCGGAAAGGCCGTGCGGGCGGCGACGACGGCGTCCCGGAGGTCTTTGCGCGAAGCGTGGGCGTAGTGGGCGAGGTGCTCGCCGGTGGAGGCGTCGGTGGCTGTCATGTATCGTCCGCTCTCGGAGCGGGGAAACTTCCCGCCGATGTAGAGCTTGTGGGTTTTCAGGACTGGAAGTCGCTGGCTCGGCATGCGGCCAATCTAGGAGACTGTTGAAAAAATCCGAAACGAAAAATCGAAATTTTCACCGGTGCGGAGGTCCCGGCTCGTTGCGTCCGGTCCTCGCCGAAAATGGGACTCGGTTCGCCGAGCCGTTTCGTAACCCGTTGAAACGC
The DNA here is from genome assembly GCA_040905585.1 of Verrucomicrobiales bacterium. GTDB lineage: Bacteria > Verrucomicrobiota > Verrucomicrobiia > Verrucomicrobiales > DEV007 > Arctic95D-9. The sequence goes on from JBBDRG010000071.1 coordinate 58,597, forward strand.
CGGTTTTACGCGCCTGATCCGTCTCTCGGGAGAACGGCATGGCGGAATTCCGGGGAATGTGCTTCGATTGCAGCCGTGGAAGAAGAGCAGAGCAGCGGCGACGACCGGGTCGCCACGGGACTGGCCGCCGGATGGGTGATTCTTCGCCACCGGCCGTATCGCCGTAATCTTCTTTTTGGAACCACCCTGCTCACGCTGCTGATGGTCTTTCTGGGCGCGGTTCCGCTCGGTCCGATGCTCATGAATCGTCCGCTCGGGTTCACGGTTTTCTGGGCGGTCTGCTTTCTGATGGTCGGATTCGTCCTCGTCCTCGCCGTCTACGACCTCATCCGCATCCGCCGGGACCATCGCAAGCGCATGAGGACTCTCGAAAAGGAACTCGCCGCCGCCGCCGAAGAGGCCAAAAGAATCGCTCGCGAGGAAGCGGAACGAGGGGAAGGCTCCTAGGAGACTGTTGAAAAACTCCAAAACGCAAAATCTGATTGGAGGAACGGCAGGAAAGTCAGCGGCTGCGCCGGATCGATCAGCGAACAACCCTTTGGGCTGCGGCCCTTTTATTTGCTGGCTTCGTTGTTCCGGTAACCGGCGTTGCTCGGTCATGGGGCTCGCCCCACTCCCTCGTCGCGCCTCGCCAGCAAACAAAATGACTCGCAGTTTTCCATTCCAGAGTTTTTCAACAGTCTCCTAGCTGCTCCCTTCTCCCCATTGCCTTCTCCCTGTCTTCCTCCCCCATGCAACTCAACGCCTGGTTCTTCGTCATTGTCGTCGCTCTCTTCGTTCTCTGGAAGATCGAGTTGCTCGCGACGCTGCTCAATCTCAAGTCGCTCAGCCCGGAAATCCCGGAGTCGTTCCGCGAGTTCGTCGACGCCGACGCCTACGAGAAATCGCAGGAATACACCCGCTCCAAGGCCGTGCTCGGCATCGGGGAGGGGATATTCTCGCTGATCGTTCTGTTCACGTTCTGGTGGCTGGGCGGGTTCGGCTGGCTCGACGAGCAGGCGCGTTCGCTGGGGCAGGGGCCCATCGTCACCGGGATCGCCTTCATCGGCGCGCTCGCCTTGGCGCAGCAATTGCTGGACGCGCCGTTCGATCTCTACGACACCTTCGTGCTGGAGGAACGTTTCGATTTCAACAACACCACCCCGGCGACCTGGATCATGGACCGGCTCAAGGGGCTCGTTCTGGGCGTGTTGATCGGGGTGCCGCTGCTGGCGGCGCTGCTCTGGATTTTCCAGACCGTCCCCCTCGCCTGGCTGTGGGCCTGGTTGCTGGTGACCGCCTTTTCGCTTCTGCTCACTTACGTGGCTCCGACTTGGCTCATGCCGCTGTTCAACAAGTTCGAGCCCTTGGAAGAAGGCGAACTCAAGAGCGCCATTCACGAGATGGCGGAGAAGTGCGACTTTCCGCTGAAAGAGGTCAGCGTGATGGACGGGTCGAAGCGATCGGCGAAGTCGAACGCCTTCTTCACGGGCATCGGCGACAACAAGCGCATCGCCCTCTTCGACACGCTGGTCGAGAAGCACACCGTTCCGGAACTGGTGGCGGTGCTGGCCCACGAGATCGGCCACTACAAGATGGGACATATCGTCCGGTCTCTCGCCGTCGGCATCGCCACCACCGGCGTCATGTTTTTCCTGCTCGGTCTCACGATGGAAAACCGAGGTCTCTTCGATGCTTTCGGTGTCGAAAGAACGTCGGTCTACGTCAGTTTCGTTCTCTTCGGCATCCTCATGTCGCCCGTGAACCAGATTCTATCCGTCGGAGGCTACTGGCTCAGCCGGAAGCACGAGTACGAAGCCGACGCCTACGCCGCCGAGGTGACGAACGATCCGCAAGCCATGGCCGACGCTCTGCGGAAACTGAGCAAGGACAACCTCAGCAACCTGACTCCCCATCCTTTCTACGTGTTCCTCAACTACACCCACCCGCCGGTGGTCGAAAGGGTGCGGGCTCTGGGGGTGGAGTGATATCAAGCGGCGGGATCGTCGGTGGAACGAAGGGGAGCAGGCGGGAAGAAACGGGCCGCTCGGCGGCTTGGGTCGGTATGAGGTGGAATCTGAGTGAAGGCCAACTCGAAATCGACAACTGTAAGGCACTGGGAATCGATCGGGAGTGTATCTGGCCGAAGCACTCGAGCGGACCACGCTGAAGACGACACCGGAAGAAGCGGCGGAACTGACGCCCGCAAAACTCATCGGTCAGATCCGGTCCCGGCAACCGGTTCCGCGCGGACGGGAAGCCGCCGCCGACCCGGCAGCCGAGGCTGCGCCGACTAAACTCAGGCTGAACATAACCGTGGCGAGTCGCGTTTCTTATTCGCTTCTTTGTCGGAAGGCAGGACGCAAAATTCCAGTACGCTTTCCTAGAGTCGGCGGAAACAGCAGATAGCGTGGGTGGACTTTTTGTTGGAACGTTCGGACGAATACAAGAACCGGCACCTGCCATCAAGTGCAAGGCCCGGTTCAAGAAGCTTGCCGCGGTGCGATTCTTCATTTTCCGAAGGCGGGTGGCATCCATTGCGCTATTGGTTGCCAGTTATCAGTTGATAACATCCATCGTGCTGCTGGTTGCCAGTTATCACTTTCCCAAACGGACTCCGCGCTCTAACAGTTCAACCATCCTTCGATAGTGCTTCAATCGGCTTTTCGAAAAGCCGAATGTACGTACTAGATCCGTATCCCGGACTTGGCCTAGCTCCGCCCCAATCTCCTTAGACTCATCACCAATCCATCGGACAAATTCCGGCGCCCCAGCTGTTCCAAGCTTCATCGAGGTTAGAATCATAAACGCCAATCGCTTCTTCTCCTGAAGTGTCCATTCTGTGATCGGAAAATTTTCCATCACGTAATCATACGGGTATGTCGTCTTCACTGAGTCGCCAAAAGGGTTTCCAGGACGTCCAATGTATGCCTCATACATTCGCGAATACATTATCAATACTCTGTCTTCTTGGTTCTGAGCGCCGACGGGAAACAGGAATAAGACCTGTGCCACAACAACCATGATCGCGATTCCCCCCGATTTCTTCATCGTCAGTTCACTGAGGTGGCAGTTGCGCTGAAAACATCAATAAACCCAAGCCGAGGATTCTGATTTCCCCAGGGATCCGTAATATCTGGGCCGGGGGTTGTGCCCTCCATGATTTCGGCAATGCGATCAAAGTCTTCACGAGTGATGCACCCGATTCCACTTCCCTGATGCATTCGGAACTCGTTTCGCCCAGAAGCGTCGTGAACGTCGTCATTTGGAGTCGCATCCATTGCTTGGAGAAAGTATCCGGGTAATCCGGTTCCCGCGTAATCCGTAGCCCTTAAGGAGACACGATATCTACCGTAAGGAATTGGTCCAAGATTATGCTCCTCTGTAGAATCAGGATTATTTACGTGGTCAGTGTTTGGATCTCCTGAAGTGCATCCTTGGAAAGTTTCATCAATACCTTGATCGGTATCCACGAGCCGCAAGGTTCCTGCCCCAACGTTGTAATATCCTTGAACTTCCAGTCCAAACGGATCCCAACCATTAACAGGATCATTGCCCACATACCCATAGAGATTCAGCCCGCCCCGTTCCCCGAGGGGATCCGCCGAAAGCCACCGTCCGAGATCGGCGTCGTAAGCACGCAACAACGTCAGATGCAGTTCGCTCGCCGCATCGTAGAAATGCCCCGTAAACCCAAACTCCGCCTCTTCCGTGCCCTCGAGCTTCGAGCGTCTCCCCCACGGATCGTAATCGTACCTCGCCTTCACCGCCCCGGTCTCGTCCACCACTTCGCGCACGCTCCCGAGGTGGTCGCGGGTGAACCAGCGCTTCTCCGACACTCCCGCGACGATCTTCTCGGTCCCGAAACCCGAATAGTTCGCCAAAACCTGCCCGCCGCTCGAATCACGCTTCTGGCACAGCTCCGTGCCGCACCAGAGGTAGGAGTTGTCTTGCGAAACCGCCCAGGCGGAACCGGACCAGTTCTTGACGGTCCGCCCGACCCGCCTTCCCAGACCGTCGTAGCGATACTCCACCCGCTGCGCTCCCGCCTGCGGCGGGTCGTGGCTCTGCACGGCCAGCAGCCGGTTCATCGAATCCCACTCGTAGCGCTTCACGATCCCGTTGGACTGGTCGGTTTCGCTCAGCATGTTCCCGTTGGCGTCGTAGGCGAGTATCTTGTTCGCGCCCGAAACTTCCACCGAATATGTCTTGTTTTCGGTGTTGCCGCTGCCGTCCTCGGCGACGATCTCGAAAGTGTTCGGCCCCTGGGTCATGCTGACTTCCTTCTGGTAGAGGTATTCGCTTCCGCCGGGAAGCGCCCTCACGGCGACGGGTTCTCCGTCCACGGTCACGCTGGAAGGTTCGTCGACGGTGCCCTCGATCAGGGTGGTGCCGTCGCCTCCGACCTGCGTTTTCTGGTTGCGGACGTTGTGCGAGGCGAAGGCGCCCGCCGTGCCGATGGCTTCGCCGGTCCGGTTGCCCGCCGCGTCGTAGTGGTAGGCGTAGCGGTCGACTTCGGTTCCGCTCCCGTCGGTCACGGTCACGTCTTTCAACTGATAGAGCGGATCGTAGTCGATCTTCCAAGTCGTGGTGCCCTGGCCCGCCAAGTTGCGCGTCCAGTCCGTGATCTGGCCGGTCGGGCTGTAGCTGTAGGCGAAGGTGGACAAAAGCGCGTCGGCTCCGGTCTCGTTCGCGATCGAGGCGAGACGCTTCCCGGAATTCGTGTCGGTGTAGGCGTAGGTGCGCTCGACGACGGTCGCCCCGGCCGCCGACAACTTGCTCTCGATCCCGAGCGGGCGGGCGGTGTCGCCGTCGAAAGCGGTGACCTCGTGGACGCCGAGGTTGTCGGTCGTGGTCTCGACGCGTCCCAGAGTGTCGAAGTCGTATTCCACGAACGACGAGACGCTCTGGTCGTCGTTGCGGATTTCGCGCCGGTGCATCCTTCCCATGGTGTCGTGGAGGTAGGCTACGGTATCGTTGGCCCATGGTCCATCCACTTGATCGAGGGACCCCGCTCCCGCCGAAGCGACGGGGTGGTAGCTGTAGGCGGTCGTGCCGATCCCGTCGGTCATCCCGCTCATGCGCCCGAGACTGTCGGCGTAGGCGTAGGTGACGTCGTCCATCGACGCGTCGCCGTAATCTTCCCCGACCGGCTGTCCGGCGGCGTTGTAGGCGTAGGCGACCGTGGGGGTCCCGCCTCCCTGATCGTTGGGCTGGGTCATGCTCGCGAGCCGTCCGCTGAGCGGTTGGTAGGCGTAACTGATCTTGCGCCCGTCGGCGTAGAGCTTGTCCACGGTCCGCCCCTGCACGTCGCGAAGCCAGTGGGTGATCTGTCCCTTGGGATCGCGGATTGCTGTCGATCCATCCTTGCTGCGGCAGGCGCTAGCGACTAAACTCAGGCTGAACATAACCGTGGCGAGTCGCGTTTCTTATTCGCTTCTTTGTCGGAAGGCAGGACGCAAAATTCCAGTACGCTTTCCTAGAGTCGGCGGAAACAGCAGATAGCGTGGGTGGACTTTTTGTTGGAACGTTCGGACGAATACAAGAACCGGCACCTGCCATCAAGTGCAAGGCCCGGTTCAAGAAGCTTGCCGCGGTGCGATTCTTCATTTTCCGAAGGCGGGTGGCATCCATTGCGCTATTGGTTGCCAGTTATATCCATTGCGCTATTGGTTGCCAGTTATCATTAAAACCGCACTCACCTTCGCAAAACTTTCCGGATCGAGATCATGTTTGTTTAAGCTCCCAGCAATTTTCTCTAGCGCCCCATTTGACGGGATAGATGCTTCAAGTTTTTTTAGACTATATGCAGGATGATCGTTCAAAAGCTCTGCTAAAACATCGAGTGCAACGTCATCATTCCAACGGCCGCCACGATCAATGATTAAAATATTTTCTAAAATTTCCCACGCATACGATGGATCCCGATCTATTGCGTCCAACAAGATTTCGAGAGCCCACAAACCGTCGTAATATTCTTTGGTCTCTGGTGCTAGCTGCTTGAAGTCAATCCACCCTTCAGCCACGAGTGATGCAGGAAGTTTCATATTATATCATGTGCGATCCGAATTTTTGCAAAAAAACGAAGTAATGTTCTAGTAAATCAATTCTTGGTGTTATTTGTAGTATCTTACGCCGACTTGAAGGGAATGACCTTGATCTGGTGATAGGCGATTTCGGATAAGAAATCGCGTCTAATTTTAGTCGAACCAATCGAAAATCTCATCCCCCACGTTTCGCCCATCACCTGTGGGTATCGAAGTAATTAGTTCACCGATCTCCCACCCTGTAATGGCCGCCCCTATCGGGGCAATACCTCGCCCACCGAGTTTCGCTGCACCCTTGGCGGCAGCTTTTCTTTTCGCTTTTTTCTCGGCTGCTTCACACGCGGCCAGCTTTGAAGTAGCTTTGTCTCGCAATTTTTCCAATCGCTCAATTGCTGCGGTCTGTTTTGCAATAGTATCACGTAGAGGTCCGCGACGGCGACGGTGGTAATCAAAGCTATCGCTGTTTCGTGTATTTGGTGATTGGGGTCCGATTCCATCCGGGCCATTTCGCAGGTCGTTGTCATCGTTGATTAGCTGAGTGAGTGTCCTTTGAAGTTTCTTCTGGTTCGTGGCTCGTTTCCGCTTTATCGCTTCAATCTGACTCGTATACTCTGCAATTTGTTTTTTGTACTTATTGCAAGTCAACCCTAACGGATCCAAAAAGTTAATCGGGTCATTGTGCGCATACTCATACAAGTTGATCCCCCCGGCTTCGCCAATCGGATCCGCCGACAGCCACCTCCCGAGATCGGCATCGTAAGCCCGGAACAACGTCAGATGCAAATCCGCCGCTTCGTCGTAGAAATGCCCCGTGAATCCGAACTCTACGTCTTCGCTACCCTCCAATTTCGACCGCCTCCCCCAAGGATCGTAATCATACCTCGCCTTCACCGCCCCGGTCTCGTCCACCATCTCCCGCACGCTCCCGAGATGGTCGCGGGTGAACCAGCGCTTCTCCGACACTCCGGCGACGATCCGCTCCGTTCCGAAGCCGGAATAGTTCGAGACGATCTGTCCGCCGCTCGAATCCCGTTTCTGGCACATCTCCGTGCCGCACCAAAGGTAGGAATTATCTTGCGAAACCGCCCATGAAGATACCGACCAGCTCTTCACAGTCCGCCCGACCCGTCTCCCGAGTCCGTCATACCGATACTCTACCCGCTGCGCTCCCGCCTGCGGCGGGTCGTGGCTCTGCACGGCCAGAAGACGGTTCATCGCGTCCCACTCGTAGCGCTTCACGATCCCGTTGGACTGGTCGGTTTCGCTCAGCATGTTCCCGTTGGCGTCGTAGGCGAGTATCTTGTTCGCGCCCGAAACTTCCACCGAATATGTCTTGTTTTCGGTGTTGCCGCTGCCGTCCTCGGCGACGATCTCGAAAGTGTTCGGCCCCTGGGTCATGCTGACTTCCTTCTGGTAGAGGTATTCGCTTCCGCCGGGAAGCGCCCTCACGGCGACGGGTTCTCCGTCCACGGTCACGCTGGAAGGTTCGTCGACGGTGCCCTCGATCAGGGTGGTGCCGTCGCCTCCGACCTGCGTTTTCTGGTTGCGGACGTTGTGCGAGGCGAAGGCGCCCGCCGTGCCGATGGCTTCGCCGGTCCGGTTGCCCGCCGCGTCGTAGTGGTAGGCGTAGCGGTCGACTTCGGTTCCGCTCCCGTCGGTCACGGTCACGTCTTTCAACTGATAGAGCGGATCGTAGTCGATCTTCCAAGTCGTGGTGCCCTGGCCCGCCAAGTTGCGCGTCCAGTCCGTGATCTGGCCGGTCGGGCTGTAGCTGTAGGCGAAGGTGGACAAAAGCGCGTCGGCTCCGGTCTCGTTCGCGATCGAGGCGAGACGCTTCCCGGAATTCGTGTCGGTGTAGGCGTAGGTGCGCTCGACGACGGTCGCCCCGGCCGCCGACAACTTGCTCTCGATCCCGAGCGGGCGGGCGGTGTCGCCGTCGAAGGCGGTGACCTCGTGCACGCCGAGGTTGTCGGTCGTGGTCTCGACGCGGCCCAGAATGTCGAAGTCGTGTTCGACGAACGACGATACGCTCTGGTCGTCGTTACGGATTTCGCGCCGGTTCATTCTACCCATGGTGTCGTGGAGGTAGGCTACGGTATCGTTGGCCCATGGTCCATCCTTGAAATCATTCACATGGTCCTCCGAATTCTAGCCTTGTGGGTTTGTGAGGGTCAAGATTTTCCACCTGCCCCCCTCCGCAACTTGAACACAACGACTCCGACCTGCCATGACACGACGAAACCAATTAAAGCTCCGATAAAATAACCAACAATTCCGTGCTTCGATCCGAAGTAAGTGCTGGCCGCTAAAGACACACAAACATGAATAAGAACAACGATTGCTCTCAACACCATCTCGGCCTTCTTAGTCACGGACACCCCCCATCCCTAAACATCTCGTCTGCCGCGCGCAGACCCGCTATGCCTGCCAGCGAGGCCCCAGGTGTTAGACCCGATCCAACGGTTTTTGGAGTGTTTTTCCATGACGTTCCGAAGGCCGTTTTCAAGGCACCCTTTGCACCTCCACCGTTCATCTTGGTTAAAGCCTTACCTTTGGCAATCGCAGAAGATCGACTACTTCCAACTGCTCGCCACGTTGAATGCGTAAGGGTCGTGCTGCCGACTTCATACATGACAGGATTTTTTAACCAAGTTCCAAGGTTTGGGACAGCTAAGGCCAATCCGATATCCCTGTTTAGAGAACCTACACCTTGTCCAAACTTATAGTCCGAATCACATTCATCATATGCTCCTGCATCAGCAAACGGGTCCGCAAACGGAATTACTCCATCGGCCCAAGCAGCTAGACCTTTAAGCGCCCGCCCTCCAATATCCTTCGCAGCATCCCCCCATTCATTATTCACAGATCCATCAGCGTTGATGCTGTAAAGGCCAAGCGAGTCGGTGCTGTTAAGTGGATCGTTCCCAACATACCCGTAGAGATTCATCCCCCCCTCTTCCCCGATCGGATCCGCCGACAGCCACCGTCCCAGATCCGCATCGTAAGCCCGGAACAGCGTCAGGTGCAAATCCGCAACCGCATCGTAGAAATGCCCCGTAAACCCGAACTCCGCCTCTTCCGTGCCCTCCAGCTTCGTCCGCCGCCCCCACGGATCGTAGTCGTATCTCGCCTTCACCGCCCCGGTCTCGTCCACCACTTCGCGCACGCTGCCGAGGTGATCGCGGGTGAACCAGCGCTTCTCGGAAACTCCCGCGACGATCTTCTCGGTCCCGAAACCCGAATAGTTCGCCACGACCTGCCCGCCGCTCGAATCCCGTTTCTGGCACAGCTCCGTGCCGCACCAGAGGTAGGAATTGTCTTGCGAAACCGCCCACGCGGAACCCGACCAGTCTTTCACAGTCCGTCCGATCCGTCGCCGGAGTCCGTCATACCGATACTCCACCCGCTGCGCTCCCGCCTGCGGCGGGTCGTGACTCTGCGCCGACAGCAGCCGGTTCATCGCGTCCCACTCGTAGCGCTTCACGATCCCGTTGGACTGGTCGGTTTCGCTCAGCATGTTCCCGTTGGCGTCGTAGGCGAGTATCTTGTTCGCGCCCGAAACTTCCACCGAATATGTCTTGTTTTCGGTGTTGCCGCTGCCGTCCTCGGCGACGATCTCGAAAGTGTTCGGCCCCTGGGTCATGCTGACTTCCTTCTGGTAGAGGTATTCGCTTCCGCCGGGAAGCGCCCTCACGGCGACGGGTTCTCCGTCCACGGTCACGCTGGAAGGTTCGTCGACGGTGCCCTCGATCAGGGTGGTGCCGTCGCCTCCGACCTGCGTTTTCTGGTTGCGGACGTTGTGCGAGGCGAAGGCGCCCGCCGTGCCGATGGCTTCGCCGGTCCGGTTGCCCGCCGCGTCGTAGTGGTAGGCGTAGCGGTCGACTTCGGTTCCGCTCCCGTCGGTCACGGTCACGTCTTTCAACTGATAGAGCGGATCGTAGTCGATCTTCCAAGTCGTGGTGCCCTGGCCCGCCAAGTTGCGCGTCCAGTCCGTGATCTGGCCGGTCGGGCTGTAGCTGTAGGCGAAGGTGGACAAAAGCGCGTCGGCTCCGGTCTCGTTCGCGATCGAGGCGAGACGCTTCCCGGAATTCGTGTCGGTGTAGGCGTAGGTGCGCTTGACGACTGTCGCGCCGGCCGCCGACAGCCTGCTCTCGAGCCCGAGCGGACGCGCGGTGTCGCCGTCGAAACTCGTCACCTCGTGGACGCCGAGGTTGTCGGTCGTGGTCTCGACGCGTCCCAGAAGGTCGAAGTCGTGTTCGACGAACGACGATACGCTCGCATCGTCGTTGCGGATTTCGCGCCGGTGCATCCTTCCCATGGTGTCGTGGAGGTAGGCTACGGTATCGTTGGCCCATGGTCCATCCACTTGATCGAGGGACCCCGCTCCCGCCGAAGCGACGGGGTGGTAGCTGTAGGCGGTCGTGCCGATCCCGTCGGTCATCCCGCTCATGCGCCCGAGACTGTCGGCGTAGGCGTAGGTGACGTCGTCCATCGACGCGTCGCCGTAATCTTCCCCGACCGGCTGTCCGGCGGCGTTGTAGGCGTAGGCGACCGTGGGGGTCCCGCCTCCCTGATCGTTGGGCTGGGTCATGCTCGCGAGCCGTCCGCTGAGCGGCACCTGCCATCAAGTGCAAGGCCCGGTTCAAGAAGCTTGCCGCGTGCGATTCTTCGTTTTCCGAAGGCGGGTGGCATCCATTGCGCTATTGGTTGCCATAAGCTATCCTCGAGGTCTCAGTAGACGTCCCGCTGATAGCGGTGCTCGTCCTTCAACTTCTTCAGGTAAGCCGCGGCCGCCTCGTCGTTGAACCCGCCGTATTTGCGGACCAGTTCGAAAAGCGCCTTGTTCACGTCGCCGGCCATGTAGTTGGCGTCGCCGCAGACGTAGAAGTGGGCGCCGCCTTCCAGCCACTCCCACACCTCCGCCGAAAACTCGCGAATCTTGTCCTGCACGTAGATCTTGTAATCCTGGTCCCGGGACCAGGCCACGTCGAGGCGGGTGAGGACGCCGTCCTTCTGCATGGCTTTGAATTGCTCTTCGTAGAAGAAATCGGTCGCTTGGTGCGGATTGCCGAAGAAAAGCCAGTTGCGGCCGCCGGCGCCGGTGGCCTGGCGCTCTTCGAGGAACGCCCGGAACGGGGCGATCCCGGTTCCGGGTCCAACCATGATGATGTCCTTGCTGGTGTCTTGAGGCAGCTTGAAGTGCTTGGTCGGCTGCATGAAGACGCGGACGGTCCCGCCCGGCTCGAGCCCCTCGCAGAGGAAAGTCGAGCAGACGCCTTTCCGGATCCGGCCGTGAGTCTGATAGGAGACCTTGGCCACCGTGAGATGGACTTCGTCGGGATGGGCTTTCGGGCTGGAAGCGATGGAGTAGAGCCGCGGTTGCAGCTTGCGGAGAAGGTCGACCAGGTCCTGCCCGCTTTTGAAGTCCGCGGGGAAATCGTAGAGCAGATCGACGACTTCCCGGCCTTCCAGGATTTTCGTGGTTTCGGCGTCGTCTCCGATCACCGCGTGCAGGTACGGATGGCAGGTCAGCGGGGTCCATTTCTTCAGGATCGCCTTGGTCACGGTGCGAATGTCGTAGCACTCCAGCAGAGCTTCCCGCAACGGCAGCTTCCGCCCGTCGTGGGTCTGCACCGAGACGGAGGTGTTGAAGGGCAGCAATCCCAGGATCTCGTCGACGAGGGCCTGGTCGTTTTCGGGAAAAGTGGCCACGGCGTCGCCGACTTCGTAGACGAGTCCGGAACCTTCCAGCGAGAGTTCGATGTGGCGCGTGTCCCGGGGGGAGGGCTCCTTGTTGAGCCTCTCGCGAAAGGTGAGTGTCGCCGGAAAGGGATTCCGCTTGCCGAAGGGTTCGTCCGACTTGTCCAACGCTTCGGGGGCGGCGGTCGCGGTGACGGTGGTGGTGAAGGCCTCCTTGCCGATTTCGTCCAGCTTCCCCCTTACGGCCCGGAACCATTCCTCGGCGGGATCCTCGTAGTCGACGTCGCAGTCCACCCGCCGCGCGATGCGTTCGGCACCGAGTTCCTCGAGGCGGACGTCGAAACGTTTACCCATCTCGCAGAAATCGGCGTAGTTCGTATCGCCGAGGGCCAGCACGGAGAAGCGACTGTTTTCGAGCTTCGGCTGGGCGTCGGAGGAGAATTGCTCCCAGAACTCCGCGGCGTTGTCCGGCGGGTCGCCTTCTCCCCAGGTGCTGGTGACGACGAGGATGAGCGGTTCCTTGGTGAGATCCACGGAGGCGTGATCCTCCATGTTGACGACTTCGGCGCCCCAGCCGTCGTTGTTCATGACTTCGGCGAAGCCCTCGCAAAGCGCCTGGGCGTTGCCGCTCTGGCTCCCGTAGAGAAACAGGGCGCGGGGCTTGCCGGCGACGGCGGGAAGGGCGGCTTGCGGTCCGGCGAAGGACTCGGCCAATTTCTTCAGATAATCCTTGAGCCAGGCGCGCTGCTCCGGCGAAAAAGGGGCATCCTCTGAAATTTCTGGGATCGAAAAAGGCATAAGTCGGGTGGAGTTATAGCGCAGGTTGGGCGATCTGCAAACAGAGCATGTTCCGCACCGTTTCACTCGGTCCGGGGGTACGTCTGCCGGACCGCGATGGCGCAAAGGGGGCGGTTCCGGCGATTATGATCTTGTTAAACCCCGGCGATTGCCGGTTATTCAACCCCTCCAAGCAATATCGGCGTCCGCATGACTAACCAAGGCAAGTTTTCCCCAGGCAGTCCCCTTCACGACAAACTCGTGAAATCGGTCGGGGAGGCGAACGTCCTCACCGCGGAAGAGGATCTGATCCCCTACGGATTCGACGGAACGGCGGCTCTCAAGAATCGGGCCGCGTGCGTCGTGATGCCCGAGTCCTCCGTGTCCGTGGCCGAAGTCATGAAGATCGCGGCGGCAGAGCGGATCCCGGTGGTCACCCGCGGGTCGGGAACCGGCCTTTCCGGCGGCAGCGTGCCGGTGGACGAAGGAATCGTGCTCTGCCTGGTGCATCTCAACCGCATTCTGGAAGTCGACCCGGCCAATCTCACGATCCTCTGCGAATGCGGCGTCATCACCAAGGCGATCGACGACGCGGCCCGGCCGCACGGCCTGTTCTATCCGCCCGACCCCGGATCGATGAAGATTTCCACGATCGGCGGAAACGTGGCCAACAACTCCGGCGGTCTGCGCGGGCTCAAGTACGGCGTCACCCGCGACTACGTCATGGGCATGGAAGTCGTCCTGCCGTCGGGCGAAGCGGTGTGGCTCGGTTCCAAGTGCGTCAAGGACGTCGCCGGCTACTCTCTCAAGGATCTGTTCGTGGGCTCGGAAGGGACGCTCGGCATCATCACGAAGGTTCTGCTGAAACTCGTGCCGGAGCCGAAGGCCAGGAGGACGCTGCTCGCCTCGTTCGATTCCATGGAGGCGGCGGCGAAGACCGTCTCGGACATTATCGAGCGGAAGATCATTCCCTGCACGCTCGAGTTCCTCGACCGCAAGACCTGCGCCTGCGTCGAGGACTACGCGAAGGTCGGGCTGCCCACGGAAGCCGCCGCCGTAGTCCTCATGGAAACCGACGGAGCGGAATCGGTGGTCGGCGAGGAGAGCGAGGCCATGGCCGCGATCGCCCGCGAGAACGGTGCCATTTCCGTCGAGAAAGCCCGGGACCAGGCCCACGCCGCCACCCTGGCGACCGCCCGCCGGAGCGCGTTCTCCGCGCTGGCTCGTCTTCGCCCCACGACGATCCTCGAGGACGTGACGGTTCCCCGCAGTCGCCTGGTCGAGATCGTGACTTTCGTCGAGGAAATGGCCTCGAAACATCGCCTCGAAATTGCGACCTTCGGCCATTTCGGGGACGGGAACGTGCATCCGACGGTGCTCACCGACGAAACCGACAGTGAGGAAATGGAAAGAGTCGAGCAGGCGCTCTCCGAGATTTTCGACAAGGCGATCGAACTCGGCGGTACCATCACGGGGGAGCACGGCGTCGGGCTCGCCAAGAAACCCTTTCTGCCGCGCCAGTTCGCCGACGCCAGCTACGAGCTGCTGAAGCAAGTCAAGACGGCGATCGACCCTCGCGGATTGCTCAATCCGGGCAAAATTTTCGACCTGAACCCGACCGCGTCATGACCGAGCCGGAGGGACGCAGGGAGTTGAAATACATGGCGGATCTGGACTACTCGGTGGTTCAGCAATGCATCCATTGCGGCATGTGTCTGCCCAGTTGCCCGACCTATCTGGAAACCCGGCAAGAGCGCAACAGCCCCCGCGGCCGCATTGCGCTGATGCGGGCCGTCGCCGACGGGGATCTCGACGTGACGACGGAGTTCGGCGAGGAAATGTACTACTGTCTCGGCTGTCTTGCCTGCACCACCGCCTGTCCCGCCGGCGTGGACTACGCCAAACTCTTCGAGCACGCCCGGGCCGAGATCGAGCACCGGGAGGTTCTCTCCACTCCGGTTCGTCGTTTCTGGCGCTGGTTGGCGCTCCGCCGGCTTTTCGCCAAGCCGTGGATGCTTCGGGCCGCCGGCAGACTGCTGTGGGTCTACCAGGCGAGCGGCCTATGCGCCGTCGCGAGGAAGAGCGGTGTTCTCCGTCTTCTGCCGAAGAATCTGAGGGAACTGGAGCCCGCCACTCCGACGGTGAAGCGCCATTTTTCCGATCGGCTCATTGCGGAAATCGAAACGCCGCAGGAGAAACGCCATCGCGTGGGCATGCTCACGGGATGCGTGCAGGATCTCGTGTTTTCCGACGTCAACCGCGACACGGTGGACGTGCTTCTCGCCAACGGCTGCGAAGTGGTGACGCCGCGTTCCCAGGGCTGCTGCGGTTCGCTGCACGCCCACAACGGAGACATCGATCAGGCGGCGGTGCAGGCTCGTTCCATGATCGACCAGTTCGATCTCGATTCCCTGGACGCCGTCATCACCAATGCCGCCGGATGCGGGTCGCACCTGAAACACCTTGCGCACCTGCTTCGGAACGATCCCGTCTATCGCGACAAGGCGCGGCAGTGGGACGCGAAGGCGCGCGACGTTTCCGAGTGGCTGGTCGAGATCGGGTTTCGCTCTCCGGGGGCGGCCGGAGGAGAGGAACCCGTCAGGGCGACCTACCACGAAGCCTGCCACTTGTGCCACGGCCAGGGCATCTCCGCGCAGCCGCGCCAGCTGTTGAACGCCATTCCGGGGCTGGACATGGTCGAGCTCGAGAACGCCACCCATTGCTGCGGAAGCGCGGGTGTCTACAACATCGTGCAGCCGGAACAGGCCGCCAAGCTGCAGCGGGAAAAGGCCGCCTGCATCGCCGACACCGGCGCTCGATTGGTCGCCACGGCGAATCCGGGCTGCCAGCTCCAGATCCAGAACGGGGTGGGGGAGACCGCCGAGGTGGTGCATCCCGTCACTCTGCTGGCCCGCGCCTACCGCAGGGAGGTGGGATGAAGCTCTTTCTGTTCCTGCTCAGACTGGCCTTCGGCGCGGTGTTCATCTGGAGCGGCATCGCGAAGCTGAAGGATCCGATTTCGTTCGCCGAAGCGGTTCGGAATTTCCAGATCGTCGGCGATCCTTTCGCTCCGGCCCTCGCGCTGTTCATTCCGTGGGTCGAGGTTTTCGCCGGAGTCGGCGTCATGTCGGATCGGTTCGTTCGCGGCGGGGCGGCGATTCTGGCCGCCAGTCTGATCGTTTTCATCGGAGCCATGGCCATCGCCTGGGCGCGGGGGCTCGACATCAGCTGCGGCTGCTTCGGCGGTAGCGGGGAGATCGACTACCCCGTCAAGATCGCGCAGAACCTGGCGCTGACGGCGATCGCGGCGTTCCTGTGGTGGAAGGCGACTCCTTCGAACTCCGGGAACGACCCGAATGGCGACTTGCCAATGCCGGGGCAACCGTGAAACACTGAACCCATGAAACCGACCTTCCGATCCCTGTTCGCCGGGCTGATTTTTTTCGCCCTGCCGCCAGGGGCCGCCTGGACGCAGGCAGATCTGCCTACCGAGGCGAGTGCTCTGGAATTCGAATTCGATGTGATGGTGGCGGAATTGGAGAAGCCGCTCGAAACGCTCAACGGCCACTACCTGAAACGGCTCGACTCCGTCGAAAAGTCGCTGCAATCGGAGGGGGACCTCGACGGCGTTTTGGCGATGATGAAAGAACGCGAGGCCATCGAGAAAACCGGGAGACCCGTCGTCGATCCTCCGGACGAGGAACCCGAGGCGCTGCGGGAATCCCGCGAGATTTATCGGCAATCCCGAGTTTCGATCGAGAAGCAGATCGAGCGGAACATCGTCCCCGAGAGGGATCGACTTCTGCGGAAATTGGGGAAACTGGAGGATCAATACACGCGCCGCGGGGAGCTGGAGCCCGCCTTGGCGATCAAGCAGGTGATCGAGGAAGTCCTGGACCAGACGGACAACGCGCCGGCCTCGAAGCGCGGCGAATCGCGCGCCGTGAAGCGGGACGGAAGCATCGAATTCAAGGTTCAGGTCGACGGAGTCACCTTTCTCAAGATTCGCGGCGACGAGATCTGGTTCGACCATTCGAAGGGACGTTTCAAGAAGCCCGGGCTGCACTTGGGAGAATACCCGACCTACCTGAACGGGACCACCGAGTGGTTTCCGGTCTGGGAGGGGAACGTCACCGAACCCCACGACGCGGACGTCGGCCTGCCCGCGGAGACGCCGATGCCTCCCCTGAGAATCCGAAACGGCGGGGGGCGCGGCTACGCCGAGATCGTCGAGCAGCCCGCGGAAGAGAACGACTTCACCGCGACAATCGCCCTGAAGGACGAAAAGAAGGACGGGACCGGCTTCAACGCGTCGGACTGGATCGAATTCCGCGTCTACTGGTAGCGACTATTCGATCCCCAGCGTCTCGGTCGAAGCTCCCTCGGCGGGCTCGATGCCGAGGATCTTGCAGACTGTCGCGTGGAAGGAGGGTTGCCCGATCTCCCCGAGGCTGCCCGTGGCGGGCGAGTTGGGGAAGCCGGACAGGAGGATCTGCCCGGACATGCGGATCGATTCCTCGACCGGGTAACCGTAGCCGCCGAAAAATCCGGGGCCGTCCGCCGGATCGAAGACGGGCTCGTCGGACCTTTCGTCGGCAAAGGCGTAGCTCGTCTTGAGCACCAGAACCCGATCGCCGGTGCGCTCGTGCTCGTAGGACCAGTCTGCCGGAAGTTCCTCCTTCTTCAGAGTCCTGAAATAGATTCGCTTGCTCAGCTCCCCGTCGAACTTATCGAGGAAAATCTTCTTTTCTCCTTCGGACTCCGGGAGGTCCTTGAAATAAAGATTGGCGATGGCGTCGTGGGCGACGATGTCGGCATTGGCGGTCATTTCCTCGCCGAGGAGATGTTCGATGTTCACGTTCTTGTCCACTTCGGCCATGCCGTGATCCGTCGTCACGAACATGACGAGATTGGCGTTGGCGGGAGCCAGACTCTCCCATTCGGCCTGAACGGTGTCGAAAAAGGCTTGCAGCGCCGCATCGGTCGCGGTGACGGCGGCGTAGGTCTCGTCGGCGCGGGGGCCGTTGACGAGGCCCGCCTTGAGGATGTCGGTGAGTCGGAGCATCACGAGACGAACCTTGTCGTCTTCGGCGGCGGCTTCCGGTGCGCTTTCGGAATCGTCGACCGCGGGCGAATCGGCGGCGTCTTCTCCCTCGGTGGCGGCTTCATCGTCCGCCGATGCCGTTTCCTCCGCCGGAGCGGCGCCGCCGGAAGCCTTTCGCCACGCTTCGAGAGCCTTGTCGAGGCGTTGCGTGTCGCCCGCCTCGGGATCGAAGCTTTCCAGGAAGGCGGCGGCGGCATTTTCGACCGGCTGCTCCTGCGAGAGCGGCCAGTCGTGGACGAGCGTCTTGATTCCTTGGCGGGTGGCCGTGGTCCAGATCGGTTCGGCTTGAAGCAGCGACTGGTCGGTGGGCTCGACGATCACCTCGCCGGCGGCCACTCGGATGCGGTCCGCCACGATGCCGTGCTTGTCCGGGGTAACGCCGGTCGCCATCGTGGCGTGGGCCGGGAAGGTGAGGCAGGGAAAGGAGGGGCGCATCTTGTTCGTCGAGCCGCCGGCCTCCGCGAGCTTGTCGAAAAACGGAGTCTCGGCCTTTTCGATGTAGTCGCCCCTGAAGCCGGGGACGCTCACCCAGATCACCACCGGCGGTCCGTCTCCCCGGTTCTCTTTAGGTGCCTCCACGGCGGGCCCGGTGTCCTCCGAGGGCTCGTACCGGGCCATGTTCTTGCGGCGATATTCCTCGAGGATCTGCGCCGTGGAACGGTCGCCTTCCATCGCGACGCGCTTGAATTGTATTCCCTCGCTGCCGCTCCAGAGGAAGAGAAAGACGAAGGCGAAGAGCAGAATCGCGACAAAACTGATCAACGAACTGGCGAACGAGCGAAACATGTCAGCAATCCGTATTCGAAAACCATGGTTCGTGCAAGTAGCACGAGACCGAAATTCAGGCTCGCAGCAGCGCGGCGAACGCCCCGTCGAATCCGTCTCGCCAGGGCAGCGAACGGACCGTTTCCTCCACCGCCAGGTCGGCTTGTTCTTCCACCACGGCCTCGTTCTCCTCTTTCTCTATCGAGCACGTGCTGTAGACGAGGCGGCCCCCCGGCGCCAGCTTCTTCCGGACCATGGCGAGCAACTGCTTCTGCGCCTCGGCGTGCCGCGCGAAATCCGAGGGCTGCAGCCGCCATCTCACGTCGACCCGTCGGCGCATCACGCCCGTGTTCGAGCAGGGAACGTCCAGGAGGATCGCGTCGAAAAGCGGCAGGGATTCGAGCGTCTCGGCGTCCGGGGAACTCCAGTCGACCCGGCTCG
The DNA here is from genome assembly GCA_040905585.1 of Verrucomicrobiales bacterium. Taxonomy (GTDB): domain Bacteria; phylum Verrucomicrobiota; class Verrucomicrobiia; order Verrucomicrobiales; family DEV007; genus Arctic95D-9. Next base: position 77,410 of record JBBDRG010000071.1, read on the forward strand.
TGCGAACATTGGCCGCGCCGAGTCGCGAGAGATTCTCTTCGAGCGTCTCGATCCGCGGAGCCGAACTGTCGGTCGCGACGATCGTGCCTTCGTTGTTCATCATCGCCGCGAGCAGGGCCGACTTTCCGCCCGGTGCCGCGCACGCGTCGAGGACGGTCTCGCCGGGCTTCGGATCGAGCAAACGGCAGGCGAGGGAGGTGGCCGGGTCCTGGATGTAGATGAGGCCCTCGCGGAGCCAGTCGTAGTTCAGCGGGCCCTCCACGCGGAAGAAATCCGGGTATTCGGGGCCGACTAGACAGGGTTGGGTCTCCGACCTGACCCTGTCGAGCGCCTCGCGATCGGGCGCGAGCGGATTGATCCGGGCGAATACTTCGGGCGGACGGTTGTTCCATTCGCAAAGCGCTACCGCCGCGTCCGGTCCATGTTCGGCGCTCCAGCGCTCGATCAGAAAGGCGGGATGGGAAACACGATCCTCGAGCGGCCAGGATTCCGCTTCCTTATCCAACTCGCCGCGGCGGCGCTGGGCGCTCCGGAGGACGGCGTTGACGAGCCCCTTTTCGTGCTTTCGCGCGAGAGCGACGGTTTCGTTCACCGCCGCGTGTTCGGCGATATCGGTCTTGAAGAGTTGGAATAAACCCATGCGCAGCAGGTTTCGCGTCTTGGATTTGATCGTGCCCTTGCGGAGGAGATCGACGAGTCCGTCGAGGAAAAATAGGTTGCGGATCACGCCGAAAAGAAGCTCCTGAGCGAGCGCGCGATCGGCGCCGGAGAGGTCGTGCTTCGTTGCCAGGTCACCGAGAATGTCGGCGGCGAAGCGCGAGGTTTCCTCCCATTGGCAGAGAGCGTCGAGGGTGCAGCGGCGGGCGGACATATACGGAGGGTGGAGGTCGGAAGTGGGGTGGTCGATATTCTCGTACTCTTAATCCTACTCTTTCTCCTTATCTCAATTCCTTTTCAGTCCATCCGCCTCGCCGCTCGACTGGAGGCAGCCGGGCACTCGGAAACTCGGAAGGCACCGGTTGCCGATCGCGAACGGCCGATCAACGGGAGCTTCGGGAAACGGGCCAGACGGGTTCGAGTTTTTCCGCGCGCACCCATCCCCGCACGTCGCCGGGGATGTCCGCGTAGCGCCAGTTGCCGGTTTCCTGGAGGATGCGAACCTCCGAGCCGGGGGGCAGGTCGATCACGGATTTTGCCGCGGGGGCAGGAGCGGTCAGGGCGGAGGTGTCGCTTTCCGTCACGGTGGCGAAGTTTTCGAGCGCCAGGTGATCGCGGCGGTAGCTGGATATCCGGGTGCCGACGACGGCGATCATGCCCGCGACGACGGCGAAAGTGACGAGTCCCGAGCGGTTGGGGTGAAGGCGGCGGAGGCAAAAGGCCGCGGCGAGAGCGATCAGGGCGACCCAGAGCGCGACGGTCCACAGCCACTTGCCGAAGGTCGGCGGGAGGGCCCGCAGCGCCGCGTCGAGCCTTGAGTCCGCGAATTCGAGAAAGGCGAGACGTTCCCGGAGAAACTCCATGTTCTGTGACGCTTCCGGCATGCCGGGATCGACCACGCTGGCCCGGCGCAGCCAGAGCATCGCTTCGCCGGGCTTGCCCTCGCGGTAGCGGGCCGTCCCGAGATTGTAGTAGAGTTCGGGGGAAACGCGTCCTTTCTCGACCAGGCTCAGATACTTCAGCGCGGCCGCCTCGAAGTCTCCCGCCTCGAAGTCTCGGTTCGCCGAGGCGAAGACGGACTCGTCGTCCTGGGCTTGCAGCGACGACGCGGCGGAAAGCGCGAAAGCGAGAAACAGGAATCTGGAAAAGAATCGAATCATGTTTCGGATCACCTTCGAGGAAGCCGGTGGAGAATGGAGCGGAACTCCTCCACCTCCGGCTTGGAAACCGGTTCGGTGCCATCTTCGGAGCCCCCGTAGAGGTAAGCTTCGCAGCGCTCCGACACCCGGGCGACCACGTCGTGAACTTCTCCCGGAGCCTCCGGGTGTTCGCTTTTCCAGAGCATCAGAGAGGTCGACGCCGCGCGGTAGAATTCCCGTCTCGTTGTCCCGGCTTTCGGAAGCCGCTTCAAAGATTGGGCGAATGTCAGGATTGGAGCGGCGTCCGACCGGGCCGACCGGACTCGGGCGATGCCCCGGGCGGCACCAATGCCGAGAATGGTGAACAGTCCCAGCGAAAAAAGAATCTGCGCGACCAGAAAGGGAAGGCCGGTGCTGGAAAGCTCCGCCTCCGCGACCCAGCGAGGCCGACCGGTGCGGATGTGCAGCATGTCGCTGTAGGATGCGGTGGGCGTCTCGGCGCGTTCGAACGATTCGCCGGCCTCCGCGTTCGGCGGAAACGAAATTGCCGCCGGCGCCGAACGGTTGCGGTCCGCGTTCACCGAAATCGAAATCGGAATCGGTTCCGTGTGCCGGGTGACGTATTGTTCGGTGTCGGGGTCGAAGAACGCCAGTTCGTAGGCGGGGATCTCGCCGACTTTCGCCTCGGGGATGATCACTTGCGAGAATACGGCCCGCCCCGGCTTGAATCCGTCGGATTCGTCCTCGTCCTCCAGTGTCTTGCTGGCCTCGTATGTTTTCCAGATGCCTTTCTGCGGGACGGAGAAGGCGGGGGGACCCAGCGTTCGCAAATTGCCGACGCCTTTGACTTCGATTTCCATCGAAACGGGATCGCCGAGGTTGACCTCCGTGGCGGAGGCCTTCGCCGACAATTCGAAGTAGCCGACGCCGCCGGTGAAACTGGCCGGTGCTCCGTTGGGCAGCGGCTTTACCGTGACGTCGACCACGTCCGTCGATAGTTCGCGCGTGACGGTGCGGGGAAATATGGAAAGGCCGAATCCGCCTCTCGAGTCGAGAATTCGCACGCCGAGTTCTCCGGGGCCGAGGCGGTGCCGTCCCGGTTTGAGGGCGAATAGATGGGAGTCGATCACGGCGGACGAGTAATAGGTGTTTCCCATGTCCCCGCCGTCCGTCCGGACGTCGCGGAACCCCTTGCTTACGAAGCTTTCGTGATCCAGTGTCGGACTCAGTACTTGGCTGATCGCGTTCCTCCCTCTGACGTAGGCGGTGATGTTGAACGGCACGATCTCGTTGACGTAGAACTCGTCGCGGCTCACTTCGAGCTTGGCGAAAAATTCCCTGGTCGGACTTCGCGCCTCGTCTTCCGGCGACCGCTCGAAAATTTCCACCGGGATGCTTTTCGTGGTCACCGACTCTCCCCGGACCGACAGCTCCACCGGGGGGATCTCGTAGGCACCGGGTTCGTTGCCGCGGAAGCGATAGAAGTGGCTGGTTACGAGCGACTGTTTTCCGTCCGCGATGGTGATGCTCGACTGCGATCCGGATTTGACGATCTCGAGGCCTTCCGTCGCGACCCCTTCGGGAGCGGCGGTTTCGCCGCCGGTGACCTTGATGATGAGCGTGCCGAATTCGCCGACGGCCACGCGATCGGTGAGCACGTTCGCGCTGACCTTGCTGTCGCCGGACTGCTGCGCGTCGAGCGGCCCGTTGGCGAAGGCGAGGCAGAAAGCGAGGAGACTGGGGAAAAATCTCGGCATCACCAATTTTTGTAATTCTCGCTCCGGGCGGGGGCGAGAACGGGGCGCACGTCCGTCTCGTCGGCGAGAGCATCCAGCAATTGCCGGGCTTCCCCCGGAGAATAGCCGGTTTCCGGATTGGCTGCCCTGTCGTCTTCCGAGGCCGAGGGTGGCGGGGCGTCGGGCTGCTCCTGGTTCGGGTCGGCTTCGAGTTCGCCGTCCTCCGGTTCGTCGGGCTGTCCCTCAGGTTTCTGCGGCTCGGGCTGGTCGGAGTCGTCCCCGTCGGGCTGGCGGTCCGATTCGTTTTCGGAATCGCCGCTTTGCTCCGGGTCTTCGTTCTTCTCGGGGTCTTTCTCGTCCTGGCCGGGTTGCTCTCCCTGTTCCTCCTGCTCTTGATCCGACGGTTCCTGACCGGAAGGATCCTGGCCGTTTTCGTCTTCCTCCGAGTCGGACTCGCTTTCGTCCTCTTCTTCCTCGTCTTTTTCTTTATCTTTCTCCTGATCTTTTTCCTCCTCCTCTTCTTCTTGTTCTTCTTCCTTCTCCTTCTCTTCCTGCAGCTCTTCGAGGCGTTTCCGGACGACTTCGATATTGTGCGAAGCTTTCTGGTTCCGGTCGTTCAGCGCCAGAGCCGATTCGTAGTGCTCGATCGCACCTTTCCACCGCACGATGGTCGATTCGATCACCTCGCGGGACCCTCCGGAAAGGGCTTGGATGGCGTCGGGATTGGCGGGTTTCTGCAGAGCCCGCAATCCAGCTTCGCCTTGCCGAAAGAGCGTGTTTCCAAGATTGTAGTGAGCCTGTTCCTGCAACTCGGCGTCTTTCCTGACGAGCGCCCGGCCGTAGGATTCCGCGGCATGTTCGTAGTCGCCCTTGCGGAACGCGGCCGCCCCGATGGCCATGGCGAGGCGGGTCCGGTCTTTCTTCGAGGGCCGTTCCGAGAGAGCGCCTTCGTAGGCGCGAATGGCGGCGTCGTAGTTTCCCTCTTCGAACGCGTCGTGACCGGCCCAGAGCCCGTCCTCCGCCCGCGCCGGCGGACTCAGAACGAGAGCGATTCCGACGGCGACGGTCGTTCGGCCTGCTGCCCCGAGAAGGGCGGCCGACTGCCGCCTGCGCGGTTTGAGCCACAGCATCGGAATCAGGTGAGCCAGTACGAAGCAGAATGCGGAAAAGCCGAGCGGCCACATGAATCGCTCCAGGGGCCGCACTCGGGTCTCGCCCTTCTCGCGGGAGGCCGAGAGGCTGCGGCGGATTTGCTCGACCACCCGGGTGAGAGAGGCCTGCCCGCCGAGGTGGACGTAGGTTCCGCCTTGCGAAGCGAGTGCCTGCAAGGTGGCGGGGTCGAGACGGGTGCGGACCACCTGGCCCGCTTCGTCCCTGACGAAGACTCCGCGCAGAGGTTGGCCGCGCTCGTCGAGTTCCGCAATGATCGAGCCGTCGGCGGTGCCCACTCCGACGGCGATGACGGTCATGCCGGCCTCGGCCGCCTTCTCGCGGACCGCGTCGATTCGTTCTGCTCCCTCCAGCGCTTCCCCGTCGGAAAAAATCACCAGCGCGCTTTGATCGAGTTCGGCTTCCGCGAAGGTTTCGAGCGCCAACTCCGCCGCTGCGGTCAGGTTCGTCCCGCCGCGCGGTATGATCTCCGTGTCGAGTTGGTCGAGCGATTCCAGAACCGCGTCGTGATCGACCGTCAGCGGTGCCTGGAGAAAAGGGCGGCCGGCGAAAGCGATGAGCCCGACGCGATCTTCGGGCAGCGAAAGAACAATGTCCTTGGCGGCCAGTTTCGCTCGCGTCAGCCGGTCGGGCGGCAGATCGGTCGCCAGCATGCTGCGCGAGGTGTCGATAGCCAGTATGAGATTGCGCCCCTCGCTTTCGGTCTCGATTTCCTCGAAACCGAACTGCGGCCGCGCGAGGGCGGCCACGATTCCGGCGAGGGCGAGGCATTGAAGCACGAAAACGGCCCAGCGCTGCGAATGGCTGCTGCCGCGGATGAGGCGGCCCTGCAGCCTTGGAGAAACCAGCCCGGCAAGCGTGCGGGCGGACTGTAGATGGGAGCGCACCCGCGCCGCAATCGGCGGAAGCAGCAGGAGCAGTCCCCAGGCCCAGGCTGGATTGGCGAAAGTGATGTCCATCAGGGAAAACGTTTCCAGAAGGTTTCGTCTCCGACGACGGTTAGCAAACCGAAAACGAGCGCGGCCCCCGCGAACCAGGGGAACAGCTCTTCCGCCTCGACGCTGACGCGGCGGGTGACTTCCGTTTTCTCCATCTCGTCGATCAGCTCGAAAATGCGTTCCAGCCCCGTGGTGTCCTGAGCGCGGAAATACTCGCCGTCGGCGATGCGGGCGATCTCCTTCAGCGTGGTTTCGTCGAACTCCTGCCGCAGCCGCTGCGGACCGACCGGCGTCTGCACGACGTAGTCGCCGTAGGTGCCCACCGCGATGGTGTGGACGCGGATGCCGAGAGTCTTGGCGAGCTTGGCGGCTTCGACCGGGGAAAGTTTCCCGGCGTTGTTGACCCCGTCCGTCAACAGAACGATGACCTTGCTTTTCGAGGGCCTCTTGTCGAGACGTTTCGACGCGGCGGCGATTGCCGAACCGATCGCGGTGCCGTCCTCGACCAGCCCGATCTCGACCCTGCCCAGCCCGTAGGTACCTTTGAGCCAGGATTTGGAGTGTGTCAGGGGGCTCGCCAGGTAGGGGCGGCCCGCGAAAGCGACAATTCCGATGCGGTCGGTCTTGCGGCCGTCGATGAAGTCGCGCGTCACCTTCCGCGCCGCCTGGAGTCGATTGGCCCGGCTCCCTTCGATGCGAAAGTCCTCCACCTGCATCGAGCGGGAGACGTCGATGGCCAGGATCAATTCGACGCCGCTTTCGGAGACGTGTTCGGTCTTGTTGAGCCATTGGGGACGTGTCAGGGCCAGAATCAGGCAGGAAAGCGCGAGCAGGGAAGTGAAGAGCCTGAATCCGCCGGCTCGTCCGCGGGCGATCGGTCCCAGCCGCCGCAGAATATGGAGCGATGAAAACACGACGGCGCTCTGGTTGCCCGAACGGCTCCGCAGCAGAGCCAGAACCGGTATCAGCAACAGGAGCGAGAGGGCCCAGGGATAAGCCAGGGAGAAAGTGGTTTCCACCAACGAATTCATCACGTCACGGTTAGAATGGACACCGTAAACGCTGGATTGCTCGGGAATACTACCATTCGATCACGGCGGAGGCCCACGTCAAGCCGGCTCCGAACGCGACGAGAAGCACCTTGTCGCCCCGCTCGATGCGTCCTTGGCGGTGGGCCTCGTCGAGGGCGATGGCCACGGCGGCCGCCGAGGTGTTGCCGTATTTATCCACATTGATGAAAACGTCCTCCTTGGCGAAGTCGAGACGTTCCCTGATGGCGTCGATGATGCGGAGGTTCGCCTGGTGGGGGATGAGAAGCTTGATGTCCTTCGAGACGAGGCCGGCGGCGAAAATACCGTCGATGCTGGCCTTCTTCATGGCGTTGACGGCGTGCTTGAAAACCTCGCGTCCCTGCATCGCGAGAAAGGCCCGCTTTTCTCCGGCGTTTTCGGAGGTGATCGGACAGGCCGAGCCGCCCCCCGGAATGTTCAGCAACTCGGCTTGAGCGCCGTCGGTGCCGAGATTGCAGGACAGGATTCTTCCGCCTCCGTTGGTGGAGGGAACCACGACGGCGGCTCCGGCACCGTCTCCGAAGAGGACGCAGGTGTTGCGGTCCTCCCAGTCGATGAAGGCGCTGAGTTTCTCCGCGCCGATGATCAGAGCGTTCCTGAAGGCGCCCGCGCCCACGGTGTGGCGGGCGATTTCCAGCGCGTAGAGAAATCCGGAGCAGGCGGCCGAAACGTCGAAGGCGACCGCTTTGAGGCATCCCAACTGTTGCTGCACGTAGCAGGCGGTGGCGGGAGTGAGGGTGTCGGGGGTGATGGTCGCGACGATGATGAGGTCGACGTCCGCGGGGTCGATCTCCGCCTGCTCGAGGGCCCGTCGTCCGGCTTTGCTCGCGAGATGGCTCGTGCATTCGCCTTCCGCGGCGATGCGTCTTTCCCTGATCCCCGTTCGCGCCGTGATCCACTCGTCCGAGGTTTCCACCATTCGCTCCAGGTCGTGGTTGGTCATGACCCGTTCCGGCAGGTAGCTGCCCGTTCCCGCGATACGCACGGACATGCCAGGAGAGGGGGAAGAGGAAGCGGGCTCGGTCATTGCGGGCAGAAAAATGGAATCGCGCGGCGCGGATCAGCCGAGAAGACTGGCGTAGCGAGCCATTTCCTCTTCGATGTGGGGATTGACGTGGTGTTTAACGGCTTCGGAGGCAACACGTATCGCATTTTTGACCGCTTTTGGCGAACTGGAACCGTGACCGATGATACAAATTCCATTTACGCCGAGGAGCGGGCTGCCGCCGTAGGTCTCGTAGTTGCCGCGCTCCTTGGTCGCTTTGAAAGCGTCCTTGGCGATCAGAGCGCCCATTTGCCGGATCGGCGTGGCCTTGATGTCCTGCTTCAGCCACTTGAACATCGCCCGGGCCGTCGCTTCGCAGGACTTCAGAATGACGTTGCCGACGAACCCGTCGCACACGACAACGTCGAGCCGGGATTCGAAGAGGTCGTGGCCCTCGACGTTGCCGCGGAAATTCAAGTCGGTGTTCTTGATCAAATCGAACACTTCCCGGGTGAAGTCGGTACCCTTTCCCTCTTCCCCGCCCACCGACATGAGACCGACCACGGGATCGTGCTTTCCCAGGACGTGCCGGGCGTAGACGCTGCCCATGACGGCGTAGCCCAGAAGATGCGAGGGTTTCGCATCCACGTTGGCCCCGGCGTCGATGATGTTGCAGGGTCCGTGCTCGTTCGGCAGGGGAGAGGCGATCCCGGCGCGTCCGACGCCCGGGATGTTCCGCAGTTTGATCGTCGAAGCGGCGACGGCGGCACCGGTGTTTCCGGCGCTGACGACCGCGGCGCAGTCCCCGCGCTTGACCAGGTCGACGGCCACGCTGATCGAGGAATTCTTCTTCCGCCGCACGGATTGCACGGCCGACTCGGTCATGTCCACGACTTCGGACGCGTGAACGATTTCAATCTTGTTGTGAGCGTAGTGAATGCGCTCCAACTCCTTCTCGATCACCGACTCGTCTCCGACGAGGAACAGGCGGTCGATGTCGTTGCCGTGGGTCTCGAGCGCTTCGACGGCACCCTCCATGGTGGCTGCGGGAGCGTTGTCTCCTCCCATGACATCCAGGGCAATCTTCATCGTGACCTACGAGCCGCAATCTAGGAGCAGGGCGGGAAAACATGCAACTCTGAAAACGAACAAAGTCACCCCGGGAGAGGTGACTTCGAACAAAGAAATCGATGGTTGGGAAACGGGAATCAGAGTTCGTCGACCGTGATGACCTGGCGTCCCTTGTAGTAGCCGCAACTGGGGCAGGCGACGTGGGATTGCGCCGCGCTGCCGCACTCCGCGCACACGTTGAGCTTGGGCGCGCGCCAGCGGCTGCCGGCGCGACGGAGCCGCTTCTTCATTTTCGAGATTTTGCGTTTGGGAACTGCCATGGCTAGCTGAAATTCGTTTGGAACGCGACTTACGCTTCGAATCGACCAATGTCAACGGGCGATTGCGCATTCGGACCACTCCGTTGGCCGCCCAGAAGCGGGAAAGACGGCTTTCTCAGATCCTCTTTTCCTCGATGTCGTAGACGTCGAACCAGTGGTAGACGATCTTCTCCTCGGGAATGAACTCGTCGATGTAGCCTTCGAGGAACTCCTGCAGCTCGTCCGGCATTTCGTTGATTCGCTTGTAGCGCAGATCGTTGTTCCATTTGATGATCTCGAGCTTGTCGGTCTTTTTCGAGTGCTTCTCGACCCAGGCGGCCATTTCCTCGTCGGAGGCGCCGGTCGCGGCCTGGTCCTTGAAGTCGTCGGAGGAAATGCCGGTGAAATCGAAGAACAACTGGTCGAGTGGACAATCGAAGTGGTAGTCGCCGAGGGTGTTCGCGAGGCAGGCTCGGCATTTGTCGAGCGTCCGGGCGCCGACCACGAAGGGGCCGAGCTTTTCCCGCGGACTGCGCGGAAATTCCGTCGAGAGATCGGGGGCGAGCGATTGAACGGTTTGATGACTCATGACGATAGGCGGATACGATACACGGTGGGTGAGAATGTTACGGGAGGTCGACGCTCGCGGAGGCGTAAAATCGCATGGGGTCGACAGGGTCTCATTCCCGGCCATTCCCGATACCGAGTAAGCGACCGACGCGTACTCGAGGCGTGACAATTCGGGGCGAATCGTTCATGGTCCCGGCATGATGATGCGACTCTTCGCTTGTTCAGTGTTCCTCGCCGGATTCACTCTCGCCGACGCTGCCGACCGTCCCAACGTCGTCGTGCTCCTCGCCGACGACCTCGGCTACCGGGACATCGGATCGTACGACGGTCCGGCCCAAACGCCGGCTCTTGACGCACTCGCCGCCGGCGGGACGCGCTTCAGCGATTTCTATTCGGGGTGCGCCGTCTGTTCTCCGTCGCGCGCCACGCTCCTGACCGGACGGCACCATATCCGGGCCGGGGTCTACAGCTGGATCAACGACGCGAGTCAGAACTCCCACCTTCTCAAGCGCGAGACGACCTTGGCGGAGATTCTCAAGAAGGAGGGCTACGAAACGGCGCACGTCGGCAAATGGCATCTCGGCCTGCCGACGACGCAGCGCGACAAGCCAACACCGGACCAGCACGGCTTCGACTATTGGTTCGCCACTTGGAACAACGCCTCGCCGAGTCACCGCAACCCGGACAATTTCATCCGCAACGGCGAGCCGGTGGGAGAGCTGAGAGGTTATGCCTGCCAACTCGTGGCCGACGAGGCGATGTCCTGGCTCGACGAGCATCGCGATTCCGAAGCGCCGTTCTTTCTCAATGTCTGGTTCCACGAACCCCACGCGCCCATCGCCGCCCCGGACGAAATTGTCGACGAATACGGGGACCGGGACGACAAGGCGGCCATCTACTCCGCCACCATCGACAACACCGACCGCGCCATCGCCCGGCTGCTCGCCAAGCTGCGCGAGGTCGCGCCGGCCGAGGAGACCATCGTCATCTACGCCTCCGACAACGGCAGCTACCGCGACGACCGCACCGGCGAACTGAGAGGGAAGAAGGGAGTCAACTGGGAAGGCGGCATTCGCGTGCCCGGCATTTTTTCCTGGCCCGGAACCATACCGGCCGGCGAGCTGTCCGGGGAACCGGCGGGCCTCGTCGACATTCTCCCGACCGTTTGCGGACTCCTGGGGCTGGACAAGCCGGAGGGGGTTCATCTCGACGGGAGCGACTTGGCGGCCGTCCTGAAGGGGGAGGAAGGGTTTTCCCGCCACCAGCCGCTCTTCTGGCATCTTCAGCGCTCCGTGCCCGTGGTGGCGATGCGCGACGGCGAATACAACATGGTGGCCGAGCGCGACTACGAACTGACGACCGACAACCTGTTCCAGGAAGAGTGGATTCCGACGATCAAGGAGGGTGGCTACAAGAATTTCCAGCTCTACAACCTGGAAGAGGATCCTGGTCAGACGAAGGACCTCGCGGCGGAGAAGCCGGAGCTTGCCGAGAGGATGAAAAAGCGGTTGCTCGAGATCAACGCCAGCGTCATGGCCGACGGTCCGGACTGGCACCTCGAGTGATTCGCCGCGTCGACGGTCCTCGGCGGAAGTGTTCGCTCGCGTGGCTCACCGTCCCACCTTCACCGCCAACTTCGGCGGGGGCAGGGTGGAATGGCGCGAGCTGGAGATGCCGTGCACCAGGCCGCCGCCGCGGTGTTCGACGGTGTTGCGCACGACGATCAGCGTGGACAGGCGATCCCGGTCCGCTTTGAGAAACTCGGTCAGGGCGGTTCCCGAGATGCCGAAAGGCCCCGATTGGACGCCCCGGGGGACGATGAACGAACCGAGCGACACGACCTTTTCGGGTTGAAGGGCGTTGCCGCTCCCTGAATCGTTTCCGGGGGCGTTCTCCCAGGTCAATTGCTCCGCCTCCCAGGAGTCGAGGGAGGAATCGAGCAGCCCGTAGACTTCGAATTCCGAATCGTCGAGCAGCGAGGCCAAGCCCCAGCCCGTCGGGGTGAAATGGAGGATCAATTCGGCGTCTTCGATCGCGGAAGTATCGACGTGGCCGAGATCGAAGCGGACGAATGCTTTTCGATGGGGTCCCTCGGGGTCGACGCTGTTTTTCAGAAGCAGGAGATCCTCCGAGGTGTGGTCCTCGATGAAGGTCGCGGACACGTAGCCGTCGTCCGCGCCGGGGGCGACCGTGGTGAGAATCTGCCAGTCCTCCTCGAGGAACTTCCCGCCGGAAGGCAGCGTCCAGGTGGCTTCGATCGGCCCGACGCTGACTTCGCCGAGATGATCTCCCGCGACGAAGTTGTGTTCGCCGGAATGGAGGCGGACGCTTCGGTCTCGGGTGGGCAGCTCGACGTCCACGGCGCCGTCGAACACCTGGGTCTGCGTCGCGCCGGTGGTCGAGTTCACGTTGACCGCGAAGCGGGTGCCGTGGTCGATCACGTGCGCGGTCGGCGTGTCGATGGTGAATCCGTGGGCGGATTCGGCCACCTCGGCGACCGCCGTGCCGCTCGAGAGAACGCAGGTCGTCCCGTCGACGAGTTCGAGCTCGGCGGGCGCTTCCAGGACGACTTCGGCGCCCGAGTCGAAGGAGATCGTCGCCAACCCTTCGGCGAGCCTGAGCCTGCCCGCTCCGAGCCGGGCGCCGTCGGCGGTGGGAAGGTCGCCGCTTTCCCACCTGGCCGCCTCCGTGTGCTCCATGGTGGCGAACGCGGCGGGCGGGGTCGAGCGGCGGACCCACGACAAGGCGACGAGCGAGATCACGGCCACCGCGGCGGCGGCGATCCAGAGCGGCCGGGCGGCGCGCACCCGGTCGCGATGGCGGTCGGTCGCCGAAAACTCGGCGGCGCGTCCCGGGGCGATTTCTCCGATCTGCTCCCAGTGCAGAGCCGCGTGGGCGTGCAGGTAGTCGACGAATACCGCCCGCGCTTCGCCGTCCCGCTCCAACCAGGATTCGAGTTCGTGGACCTGGTCGGCGTCGAGGACGTTCTCGACGTAGGCGTCGGCGAGCTCGAGCAGGTGGTCGCGGTTCGGATCGGTCATGCCTGTTGGACTTCCTTTTCCACGCAGAGGTAGAGATTCTTGCGGAGACGGCTGAGCAACCGGTAGATCGCGCCTTCGGTGCGCTCGGTGCGGCGCGAGATTCGTTCGATGGAAGCCTCGTCGCGGTAGCGGAGTTCCAGAATCTCGCGATGTTCCTCGGACAGCTTGGTGACGCAGGTTTTGAGCGCTCGCTCCCGCTTCACCCATCGCTGTTCCCGAACCGCCGACTCGTACTCGTCGCTCAGGAGTTCCAGCATTCTGTCGCTCAGCGTCTCGAAGCGATTCCGTTTCGCGCGCCGGCGGTAGGACAGAATCTGGTAGAAAAGAATTTTCCGCGCCCACGCGGCGAAGTTGGTCCCGAGCTCGAACTGGTGGAATTGACGCCACATCACGATTTTTCCTTCCTGGAGTACGTCCTGGGCATCCTGGGGGCAGGCGATCAGGCCGGTCACGTAGATCGCCAGCGAACGTTCGTGGTCGCTGAGCAGCCGAAGGAATGCCTCCGTCCGATCGTCCTGTCCGGGTTCTTCAGCCATGTCTTCCCAGTGAATAAGGTCGTGGAACCCCGAATTGGACAGAAAAAACGAACCGCTCCAGCGCCCCCTCTGGCTCCATTGCGTGATGCTTGGAGTGTCCGATTTCAGGCTAGGGTGACTTGTTCAGGTGCAATGAACTGCTTTTCCCATAGCGCGATCGCCCTGTGGCTGTCGTTCGCGATCGCCCCCGCCGCCACGGCCACCGAAGGCATCGCCTTTTTCGAGAACAAGGTTCGCCCGATTCTCGTGGCCCAATGCTACGAGTGTCACTCGGAGCAGGAGGGGAAGCAGAAGGGCGGCCTCTGGCTGGACCGGCGGGCCGGCTGGGAGAGCGGGGGAGACTCGGGCCCTTCGCTCGTTCCCGGCGACGTGGAGGCGAGCTTGTTGATCCATTCGGTTCGCTACACGGATGAAAATTTGCAGATGCCGCCGAAGTCGCGGCTCAGCGCCGAGGAGATCGCCGTTCTCGAGGAGTGGGTGGCCGCGGGCGCTCCCGACCCGCGGGACGACGCCTTGGCGGGTGCCGTGCGGAAAGAGGAGATCGATTACGACGAGGCCCGCGGCTACTGGGCCTTCCGACCGCTGCAGGCAGTCTCGCCGCCGGAGCGCGGGGACGCGGGCTGGGCGCGCTCGGACATCGATGCATTCATCTCGGCGGATCTGAAAGCGGGCGGGCTTTCGCCGACCGAGGACGCGCCGGCTCCGGCCTTTCTGCGCCGCCTTTTTTACGACTTCGTCGGGCTGCCGCCGTCGCGCGAGGAGGTGGAGGCATTCGAGGCCGACCCCGGTCCGGAAGCCGTCGCCCTTCTCGTCGACGACCTGCTGGCCCGTCCCGGTTTCGGAGAAAAGTGGGGGCGGCACTGGCTCGACGTGGTCCGCTACGCCGACTCCAACGGCGGCGACCGGAATTTCACCTACTATCAGGCCTGGCGCTACCGCAACTACGTCATCGACGCCTTCAACCGCGACAAGCCGTACTACGAGTTCGTGAGGGAGCAACTCGCCGGCGACTTGCTCTCGGCCGAGGACACCACCGAGCGGCGCGGACAGTTGATCGGTTCGACCTTTCTGACGCTGGGGCCGAAAATGCTCACCGAGCGGGACAAGGAGAAGCTCTGGATGGATACGGCCGACGAGCAACTCGACACCGTGGGAAGGGCGTTCCTCGGTCTGACCTTCGGATGCGCCCGCTGCCACGACCACAAGTTCGACCCCGTTTCTCAGGAGGACTACTACGCCATGGCCGGCATTTTCCGCTCCACCGAAGTGGTCACCGGCACCCGGAACGGCTGCGTCAACGTCGCCAGCTGGGTGGAGATGGCGTTGCCGGGCGAAGGCGACGAGAACCGGGAACTGCACGAGAAAGTCGAGCGCCTCGAACTCGCCATGCGGCTGACCGTGGAAAAGAGCTACATGAAGAAGGCCGGCGGCAAGATGGCCCTCGGCGACCTGCCCCTAGCCGGGGTGATCTACGACGAGACCGATGCCGAGCTGGTCGGGCAGTGGAAAGAGTCGACCTTGTCCTCGAACCGCTTCGGCGAGCGCTACGTTCACGACGACCGGAAATTCAAAGGGGAGAACAAGGCCATCTTCCGCGGCAGCCTGCCCGAGTCCGGTCTCTACGAGGTTCGCATGGCCTACAGCGCCTCCGGCAACCGCACCGACCGGCTGCCGGTGGTCGTGGAGGCGCGCGACGGCGACCACGAAGTCCTGCTCGACGAGACGGAGACGCCGGAGATCGGCGGACTTTTCCAGCCCGTCGGTCGATTCCGCTTCGAGAAGGGCGGCCGATGCCGGGTCGTGGTCGGAACCGCGGGAACGGAAGGCCGCTTCGCCATCGTCGACGCGGTGCAGTTCATCCCGGTGACCGACATCGAGCGCGAGGCGGAGGCGCTGGGAGCCGTCGGGTCCGAGGGAGTCGACCCGCTCTTCCGGATGAACCAAGGCGAGTTGAAAAAGGAACTCGGCCGCCTCATCGCCGAGCTCAAGGACGGCGATCTCGCCATGGCGCCCCGCGACGCGGTGGACAGCGACGACTGCCACCTCCGCATCCGAGGCGAGGTCGACCAGCTTGGCGAGAAGATTGCCCGGAACTTCCCCAGGGCCCTCTACGACGGTCCCGAGCCGGTAATCGCCGCCGGCGAAAGCGGACGCCTCCAGTTCGCGGACTGGTTGGTGAGCGGCGATGGCGGGCTGCTCGACCGCGTTTTC
>JBBDRG010000072.1:0-22179 GCA_040905585.1 Verrucomicrobiales bacterium
TCGGTGCGCGCTCCCCCGTGCCCGATCATGGCGCTGGAGTTGACCGCCCCGCCTCGCACGGCGACATCCCCGGTCCCGCTCCCGGCCGCCGTGTTGACGGCGATGTCGCTGTTGGCCACCGTGAAATCGTACGAGTTGAATCCCCCGTGCCCGATCTGGGCGTAGACGCTTTGAGTGGCCGAAGCGAGGACGTCGATCGCATTGGCGGCATTGACCGTGATTGCGGCGTTGGTGACTTCCCCGCCGGAGAGGGTGCCTCCGTGGCCGATCTGGGCGTAGGAGTCGGATCCGCTGCCGCCGACCACTTCGACCGAACCGCCGGAGTTGACGAGGATCGTGCCACTGAAATCGCTTGAAGCTCCGTGACCTCCATGGCCCACGTGGGCCGAAGCCAATGCGGACGATCCGCCCGCCACGACGATATCTCCGTTGGCATTGAGCTCGATATTGCCGGTTTTGGGTCCGTTGTTGGCACCCCCGTTGAGTGCGCCTCCATGACCGATTCTGGCCAGAGCGTTGGCGCCGCCGCTTCCGCCGAGGACGGCGATCTCGCCAGTGGCGTTGATGGTCACGTTTCCGCTGTGAGTGCCGACGGCCCGCTCTCCCCCGTGCCCGATCTGGGCGAAGGCGTCGGTCGCTCCCCCTGCCTGCAGGATGACGTTGGCCGCATTGGCCACGAGCACATTTCCGCTGGCGCTGTTATCGCCCACCCCGGCGTTTCCATCGCTCCGGTTTCCCCCGTGACCGATCAGTGCGCCCCCGTTGCTGCCACCGCCCTGAAGCACCACGTCCCCGTTTCCGCTTCCCGGAGCGGAGTTCAAGACGATGTCGGAGTCGGAAACCTGCAAATTCAGCGCATTGTTGCCGCCGTGGCCGATGATGGCGTGCACGAATGTGGCGCTGCCTGCCGCGAGCGAGACGGAACCCGCCGCGTTTACCGAAACATCGGCGTTGCCCACGGTTCCACTCGCACTGGTTCCCCCGTGGCCGATTTGGGCGAAGGTGTCGGCCGCGCTGCCGCCAGTCAGACTGACGTCGCCTTCTTCGGAGACCACCGTGACCGCTCCCTCGATGTCTCCGGAAAGGGAGATCCCGAGATGTCCGGCCCCGGCGTAGGCACCCGAAGTCGATCCACCCGCGAAGGTGATGTCGCCGCGCGCGACCACGCTCACGTCTCCGGAGTGCGAACCAGCGCTTTGGCGACCACCGTGACCGATGTGGGCGAAACTGTCGCTGCCGGAACCGGCCATGAAGCCGATCGCGCCGTTCTGCGAGATCACCGACACCGCCCCGCTCATGTCGCCGGCAAGATGGCCGTTGTTCACGTTGCTGGCGTGTCCGATCATGGTCCAGGAGCGCAAGCCGGTTCCGCCGTTTGCCAGAATGGCGTCGACGGCGCTCACTGTGACGTCGCCGCCGCGGACGCCCTGGGCGTTGCGGCCTCCGTGACCGATCATGGCGTAGGAATTCTGGCGAGAGCCGCCCGAAAGCTCGATTCCGGCACCGCTGTCCACCGTCACCGCTCCGGTGAAGGTGCTGAAATCCGTAGTGGCGCGCACCCCGTGATGGCCGATTTGAGCGTAGCTCTCGACCCCGCCAAGTTCGGTGCCGGTTCCGTCGTCCACCGTCTGGCCGCCGATCACGCGAACACCGCCGGCTCCACTCGCGGAGATGCTCCCGTCAAGATTGCCCGCCGCGCTGCGCCCGCCGTGGCCGATGACGGCGACGGCGTCCTGGCCGCCCCCGGCGACGACCTCGAGAAGGCCGCCGGCATGGGCGTCGATCGAACCGCTGTGGTTGCCGGTGGCGTTCCAGCTCCCGTGCCCGATTTGCGAGTAGGCGTACTGGCGCGTCGAGTTGCTGCCGCCGCCGAGCACGCTGATGTCGCCGAGGGCGTTCACCGCGATGGACCCGCTGTGGTCGCCGCCGGTCTGCCGCCCGCCGTGCCCGAGGTGGACGAAGCCTTCGGCGCCCACCCCGCCCCGGAAGAGCACGTCGCCCTCGACGCCGCCGAGCCCGGCGTCCACGCCGATGTCGCCGCTGTTGCCGTCCCCGCTCGCGTTGGAGCCGCCGTGGCCGAGCTGGGCGTAGGCGCGGCTGAAGTTGGCGTCGTTGAAGGTCGAGGCCGCCGTGCTGCCGGTGTTGGCGACGGGGACGGTGAAGGTGGCGGCAGCGTTGCCGTAGTTGATCGTGCCGACCACGTTGCCGTTCATGTCGACGAGGTTGCCCGCCAGGTCGTCGGTGATCTCGGCATACTCCGGCGCGGCGGGGTCACTGAAGGTGATCATCACGCTGCCGCGCTGAACCTGGGCGCCGAAGGCGCTGGAGCTGAGGCGCATTTGGCCGGAACCGCTACCCGCGATGGCGGCGGCGGCGAGCTCGGCGGAGTTGACGTTGGTGGCGTTGCGGAAGTCGCCGCCGAGGAAGCTGACGCCGCCCCAGGATTCGACGGTGATGTCGCCGCCGTGGCCGCCCTGGGCGCTGCGACCGCCGTGGCCGAGCTGGGCGTAGCGGTCGGTGCCCTTGCCGGCAGTAAAGGTCACGGCGCCTTCGACGCCGCCGAGACCGGCGCGGACGACGATGTCGCCGCGGTGGTCGCCCGCCGCCCCGAGACCGCCGTGGCCGAGCTGGACGTAGCCGGTGCTGCCGGTGCTGGTGTTCGACTGGGAGGCGGTGAAGGCCACCTGCTGCCCCGCGACGACGGTGATGTCGCCGCGGTGGTCACCGAGGTTGTCGCGCCCCCCGTTGCCAATCTGCGCGTAGGCGGTGGCGCCGGTATTGCCGAGGGCGATGACACTGCCCTCCGCGCTTTCGACGTGGATCTTCGCCGCGGCGCCGCGCGGGTTGGCTCCGCTGGCGTTGCTGCCGCCGCTGCCTATCTGGGCGTAGCCGCGGGTACCGCCGCGGGACTGCACGGTGAGGTCGCCGCGGGCGGTCACCGAGATGGTATCGAGGGCGTCGCCGTTGGCGTCCACCGCGCCGAAGTCGCCGGAGGACGAGCTGCCTCCGTGACCGATCTGGGCATAGCGGTCGGTGCCGCCGGCCCCGCTGAAGACGCGAAGGGTGCCGTCGCCGCCGGCGACGAAATCGACCGCGTCGAGGGAGCCGTCGCCGTCGAGGTCGGTCACGTCGGAAAAGAGTCCGCCGATGCCGGCGCTGACGGTGACGTTGCCGCTCTGGTCACCCTCGGAGCTGAAGCCGCCGTGTCCGATCTGAGCGTAGCTGCCGAGATTGCCGGCGGGGAAGTTGCCGCGCGGGGCGCGCAGGAGGAGGTTGGCGCCGGCGCGCGCCACGATGTCGCCGACGCTGTTGCCGACGTAGTCGAAGCCGCCGTGACCGATCTGGGCGTAGCTGCCGAAGCCCGGGGTGTCGGTGGTGGCGGAGGTGGAGGTGCCGTCATTGGTGTAGCGAACGTCGATGCTGCCGGTGCGCGAGCCGACGCGAATGTCGCCGGCGGCCCCGCCGCTCGCGGCGTGTCCTCCGTGGCCGAGCTGGGCGTAGCTGCGGGGGTTGCGTCCGGCGAGGAACTGCAGGTTGCCCTCGGCGAGAACCTGGATGTCGCCGCTGTGGCTGCCCTGCGCGAAGCCGCCGCCGTGGCCGAGTTGGGCGTAGCGGTCGGGACCGCCCTCGGAGGGAAGGGCGAGGTCGGGATGGCTGTTCTGGTTGTTCCCGGCGGTAAAGACGACGGTGCCGGTCTCGGAGACGGCGGTGATGTCGCCTTCGTGGTCGCCATTCCAGCGCAGGCCGCCATGGCCAAGCTGCACGTAGTTGCCTTTCGAAGTCGTCCCGTCTGCGGTGATGCCGCCGGTGGTGCTGCGGAACATCAGGTTCCCGTTGGAGGAGAGGAAGATGTCGCCGCTGTGGTCGCCGCCCGAGGCGACGCCGCTGATCGCGGGATCGGTGACGTGTCCCCCGTGGCCGAGCTGGACGTAGGTGCCGTCGCTGGTGACGGCGCTGGTGCTGGTCCAGCGGAACTCCGCCACCCCGGCGCGGGAGATCGCGGTGATGTCGCCGCTGTTGCCCGCGGTGCCGAAGCCGCCGCCGATCACCGCCGCGTCGCTGCCGCCGTGACCGAGCTGGGCGTAGTTGCGCAGGCCGGTCTGGCCCGCGACGAAGCGGATTTGCGCCAGCGAGTCCAGATGGATGTCGCCGCTGTGGCTGCCGCGGGCGAGGCGGCCGCCGTGGCCGAGCTGGGCATAGGAGTCGTCGCTGGCGCTGGCGAGGTTGCCCCCGACGAAGAGGATGCCCTCGTTGCTCGTTCCCGAAGCGAAGGTGAGGCTGTCGAAGATGCCGTCCCCGTCGAAGTCGCCGATGTCGTCGAAGGTGCCGTCGAGTCGGCTGCTGAGGGTGAGGTTTCCGGAGTGGTTCCCCTCGGCGAGCATCCCGCCGTGGCCCATCTGCGCGTAGGAACCGGAGCCGGCCGCCCGCGCGGACTCGAAGAGGACGTTGTTGCCCGCCCGCGCAACGATGTCGCCGTGGTGGCTGCCGGTGGCGGCGAAACCGCCGTGGCCGAGCTGGGTGTAGCTTTCGACGGCGGTGTTGGCGGCGGTGCCTTGGCCGAGGAAGGCGATGCGGCCCGCGGTGCTCGCCACCCCGATCGTCCCGCTGTGCCCGCCGGAAGCGGCGGCCCCGTGTCCGCCGTGACCGAGTTGCGCGTAGGAGCGAACCCCGTTCACGCCGCGGGTGAAGGTAATGTTGTTGTTGGCCAGGGCGAAGAGGCCGCCGGAGTGGTTGCCCAGGGCATTTCGTCCACCGTGTCCGAGCTGCGCGTAGGCATCGCTCCCGGCGCCGCCGGTGAAGTTCAGCGTAGTTCCATTCCGGACCGAGATCCGGCTCGCGAAACCTCCGTGGTTCCCCGCGTTGTTGAGACCGCCGTGGCCGAGCTGGGCGTAGTTGCCGGTCGCATCGGAGTTGGTCCCCCCACGAAAACGCATCCCGGTGGAGCTCGTTCCCGCCACCAGCTCGATGCTGTCCGCCGTTCCGTCCGCACCGAAGTTCCCGCCCGCGTCGTAGAAATCGCCGATGTCGGCAAAAGGTCCCGCGAAGTGGCTGCTCACGACGATGGAGCCGCTGAGATCGGCCGCGGCGTCAGTGCTGCCGTCCGCCCTCATCCCGCCGTGGCCGAGTTGGGCGTAGTTGCCCACTCCCGCCCCGCCGACGCTTCCGATTCCGCCGTCGAAAAGGAGGTTGTTGCCGGTGCGAACCACAAGGTCGCCCCGGTGGGCGCCACCCGCGTCGTAACCTCCGTGTCCGAGCTGGGCGTAGGACCCTTGGGAATCGTTTCCGGAAGCATGGAAGGTCAGGCTCCCGGTGCGCGAAGCCAGCCCGATGTTTCCGCTGTGGCCGGCGAGCGAGTCCGCATTGTGACCCCCGTGCCCGAGCTGGACGTAGCTCCGGAGGGCGGTGGTGATGCTGGTGGCGCCGGACAGGGTGTTGAAAGTGGCGTTCCCGTGGGAGAGCACGGCGATGTTCCCGGTATGATTGCCGGCTGCGTCGATGCCTCCGTGGCCGAGCTGCGCGTAGCGATCGCCCCCGCCGCGGCTGCCCGCTTGGAACAACAGGGTTCCCTGATCCGCCAGCACCGTGATGTTACCGGAATGATCGCCCGCTGCGTTGATTCCGCCATGTCCCAGCTGCACGTAATTGGATGCCCGCGTGGTGGTCGTATTGTTGGTGCTCCGGAAGAGAATGTCCTGTCCCGCCAGCGCTTGAATGTCGCCGGTGAAGCTGCCGATCGCGTCCAGACCGCCGTGCCCCAGTTGAACGTAGGAACGGTTGCTCGGCGCGGTGCTGTTGGCCGCCCAGCTGAACTGGATGCTGCCTTCCTTCGCCAGGACGGTGATCCCGCCACTGTGATCGCCACCGGTGAGATAACCGCCGTGACCGACCTGGGCGTAGTTGTTCGCGGCCGAAGTGCCGCCGAGGAAGACGACGTCTCCGGTCTGCGCGGTCACGTCGATCTCGCCCGAGTGGCCCGTCGGGGACGTTCCTCCGGCGTTCGCACCGCCGTGCCCGATCTGCACCTGAGAGCCCGATCCGGTTCCGGCCGCGCCTGTCACCGATCCGACCGCCGTGACGGCGATGTCGCCCGCCGAGCCGCCCGAGCCGTTGCCCGAGCCGTGCCCGATCTGCGCGTAGGAGTTCGCTCCTTGTCCGCCCCCGAGGCCCACGGAACCGCCGACGTCCAGGGCAACGCCGCCATCGCGGTTACCGTCGTGCTCGTTGCCTCCCATTCCGATCAGCGCGTAGGACCGCGTCCCGCCGCCGCCCGAAAGGGTGAGATCGCCGCTCGCGTCCAGCAGGATGCTTCCAGACAAATCCCCACTGGCGACGCGCCCCCCGTGGCCGATCTGGGCGTAGGTGTCGAGGGCTCCGCCACCGCTCAGAAAGACCCCGTCGACACCGAGAATCGACACGTTGCCGCTCCATGCCGAACCGGCAAGGCCGGCGCCCCCGTGGCCGATCTGCGCGTAGGCCCCGGAACCCGAGCCGCCCAGCAAATGGATGTCGCCCGGTTCACCGTCGGAGAACGAGATTCGGACCGCCCCGTTGATGGCGCCCCCGCCGACGGACCCCGCACCGCCGTGCCCGATCTGGGTGAAAGCCCCGGCCGCTCCGCTTTCGAGGGTCAGACCGCCGCCCTTGAGGTAGAGATTGATGTCGCCGTTGGTGGTGCCGCCGGAACCGTCCGAATGGAATCCGAACTGGGTGAACGCACCCGAGGTGTCGCCGCCGTACAGGGTCATTCCGTATCCGGCCGCGACGTTCGTGCCGCGCCGCGAGCCGACCATCACGGGAGCGTCCTGGTCGGCGCTGCCGAGAGTGATCGTTCCCCGGATGCCGTCGCCGCCGGGGTCGCCGCCGAACGTGTCGGCGTTGGTGAAGTCGATCACCGCGCCGCCGTCGCGAATCGTCGGCTTGCAGTAGTTGAAAATACCGGGGCTGATCTCCTCGTACTCCACCGACGCCGGGGGGAACACGGCTTCCCCGTTCCATCCGGCCACGATGGTGACGTTGCCGCTGCCGGCATTCTGGTAGGAATTCAGGAAGGTGACGCTGCCGCCGGTGACGAAGTAGAAATCGTCGGGAGAATCGACGTAGGTGTCCGGAAAATCCGGATCGCCGAAGACAATGTCCAAATCCAACGAGGTGATGATATTGACGTCGCCCGTCCCGAAGTTCTTGCTCGCCATCACGGCGAGTTCATCCGCGTCGATCGCGCTGGCCGGAAGTCCGTCCAAATTCGGAAAGATCTGGAAACCGTCGCCGCCCAGATAGTTGGCGTCGGTCAGCCCTCCGCTCGTCTGGTGCCAGACGTTGACGTTCTCCAGCCCAGCCCCGTTGGTTCCCGTGAGATCTCCACCGGCGAAAATGTGAATTCCGCCCTGGCGGGTCCCTGTCGAGGTATTCCCTTCCCCGTCGCCGTGACCGATCATGGCGTAGTTGCTCGAAAAATCGTTCCCGCCCGTCAGGACGATGTCGCCTCCGTTGTCGGCGATCGCGTAGACGTTGCCGGAGAGATTGCCGCCCACGAGATTGCCCCCATGACCGATCTGGGCGTACTGGTAGGCAGCGGTCGAGCCTCCCAGCAGGGAGATGCCACCCGAACCGGCGGTACCCGAGACCACCGTGACGTTGCCGGCATGGTTGCCGTCCGCATTGTGCCCGCCGTGACCGATCTGCGCGTAGCTCTGGGCGCCGCCGCCAATGGCCCCGTCGAGCGTGATCAGCCCACCGGCGTGCACGCAGATGTCGCCGAGCAAATGCATGTTCGCGTTGACTCCGCCGTGACCGATCTGGACGTAGGAATTGGCCCCGTCGCCGGAATGGAGCACGAGATCCCCGGCGACATCCACCTCGATGGCACCCTCCTGATTCGCCTTCGGCACGGTGGCGTTGTTGGTCCCGCCGTGGCCGATTTGGGCCGAAGCCTGCGAGCCGGACCCGGCGCTCATCGCGAGGGAACCGTTCGCCGTTTTCACCGTGATCTTGCCGGAGGCGGCGCCGTCGGCATTGTTGCCCCCGTTGCCGATCTGGGCGTAAGCGAGGGTGCCCGCGGCGCCGGCGATGTCGATGTCGCCCTCCGCACCGATCGAGATGTCGCCGACATGACTGCCGGTCGCCCCGGTACCGCCGTGCCCGATTTGGGCGTAGTTGTCGGCTTGGTCGCCTGCTCGCAATACGAGCCCCCCGCCGGGGCCACCCGCGTCGACGCCGTCTCCCGCGACCACGTCGATCGATCCGCTCAGGTTGCCGATTGCCCCGATCCCGCCATGACCTAGCTGGACGTAGGCGTCGTCCTCGGTGTGGGAAGCGGTGAAGGAAATCGATCCCGTGGCGAGAACGTCGATGTCGCCGTTGTGGTCACCCGAGGTGGCAAGACCTCCGTGGCCCAGTTGGGAGTATCCGTCGTCGTCGGCCCCACCGGTGAACACGATCTCGGCGTTGTTGTTGAGAAGGGTTCCCGCGAGATCGCGGCCCGCTCGGACCGTAATGCTTCCGGCGCTGCCGAGAGGATCGGCTATGGGAGTGTTGAGGTGATATCCGGAAGCAGGGCCCGGCTCCGCCGAAACAACGATGGAACTGTTGAAGCTCGCGCTGCGGCCGCCGTGTCCCAACTGCGCGTAGGAGTTGTTCGAGTTCCCCGAAGCACTCGCCGCGAAGCGAACGCCGTCGGCACCGACCACGGTGATGGCGTTCTCGATCGCCGAATCACCGTTCGCATCGAAGTTGCCGTGGTTGCCGAGGGCCTCACCGCCCCCGTGTCCAAGCTGCGCGTAGGTGTTCCCCGCCGTTCCACCGGCGAAGTCGACCCTTCCTCCGGACAGCGCTGTGATGGTGCCTTCATGACCCTCGCCGGCCTTGGCCGCGCTGCGGAAGCCTCCGTGTCCCAGCTGGGCGTACGCCACCGAGCCGGCGCCTCCGGAGAAGGCGATGTCGCCTCCGGTGTTCAAGATAATGTTTCCGTAGTGCGTACCGGGATAGAACTTGTCGTTGTAGTTGTTCCCAGTGGAGGACATGCGGTAGTCGTTCCTCCCCCCGTGCCCCAGTTGGGCGAAGCTGTTGGCATCGGATCCGCCGGTGAACGTCACGGTTCCCGTGCCTCCCGCCGTCACCGAGATGTGGCCGGTCTGATCTCCCGAAGCGAAGTGACCTCCGTGGCCGAGCATGACGTAGCGCTCGTTCGGGTTGTCCGAACTCGTGGTCGAACTCGGATCCATCCCCGGGTGCAGCGAAGCGTCGAAGACGACCGACCCGGAGGTCGCCGTCACGGTGATCGCACCCGTGTGATCGCCGTCCGTGTAGACTCCGCCGTGACCGAGCTGGGCGAAGCTCTCGTCCTGAGATCCGCTCGTGAAGGTGATATCTCCGGTCTGCGAACTCACCGTGATGTCCGCAGTGTTGCCGACCCGCTCCGCGGGAGTCGGTTCCCCGGGAAGCCCGCCGGCGTTGTCCGAGTAGTGACTTGGATTGGGATTGTCCGCGTCGTGACCGCCGTGTCCGAGCATGGCGTAGGCGAAGCGACCGCTGAATCCACCGTCGGGCTGTCCCGAGGCACCGCCCGCAAACGTGATGGCTCCGGCGGTATCCACGGTGATAACGTTCCCGGCCACCCCGTGACCGCCCCGCGCGGCTCGGCCACCGTGGCCGATCTGGACGTAGTCGGAGTTCCGGTTTCCGGCCTGGGCCATGAGAGAGGCGCCGGAGATCACCGAGATGTTGCCCGCCGTGTTGCCGTCGCTGTTGAGACCGCCGTGCCCGATCTGGGCGAAGCGGTTCACTCCCGCAGCGGTCACCGCCGCCGGCGCATCGGCGCTGTCGTCGACCGTGGTTCCGCCGGCGAGCGTCGTCGCTCCGCCCGAGGAAACGGAAATGTTGCCGCTCTTGAGCCCGTCGCTGTTGAACCCGCCGTGACCGATGTGGGCGAAGGCGTTGTCGCCCCCGCCCGCCGTCAACGAGAGGGTGCCGGAGGCATTGACGGTGATGTCCCCGTCGAGATTGCCGGGAGACGAAGTGCCGCCGTGACCGACCTGGGCGAAGGAATCGTCGGTGCCGGTGTTCTGGCCGCCGCCTTGGATCACAATGTTGCCGCCCAGGACTTCGATGTCCCCGGAGTGGTTGCCGGCAATGGCGCGTCCCCCATGGCCGATCATGACCCACTGCTGGTCCCGATCGAAAGGATCGGCAATATCGACGCCGGCGATCAGGCTGATGTCGCCGGCGGTGGCGCCGAAGGTGGCGTTCACGGAAATCGCCCCGCTGTGGGACGGATCCGCAGTCACCACCGAGGAGCCGCCGGTGCTGTCGTCCCCACCGTGGCCTATCATGGCGATGGCGCGTGTCTGACTTCCGGCCTCGACGTGAATGCCGCCTTCCTTGGCATGAACGATGATATCGCCGATGGCATTGCCGGTAAATTCGTCCACTTCACCGTCGTCGTTGGTGGCGTTGACGCTGCGAAATCCGATCTGGGCGTATTCGTCGGTGTTGTTGCCGCCGTTGACGTATACCCCGTAACCGATCACGCTGGTCAGCCCGTCGCGGCTGCCCACCGCGAACGGCGTGCTGGTCCCCGGCGAGGAATGGATGGACACTTCGCCGTTGAAGGAGAAAAAGTCCACCGACGCAATAGCCACCGGAAGGCCGTCGAGTCCGAGGTGGCCGTTGCCGAACTGGGCGCCGTCCGAGACGACCCTGAAGATATCGAGGTATCCCGTCGGCGCGGAGAAGCGGTGATCGATCTGCTGGTAGTCGGCGGCGCCGATGGACGGACGGTCGACGATGCTCGACATGGCCAGGCTTGCGCCGGCAATGAGGTTCACGGCTCCGGTGCCGGGATTCTGAATGGTGCTATTGATGTCGATGTCGCCCCCGGCGATCAGGTTCAAGCCGTTCGCTCGACTGGCCTCGTCTTCCCAGACAGTAGTCCCGTCGAGGAGCGAACTCACGGTGATGTTGCCGCCCGTGATCGTTACCGGCCCCGACCCGATGTTCGGGGTGATCAGACGGTCTCGGATCGAATCGTTGATGGTGAAATTGTTGTTGTCGATAACGGACCCGTTGTTGCCGAGAATCATGCCCTTGCGACCGATGACCTGATACCCCCCGCCCAGGTTGTCGGCTGGATTGGCGAGGACGTTGTTGACGTTGCTGAAGGGATTGTTCTGGTTGACTGCCATCTTGAACTGATGACCGATCCAGGCGACGCGATTCCCGTTGCGGTCCAGGGTGATTCGATCGGCGAGAACGAAGATGCCTCCCTCTCGGCTGCCGGCCAGGTTGTTGACGTTGCTGTCGTCGTCGTCGCCGTGCCCGATGAGCGCGTACGAGTTGAACGCGTCCGCCTTGAGAGTCAGATCCCCTCCGGTGCTGATCACCGAGATGTCCCCGGTGATGTCCACGCTGCTGCCCGAATCCCATCCCCCGTGCCCGATCTGGGCGTAGTTGCGCGAGGCGGTGCCGCCGAGCAGAACGATGTCGCCGGTAGCGGAAACCCCGATGTGGCCCTGGTGGGTATCGGCGCCGGCGCCCGAAGCGCTGCGTCCGCCATGGCCGATCTGCGAATAGGCCGATTCGAGGGTTCCCTGCCCACCCAATACGTCGATCGTTCCCAGGACCGCGTCGGACGTCGCAAAGGTGATCGCGTCGGGATTGCCGTCGCGGTCGAAATCGCCCCCGTCGTCGAATATCCCGGTGCCCAGGCTGGTGAACAACTGGCCGCTGCCGGCGCTGACTGTGATCGCTCCCGCCTGACTGCCGTCGGCATCGTAGCCCCCGTGCCCGATCTGGGTGTAGGTCTGCAATCCCGAACCCGACTCCATCCGGACGCCGGCCCCGGCGCGAACCACGATGTCGCCGGCGTGAGCCCCGCGATTGCTGTGACCGCCGTGACCCAACTGACCGTAGGCGGCGTTCTGCGCCCCTCCTTCGAAGCCGATGTCCCCGGTGCGCGCCGTCACCCGAATGTCGCCCGTGTTGCCGATACCGGTGCTGCTGTTGGGCTGGTCCGCGTCGTAGCCGCCGTTGCCCAACTGCGCGAAGGCCCGGTCGCCGGCGCCATGCTCGATCTCCAAGGCGAGATTGGCGGTGCCGGTGTTGGCCCCGGGATTCATATCGCGGAGAAACGTGATGTGGGTGCGGCCTGTGGGATGATAGCCGGCGGTGGTAACGCCGGAAACGGTGTAGCCGATGTCTGCAACCCGGGTGCCGGCGGCAATCGTCTCGACGCCATTGCCGAAGTCCGCCGTGATCTCGCGGTCCGTGATCAATCCGTTGTCCCCGTCGTCGATCAAAACGCCGATGATTTCCGCCGAATCGCGGATGGTGATCGAAATGGACCCGGGCACCACGCGAGACATCCGGATGTTGACCCGTCCCGGCGTGCCGTCCACCGGAGTGGAATTAACAAGGCCACCGTCGTGCAGATTGGCCGCCCACTCCAAGCCGTAGATCCGGGTGTTGGTGTTGGTGCTTCCGGTGCCGTTGCTGGCACCCGCCCACGAATACTGGTTGTCGACGCCCCCCCCGAGTTCCGGATTAGGCGGCACCATTCCCCCCGTGAAAAGAATGCTTCCCTCCGCGAACACTTGGATATTGGCGGCGTGGTCTCCGCGGGTTCCGTATCCGCCGTTGCCGAGCATGGCGTAGCTGTTCACGCCGCCCGCTTCGGCGGTGAAAGTGATGTCTCCTCCCGACATCACCGAAATGGTGTCGAGGGCGTTGTTGTCTCCGTCGCGGAGGCCGTGGTCTCCGAGGGCGGCGCGTCCGCCGTGACCGAGCTGGACGTAGTTCGAATGGTCGTCGAATTGATTCGAAGTCGCCGAGCCGGCGGCGAAATAGATTCGGGCATCGGGATCGAGGACCGTGAGATTTCTCTCGATCCCGGCGCGCACCTCGATGTCGCCCCAGTGGTTGCCGGCCGCGCTATACCCCCCGTGGCCGAGCTGGGCGTAGTGAATGCGCCCGTAATTGTCGCCCGGGCTCGGCTCGTATAGACGGGTGGCGTCTCCGCCGAGGAACTCGATGCTGCCGCCGGAGACGACCGCGATGTTTCCGCTGTGGCCCACGGGATTGCCGTCGCCGTCGGTCAATCCGTAGAGAGCGGCGCGGTCCTGGGCGACGTCTGCGTTGTAGCCGCCGTGCCCGAGCTGGGTGTAGATGATCCCGGTCGTGTTGTTCCAGATGTCGCGCCCGCCAATGGTGCCGGCTACAAAGAGGATGCTCCCGTCCGCCGAGACATTGATGTCGCCGCTGAATCCGACCGCGTCGGCCCCCAGGCCGTAGCCGAACACCTCGTAGCCGCCGTGGCCGAGCTGGGAGTAATTGCGCTCGTCGTCGCCCGAACGGAAGACGATCCCTCTTCCTTCCTCCTCGTGCCCCGAGCCGAACCTTCCGGCACTCACGGTGATGTCCCCGTTGTGGCTGCCGAACGCGCTGTTGGTGCTACTGGAACCGGTGCCGCCGTGCCCCAGTTGGACATAGGCTCGATCGTTCGTACCCGGATTTTCGTTCCCCGACCCGTCGCTGTCGACGGAGGCGACGAAGCGGATACCTCCGCCGACGTCGACGGTGATGTCGCCGCTGTGGGTGTCCCGGGTGAGGTAGCCCCCGTGGCCGAGCTGAGCGTAGTTCTGGTGGTCGCGGCCGGCCAGGAACTCCAAGTCACCGTCGGTCACGGTCACGGTGATGTCCCCGCTGTTTCCGATCTGGAAACTGGTGGGGGGGATCGTCGCCGCGACACCCGAATCGCGAGTGGCCTCGCGATATTGTCCGGAGGATTTGCTGGAATCGTTGCCGCCGTGGCCGAGTTGGACGAAGCCTCGGTTGGCCCCGTTGAGCGAATCGGCCCCCTTGAAAAGAATGGTGTCCCTGGCCGTCACCGAGATATCGCCGGTATAGCTGCCGCCGGACTCGTAGCCGCCGTGGCCCAGCATGGCGTAGGCAGCATTGTGGTTGCTGTTGGCGAGGTCGGTGGTTCCCTGCAGGGCGACGAACTGAATGCCGCCGCCGCTTTCGACGACGATGTCGCCTTCGATGTCGCCGAAGGTGCGCCAGCCACCGTGCCCGAGCTGCACGTAGGAGTCCTCGGCCCGCCGGCCCAGAGTGCCTTCATCTTCGCTGGGACCGATGAAACGAATGTCGGCCCCGGCTCCATTGGTGATGACCGTAATGTCTCCTTGAAATGTTCCCAATTGGGCCAGCAGCCCGAAGCGCCCGCCCTCCGGATCGGTCGTGAACGGCGTCAGCGGATTGAGTCCGGCGTTGTCCGCTCCGAAGCTACCCCCGTAGGGTTTCATGAGCCCGTAGAGATTCGCATCGATGTCCTGAATGTCCCGGAAACTCGATCGCCATCCCCCGTGTCCGACTTGGGCGAAATTTCGGGCCTGGGTATTGCTCGAGGCTCGCCCGGCGGCCATCATGTCGATGCCGGTCTGGGCTTCGACGTGGATATTGCTCTGCGCCCGGTTGCCGGTCCCATCGCCGCCGTGGTTGCCGAAAACCTCGGTCCCGCCGTGCCCGATGAGCGCGTGGGCATTGGTTCGGTCGCCTCCCCGCATCGTGAGGCTGCCCGCTTCGCTGACGACGGTGATGTTTCCGCTGTGGCCGTCGCCGTGCTGGCTGTCGGGATCGGGATTGGCGTGAGCCCGGTAGCCGCCGTGACCGATCTGGGTGAAAGCCCGGTCGCCGGAGAGGCTGTTGTCGCCGTTGCTCACTCCGCCGGAAAAATAGATGTCCCCGACCGCGTTCACGGTGATGTCGCCGGTCATCGAAGCGGGCCGGAAACCCCGATTGGAGGAATAGCGATAAGTGACGCCACCGGAAGAAACCGTGGTAGTGGCATGATCGTCGCGTCCCCCGTGTCCCACCATGGCAAATGACTCGCTGCGCCCTGCCTCGAAGCGGATCTGGTCCGCCGACCGCAACTCGATGGAGCCGCTGTGCTCTCCACTCGAACGAAAGCCGCCGTGGCCGGCCTGGGCGTACGAGGTCGTACCGCTACCGGCGGAACCCGTCTCGGCGCTGCGATTGGCGTCGAACACAATGTGGCCGTTGTCGGCCGTGATCTCGATGTCGCCGCTGTGGTCGCCTCCCGTCTCGTAGCCGCCGTGTCCCACCTGCACGTACGTGTTGTTGCCGGTCCCAGCCATGAAATCGACATCGCCTCCCGTTGCCGTGAGCGTGATGTTCCCGCTGAAGCCGTCGTAGAGAGGAGCGCCGGTGACTCCATCGATCAGGGGGTCCTGATCGTCCGTGGTCGGCCAGAAAAAGCTGCCGGTCCCGTCGAGCACGTAGTTGCCGTCACCGTCGACCCAGAAAGGCAAGTTGTAGGTATCCGCTGCCGTAGCCTGCGTCAGGCCGTAGTCGGTCCGGTAGTGTCGCATGGAAAAGTAACCCCCGTGCCCAATGCGGGCGAAGGCCATGTTGACGGTGTTGTTGTCGCGCCCTCCATCGAGCCGGAGCCCGCCGCTGAACGAAATGCCGTTCCCGGCGATCACGTCGATATCTCCGGTCTTGTCTCCGTATTGGAATACTCCCCCGTGACCGATCATCGCGAAATTCTGCCTCGAATCGACTCGGTCGGCGTTGGCGTGGGTCTGCGTGGCGGCGGTGTTGCCGGTGTAGACGATGGCGGCGTAGGGCACCGCGGTGGCGGCATTGGCACTGTCGCCCCCGGCGAACACGACCGATCCTTGAGTCGCCTCGACGAAAATGTCACCTTCCAGATTCCCCCGGGTGTTCCCGCCACCGTGTCCGATCTTGGCGAAACTGCGCTTGTCCGCGCTGGTCGTTCCGTGGAAGGCAGCGCCTCCGCCGGTGAAGACGATGTCGCCCTTTTCGGCCACCACGTCGATCTTGCCGTTGTGATCGCCCTGGCTCTGGTAGCCCCCGTGGCCGATCTGGACGAAATGGCCGAACCCCCTGGTGTCGCCCGCAGTGAACTCGATGTCGCCGTCGCGTGCGAACACGTCGATGGCCCCGTTGTGCCCTTCGGTGCCGAACACGTCCACGTTCTGGATGTTGCCTGCATTGAGCACATGGGCGTCGACTCCGCCGTGACCGATCATGGCGGAGGCGTAGACAATGCTGCTCATGCCTGCATTGCTGGTGCCGTGACCGATACCGAGAGAATCGGGAACGAGATCGCCCGCCGCCTGGTTGTCGAAGCTCATGCTGTGATTGTCTTCCAATCCTTTTCCACCCCGGAAATGGATTCCCCCGCCCGAGACCACCTTGATCTCCCCGGTGAACCCGATGTCGCGGCCGAGCGCACCGTCGCCGCCGTGACCGATCTGAACGTAGGTTCGCTGGTCGTTGCCCGCCTGGAAGCGGATGGAACCAATCCCATTGGCTATATCGCCCGCCGCATCCACCCCGGAGCGCACGTCGATGTCGCCGCGAAACGTGGCGTCGTTGAAGGCCGAGTCGGTCCGGGGTCTGGCCGAGCGTCCTCCGTTGCCGATCTGGGCGTAGGCGGTGTAGGAATCGTTCGCGAGCGGATTGACGTGGTCGTAGTCCACGTAGATGTCGGGCACCGAGCCAGCCGTGTCCTGCGCCGTCATCTGGGCGGCGATGGAGAGTCGACCGGTTTCGTAGTCGATCGTCCCCATCACTTCGCCGTCGGCGGTGCGCACGATGTTTCCGGTACCGTCCCCGTTGTCCTCGTCGTGGTGGGTGGCCACGGCAGTGAGATAACTTGCGGTGCCTGCCACCGCGTTCTCCTTGAACACCACACTGCCAGGCACAATGTTACCGCTCATCAGCGACGTCTCCCCAGTCCCGAATGCGGCCTGGTCGAGAAAAATCAAATCCAGCAACGTCGGGTGCTGATCCACACCGAGTTGGTATTCGCCGAAACGCTGGACCAATTGATCCGGGCTCATGCCGCCGGTGAAGGCGATGTCGCCCGAGGCGTAGACGTAGATGTCGGACTGGTGCGATCCCCCCACGCTGCGTCCGCCGTTGCCGATTTGCACGGCGGAGCTGCGGTCCCCGGCGCTGAAGACAATGTTGCCATTGCCCTCGAGAGGATCGCCCTGGGCGGTCACTCGAATCTCGTCGTCCGGACGACCGATGCTGCCCGCCAGGGCGGCACCGCCGTGGCCGATCATGGCGAAGTTGTATTTCTCGTTGTCGTTGTCGGTCGCCCGCCCCGCGGTGAAAACGATGTTGCCGTCGTCGGCGGCAACAGTGATATCCCCCCAATGGTCGCCGTTGCTGGCGTAGCCTCCGTGGCCGAGTTGGCTGAAGTGAAGACGTCCATACCCTTCTCCCAGACTCCCGTTGTCGAGTGAACCGGCGGAGAAAACGATGTCCCCCGTGAGGGCCTTCACGAAGATGGCTCCGTTGTGCCCAATGCCGGGAACGTAAGTGTTGTTGTTCACATCCCCGTCGTAGCCTCCGTGTCCCAGCATGGAGAAGTTGCGTCCGTTCTGCCCCGTGGAGCCGAACGCGGTGTTTTCCCAGGTCGTCCCGGAGGTGAAATGAATGCCCGCGCCGGACGTGACCGTGATGTCGCCGGAATAGGCCCCGCCCTCCGTCGTGCCCGCGTTCGAACTCCGCCCCCCGTGACCGAGCATCGTGTAGGTGTCGATGCCGCCCCCGGCGGTAAAGACGACTCCCGCTGTCTCGCCTCCGCCGATCTGGCCGTTCGCGACGCTTCGCTCGCCCACGCCGGCCGTCACCGAAATGTGGCCGCGGTGGGTTCCCCCGGCGGAATAGCCCCCGTGCCCAAGTTGCGAATACTGCACCGTTCGATGAAAATCAATGCCCGTGCCGGAAAGAAACTCGACGATGCCTCCCGCCTCGACCGTGATGTCTCCGGAACGATCCACCGAAAGATCTCCCACCGCGCCGTGCTGCCCGGCCGAAGCATTTCCCCCGTGCCCGAGCTGGGCGTAGCTCTGGTTGTGGTTGCCGGCGTGGAACCGCACGTCGCCCCCCGCCGAGACCTTGATTTCGCCGCTGTGGCCCGGACTGTTGATGCCCCCGACGTTGGAGCTGTAGCCCCCGTGGCCGAGCTGCACGTAGGCGCGCTCCTTGCGCCCGGTCGTGTAGTCGTAATTCGCGACGACCGCCTCTCCGCCGGGGTTGACGTTCTCGATGAAGCGGATGCGTCCGGACGCGTAATCGATGCGACCGACCACGTCGCCGGCCGCATTCAGAAGTTCGGTGCCCCCGGTGGGATTGGCGACGATGACGTCGACGGGGTTGTCGGGATCGTTGCCGATGACGATCTTGAGAGTGCCGGCCATGATCCAGCCGTGGTCGAGAGACACCTCGTTGGGGCGGATCGCCGTGAGCATCTCTGGGGTGCGCTCGCCGGAGATCGCCACGGTTCCCGAAACGGGATGGACGTAGCTGTAGGCCACGGTTCGCGTGGGGCTGCCGCTGGTCTCGAGCAAGTCCCCCAAGGTCCCGGGTGTGGCGTTGGTGGTGGAGACGTCGACTGTGACCAATCCCGTCGCGTAGTCGATGGTGCCGTAGGAACCTCGAGAGTCCGTCTCGGCGGCGGCCCGGGTGGCCCCGCGCATCAGCGTCCCGGTACCGTCCCCGTTGTCGAAATCGTAGAGGCTGTGGTTGCCGGTGCCACTGATGGCGATGACCAGGGTTTCCGGCACGATGTCGCCCACGTTGCCCTGGTCCGCCGTACCGCCCCCCCCGTGGTAGAGCTGGAAGCTGCGCTGCATCATGGTGGCCTCCTGCAGGGTGGTCAGCGCGTGCGCTTTGCCGATCCACGGGTTGTCAATGCCGTTGGGATTGCTGGCGTGCAATGCCGCGCCGCTCGGGCCTTCCAGATAGTAGCTCTCGAAACCCGTCACGCTGAGCACCTCGCTGGACTCCGGCCCGATCATGTGCAGGTCGCCTCCGGCCTCCACCGTGATGGAACCGTCGATGTCGGCATCGAAGTCGTAGCCCCCGTTGCCGATCTGAGCGTACGCCGCGAAACCTCTCCCCTGGAGAATCTGCTGGCCGGCGGTGACCAGGTTCCCGAATTCGTCGTAGATCGCCACGCCGTGCATGGTCGTGCGAAGCATCCGGGACGAGCCGGGATTCGAAGCGTCGAAGATGATGTCTTGCCCCGCAGTGACCAGAATGTCGCCCCCGCGGATATCGGGATTGCCACCGCTGCGATAGCCTCCGATGCCGATCTGAACAAAATCGCGGTCGTCGTCGCCCGCGGTGAAACGGATGTTGTTTCCGGCTTCGACCTCGATGGTGTTGTTGACCGAAAAATCGCCGGTGAAACTGACGTTGTTCCCCCCGTGGCCAACCATGGCGAACTTCTGGCCCGTATCCCACGCGAAGGGGCGCACCGTGGTGCCGGTCGCGGTGGTCCCCACCTGGGGCACTTCCGTCACGGTGCCCGGGTTCGCGACCCTCTCAGTCCATTCGGCGGTGGCACTGACGGAGCCGCCCAGCTCGCCGATGTAGCGATCGACGTAGTCCGGGGACAGCAGGACGTCGCTGGGCGCCGATATCCGCGACGTGAACTCGACATTGCCACCCGCGCGCACCGCTATGCTCGAAAGCCCGTCCCCGGCGATGGCGTCGGTGCTCGACGAGTGCCCGCCGTGGCCGACCTGGGCATAACCGATCCGCATCCGTCCCGTCCGGAAAATCAGGTCGCCGCCGGAAACCACCGTGACGTGCCCCGATTTTTCACCCAGCACGGAATAACCGCCGTGACCGATTTGTACTTGGTTCAGCCCGTAGGTGTCGGAATCGGCGCGCTTTTCTTCGCCTCCTACCACCAACATGCCGCCCTGATCGGCAGTCACCTCGATGTTGCCCGAGTAGCCGGTGCTGGTCCCGTCGGTGATGGCACGCAGGTTCGAACCGCCGTGACCAATCTGGCCGTAGCCGTACTGCATGTTGCCGGCGCGGATTTCGATGCCGATGTCGCGCTGTATCCCGCCCTCGAGAAGAACGGGGTCCACGCCCGGCCCGGGGTCGGCGTGCCATACCCCGTCGGCGTCGTAGCCCATGTTGTCCCTGACCTTCACCGTCCCTCCGGCGAATACGGTGACGTCGCCGCTGAACGAGGTGTCGGGAATGACGTTGTTGATGTTGCTGCCGCCTGGAGGGATGTATTGTCCCCCCGTGGTCGGCGCGGACCCGTACGATCCGCCGTGACCGATCTGCACGTGCGAGTAGGCGTGGCCCGCGTCGGTCGTGGAGTTCAGGGGAAGCGGCGTGTCGGTGTCGAGCATCTCCCCGGTGTTGCGGTCGCCGGTCCGGGGCAGCTGGTTGAAGCCCAGCATCCTCACCGCGCCCGTGCTGGCGTGAACGGTGATAGCGCCACTGGCGCTCTGGTCGAAAATCGTGCGGCGGTTCCCGACCCCGGACGACCCGTGACCAATGACTGCGAAACGACCCGACCCGTTGCCGCCGCGCAGTTGAACGCCGGCGCCCGCCAGCCCGCGCTTGTCGTCGACCCCCGTCTCCCCGTGGGCGGTTACGCTGACACTGCCATGGTAGCTGCCCACGTTGCGGTAGCCCCCGTGGCCGATCTGGGCGTACGCTCCGGTAGACTGATCGTGGTAGGTCAGGTCCTCGTAGCCTGGCGTCTGGTCGAACTGGCGTGCCGCCATCACGAGAATGTCCCCGTCCGCGGTCACCGAAATGTTCGAATCCACCCGGGCGGCGTCTCCCAGCTCGTTGGTCCACCAACTACTGCCGAAGAAGGTTCGATTGTTGTCGGCCACGTCGAAAAGAAAGCCGTCGCGGGTAGTGCGAGTGGGGCTGGCGGTGGTGCGCTGTGGCTCGGAGTTCGCCGACCCGCCGTGCCCCATCTGCACGTAGCCGTTGGTCCGGTTGTCGGCGCCCCGCATGTCCAGTCGCCCGCCCAGCCCGACGGTGATGTCTCCCTGCGCTCCGTGTCCCGCTCCTTTAAAGTCGCCGCCGGCGTACAAGGTCCCGCCCAGCATGGTGATGTAATCCTTACCCTGGACATTGCCGGCCGCGTTGCCCCACCACTCGTTCTTGGTACTATGGTAGGTTCGCCCG
The DNA here is from genome assembly GCA_040905585.1 of Verrucomicrobiales bacterium. Lineage (GTDB taxonomy): Bacteria > Verrucomicrobiota > Verrucomicrobiia > Verrucomicrobiales > DEV007 > Arctic95D-9. The sequence continues at coordinate 21,010 of JBBDRG010000072.1, forward strand.
AGCTCGTACTCGTAGCCGCTGTCGTGAAAGCCTACCATGCCCCACCTGTCGTTTCCGCCCGTTCCCGCAGTGACGAACAGGTCTTGTCCCGCGATGTTTGTGTCTCCGAAACGGCTTCCCACCTCCACGAACTGAGTGTTGGCCGCACGCCCCACGAAGACCGATCCCCCCCCGACGCCGGCCGCATCGTTTCCAGCGTCGCCGTCGTTCATCGTCGCCAGCACCGCCTCCATGTTGAAACCTCCAGGCATCGTCAGAGCGCTCCCGCTCAGGGGATCCTCCAGCCCCGTGTGACCGTCCCAACCAGCCACCACGTTGATTCCTCCCGCGCCGGCGCTGCGGACCGAGCGGTTGAAGGTGATGTCGCCCACGGCCAGAAGGGTCAAGGTTCCTCCCTCGGTGAGGGCGTCTTCCTGATACCACTCGACGCGGTCGTTGATGGTGATGTTCCCCGCCGGTCCCGCCGCCCCGAAGTTCGAGGTGATGATGACGTTGTTGCCCAGGTCGAGCAAGTTGGAAAGAGCGACGTTGTTGATATTCGAAACACTGTCCACGGCAGCGCTGATCGTCACGTTGGTCGGATCGAAAAGCACCGTCCCGGCGAACCCGTATGCAGCGGTGGTGTCCACCATTCCATCGTAGAACAAATTCTCCTTGCCGGAGATTTCAACAAAGCCGCCGTTCCCGGTGCTGCCCAGCGCCCGAGCCTGCGCCTCGCCGGAAAAAAGCGTGTCCTGGTCGGCCCAGAAAATCAGCACTCCGCCATCTCCCGAATCCGTCGCGTTCGCCCGAATCGCCGCTCCCGCTTCCACAGCCAAGTCCGCCGCGTTCGAGATCGCGACGTTTCTCCCCTGAAACCCTCCCCCGATCTGAACCGTTCCTCCTCCGGAAAATCCCGACGCGTCCACCACCGCCCCGCCGCCCACTTCGATGCCGCCGGAACTTTCCACCACCACGTCGCCGCCGATCCCCGTCGCCGAGGACACGTCCACCGTCCCGCCCAGTTCCACCGCCTCGGTTCCGGTGATTCTCACGTCGCCACCCTGTGCCCGGATCATCCCGTCCACCCGGGCGTAGGCCGCTTCGATGAGCACCCGCCCTCCGCTGCCGCCGTTCGGTCCCGACGCGCGGATCGTTCCGCTGTTGTTCACCGTCCCGCCCGCGCCCCGC
>JBBDRG010000073.1:0-22009 GCA_040905585.1 Verrucomicrobiales bacterium
TCTCCCTTTGTCCCTTCTCCCTTTGTCCCTTCTCCCTTTGTCCCTTCTCCCTTTGCGCCTTGTCCCCAATCAATCCTCCCGCCCCTCTTCCTCCCGCTGGATGTCGCTCATGGGCTTGTGGAAGTCTTCGGTGCGGCTTTCCCGGGGATGGTTCGCGGCCTCGCGCATCGCCCGCGCCTTCCGGCTGAAGGCCCGGCTGGAGCCGCGGACGCCCCGGTCCCCGACCGAAGCGGTGGCCGAGTTGCAGGCTTGTATGCTCATCTGGGCCGCCGTGGCGATGGCGTCCTGGCCCGCGGCGAGGAAAAGAAACTCCCACCCGTCCTTGTCCTGGCGCCTGCGGATTTTGCCGGCCACGTCCCTCCAGCTGTGGCGACGCGAACTGTTCTCGAGGCCGTCGGTGAAGATCGCGAAGATGACCTGGTCGGGCCGGTGCTTCTCCGGCAGGCCCTTGATCCGGCGCTTGAAGTTCCCGATCGTGATCCCGATGGCGTCCAGCAGCGCGGTGGAGCCCCGGGGACCGTATGTCTCCGCGTCGAGGCAGGTCACCTCGCCCACGGGCAGGTTGTCGACGGGAACCTCGTAGCGGTCGTCGAAGAGAACCAGGGTGAGGCGGGCGATGCCCTCGACCGCCTGCTGTTCGCGGAGGAATTCGTTGAAGCCGGCAATGGCGGCTTCGGCGTGCGGCCCCATCGATCCCGAACGGTCGAGGATGAAGGCGATTTCAGTGACGGGCGGCTTGTCGGATTTCGTGCTCATGGAGGGATTCTCGCACGGGGGGTGGGACAAGGGCGGGGAGAGGGACAGAGGATTGCCCGTCCAACGTCCAACGTCCAACGTCCAACGTCCAACGTCCAACTCCCCGCTCCCCGCTCCCCGCTCCCCGCTCCTTGACGAAAACCCGGCAATACAGCAAACTGTATCCATGAAGGCCACCTTCGATCTGCCCGACGATCTCTACCGTAGCGCCAAGGCTCGTGCCGCTCTGGAAGGACGTCCCCTGCGCTCGGTGGTGGTGGAGCTTTTTCAGCGATGGCTCCGATCCGGGTCTCCGGGAACGGAACCGGAGGAAGAGCCCACCGAGGAGGAGGTCGCCCGCTACCCCTGGCTGGCCGTCAGCCGCCGCCATCTTCGGCCCGGCATGAGTCACGATCTCGGGGAGATCCGGGAAGCCGCGGCGCGCGCCTGGGGCGAGGCTGCCGACACGAACGAGCGCGACCCATGAGCGGCGGAAAGTTCCACTTGGACACGTCGGTCGTGATGCGCCTCCTCGTGGGAGCGCCGCTGGATCAGTTTCGCGCGGCGAGCCGCTTCCTCGAAGAGCGTGTCGCCGGCGGGGCGGAGGTCGCGGTGGGAGACATCGTCCTCGCCGAGGCCTACTTCGCCCTGCAATCCGCCTACTCCCTCCCGAAAGGCGAAGCGATCTCGGTGCTGGCCCAGTTCTCGACGGCATCGGGCATCGCGGTATCCGACCATGCCCGCGAGGCTCTCGCCTTGCCGAACCTCGCGCGGGCGAAGCCCGGATTCGTCGACCGTTTGATTCACGGCGAAGCGGCGGCATCGGGCGCCACCCTGGTCTCGTTCGAGAAAACGGCCGCCCGGCTCGCGGAAACGATCGTGCTTGGATGAACGGATCAGATTGCTAGCGAGGCGGAGCCTCAGACCGGGCAAGCCCGCCTCTCTTAATCTTACTCTTAATCCCCGTCGCTCGAAAACTTGACTCAATTTGATCGGCTTCGTCGATTCAAGGACTCTAGTTCGGCGGCGGCCGGTCGGATCGGGCGGCGTCCTGCTCCCTGCTCCCTGCTCCCTGCTCCCTGCTCACCCTGACATTCGAAGAAGGTCCGGAGGAAACGGCGTTGGGCCCGGGCGACTGGATCGAGATCCCCGCCCGGGTCCGGCATCGGGTCGAACGCACCTCGCCCGACGACGTCACCGTCTGGCTGGCGGTTCACCGAGAGGACTGATCGCCGACATTGCCTAGGGCGAGACCGGCGCACCGCGCCTCGCGCCGCAGGGTAAGAGGCTGCCCGAGAAGCAGCCAGGAGGGCGCTTGGTCGTTCGGGCGCCTGGCACGAACCCGGGATTCGCTCCCCTTTTTTCGCTTCTCCGCTTGCCCGGGGCGCGAATGGACAACAAACTCTTTCGACGATGGCTAAACGAAAACGAAAACCCGCCGGCGGCGGGGCTTTCGGAGGCAAGCGATCCCCTCGCTCCCCGCAGCACTCTCTCCCCTCGCCCGCCGCTTCGCAGAATATTCCGCCAATCGCCGACCCGGCCTTCCTCCGAGAGAAAGACCGCTTCATGGAGCTGGTCGGCAAAGAGCTGCAGGCGCAAAATTTCGAGAGCAAGGAGGAAGCGAACGCCTTCCTGAACGAACACTTCCTGAACCGTCCCATGGGGGAGATCCTGGCGGAACACGAAGGCGAACCCGATCCCCATTTCGAGGCGCTCGACATCCTCGCCCGGATCGACCCCGGGACCCCGAACGCCATCGTCCGCAAGCGCGCGGACGAAGCGCTCGCCGTCGATCCTCTCTGCAGCGAGGCATGGATCCACCGCGCCCGCATCGAGACAAGCCGGAAAGCGTGTCAGCGCCACCTCGAGAGAGCCGTCGAAGTGGGACGGGAAAAAGTCGCCGAAGAGATCGCCGAGGTCGAACAGGGACGCTGCCCCAGTCTCTGGATGGTTCCCCGGGCCAGATCGTTCATGCAAGCCCTGCACGAACTCGCCGAGCATTTCCAGTCCATCGCCGAACTCGGGAAGTCGCGCGCGCTCTACGAGGAGATCCTCCGTCTCAACCCCAACGACAACCAGGGCGTGCGCTACGAACTGCTGTCCGTGCTCGTCATTATGAATGATCTGGAAGCGGCGGAAGCGCTCCTCGACGACTACCCCGACGATCCCTCCTGCGCCTGGCTCTACGGGCGCGCCCTCGTCGAGTTCAGTCTCGCCCTCGGGGACGACCCCGACTTCGCGCCCCGCCCGAAAACCGCGCGCCCCTTCGACCACCTGAAAAGTCCCCGCCTCGCGACAGCCCGAACGGCACTGGCCAAGGCCGTCGCAGAACATCCCTGGGGGGCCGCTTTTCTCCTCGATCCCATTGCCACTTTGATCCAACCCCTCTCCACCTATCGAGCTTTCTCTCCGGAAGAAGCACTCGAATGCGCCCGAGTCGCCTCGGACGCCTGGACTGTCCCCTTGTTCCCCGCCCTCTGGCTGGCGAGCGAATTCTTCGACTTCGCGGACCGGCGCGCCGCCGTTCGCCGGATCAAGAAGGAGCACGCCGATTTCCTGGAACTCCTCGCCCTACTGGACGAACTCGGCCTCTCTTTTCCCGAGGAAGACGACGAAGACGCCGCCGCCGAGGCAGCCTTCCTCAAAGCCGCCAGCGACAAGGTCACGGCGAGGCTCCTGGCGCTCGGGGGCGGGGCAGGTCGCGGCAAAAAGCGGAGGCGACGCTGAGCGGCGGGGGAACGGTCTTGGCAAAGAACCCCGAATGTGAAAGGCGAACAGCCGCACGATCCGGTCATGCTACCACCACGCGACGACATCCACCCCTATCGAGGAAACAACCTCTCTTCTTTGAATCTTTAAAGAACCCCAAGCGCGCTCGCACACGTCACTTGTCTTTGCGCGGAACTTCGGCTCCCTTGCTCCGCACCATGGAGACCCCGGCTTCCCCGCGCTCCCTTGCCGCCTACCAGGAAGTGGTGGCCTCGCTGCCTTTCGGCAAAAAACTACCGACCGCGGTCTACGTCCTCGACGGGTCCGACTTCCCCGTCCCGGAGTCCCTGCGGACCATCGCGACCAGGCTGCGCGACCGGCTCGGACTAGGACCCGAATTCAACGTCCTCAAATGGTCCACGCGCGAGCTGAGACTCTCCTTTCTCGCCTACCCGAGCTTCGCCAAGGACGCCCATCCCGCCCTCGACGAATCGGTCTCGGTCGATCTCGCGAGCGGCAAGGTGCGCCGGACGAGCTACGCCGGGCGCGCCAACCCGCCCATCCTCCACCGCAAAGAGACCTTCCTGCCCGACGGACACCCGGACGCGCGGCGCTACCGGCGTCTCACCGCGGCAGAGGAGGCGGCCGGTCTCTACGAAGAGACCGCCACCATCGGTTTCCGCAGGAACTGGGAGGCCTTGCTCCGATCAAAAGGGCTCGCCATTCGCGGGTACCGGCTCGTCGACCTGCAGGCGGAGGATGGTGACGCCGGGGAAGGAGGGTCCGGGGACGGTTCCTCGGAATCGGGGCCGGGGTCGCGCATTGATCGCCACCGCACCGCCCTCGCGCGCTCCGACCTCTCCATGCCAGTGAAGAGCCTGCTCGAAAACGACCAGCTTCGACCCGGCGACCGCATCTTCGACTATGGATGCGGTCTCGGCGACGACGTCGCCGGTCTCGAGGCGCTCGGCTACGATGCCACTGGCTGGGATCCGCATTTCGCGCCGCGGGCCGAAAAGCGCGAGGCCGAGGTGGTGAACCTCGGCTTCGTCCTCAACGTCATCGAAGACCCTGCCGAACGCGTCGAGGTACTGGTCGACGCCTGGCGCTACACGCGTCGAATTCTCGCCGTCTCCACCCTGATGGCGGGACGGGAAAACTACGCCGTGGCCGACCCCTTTGAAGACGGGCTCGTTACCGTCCGCAACACCTTCCAGAAACACTTCGAGCCCGGTGAGCTGGCGGGCGTGATCGAGCACGCCCTGCACGCCGAACCCGTTCCGGTGGAACTGGGTCTCTGCTACGTCTTCCGCCGCATCGAGGACCAGCAGGATTTCCTCTCTCTCCGCACCCGCCGCTGCATCGACTGGGAGCAGATCCACCAGCGCCTGCGGATTCTGCGCCCCTCGCGAGTCCGGCGCTCAGTCTACGACCGCCATCCGGACTTGCTGGAGGACTTCTGGAAAACCCTGCTTCAGCTTGGACGGTTGCCGAAGCCCGGGGAGTACAAACGCCTGGAGGAACTCCGCGCCGCCCGCGTCACACCCCCGCAGGCGGCCCGCCTCTTCGTCGAGAAGTACGGCGAGAGCCCACTCAAGCAAGCCCGCGAGCGCCGCAAGGAGGATCTCCTCGTCTACCTCGCCGCTGGCGAATTCCAGAAACGACGCACGCCTTTCTCACGCCTTTCCTCGGAACTCAAAGCGGACATCAAGGCCTTCTTCGGCCACTACTCCGGGGCCTGCGACGAGGCCCGCGACATTCTCTTCGCGTCGGGGGACTCCGACGAGATCGAGGAGGCCATCGCGGACTTGGACTTCGGCTGGTTCGACGCCTCGCAAGGGCATTTCACCGTTCATCGCTCCCTCCTCGACCGGCTTCCGGCCATCCTGCGCATCTACATCGAGTGCGCCGCCCGCCTCTACGGGGACCCGCGTCAGGCGGATCTCATCAAACTCCACGTCTATTCGGGAAAACTCACCTTCCTCCACTTCGACGACTTCGACGGCAAGGCACTGCCCGAGCTGGAGACCCGGCTCAAGGTCGACCTTCGCCGCCTCTTCGTCCTCGTCGTGGACCACGGCGAGGGACCGGCCCACCAGATTCTCTTCTTCAAAGAGCGCTTCCTTGCCGCCGACCACCCGGGACGCGAGGCGATGGAGCGCTACAGCCGACGCCTCCGCAAGCTTGGTATCACCGAGGACCTTCTCGGCCCCAACGATCAGGGGGCGCCCTCCCGCGAGGAATTCGAGTCTGCCTTGGATCAGGTTGGTCTCACCCGGGGTCTTGCCAGGAAACCAAAGTCTCGATAGATTCGGACATGACCGTCAAAGAAGCCGCTCTTGAGGTGCTGAAGGCTGCCGACCGCCCCCTTTCGGTTGAGGAGGTCCTCGACGAAATTGAGTCCCGCCACCTCTTCACCTTTCGCACCGCTGGGCGACGGGGAGTTGTCCTCGCCACTCTCAAACGCCACGCGACCGGAGCCCATTCCTGCACGCCAGCGAAGTTGAAAGTTTTTAAGCAGGTTTCCGAGAACACCTTTGCCTTGAACAAATAGACGGCGAAGCGCCCTTCATCCGGCAACAGAAACGTTAAATCTGGAGGGAATTGTCGTCGTTTCCCGGATCATGCGGTTGAATTCGAAACTTGAGATCTACCGCCGCCTCTGGATCGATCAGTCTCGCTACCGCGATGCATTCCATCTTTGAATGCCCGAAAAGGCCACAGGCTTGAGTGAGAAGATCCACTTTCCCATGAGTGCTGTTGTTGCTTACGACAAACCACGGTGAACCTGGAATCGAGCGAGGCATGGTGGCTCGGCCAGACGCCTCGATTTCGTGCTTCGACTGTGAGAAATAGATTCGCTTCCGTCCGCGTATCTCTGCGAGCCGGGCGAAATTTTCACCATGCAGGTGGTAAAGGAATCCAAGGATTCCAAGAAACCGGTCCACTGCTTCCGGCAAGTCTGAGAGGGCCGGATCGGTGAGGAACTCCGGCAAGCTGTCACCCTTGATGACAAGATCATCGAGGCTCGGTCGGGCGTTGGTCTCGCGCTTCGGCGCGGGCGCCGGAGCGTAGCGTTCGAGAGTTTCGCGGGCAACGCGAAGCTCTCCTTCGATCGCCGTTAGGCGATTCCGTAATTCATTGATGATTTCAGGGTCCATGGGGAAAAATCGTCTAGCGCCTCGTCTGTATCCTCTCCGCCACCGCCCCCCAATCCACCTCCGGCGTCAGATGGCACCAACTCAGCCTCACGTGGCAATTCGCCTCTCCCTCCGACATCCCCATCGCACGGAGCACGTGACTCGGGGTATAGCTGCTCGAAGTGCAGGCCGATCCGTTCGAGATCGCAACGAGGTCCTTGAGCGCGACCATGAGCGCTTCCGAATCGAGATCGCCAAAGGCCACGTTGAGAACGTGGTCCGCAGTGTGGGCGGGATCGCCCGCGATTTGCGGCGACAGGGGCGAGAGCGCCGCGAGGGCCTCCCCCCGGATGCGCCGACACCGGGCGAGGCGCTCGCCGTGGTCGCGCACCGCGATCTCGGCTGCCGTCCCGAGCGCAGCGATCAGGGCTACTGGCAGCGTCCCGGGCCGTAGACCGCGCTCCTGCCCGCCTCCCCGCATCAGCGCCTGCAACGGAGGCCTCTGGTAGCCGCGGCGACGCATCACCAAGGCGCCAATCCCCTTCGGAGCGTAGAGCTTGTGTCCGCTCACGCTGATGAGATCGAGCCGGGGATTTCGCAGCGTTTCCAAATCCTTCCCGAATCCTTGCGCCGCGTCGGTGTGGAGGTAGGCGCCGTGGTCCTTGAGCGCCTCCGCGATCTCGTTCAAGGGCTGGCGCACCCCCGTCTCGTTATTCGTCTGCATGACCGACACAAGCAGGGTCTCGGGTCGCAAAGCGGACTCGAGCGCCCCGACATCGACCCGCCCTCCCCCGTCGCAGGGCAGTAGAGTGACCTCGAAACCCCGCTTCTCCAACATCTCGAAGGGCTCCAGCACCGCCTTGTGTTCGATCGCCGTGGCGATCACGTGGGTCCGCCCCGACTCCAGCCCCGCCTCGGCAAGACCGAGAATGGCAAGGTTGTTGCTCTCGGTAGCGCCGCTAGTGAAAATGACCTCGTCCCGTTTCGCCGCCACCACCGCCGCGACCTGGTCGCGTGTGCGTTGTACCGCCTGCTTCGCCCGCGCGCCGTACTCATGGGTGCGGCTGCCCTCGTTGCCGAACTCCTCGATGAGAAAGCGCAGCAGCACCTCCCGCACCTCGGGTTCGAGGGGCGTGGTCGCGTTGCAATCGAGGTAGATGGGTTTCACAAATTCAGTATATCTGTTTGTTTTAAAAAAAAATATTTTGACAAACAAATGCCTTTAACGTCAAATACATGGGGACCCAATTTGCCGAATATTCGGCAATTAACTCCAAAGTAGTCGCCATGCCAACCGAAAAGCTCCGCCCCGACTCCTACGCCGCTCAGATCGCCGAAGCCACCGGCGCTCCCTTCGAGATTCTCGCGATCCTGGAGCGCATCATGCGCGAGGAGGTCTTCCATAGCACGCTCGACTGGCAGACCGCCACGCAATTCCGCGCCGGGGCGCGGAAGGCCCACCACCTCTACCTCGACGACGCCGAATTCTACGATGCGGTCGACCGCCAGCACCAGGCATCCTACCGACTTTTGGGTGCCGAAAACGCCCTTGCGGAGGCCCGGCAATCGGGAGCCGCACCCGACGTCCTCGCCGCCGCCGAGCTGGCCTGGAAGCAGGCGCGCTTCGAAGAAGCCGCCGCCAACGCATCGCTTGCCGACGCCTCGGCCCGCTGATCACACGCCAGCCCGAACCCGCCCATTGTCCCACCATGGACCCGACCGAGCCCCACTTCAGCTTTCCCGTTATCCGCGGTCTCCAGGCGAGACGCGAATACTATGTCGCCATGTGGACCCTGCGGAATCTGTCGAAGATCTCCATCTACGACGAGGACGAAGTGCCCGCCGAAATGCGCGCCCAGCGCACCCTCAACACCGCCCGGATCCCGGAGATCGCCAACTACATCCTCGACAACCCCGACGACTACGTCTTTTCCGCCCTGACCGTTTCGATCGACTCCGAAGTGGCTTTCGAAAAAGTGGACGAGCAGGGCAAGCTTGGTATGCTGCGCGTCCCCATGGGGGCGCGCTTCATCATCAACGACGGGCAGCACCGGCGGGCCGCGATCAAGGCCGCGTTGGAGCAGAGGCCCGAGCTGGGGCACGAGACCATCGCCATCGTTTTCTTCCTTGATGTCGGCTTGCAGCGGTCCCAGCAGATGTTCGCCGACCTCAACCGCCACGCCATCCGTCCCAGCCGTTCGCTCGGTCTCCTCTACGACCACCGCAATGAGAAGGCCAAGCTCGCCAAGCTCGTCGTCCTCGATTCGGAGAAGTTTCGCGACATCGTCGAGATGGAGAAGTCCTCCCTCGCTAAACGCTCCCGGAAGCTCTTCACTCTGTCGGCGTTCTACAACGCCTGCGCCGATCTCGTGAAGGGTCTCGCCACCGGCGATCTTGCCAGCGACGCCACCATCGCGCGCGACTACTGGGAGGCTGTCGCCGAGCACTTCCCCGCCTGGGGGCAGGTACGCGAGGGGCGCATGCCCGCCAGCGAGGTTCGCGAAGGCTACATCCACTCGCACGGCATTGCGCTCCAGGCGATCGGAAAAGCAGGGAACGCGCTACTCACCGAGCATCCGAAGAACTGGCGGAAGCGGCTTCCCGCCCTCGAAAAGATCGACTGGTCCCGAAAGAACTCCAAGCTCTGGGAGGGCCGCGCCATGAGTCTCGGCGTCGTCCAGAAGCGGAACGCCAACATCATCCTCACCACCAACGCCGTGAAGAAGGCTCTGGCCTTGAAGCTAGACGAGGAGGAGTCCAAGATCGAACGCGCTCATCAGCGGAAGGGCAAGGCGTGAAACCTGAGAATGATCTGCCTGCTCTCCGCCCTCCTTCCGCCCAAGCGGCCTGTTGACACCCACTCTCAAAACTGCGAGCTTCAATGCAAGTTGAATCCGAACAAGACCAAGACCCTTCCCCATCCCGACGTTATCGCGGCCCGCAAGGTCTTGGCGAAGCAGTCGCCCGTATCTTTGGAGAACGTGCGGAGGCAGGCGAAAGCGTCGGAAGAGTGGAGGAAGAAGCATTCCTCAAGCAGTGGTTCGGCGCACATGGCGGATTCCTCTCACTAGACGAGTGGGAAAGACTGATTCTCATCACGGACAGTACGGCGGAACACGAAGTGCGATTCCGCGATGAAGACGCGAGAGCGGTCAAACGAACCTTGCCCGGAACCTTCGGGAATGTTCCAAAGCCCATCGATGGGGAATGGGTCCAGGCGCCGACTACGCCGAGTGACTACCTCTTGAGACTTGCGTTGCAGAACCAATTTTTTGACGATGCCCTTCGCCTCGAAGGTGCGATGCTGTAGAAACGACCCTCCTTGATTATTGGGAACCTGCAGATGGCCTCTCCTTAATCACCTCACAACCTTGGTTGGAGGCCGGAAACGTGGACGAACCCCATCCCTCCGAATTCGAGATTTCAACGCTGCTTCGGGACCAGGGATTTGCCCCCATCTTCTGTTCGTTCTACGGCTGGCAGCACGACGAGGAAAATCTCGTCGTACTCGACGCAAAACCAGACAACTTCATCAAGACTTCGACGGAAATCCTGCCGATCGATCTTCTCCTTACCTAGATCTCTCTCTTCAACTAAGCAGTTCCCTCATGCCCGCTCCCAAAAAGAAATCTTCCACCCGGAAAACCGCCAAAAAGAAGGCCCCAACCAGAAAAAAGGCCCCCGTAGCCAAGAAGGTGGTTCCCGAGAAGAAAACGGCGTCCCAACCGATCGCCGGGAAGTCCACACCGGTCTCGAGAAATCACGGCGAAGCATCCGCCTTTCAGAGCACCGGCTTCGAGGCCACCATCAACCTGCTCGAGGCCGAGGTGCAGGAACTCTACGCCGCCGATGATGTTCCGTGGATCATCGGTTATTCGGGCGGCAAGGATTCCACTGCCGTGCTCCAGCTCATCTGGAGCGCGATCGAGAAGCTGCCGCCGGAGCAATATCGCAAGCCGATCCATGTCATCTCCACCGATACCCTGGTCGAGAACCCGATCGTCGCCGCCTGGGTCGCCAACTCGCTGGAAGTCATGCGTCAGCAAGCGGTGGAAAAAGGGCTTCCTTTCCAGCCCCACCGCCTCACCCCGGTCGTGGAGGACTCCTTCTGGATCAATCTCATCGGCAAGGGCTACCCGGCCCCGCGCCACAAGTTCCGTTGGTGTACCGAGAGACTGAAGATCAAACCGTCGAACACGTTCATCACGAATATCGTGAAGCTAGGTGGCGAGGCGATACTCGTCCTGGGGACTCGCAAGGCTGAAAGCTCGCGACGTGCGTCGAACATGGAAAAGCATGAGCGTCTCCGCGTTCGAGATCGCCTCAGCCCAAATTCAAGCCTGCCTGGAGCGAATGTCTACACCCCGGTCGAAGCCTGGACTAACGACGATGTCTGGTTCTACCTAATGCAGCGGAAAAATCCATGGGGTTACAACAACCGGGATCTTCTCGGGATGTATGCGGGGGCTTCGACGGATGGCGAGTGCCCGCTCGTCGTGGACGACACCACCCCGAGTTGCGGCGATTCCCGCTTCGGCTGCTGGGTCTGCACTTTGGTCGAAAAGGACAAATCGATGACCGCCATGGTCCAGAACGACGCCGAGATGGAGTGGATGCAGCCGCTCCTGGAGCTGCGCAACCTCATCGACTTCCGCGAGGACGGCCACGCGCGGGACCGCAAGACCGGAGAGACCCACGAGGTCCACACCAAGCGCGAAGCCTTCCAGTCCCCCGTCGGCGAGGCCTTGGCCGAATATCTGATCCGCGTCTCCGGCCGCCCCCTCGACGAGCTGGTGCGCGACCGCGATTGGGAGCGCTACCTACGGGATTTCCGCCGCCTCAACAGCGGTAAGGTCCAGATCATGGCCGACGGCCAGCGCGAGATCCGCGGCCCCTACGTTCAGGAGGCCCGCGAATGCTGGCTGCGCGGCTTGCTCACCGCCCAGATGGCGGTGCGCCTGTTGGGTCCCGAAGACGTCAAAGGCATCGAGCTGATCACCTTCCCCGAGCTGGAAGAGATCCGCCGGATCTGGGTCGTCGACAAACATGAGCTGGAGGACCGCCTTCCCGTGATCTACCGCGAGGTCGTCGGCGAGCCCTACCCAGGTCGCCCTCTCGACGACAACCTCGTCATTGGCCAGGAGGAGATGAGCGAGCTTTCCGAGATCTGCGGAGAGGACGCCCTCCACTACCAGCTCACCCGCGACCTGCTGGGCCTGACCATCCAGCAGCGCAACAGCGCCCGCCGGGCCGGCATCTTCGATCGCATCGAAAAGACGATCCAGCGATCCTACTACGATAGCGAGGGTGACGCGCTCGACCGCGCCCGGGACCTCGCCGCGCAGAAAAGCACGGCCCCCAAGGCTGCCGATGAATCTCTCCACCCCGGCGAACTGAAAATCTAGCTCCATGACGCTCAACCGAGTTATTCTCGACAACTTCGGCGCCTATGGCGGGCGGCAGGAGATCTTCCTCACCCCCGAGCCGGACAAACCCGTGATCCTTTTCGGCGGGATGAACGGCGGCGGCAAGACGACCCTGCTCGATTCGATCCAGCTCGGATTCTACGGGCGCAAGGCAAAGACCTCGAACCGCGGTAGTCTCGCCTACCGCGACTACCTCGCCGAGTGCCTGCACCGCGGCGCGGACCCCGGGGAGGGGGCTGCCATCACCATCCACTTCCACCGCATGGCCGAGGGCCGCGCCACCCGCTTCGAACTCCAGCGTAGTTGGCGACAAGGGTCCAAAGGCATCGAGGAAACCCTGCGGGTCAGCAAGGACGGCGAACCCGACGAACTCCTCACCGAGCACTGGGACGAGAGTCTCGAAGCCTACCTGCCCGTCGGGATCGCCCACCTCTTTTTCTTCGACGGCGAGCAGATCAAGGAGCTGGCCGAGGGCCACCACGCCGCCCGCATCATCGGCACCGCGATCCACTCGCTGCTTGGCCTCGATCTCGTGGACCGCTTGGAGAACGACCTCAAGGTCTTCGAGCGGCGCAAGAAGGCCGAGACCATCGACGCCGAGGCGCTGCTGCGCCTCAAGCAGGCCGAGGACGAGCTGGAACACCTCCTCGCCGACGAGGCCAACACCCTCCAAGAAGAGGGCCGTCTCGTCAACGAGGCTGGCCGTCTCGCCGGAGAGGTGGCGAAGGCGCGCGAGGCGTTCGAGAACGAAGGCGGCACTCTCTTCCTGCGGCACAAAGAGCTGGAGACCGAGCTGCGCACGCTTCAGGAGACGAAACAAGGGTTGCAGGACGAGCTCCGCTCCCTCGCCGCCGGAGCGCTGCCCCTCCTCTTGCTCGAGCCGCAGCTCGCCGAAGTCCAGGCCCAGGCCCGCCACGAGAACGAGATCCGCCACGCCCGGGTTCTCGGCGAATCGCTCGACGAGCGCGACGGCCAGCTCCTCAAACTGCTTCGCAGCGAAGCGGTCGACACCAAGGTGGTCGGGCGAATCACCCGCCACCTGGCCAAGGAGCGCAAGGAACTTGGAAAAACCGCCGGCGAGGATCTCGTGCTCGACGCCGAGCCCGCCTTCGAGAGCGACCTGCGGCACCTGCGTGAAAATACCCTGCCAGCCGCCCGCGAGCGGACCCGGCAGCTCCTTGCCGATCTTTCCTCGATCGATGAACGGATCGCCCGGCTCGAGTCCGACCTCTCCCGCGTGCCCGACCAGGACCGCATCGCCGCGGCCCAGCGCATCCTTCGGGAAAAGCAGGAGGCCCACCAGGCACTGCTCCACCGCCTCGAAGAGATCAAAGTCCGCAAGAAAGCCCTGCGCAGCCAGTGCGAGCGGGCCGAACAACACCTCGACCGCATCGGGTCGCGCGAGATCGACGCCCGCTTCGAGGAGGATTCGCGAAAGCGCATGCTCCGCCACTCGGCCAAGGTCCGCGAGACCCTCGCCGCCTTCAAGACCCGCGTCATCCGCAAGCACATCCGGAAGATCGAAAGCCTCATGCTCGAGTCCTTCCGTTCGCTCCTCCGCAAGTCCGGTCTCGTCTCGGGCCTCACCATCGATCCCGAGACCTTCGCGGTGACCCTACTCGACCGCGTCGGCAAACCCTTGTCCTTTGATCGCCTGTCCGCCGGCGAACGGCAGCTCTTGGCGACTTCACTGCTCTGGGGTCTGGCACGGGCCTCCGGCCGCCCGGTGCCGACGATCATCGATACACCACTAGGCCGACTCGACTCGTCTCATCGTCGGCATCTGACCGAAAGATACTTCCCCCTCGCCTCCCATCAGGTGCTTCTTCTATCTACCGATGAGGAGATTGTCGGCACCTATCTCCAGACACTAAGTCCATTTATCGCCCGAACCTACCATCTTGTCCACGACGAGAAACTCGGATCCACTTCCGTGAAACCCGGCTACTTTCCGCAGCATGAAACCACCCGTTGATAGCGTCAAAGTCAGCTCGAAAGGACGCGAAATCCTGATTCAGGCAAAGCGCCACACTGGCTTGAAGCAGTGGAATGAGCTTCTCCGCTGGGCCTTTTGCCTCTCCTTAGCTAACCCCGATCGCCCACAAATCTTGCGCAAGATGGACACCGGCATCGATTCGATCGAATGGCAGACGTTCGCGGGGTCAAGTAGCGAAACGTATGCAGCCGCGTTTTGGCTACGGGCAATGCAAGACAGGATCAAACTAGATGATCAACTAGCCGTCACCGCCTACTTCCGATCTCATATTGAACGAGGCATTGCCTCGCTGAGAGGAATCAAGAACTTCAAACATCTATTACATCTTGTATCACAGATGCAAGAGGACGAGATTATCTTCTCGAAGCAAGACTAGCAACGTGAACCCGCAGCAAAGCGTCCAACTGTTCCACGAACAGCCGCAGAAAGGTGACCAACCGACCAATTGGCTCAAGCGTATCTAGCGTTGTTCCTGCACCCTGATGAGCAATTTTGTTCCGATCCTTAATCACTTCCTTGAGGAGCGACTCAGATTTCTGGCCCGCTGCTGTTTTTGACGAAACGTCAAAGAATTTCTGAATGTCTTTACTTTGTCCCACATCCTGCCATTTAAGCTTGAATACTAGTCTTCCCAGATAACAGTTCAGGTCCTCAATAGCGAACTTACCGTCGATCTTGCCCATCCCTTGATCGTTGAACAGAATCTTGCCATCCTTTCTAAATCCCTCCGCAAACTCAGATGACATCCGTTCGAGCTCATAAGCCCGGAGCGCTGATCCACCAACAGAGTCCCTTAGAGCCTCTGCGGTTACGTATATGTTGCTATTAAACAGATTGTCGGGGCAAGCTGCTCTCGTAATTTCTGCCTTGGTAAGCTCTTTTGCCATCTCAGGAAGCACTCCGCGAACATAGTCTTCAACGCAGCCCCAGGCCGAAACCAACAAAGAGTTTTTGGCCACTCGGTAATCACGGCCGATTCCCTCGCTTAATCTCTTGAGTAATCTATACTCGTGTGTGCTGGCTTCTACATTATCGGACAATGTGCGCGACAATGCCTGAACAGCAAGCGCATCTTCGACAAACTCAACCGCAGCCGACACCTCCTCGATCTTGAGGGAAAAAATATGAAGGGTTGTCATTGGCCAACATGCTCACCTATGAGCCCGGTGAAGATATCCTTGTGTCGTTTAACACTCTGGAAAGAGGTGCGCCTGTCAATAATCTCTTCTCTAAATCTCTGGCTCTTTAGGCGTTCGCGGAAGTCGTCGCCGGCAGCTTTCCATGCGCTGTTCTTTTCGCGCCATTCAAGCCCGAGTGAGTCGATCGCAAGCATCATGCCGTCATACGCCTGAACTGCTCGAGTCCAATTCTCAGATTTATCCTTGGTGGAAAAGTTCCTCTGTCCAAATATATATTTCGAAACCTTGACGCAATTCGTGAACCGCTGCCGGAGATTCTCAACCTCTTGAGTTCCTATCTCCATATTCGCTTCCATGAAGCGATCCATCGAGCTTTTGATTGATCCTTTGAGTTTGCTCGGCTCCCTAAGTGTAAAGAACCTCAAAATGTACTCACAGTCCTTCATGCGCTTGAACATGCTGTTTTCTCGGACTTGCTCTGGTAGATCATGAGGTTTCACATCTGCATTGTAGCTCGGAATACCCCAAGAAGATGTGAATTCGCTGAGTGCCGCGAGCCCAATAATTGCGGAATTAAGCGGGCCGGAATAGAGGGAATTTCGTAACTCCTGAGCACTAAGATTTACTCCTCCCGAGTTCAGCCTTGAAAACACTTCTCTCCGGAGATCGAGATCCCCCCAGCTCTTTGAACCGTATGCAATGGTTTCATTCAATATCACTGTTGCGGAGATTCGACGACGCGATAGCGCCTGCTTCAACTCCTTCGGCAAGTCTTCATATTTAAGCCCATTTAGGTCACTCCAAGTCTCGAGCCCAGTAAGCTTGAGTTCGCCCGAAAAGAAATCTCTGATAGCGGATGTTCTTTGCTGCCCATCCATAATCTCGTATCGCCCCAGCTCATGCTCGAAGAGGAAAATTGGCGGAATCGGTATGTTCATGATCAGGGACTCAATGAAACGCGACTTCTTCTTGCCATCCCAAACTGGCCTTCTCTGATAGGCAGGTATCAATTCATCCCAGGTTTGCTCCTCGATGAAGGATATGACCTGTGGCAGAAAGAAGTCATTCCGCTCTTGAATGAGTCGATATTCTCCGGTAGCAAACTTTTTGGTCAGCCGTTCGTATTTTGTCCCACGTTTCATATTCTCTGCGCCTTGATTCCAAATTGCTTCCTGATCAATTATGCTAAATCGGGGTCGCGCTTAGAAGATGATTTTTCTATTTGAATTATATTGCGAGATCCAAATCGGGATCTTCGGCGCTTTTCTTTGATCGTTCGTCGATGAAGGAAAGAACCCCAGCGAGGTCAACCACCCTATCTTGAAAGTAGTCTTGAAGAATCGAAAGCCCTCCGTTTGCGTATTCTTGAAACACGGCAAGTCGGAGGTCCTCTGCCTCGGCACTTCCGGTCAGAGCTTCAGAGGAGTCCATCTCGACGAGACTCATAAGGTGACACACCCCGGGCCAGCTGGGGCAGTTCCCAAAGGTGGATTGATCGATCCCTTTCCCAGAGTCGATCGCTGAAAGGGGCTCTCTACGACCATCCTGCATTCCAACTTGAGCTGCGAAGAGGAGAAGTCGCCAGATCTCTTTGAAAACCCCGACCTGCTCATTAAGCAACGCTGCGATAATCTCTTCTTTGTCGCGAGCCCGATGAATCCGTTTTGTGCCTGCCGTCTTCTTTTCAGTCATAGCCGCTGTTCTGTGCTTGAGTAGTCGATACAAGCCATCGTTGAGCTCAAAGAGCATCTCGCCACTCTTGTCCGTTCGGGTCGAGTTGCTGCACTTCCTCTTTAGCTCGGTGTCCAGCACATGGGGCGCATCCGACGGGTCTTCGGTTCCGAAGTCATAGAGGTCACGAGAGACAATTGCCTCGAAAATCTCCTGCAAGGTACCTTTGCCACCAAGGGCGTCCAAGGCTTTGGCTGCGACGTCCCAGATCGGAGTTTCGTTCTTCATAGCTCGCAGATCGTGGTGAACTCCTCGTCGTCGGAATGGAAGTATTGCCGGATGGTCTCGCCTCCGATGATGAGTTCGGGGTTGGCATCCTCGCGGATCGTCCGACCGGTGAAGCTGAGGTAGTAGCGCTTTCCGACCCGCCCCACGGATTCGAGCGCCTCGTGGACGTCGCCATCGTATTGGGTCGGGCTGACCAGTAACAGGACCTGGGGCGCAAGTTCCGGGATGTAGCGGGCCACGTCCCGCCGGAACATGCTGAGCGACCCGAACGGCGAATCGATCGCGATCGGGAAGTCGGACCCGGAAAGCCCGCGCACGATCGTGGGGATCTTGGAGCGTCGGCTCGCCAAAGCCACCAGGCTCGCGATGAAAACCAGCGAGGTGACCGTCCGCTGACCGGTGCTGAGGGCGGCATCGATCTCGCAGCCGTCGCTGTCGATCACCGCACCGGCGACCCGCTTGCGGATGCGCAGGGTGAAGTCGTCGGCCAGCTCCGGCCAGAAATCCCGGTCCATGATCTTGCGGAAGTGCTTCGAGATTTCCTCGTTGAGCAGTGGCCGCAGTTCCTCGGTTTCCGCATCGAGAATCCGCTTCAGCAGGTCGGAGCAATCCTCGACGGCGGTGACGCGGCGGCGGGCGAGTTCCGCATCGGCCCCGAGATCCTGCATCTGGAGGATCTCCGCCTTCACGCGGGCCAGCTCCTCCCTGGCTTGCTCGATCTTGCCTTCGGTGCGTCCGCGTTCGGCCTGCTGGCTGTCGCGATCAAGGAACAGCTTGCGCCGCTTTTCCTCCAGATCCCGGGCTTCCTCGCTCTCTCGGCCTATTTGCGGCGAGATCTCGCCCTCCTGTTCTTCGAGGTCGGCGATTTCGCGGATCATCTCCAGGCGCTCGATGTTCAGCTCGCGGATGCGTTCCTCGGTCTTCCGGGCACCTTCCTCAAGCACCCCGATAGCGTGATCGAGAGCGCTGACGGCGTTGTTAAAGTCCCCATCACCGGCGATCTCCATGAGCTGCTCCACGGCCTCGCGGAACTCGGTGCCTGGGGCCAGGTCCCGCGTGCAGATGCACTGCTTGCGCTCCAGGAGATCTTCGAGGAACGAGTTGAGAACGCGGGCGGGGATCTTGCCCTCGGCCCGCAGCCTGCCGACGGTCTCCTGACCGCGGCTCACCAGCTCGGTGGTGAAAAGCATGTAGCCGTCCTCGGCGATCAGTTTGGCGAGCTTTTTGGAAATCTCGCCCTTGCGTGTTCTCAGCTCTTCGATCTCCTTCTTGAGTCGAGCCCGCTTCATGGCCAACTCGCGGGCCTCCTTGTTCGCCTCCAGCGAAGCATCGATCGCCGCCACCTGCTCGTCGATCGCCACCAGATTCCTCTGGATCTGCTTCATCGCCTCCTCGAATTCCTTGATCTGGCCCTCGACGGAATCCTGGGACGCCAGCAACGACGCCATTTCCTCGCTGCTCGGCTGGGCTTTCTGCTCCTGCCGAAGCTTTCCCTTAACGTTGGCGTGATTCAGGTCGGCAATGGTTTTCTCAAGAAGTTCCAAGCCCAGCATCTTCCGGATCGCGGAAGACACCTCCTCGCTGCTGCGCTCCATGGCCAGGTAATTAATCCGTTCGCCGTTGAAGAACAGCAACCGCCGGATCCCGTCCGGGATGATCGCCTGGATCCTCCGCTGGGGATTGTCCCGGCGGAAGGTTTCACCGTCGCGGATCGTCATCAGCGAGAGGTCGGTCTGCTTCGGATTGAGTTTCTGCTGGGCAAGTGTCAGCGAGCGGCGGAGGATGTAGCGGTCGCCATCGTGCTTGAAGGTCAGCTCGACCGAGGTATCCACCTGGTTCGGGTCGCTGGTCTGGGCGGCAACGACCTCGTTGATCAGTCGGTCCGGCTTCTCGAAGTCGTCCGGCTGGCCATCGGTTCCCATCAGGCCGTCCCGGCCATAGAGGACCCACAGGAGTCCCTTGAGGATGGTCGTCTTGCCGAAGCCGTTCTCGGCGTGGACGATCGTCACGTTCTGATCCGGCAGGGAGGAGAGGACCAGCTCCTGCCGACCCTTGAACTGGCGGAAGTTCTCAAAGACCAATCGTTCGAGGATCATCGGATGAAGGTTTTGACGGCTTGGTAGAGGTCCTGGTGGATCGTGTTGCGGCGTTGCCGGTGCATCACGTCCCGCTCTTTATCGAGGACGTCCCGGATCACCTTTTGCAGCTCCTCGGGCGCCTCCTTGAAGAGCTGCTGGGCGCGGGTGTATTTGACGGGAGGCTTGGGGTCGTCGGGCATGGCTATGGATTTCCCAGTATGTTGAAGCTGTTTCGGATGTCCTGGAGCGCCAGCTGGGCCTCCGGTCCGTTGTCGGCGGTCGCGCAGAATTCCTCGATCCGCTTGAGCTCCCGGCGGAACAGGGAACGCTCCAGGCTGAACCTGGCGGCATCGGCATCCGTCTCGGGTTCGGGCGGCGCGATCACGAAGTCGTAGATCTCGGCGAAATTCTTGCCCTCGGCCTTGCGCAACAAGCGCCCGCGCCGCTGGACGAACTGGCGGGGGTTGGTGGAGCTGGCGAGAAGAAAGCCCATGCGGAGGTCCGGCAGGTCAATGCCTTCATCAAGGCAACGAATCGCGACCACCCCGTCAAGGAATCCGCTCGCGAGATCGCGTAGGATCTCCTCCCGCTCGGCGGGGGATTCGCGGTAGGTGAAGTTCCGAACGCGGAGTCCGTGCTTCTCCCCCAGCAGCCGGGCGACCGCCTGGATCTGGCGCACGTCTTCCTCGCTGATCTTGTCGGTGGTGGTCCCATCCCCGCAGTAGAAGATCGCCTTGGTCGGCTTCTCCGGGAGCAACTCCAAAAGGTCGTCGAGAACGTGGATCTTGTTCTCGGCACCGGCGAGCAGGCGGGCGCGCTTGATGAAGAGGTTCATGGCCGTCTGTCCGATCTCCGAGTTCTTCTCCCTGCCGGCCAGCAAGGGGCCGAGCTTGGCGGAGAATTCGGCGTAGGCGGTGGCCTCGTCGTCGGTCAGCTGAACGAGCTGCGGATGGTAGCGGTAGCGGCAGAGGCAGCCCCAGGCGATGGCTTTCGGCAAGCCGAACTCGTAGATCATGCCGCCGAAGTATGAGAGGACCGCGTCGGTGCCCTCCGGGTCAAGATGCCGCTCGGGAGTCGCGGAGAGCCCAAGCCGCAGCTTGATCCCCTGCGGGAGCACCTCGCTGACGGCTTTGGCACCGAGGTTGTGGACCTCGTCGGCGATGATGAGATGGTGCTGCGCTGGCGTCCCGGCGACGTGCGGACGCATGCAGGCCTGGAAGGTCTCGCTCTGGAAGGTTTTGTTGGTGGTGACGATGGCGTGCACCGAGCTGAGTCCAAGCGCGAGGCTCTGGTAGCCGCTCTCGAACTTCGGGCGCCAGCGATCCCTGCCCTCGTAGCAGGCCAGCGGCTTCAGCCCGAACGCCGCCATCTCGCGCATCCACTGTTTGCAGAGGTTGAGGAAGGGGCAGACCACAATGAGAACGAAGGGCTGGTTCTTCTCCGCCACCTTGCTTGCGAGCGCGAGGGCGGTGATCGTTTTTCCGGTTCCCGTGGCCATGGCGAGGATGCCCCGCCCACCGTTCTTGCTCCAGGCCCGGATCGCCTCCTTCTGATATTCCCGCAGCGTGAACCCGGCGGGAAGCTCGAATTTCGGCTCGGGTCGAGGCTGCTTCACCATCAAGCCCGGCATGCCCGGCGGCATGGCGTCAGGATCTCGATACCGCTCTAACAACTCCTGAGATGCCTCGGAGAACTCGACGACCCTCACGCCACTCGCCCGGTCGGTCCAAAGCGATTCGAAGTGGTCGATCTTCGCCTCGACGCGCCCTTCGGTGTCCTGCCAGGAGGTGTAGACATCGAAACTCTCAAAATTCTCGATGAGTCCTCCGGCGGTCTCGTTCGAAGACCCGGTGAAGGCGACATGAGCGTCCGACTCATCCGAAAAGATCCCGATCTTCTCGTGGTAGAGGCCGCGGCCAACCCGCCCTTCCCCGTCGACCCGCAGAGCGAGCTTCACGCGCAGCCGCCCCGAAGCGGCGAGCCAGGCGAGGGCGTTGAGCCGATCGGCAACAATAGCGTCCTCGATCTCCTCGAGACTGCGTGCGGCGATGGCGCGCAGCGCCTCCTCGGGCCGTTCCGAGGCCGTCTGCAAACTCGCCACGTCGTCGGGATCGAGATGGGGCGAGACAATGAGCCGCATCTCTCCGCCCCGCGAGGCAAGGCTCGCCACCCCGCGCGCCGCGAGAGCGAGGCCCGCGCTCGTGAAGTAGCCGGCGCAACGGCGGTAGAGCGAGGCCGCCTCGAGGCAGGGCACGAAAAAATCAGCCACCAGGTCATCGCGCCCGGTGCCGTAGGAAAGCTGAAATGAGCGCGAAGACAACACGGTCGATATTGGGCTCGGGTTGCCGGGGGCTTCGGAATACATGCGGTTCGAGTCGGAAAAGAAGCTCCCTGCTTTTGGTAGGTTTGAGACCTGATGCGGGATCCGTCAAGCGCGAAGCGATACTACTCCACCCCACAGGATCGGACAACCTCAGGGCACCCCCGCGCTTTTCCTCCTCCTTTGCCGACTCGAAGCCTTCCAGTTCGGCCAGCCTTGGGCAGGAAATCTCGATCAAAAAGACGAAGACGCCTCCGGGCCGGCAGGGCCGCCGCGTTCTTCCCTTTTTCTCTGGAACAGAATTCCTCGCATCCCGTCGGATTTCTTCCTCGGCGTCCGCACGCCCCCTTGGGAGGGGCCGATCGGGATTTCCAGGCGGCCCAGAAACTCGCCCTCCGCGGAGAATTCGAAAATCTCCTCCCGCGAACGGCGATACTGATATCCGGCGATTCGCCAGGGCTTACGCATGAAAGCGCCATGAAAATATAATTTGTACTTTTAATTATA
>JBBDRG010000074.1:0-3560 GCA_040905585.1 Verrucomicrobiales bacterium
TTTCTAAAACCGAAAACCTCATAGATTTTCCGTTGTGGGGTTTTTCAACAGTCTCTCAGGGGCCGCCCGGCGGTGCCGGGACTGGACGCGGAGACGTGGGGTCGGGACGAGGGCACGGGCTTCAAGGCTGGCGGTCGTTTTTCCGCCAAGGTTTCCATTGGCCCGCACTGCCCACCACGCGGAAGCGGTCGGAGGCACCAAGGTCTTCGTAGAGCTGTCGGGTCCACTCGTAGGCTTCCGGAACGGCGCCGACGAAGGTGATGGGGCGCGGATAGAGCAGGGCCAGGTTGTGGGGCAGATCGCCCACGCGAAGGACGCCGAGAAACTCCGCCGTGTCCGGGTCCTCGTGGCTCGCGGGTGGGTCGGTCAGGATGACCTCGCTGATCTCCGGGTCGAGCAAGGCGGCGTAGACCGCCAAGGGCGCGGTGGGGCCTTGGCCGAACACCGCGACCGGTCCCGCCGCCGTCTCGGCCCGGATCAGGGCGATGCCCGCCAGCAGGTCAAAGGTCTGCCGCTCGGGCAGGGTCTGGCCCAGCAGCGGGTAGGTGCGCCGCAGCGTCCAGAGGTAGCCCGGACCCACCGAGGTGGCGGCGGTGTGGCGCACCTCCACTCCGGCCTTGAGAAAAGGCGCGCCGACCCCCGGACGCGAGACGCCCCCGCCGGCGAAGGTCCGGGTGGCGTCCGGCTGCATCGCGTAGGCCACCGCGGGCACGGCGGGAGGCGCTTCCCGGTGCCGCGTGGTCTTCATCCGCAGGGTCAGCCCGTCGATCGTGTCGAAGGCGTGAGTGGCGAAAACCTCGCCGCTCTTGTTGCCGCCGTCCTGCCGGATCTCCAGGGGCCGGGGCATGGCGTCCTGCGGGATGTGACGGAAGGTGGTGTCCCGGAGTCGGTCCAGCGCCTCGGCCTGATGCGCCAGCCAATCGCTCTCTCGGTCGACCTCGGGCAGCTCCCCTTGCCGGACCAGGAGGGTGTCGACGTGGCGCATCCGGTCGTCTTCCGGCAGCTTGCCCTCGAAGACGAGGAGGTTCTCCTCCGGCTCCACGTGGTCGGTGACGTCGTCCTCCACCGGGGTCGGATCGCCTTTGAGATGGGTGTTGAACCACGTGAAGATGGCTTGGCGTAGCTTGGGGGTGTAGCCGTGTGGCGTGAGATCCTCCACCAGTTCGAAATTCTCGGGCACGTCGAGAGCGGCATACTGATGGCGGATGCGGTGGGCCACGTCGCGGTAGCCGGTGGGCCGCCAGAGCAGGTCCTCGCTGCCCGCGGCGATCATCAGCGCCCGCGGCGCGATGAGGGCGCCGAGATCAGGCCAGCACCAGCGGTAGTAGTTGATCCAGAAAGCGCAATCGCAATGCCCGTCGGTGGAGCGATCCGCCACCACGTCCTCGATGCTGCCGGTCTGGCACACCGGGGCCACCGCCTTGACCCGCTCGTCGGCCGCGCCGAGGCACCAGGAGACCACCCCGCCGCCGCTCAGCCCCGTCACCCCCATGCGCTCCGGGTCCACGTCGGGCCGGGTTTCCAGATAGTCCAGAGCCCGCATCGCGTTCCACACCTCGGTGCCCAGCGGAGTGTAGCCCCGGCTGGGCCAGTCCCAGCGGTCCGCCCGGTGGGTTCCGTGGTGAAAGCCCTGGCACTCGCCCAGTTGGATGGGGTCCAACACCAGGGCCACGTAGCCGTGCTGCCCGAACCACCGCGGGTTGGCTTGGTAAGGATCGTTGACCTTGCCCTTGGTGTGCCCGCAGAGATAGAGCACCGCCGGCAGAGGTTCGGTGACTTCGGCGGGCCGGTAGAGGTTTCCCGCCACATGGGCCCCGGTGAGGCTCTGGAAATGGACTTTCTCCACCACGTAGTCGCCACGCTCCAGGGTGCCGGTGACGGTGGCCTCCAGCGGGGTGCGTTCCGGTAGCGGGGAAAGGCCCAGCATCTCCAGCCACATTTCTCTACGCTCCTCCACCGTGTCGGCCCACTGGTCCGGCGGCAGCGGTGCCGCCAGCGATGCCCGGGAAATCTGGCGCGCCTCCTGCGAAACGCTGTCGTAGAGCGTTCCCCCGGTCGCCGGCGGAGCCGCGGTCAGGCAGAGGAGGAGGCAATGAAAAGAGAAGGGAATCCGGGGCATGATCGGTGGCGGGGTTCGTCGTGGAAGTGGTAGATTGGCGAGAAACCCGGGCAAGGGCAATCTCAACCTCCCCCCACGAACGCGCCCCCCGCCGGCCCGAGACTCCTTGACGAGGCTCGAAGTACGGCGGGGCGAAATCAGGCCGCGAGTCGCAACCTCTAGGAGACTGTTGAAAAACTCTGAAACAAAAAATCTCTGTTGTTTTCGGGATGGGAAATAGCGGCGTTGCCGGAATCGTTTTTGATCGACCCTTTCGGGCGGCGGCCCTTTTGTTTCCTGGTTTCGTTCCGATTCGGTCAGGTAGCTCGCTACCTTCCCTCACCGCGCCGGTAACCGGCGTTGCTCGCCAGAAAACAAAATGGCTCGCCGTTTTTCATTTCAGCCTTTTTCAACAGTCTCCTAACCCTTGACATGGCTGGGAGAAACCGCTACCACCGAGTGGGCCCGTGATATGCCAGTAAAACTCAAGCGAGCGTACGACAAGCCGTCTTCCGATGATGGCTATCGTGTCTTGGTTGACCGGTTGTGGCCTCGGGGAGTGTCCAAGACCGAGGCGGAGTTGGACGATTGGTTGAAGGCCATCGCCCCCTCCGACGAGTTGCGAAAGTGGTACCATACCGACCGGTCACGCTGG
The DNA here is from genome assembly GCA_040905585.1 of Verrucomicrobiales bacterium. Classification (GTDB taxonomy): domain Bacteria; phylum Verrucomicrobiota; class Verrucomicrobiia; order Verrucomicrobiales; family DEV007; genus Arctic95D-9. The sequence goes on from JBBDRG010000074.1 coordinate 2,754, forward strand.
GCCGAATTTCGAAGACGCTACCTCTCGGAGCTGAAAGAGCACCGGGAAGACTTGCGCCCCCTTGCGGAAAAGGCGAGGAAGGAAACCGTGACGCTGGTTTTCGCGATGAACGACGAGGAACGCAACAACGCCGTCGCACTGAAGCATTACCTGGAGATGCTCGGTGCCGCGTAACCACGCGAATGCGCGCGGCCACCAACAGAGTGGCCCGCGATCGGCATCGTAAAGCAAAACAAATGGCTCGTCTCAAACAACGGTACGAAGCGGAAGGATTCTTCGGCATCGGGATCCTGAACTCGGAAGCCGGAGTCAACGTGGGAACGCTCTGGCGAAGTGCCTACATTCTAGGGGCTTCGTTCGTTTTCACCATAGGCAGAAAATACCGCAGTCAGGCGAGCGACGTGACGCGGGCCTGGACGAAGATTCCACTCTATCACTACAAGACCTTGGAGGATTTCAGGAGCAATCTTCCCCGCTCGACCCGGGTGGTGGGAGTCGAGTTGACCACCGGGTCCATTCCAGTGGGGGACTTCGATCATCCCGCCCGGGCGGTCTACCTTCTCGGATGCGAGAGCGTTGGCCTTCCCGATCACGTTTTGTCCTCGTGCCATTCCGTCGTCTCCCTTCCCGGTAATTTCAGCCTGAACGTGGCCGTTGCGGGAAGCCTGGTTGTCTACGATCGAGTCAACAAGCTGGGTGGACGGTTTCCCCGCCGGGCCGATACCGGGGATTTTTCGCCACCGCAGGCCTAGGAGACTGTTGAAAAACCCTGAAACGCAAAATCTAAATGAAGAGACGGGATCAAAG
>JBBDRG010000075.1:0-21263 GCA_040905585.1 Verrucomicrobiales bacterium
GCCTTGGTGAGGGGGCCTTGGTGAGGGGGCCTTAGGCGAAAGGGCCGGTCACGGCGAAAGTGATGCCAGGCGACATAATGTTCACGAACAAGGTGGTGCCGTCCGGAGCGAAGCAGGCGCCGGCGAGTTCGCTGTCGTTCAGCGCGTTGTTGGCGAACGCGAACATCTGTCCGTCCGGGGTGACGCCCTGAACCCTGTTCGGACCGCTCGAGTCCTCGCAGATGTAGAGGTGACCCGAAGGGGCGACGGTGATATTGTCGCCGTTCCTTAATAGCCCGCTGTCGTTGGGTTCCAGGTAGAGTTCAAGCTCTCCCGGCGAGTCGCTTTCCCCGGGCGTTCCTTCCGCTTCACTGGGGAAATAGCGGAAGATCTGGCCGGATTGATTCGCTCCGCCGTCCGTGCAAACCCAGTAGACGGAATGCTCGCCCACTTCCTCGGGGCTCCCGTACCACATGCCTTCTCCGCGGGAGAAAATCACGGCGCCTTTGTCGATTGCCCGCAGCCTCAAATCGTCCTTCGGCGATTCGACGTCGTCGAGGTCGATCCACTCCACGGCGACTCTCTCGCCGATGGGGAAGGACGATTTCCCCTCGGGCCAGTTCCGAGTGTCGTGATCGCCTTCGCCTTGAATCTTCAAGGCCTGGAGACGACCGCCGGCGGAAAGATTCTTCCGTTCTTCGGGGAGAAAGCGGTAGATCACCCCGTCGCTCCGGTCCTCGGTCAGATACACGATATCGGTCCGCGGATCTACCGCGATCGCTTCGTGGCGGAAGCGACCCATTGCCTTGAGCGGAACCGGCTCCACCAGACCGGGTTCCGCCGTGGCCGGAACCTCGAAGCAATAGCCGTGGTGTTGCCCCCATTCGGTCGTCATGTCGGCGGGTTCTTCGCAGGTGACCCAGCTTCCCCAGGGCGTCGGGCCTCCGGCGCAGTTCCGGTCCGTCCCAACAAGGCTGAGATACTGGCTTTGCACCTTGCCCGAGGCCGTGTCGTAAATCAGCGTCGAGGTGCCGCCGACGAAAGGTTGACCGCCGTGTCTTCCCGGGTCGTAGGAGAGTTCGGTCGGAAAATCGTCGGGAAGTCTCGTGTTGTCCTCGAACGGTCCAAGAATGAAGCGGGAGTGGCCGATTTCATGGTTCCGGATCAGGGCGAGGCGACCGTTTCCCAGGTCGAACGCCGCCATTCCGTCGGGCATGCCGGGAACCTTGTAGCCATCGTCCATGAGATCGCCGGTCCGGGACAGGATCCGGTATTGGAATCCCTCGGGGAGATCGAGCAGCCCGTCGGGATCGGTTCGCAGCTCACCGTAGGAAAAGCCGGAGGCGGCCCTTGCCTTCCCTCCGAAAAATTGTTGGAGCCCGCAAAAGCCGGTAGTGACTGCGGTCGACTGAGATAGAAAAGATCGGCGTGTGGTCATGATGGAAAGAGCCCATTTTAAGCCCGATATCGAGCCGCGTCGTCAGCTTTTCCGTCACTGAATCAAGCGATTCAACGGCGTTTTCGCGGGTCGCCGACCGACCGGGCCCTACAATCCCACCCGGCGGAACAACTCGTCCAGCGGCAGCTGGAGCCCGATGTAGAAATCGCCGAAGTCTCCGTAAAGCGAACTGACCTCGTCGAAGCGCATCTCGTAGACGATCTCCTTGATGTCCTGCGTGTTGTGGGCGAAGAGCGTGACGCCCCACTCGGACTCGTCCAAGCCGGTGGATCCGGTAATGAGCTGGCGCACGCGCCCGGCGAAGGTGCGTCCGACGCGGGCGTGGCCGAGCATGAGCTTGCGGCGCGTTTCGAAGTCGAGGTAATACCAGTTGTGCTGTTCGCCGCGGCGTTTCCCCATCGGGTAGAAGCAGAACACCGGCCAGTCGGGCATGTTGGGATACAGGCGGTCGCTGTTGTACTTCTTCATCCGGGTGCGGAATTCCTCGAGCTTCGTCGCGAGTTCCTCGCTTCCCTTGGCCACGCCTTCTTCCTCGACGAGCTGCTCCGCGTACTGTTCCTCGGTGGTCGTGTACTCGCTCAGCTCCGTCATGCTGAGGTAGCTGTAGACCGGCGTGAGGACGTCCGGGCCCAGCGAGCGGGTCAGCAGCTTCTCGAAATCGTTCGCCTTGTGCAGGTCGTCCGTCAGCAGCATGAATCCGATATCCGCCTTTGGCGTCACTATCGAGAAGGTGAGCAACTGGGTGGATTCTTCGGAGCGGATGTCCTGAACCAATTCGGACAGGTCGGTCTTCGCCTCGAGCCGTTCCTCGTCCGTGTAGAACGCCCATTGCGAAAGCTCGAGCCGGTAGAAAAGATGGATGACGTGCCAGCCTTCGCGGGGGATCACTGCGTCGAGGTCGGTTTCGGTTTGTTCGTAGGTGTCGGAGCTCATAAAAGGAAAATCTGCGTGAGAGCGGCAAAGTGGCCGGCGAGTGGCCTCTCGACAAGCAAGCCAATGAAATCGGTTGCGTCCAATCAAAAAAAATCCTAGTTTTCGCGGCGAGAAAAGGCGAGGCCTCAGCGAGGCCCGCTCCAACGTAACTTTAAGCATGGCAGAAGTTGAAGATAAGTACGAAGACAACGTAGAGGGCGAGTTCTACGTGGACGACCAGTGCATCGACTGCGATCTCTGCCGCGAAACCGCGCCCGACAACTTCACTCGCAACGAAGACGGCGGATATTCCTACGTTTACAAGCAGCCGGAAAACGACGAGGAGCGCGCCCTCGCCGAGGAAGCCATGGAGGGTTGTCCGGTCGAAGCGATCGGCAACGACGGCAAAGAAGCCTGATTCCGGCTTCCTTTCGAAACCCCGAAGGCGGCCAGTCCCACGGCGGTTACGCCGTTTTTTGTGGAGTTCGCGGCGCGCCGGAACTATCCTGGACCCATGGCCTACCGTGCGCGCCCCAATCGCTCCCTGAAAGACCGGACCATGGCCCAGTTGCGGGGTTACTGGGAACCCGAGGACATGTCGCGATTCGAATACGACAGCGAAACCGCCGTCGCCCGGACGATGAAGGGGCTCGGTCTCAAGGATCGCTTCAACGAGGAGCAGGTCTTCGACGCTTGGAACGATCTGGTGGACTCTTTCGTGGCTCAGAACGCGCGTCCCGTGGCGCTTCAACGAAAAGTTCTCAGCATTCAGGTGCTTCACTCGACCGTTCACTACGAGCTCGAGCGGATGAAAGGGCAGATCCTCCAGCGCATGCAGGAGCGGTTCGGCTCGGAGAACATCAAGGACGTTCGCTTTCGTCTGGGCTGAGGCGGACAGGGTTGAGTCGCGGACTCGACGCTGTTTGTTCGAACGAAATGAGCGATTCCATACACATCACGGGGCTGCGTCTCGTCACGACCGTGGGCGTTCCCGAGGAAGAGCGCGCCGTGCCCCAGAGCGTCGCCGTCAACGTCGCGATCACTCTCTCCGAAGCTTTCGAAGGCTTCGACGACCGCATCGAGCGCACCGTCGATTACTACGAGGTCTCCCGGCGGCTCCGCGAAGTGGCCGCGTCGGGTCGCCGCAGATTGATCGAGACCCTGGCCGAGGACCTGGCCGCCGCGGTCGTGGCCTTCGACGGCGTCTCCGCCGTAACGCTGGAAGTGGAAAAGTTCGTCCTCCCGGATTGCGACAGCGTCAGCGTCGTGATCACCCGGGCCCGGCCGTGAACCACGGTTTCGCGAGCGGATCGCCGGTGACGAATTCCAATAGCAGTTCCGCAACCTTCTGTCTGCCGCTCCCGCTCGGGTGGATCCCGTCCCCGGCGAAATCCTGTTTTTCCCAGACGAGATCGTCGATCTTCAAATCAAGTGGCGGGAATCGCGAACGATTCCGCGTTGTGAAATCGCGTTCGATCCTGTTTCATTGGGGGGAGCATGGCGAGAAAGAACCACATCACAATCGTTTCGGCCTGGCGCTTGGCTCTGCTGGCGGCGGTCTTTGTTGGCGCATCGTCGGTCGGTGCCGTCGATTCCGACGAAGTCGCTTCCGACGAAGTCGACTTCGAAAGAGAGATCAAGCCGGTTCTGGAGAACAAGTGCCTCGGTTGTCACAATCCCAACATCGCCAAGGGCGATCTCGTATTGTCCGAGGCCCACCTGGTCTTCCAACACGAATCGAAACTGATCGTTCCGGGCGACCCCCTGGCAAGCGAACTGTATCTGGCGGCGACGCCGGAAGCACCGGGCGAGCGGCCCTACATGCCGGAAGAGGGCGATCCCCTCACGGAAGCGGAGGCCGAACTGTTGAAGAAGTGGATCGAAGGCGGAGCCGACTGGCCCGAAGGGCTGGTGCTCCACGAGGCTTCCAAGACGGACAAGTCGTGGTGGGCCTACCAGCCTCTGGCCGAGCCGAAACATCCCACGATCGATCGATTCGTGGAGGAAAGGCTCGCTCGGGATGGACTGGTCATGAACCCGCCCGCCGACCGGCGGGTACTCGTTCGGCGCGCCACCTACGACCTGACCGGGCTGCCGCCGACGGCGGAGGAAGTGGAATCTTTCGTCAACGATTCCGATCCCGAGGCCTACGAAAAGCTGATCGATCGTTTGCTCGCCTCGCCCCGCTACGGCGAGCGTTGGGGACGCCACTGGCTGGACGTGATTCGATTCGGAGAGAGCCGGGGCTTCGAGAGGAACGTGATCATCGACAATCTCTGGCCGTTCCGGGACTACGTCATTCGCTCGATCAACGAAGACGTGCCCTTCGACCGATTCATTCGCGAGCACATCGCGGGCGACGTGTTCGGCAAGGGCGATCCCGAAACCGAGATCGGGAGCGCCTTTCTCGTGGCCGGCCCCTACGACGACGTCGGGAATCAGGACGCCGACCAGGCAGCGCAGATCCGAGCGAACATTCTCGACGAAATCATCAATGCCACCGGCGAAGCGTTTCTCGGGATGACCTTGGGGTGCGCCCGGTGCCACGATCACAAATTCGATCCCATCAGCCAGAGAGACTACTACAAGCTGTACGCGACCTTTGCCGGGGTGCGCCACGGGGAGCGGGTTCTGGCAACGCCGGACGAAAAGCAGAAGCACGAGGCACAAATGAAGCCACTCCGGGCCCGAAAAAAAGAGATGGAGACGAGGCAGTCGGAACTCCGGAGCAGCATTTTGGAACGAGCGCGGGCCAAGGCGGCCGAGTTCGAGAAGAAATGGACGCGACCCGTCGTCGACCGGCGGGGAACCGAAGAGCGGTTCGCTCCGGTCGAGGCGAAATTCGTGCGTCTGGTCTGCGACGCCCAGGACGCCAACCCGGCCACTCGAACCTTCGGTATCGACGAATTCGAGGTCTGGTCCGCCGGCGAAGATCCGACCAACGTGGCTTTGGCCCGCCACGGCGGCAAGGCGAGCGGGAGAGCCCGCGCGATCGAGGATTTCGCGAATGCCTACGGCCCGCAACTCGCCATCGACGGCGAGGTCGGCGCCCGGTTTCTTTCCATCGGCGGCGACCTGACCGTCGAGTTGGCGGTGCCGACCAGGATCGACCGAGTCGTTTTTTCGAGCGCGAAAGGGGAGGAGACGCCCGCCCACCGCAAGTTCGTGTTCGTCGCGGACTACCGCATCGAGGTGTCGAGCGACGGGGAAACTTGGCACGAGGCGGCGAACGGAAGAGACCGGAAACCCGTGAACGACAAGCACCGGGAACACCGCTGGCAACTCGCCGAGACCACCGCGGAGGAAAAAGCTCGGCTGGCGGCGATTCGAAGCGAGCTCTCCACGGTGGAAAAGGAGATGGCCGCCGTGCCGGCGCTGGATACCGTCTGGGTGGGAACGCGAAACGCGGAAGACGCCGAGGGACCGTTTCATCTTTTCGTTGGCGGCAGTCCGCAGAAGAAAGGCGAGACGGTGACGCCGGCGAGTCTTTCCGCTCTCGAAGACGTCGCGCCCGAGTTCGCGCTTCCCTCGGACGCGCCGGAGGATCGGCGACGGCTCGAGCTGGCCGACTGGATCGTGCATCGGGACAACCCGTTGACCCCGCGCGTGCTCGCCAATCGCGTCTGGCAGTACCATTTCGGCGCAGGAATAGTCGATACGCCGAACGACTTCGGCTACATGGGAGGGCAACCAACCCACCCGGAGCTGCTGGATTTTCTGGCGGCGAAACTGAAGGAGAACGGCTGGCGGCTCAAGCCGATGCATCGGCTCGTCATGCTTTCGAAAGCCTACCGGCAGTCGTCGGACTGGAGAGACGAAGCCGGTGAAGTCGACGGCGACAGTCGTCTCCTGTGGCGCTTTCCGCCGCGGCGTCTGTCCGCCGAGGAAATTCGGGACACGATTCTGTCGGTGTCGGGATCCCTCGACGAAACGATGGGCGGTCCGGGATTTCGGCTCTACCGCTTCATGCAGGACAACGTCTGCACCTACGAGCCTCTCGACCAGCACGGCCCCGAAACCTACCGGCGCGCCGTCTACCATCAGAACGCGAGAGCTTCGGTGGTCGATTTGATGACGGAATTCGATCAGCCGGATTGCGCCTTTTCCACCCCGGAACGCGCCGAGACCACCACGCCGTTGCAGGCGCTCACGATGCTGAACCACAGCTTCACCCTCGATATGGCGGAAGCGCTGGCCGAGAGGATCGAGTCGGCCGCCGAGGACTCCGGAGAGCGCGTGGAGGAGGCCTTTCGTCTCGCTTACCAACGGAAACCCGACGCGGAGGAAAGGCGTGAGTCGCTCGCCGCAGTGGAGAAGCACGGCCTCCGGGCCTTTTGCCGGGCGTTGCTGAACTCGAGCGAACTGCTCTATCTGGACTGAGAAAATGAACGGTAGCCCTTTCCCGATGAACTCTCTCTCCGACCTCACCCGCCGCCGGTTCCTCGGCAACGTCGGCACCGGCTTGATGGGCGTCGGGCTGACTCGGCTGTTGGGGCGCGATGCGGTGGCGGGCCCGGAGAGTCCGGTTGGCGATTGGATGCCCGGATCCGGGCGCCCGCATTTTCCGGCGAAGGCGAAGCGGGTCCTCCAGATATTCTGTCCCGGCGCGGCTTCGCACATGGACCTCTGGGAACACAAGCCCATGCTCGAAAAGATGGACGGCCAACCTCTTCCCGGCGAGGAGGGCATGGTCTCTTTCCAAGGGAAGAACGGCCCTCTCATGGGCAGCCCCTGGCCCTTCCAGGCGGCGGGCGAGAGCGGCAAGATGATTTCCTCGATGCTTCCGCACATGGCGCGGCACGTCGACGACATCGCCTTTTTCCACGGAATGACGTCCAAGACCAACACCCACGGGCCCGGGTGCGTCTTCGTGAACACGGGGCATCCGACCGAAGGCTTTCCCAGCGCGGGCGCCTGGACCAGCTACGGGCTGGGAAGTCTCGTCGACAATCTGCCGACCTACGTCGCGCTACCGGACGTTCGGGGAGAACCGCCCAACGGGAAGGCGAACTGGAGCAACGGCTTCCTGCCCGCGAAGCACCAGGCGATCGTAATGGCGGCCCACCAGCCGATCCGCAACCTCGCGAGGCCGGACGGAATCGACCGGCAAGAGGAACGCGGCACCCGCGATCTGCTGAATTTTTTCAACCGGCATCACGCCTCCGCCCGGCCGCGCGAGAGCGAGTTGCAGGCGCGCATCGGCGCTTACGAACTGGCCGCGAAAATGCAAATGTCGGCACCCGAAGTCAGCGATTTCGAGAGCGAGCCGAAGCATGTCCACGAGCTCTACGGCACGAATTCGAGCAACGAATTGAAGGCGGCCTACGCCCGCAACTGCCTGCTTTCGCGCCGCCTGCTGGAGCGCGGGGTCCGCTACGTGAATCTTTACTGCTCGTCGCGGGCCAGCGGAGTCGACGGCCTGCTGAACTGGGACGCGCACAAAACGCTGAAGGCGGACTACGCCCGGCACATGCCCATCTTCGACCAACCGACCGCCGCGCTGCTCGCCGACCTGAAACAGCGCGGCATGCTGGAGGACACTCTCGTTCTCTGGACCACCGAGTTCGGGCGGATGCCGACGAGACAGGAAGGCACGGCGGGAAGGGATCACAACCCCGACGGCTTCACGCTGTGGATGATGGGGGCGGGGGTGAAAGGCGGCACCGAGTACGGCGCTACCGACGACTTCGGCCGGCGCGCCGAGCGGAACCCCACCACGGTCTGGGAATTCTACTCCACGGTTCTGCACTTGCTGGGTCTCGACTACGAACGCCTTTCCTACTACCACAACGGGCTCGACCGGCGGTTGACGGACGTTCACGGAAAAGTGATTCGCCAAGTGCTCGCCTGATAGGTCGACGCTCGGCGGGATCGGCAGTAAGCGGGCGCGAAAAAACCCTGTCGGGCAGTCGGCCCGACAGGGTTGCGAAGGATCGACGATCCCGAAAAGCGGATGGTGAAGGTCTTTGGCACCGTTTTACCGTCCTTGGGCGAAACGATGTAGATTTGTCCGCTAGTGAGAACGTTTGTCATTCTTCTTGGCGTCCTTTCCCTTTGGTCCACCGAGGCGGTCCCCGTCGAGGGTGGTTCGTCGGAACTTTCACAAGTTCCGGTTCGGATTCACGGCGCGTCGCGTGGCGGAAGATGTGAAATCTGGAGGGACTACTGGACCGGCCAGTCCTTCGGACCAAGTTGCTACCTCGAACGATTCCGGTTGGTGTCGGCGAGGGGAGTGCTGCGCCCTTCCCGCAGGTATCGTTGCAAGAGTGCGTGCATTTCGCCGGCCCGCTCCGCCAGACTGGTGGACAGGTCGTTCGTCTCGCCGGGGTCGTTTTTCAAGTCGTAGAGTCGGTAGACCACCGGCGTGGCCGGGTCGAGAGCCTCGGGGATCGTTCCGGGGCCCTCGACGATCAGCTTGTGGTCGCCTTGGCGAATGGCGAAGGTCCCGTTGCTGTGATTGTGGACGATGGCCTCGTGGAAGGAGGCCGGCCTTTTCTCCCCGGTGATCGCCTGGAAGAAACTCCGGCCGTCTTCGGCGGTGTCGTCGTCGAGGGAGATCTCCAGCATCTCCGCGAAGGTGGGGAGCAGGTCGTTGTGGCTGATCGTCGTGTCGCACACCTCGCCGGCCTTCACCCGGGCCGGCCACCTGACGAGGAAGGGCATGCGGTGCGCGCCTTCTCCCAAGCTTCCCTTCCATCCGCCGAGAGGCCCGTGGGACCGGTGTCCGTGGATGTTGACGTCGCCCCGGACCCAGCGCTCCCGGTATCCGCGGGTGCGATCGACCTGGCCGTTGTCGGCCGTGAAAATCACCATCGTGTTTTCCGCGATGCCCAGGTCATCGAGTTTCTCCAGGAGCCTGCCGACATGATGGTCCAGTTCGACGACGAAATCGCCGTAGGCCCCGGCCTCGCTGGCGCCGACGAATTCGGGATTGGGAACGATGGGGTTGTGCGGCGAGGTGGGCGCGTAGTAGAGGAAAAAGGGCTGGTCGGGACGGGTGCGGACGGCGTTCTCGACAAATTCGCAGGCCTTGTTCGAAAAGGCGGGAACGAGGCCGTCCATGGTGAATCCCTCAGCGATGATGTTGTCGTCCCGCCCATACCACTCGCCTCTCTCCTCCATCACCTCCTCCGTGGTGAGAACGGGAACGGCGACAACCCGGTTGTTCTCGAGGAAGGTGGAGGGGTTCATTTCCGCCGAGGCGTTCAGGGCGAAGGAATAATCGAAGCCGAAGTCGTTGATGCCTTTGAGCACGGTCGACTCGAAATCGATGTTGTCGAAATTCTGATAGTTGCGATGGTCCCGGATCACGTCGCGTTCGGATTCGTCGTGCAACTTCCAGTCGTTCCCGAGGTGCCATTTTCCAACCAGTCCGGTGAAGTACCCCGCTTCCCGGAGCTTTTCCGGAAGGGTCACGCGGCCCGGTTCTATCAGGGTCCCGGAAAAATTGGACATGTTGCCGCCCGATCCGAGACGGGTGCGCCACAGGTAGCGTCCCGTCATGAGCCCGTAACGCGAGGGCACGCAGTAGGAGCCCGAGGAATGAGCGTCGGTGAAGACGAGGCCTTCGGCGGCGAGCCTGTCCAGGTTCGGAGTCGGGATACGGCTGCCGGGGTTGAGGGCGGCGACGTCGCCGTAGCCCATGTCGTCGGCGAGGATCACGATGAGATGGGGCGTCGCGTCTCCCGGATTGGCCGACTCGCCATGGGAGATCGGGATCAGCGCGAAGAGCGCCACTACCGCGAGGAACGACAGCGAACGGTTAACGAGGAATTTCATGGTGGGAGAGTCGAGTTGTCGGCGCGCGTCGCGGCTGGTCGCGACGATGGAATCCGGGAAGACTTTGCCCACCCTGCGCGTTCCGCGCCAGCCCGGCATCGCGGGAGTCGTTTCGAGGGAGTATCCCGCTTCGGTCGAATTGCTAGGCCCCGAGCCGCCGCTCGAGCTCCGTGCGCTGCGGCGGGATTCGACCGAAGACGTCGCCGATGGAGCGGATCGGCGGCACGCCGGTTTCGTTCACGCCGAGGAAGCCGGCGAGTTGCTTTTCGAAGTGCGTCAGGGCGCGCCAGTCGGCGTCGTGTTCGTCGAGGTAGTCGAGCCCGCGGTCGAGGAGGTCCGCCATCTCCGGCAGAGGCGTTCCTGTCTCGGCGACCAGGTCGATCAGCTTGACGAAGTAGGACGCGGCCAAGGTCTGGAGGTAGTTTCGACGGAGCCCCAGCCTGGGCCGTTCGAGGCTGATATCCTTCAGAATGTGCAGGTCTCCGCTACGGGCGGGATGAATTTCGACTTCGCAGAGAAAAAAGAGATCGAGCTTCCCGGCGAAGGGGCTCTTCGGTCGGCGCGCGCCCTTGGCGGCCGTTTTCACGATGCCGTTTTCGTGGGTGCACCAATGCACGATGAGACTCGTCTCGGTGAGAGGAGTCCGGCGAATCAGGGTGCCGCGCGCTTTCATGGAAATGGTTCCAGCCGGCCGGGGGATGGCCGCACGGCCAAGCCCGACGGAACGGGGTAATTGATAAGCGATCGTTTGAATTTTTCCAAATCTGTGTGAAAACTGACGGCTCGCATGAAAAACGAACTGCAGGCCATCGATACGGAATCTCTCAAAGCCCGGCTCTCCGAGTTGAGGCGGTATCTTTGACTTCGAGAAGCTCGAAAAGGAATTGGAGGCGTTCGAAGTCGAGATGAGCGTCCCCGGGTTCTGGGACGACAAGGATCGGGCCCAGGCCAAGGTCGCGGAAGTCGCCGCCTTGAAAAACAAGATTGAACCGGTCCGCGAACTCACGGAGCGGATCGACGATTTTTCCGTCCTCATGGAGATCGCCGAGGAGGAGAGCGACAGTTCCTCGATGGACGAGGTGCGTTCCGAGGTGGATGCGATCCGGGCCGCTCTCGACCGAATCGAGCTGCAAACCCTGCTCGACGGACCGAACGATTCGGAGGATGCCTTCCTCACCATTCACGCCGGCGCGGGCGGCACCGAGGCCTGCGACTGGGCCGACATGCTGATGAGAATGTATCAGCGCTGGGCGCAGCAGCAGGGCTTCAACGTGGAGGTGATCGATCTTCAGGAAGGAGAGGAGGCGGGCGTGCGCGGCGTGACGCTCCGGATCGAAGGCGAGAACGTCTTCGGTTACCTCAATTGCGAGCGGGGCGTGCATCGACTGGTGCGGATCTCCCCGTTCGACGCCCAGGCGCGGCGGCACACCTCGTTCGCCAGCGTCGACGTGGTTCCGGATCTGGAGGAGGAGCCGGATGTCGAGATCGACGACAAGGACATCGAAATCAAGACCGCCAGAAGCGGCGGCAAGGGCGGGCAGAACGTGAACAAGGTCGAGACGGCGGTTCACCTGACCCACTTTCCGTCCGGCATCCAGATCCGCTGCACGGCGGAGCGCACCCAGCTCAAGAACCGCCTCACGGCCATGCGGCTGCTGAAGGCGAAACTTTTCCAGATCGAAGAGGACAAGAAGCGCTCGGAGATGGAGCGCCAGTACGGCGAAAAAGGCGAGATCGCGTTCGGCAGCCAGATCCGATCCTACGTTTTTCAACCCTATCAAATGGTCAAGGACCACCGCACCGGATGCGAGAGCGGAAACATCCAGGCGGTGATGGACGGCGACCTGAACGACTTCATCGAAGCCAAGCTCCGCGGGAAGGTGGCCGGCGAAGTCAAACAGGTTTAACCTTTCCGCCGTTTCGATAATCTGGCAGGATAGGAGGATGAAGCTCCGCGCGGCAGGTCTGGCCGCTTTACTGTCCGTGGGCGGCTCGGCGGCCGGTCAGGACGGTGCCTCCGCCGTTGTCGGGATCGTGGATCAACGAGAATACCAAGACTCGATCAACGGATGCGCGCCGGCTTCGATCCTGAATCTGCTCAAGTTCAGCGACACGGAGTACCGGAACGTCTACCACGCGCTGGTGGGAGCGACCGACGGGGTGCGGCTGCGGTTCGTCGTCGATCGGTATTTCAAGAATCGGCTTTCCGTGGTCTACCCGAACCAGAAGCGTTGGACCGTGCACGGCATCCAGAGCACCGACCTCGCCACGGGGCTGAACGAGCTTCTCGCCGAGCACGGCCTCGACGCGCTGAACGCGACCCACCTCGATCTCGCCGAGGGCGAAAGCGAGGCGGACCACCTCCGTCGCTGTCACGGGCTGGTGTCCGCGTCCATCGAGAACGGCGTCTCCCCGATTCTCGGGCTGCGCTCCTTCGTGGTGCGGCGGCGGGAAAGCCGGGACGGCCGACCTGCGTGGGAATCCGGCGTTTATCACAACGTCGTCGTCGACGCGATCACCCGGCCGCCTTCGGAGACGGGATTCGAGATTTCCGTGCTCGATCCGTACCGTGGAAAGGCGACTGCGGTCTACCTCCATCCGCAAGCGGGCGATCATCCCTTTCGCGCTCTCAAAGGCAGCCGGCAGAAGGGCGAATGGCTGGATGGAACACCCTTTCTCCAAGTCCTGGCGCCCGATCTCCCGACGGTCCGTCCGCTCGATGTGAAGTGGTCGGATCGAATCGTGGTTTTGGCCGATTTCCTGATCGGCGACTTTTGATGGCTTGATTCCGGGAAGGCTTCTGGGAAACTCTTTTGGCGCACGGCGGTTTATCCTCCGTATCCGATCGATCCCATGGCGAGCAGCGCAACACTACTACCGGCTCCGGAAAAGGGATGGACGCTGTTCGTCGATGGCGTCGAAACGGCGCATCACCATTCCCTCGCCGAACTGGCGGGCCGGCGAAGCGATATCGTGATCGGTCTGCCCGCCGCCGCCGTCTCGACCTTCGTTGTCACCCTTCCGCGCGCCGAAGCGAGCCTTCACGAGAGCATGATTTTCGCCCAGATCGAGAGGCGCGGCCTGGCGAACCGGGAGGGAGAGACGCTGTTCGATTTCGAAGCCGTGGAGGCCGGAGAATCCGGCGCCACCTTTGTCGTCACGGTGGTGACAGCCCTCGCCGACGACCTCGTCGCCCCCAATGCGGCCGGTTACGCCACGGCGGCGAGCTTGAAAAAGCACGGTGACAGTCCTTGTCTCGTCTACCGCGAGCACGGGAGGCTGGTGCTGGCCGTTTTTCTCGGCGTCCATCCCGCCCACCTTCAGGTGCTCAGCGGCGCCCCCGGGGTGGAGGCGGCCAGCGCCGCGGAGATCAACCTGATTCTCCTGAGCCTGCGCGGCGAGCCGGCCTTCGCCGACGCGGATCTGGCGGAGGTGGAACTGGCCGTCTCCGGAATCCCGGAAGGAGACCTCGCGGCCTTTCGGAATATTCTTTCCGTTCCCGTCTCGGTCGTCCGCGACCCGGGATCGGTTACCGATCCGAGAGCGCGGGACCGGCTTCTGCCGCCGGCCGTGAAGAGGGCGCGGTCCCGCCACCGCAACCGGCGTCGGAACCTCGTCCTCTTCGTGACGGGATTGATCGTCTACCTCGTCGTCGGGGCGTGGGTGTGGACGTGGGCGAAACGCACCGAGCGGGAGATCGAATCGCTCGAGAAACGGATCGCCATCGTCGAGCCGGACGTGGAACGCATTCAACTCGCCGAACAGCGCTGGAAACAGCTCGAGCCCGCCTTCGAAATGACGTTTTTTCCCGTGGTGCAGCTCAGCCGCATCACCTCCGCGCTGCCGGGAAGCGGGGTCGTGGTGAGGGAATACCGGACGTCGGGAAGAAGCATCCGGATCCAGGGCCAGGCCCGCGACGTCCAGTTGGCCAATCGCCTGCTGGAGGACCTCAAGGGAATGGACGCGTTCGCCGCCTACGCCTGGAGCATGCCGAATCCTAAGGTCGAGAGCAACAACACCGCCACGTTCGAAATAGAAGGGAAGCCGAAAGATGCGGGCGCTGAAGGCTAGGGAAAAATGGCTTCTCGCCGCGTGCGTCGCCGTGATTCTTCTCGTCGCGAACGGGTTTCTGGCGCGTTCGGTCCTGAAGTCGCTGCGGGGCGGGAGCGCCGAGATCCGGACTTTGCAAAACGAATTGGCCGACCGTGAAATGTGGCTGGAAGAGGCCCCGAAAGTGGAGGCGCGGCAACGATGGCTCGAAGAGACGATGCCGACCCTCGGCGAGGCGACACTCGGGAAGCTGCAGGGCGATCTGCTTCAGTCGCTGCAGGACGACATCTTCGATCGAAAACTTGAGATCGAGCGACAGAGCCTGCAGGACATCGTCTACGAGCCGTTTTACACCGAAGTGGCGGTTCGACTCACCATTCGCGGTTCGGAGGCCGAAGTGATCCAGTGGCTCACCGGCTTGCAGGATCCGGAAAAATTCCAAGTCGTCAAGTCGCTCGAACTCGAACTCGACAACAAGTCGAAGGAGGCCGAGCCGCAGGCCGAATGCCAAATCACGATCGCCCGATGGTTCCGGCCCGACTCCGGAGAACCGCTGACGCAGGGGGAGCGTCGCGACGAGCAAAGCGAACAGGGTTGAGCCGATGAGCAAACAGGGTTGGATTGTGCTTTTGACGGCCGGAACGGGTGCCGGGTGCCTTTTCGGCGAACTGGGTAGGGCGGCGCCGGAGACTTCGCCGGTGCTTTTGCCGAAGGCGCCGGAGGAAGCGGATTTCCAGGCGCTCCGCGAGGCGAGCCCCTTCAGCCGCGTGCTGAGCATTTCGGACACCTACGCCCTTCGCGCCGTGGCGACCTTCGAAGACATCCAGTTGGCCACGCTCTACAACCGGGAGACGAAGAAGAGTCTTCTGGTGACGCCGGAAGGCGCCAACGAAGCCGGAATCAAGCTGGTCGAAATCGTCCCGGCCCGCGAACTCGACGAAGTCGCCGCGAGGATTTCGTTCGCCGGGGAAGAGATCGAACTGAAGTACGACGAGACCCAGCTTTCGCCCGAGCCGAAACAGGGTCGTTCTTCGTCGGGCCGCGGACGCTCCCGCGACCGCGGCGACCGCGGCGACCGGGAGCGGCAGGGGCCGTCCAAGGAAGACATCGAGCGGTACCGTTCGCTTTCCGAGGAGAACCGGAACAAGCTTCGGCAGTACATCGGGCAGGTCATGCGCAACTACCCGGACTTGTCCCGGGAAGAGCGGGGCAACATGATCCGCGGAGCGGTGGTCCGATTGGCGGACGGGCGCGACATCTCCGTCGAACCGTCGACGGAAGGCGGGGGAGACCGGAGCGGCTCTTCCCGCGGCGGTCGGTGAGTCCGCCGCCGGCTACTGGGCGACGAAGCGAACCGCCCCGACGTCCATGATGCGCGGCTGCACCCGGGAGCCGGCCGCCAGGGTCAGCGTGTAAGTTTCGCCGGCTTCGAGGGAAACGGTGCCCGGGAGGGCGACCGTTTTGAAGTCGCTCAGCGATTCGGTGGCCTCGCTTTCGCCGGTCAGCGTCTCGCCGGCGAGGTGGACCACGAACTCGCTCGGGTTCTCGTGCAGCGTGGCCTGGTCCACTTCCAGGGAATAGGTGCCGCTCTCGGCCGGGATGAAGGTCCAGGTGAACCACGTGTCGGGCGAGCGCCAGTTGGTCAGAGATTCCAGAGAGGAATTTTTCGAGGCTTTCCTTTCCCCGAGAACGCTGGCGCGGATCCCTTTCAGCGACTCGCCGGGCTGGATCTCGGGAACGGCGGCGATCGATTTCTGCAACGTGTCGGCATAGGATTTGGCGATGGCTCCGTGGGAGGGGTTCTTTTGCCATTCGCGAAGGAGCGCGAGACTTTCCGGATGGTGGTAGCCGATGACGTCTCTGAGGAGCCGCTGGACATCGTTGGGATTGTTGACCATTTCGAACGCCTTCTGCCATCCCTCCACCCTTTCCTCGATCGACTGCGGCGCCGGCAGCGTGGCCAGCCGGGCATAGGCGCGTTCGGCGGCGGACGCGAGATTTCGGTCCTCGGCGTCGGCGATGATATTCTCCAGGTCGGCGGCGATCGAGCGGTCGGTCCAGTTCAGGTAGGCGGTTACGGCATCGCGCTGGTACTCGGTGTCGTCGCTCTCGTAGATGCTGTCGAGACGGGTCTTGACCTTTTCGCCCCCTAGCACGCCGAGAATTCGGAAGAGGCTCTTGCGCCCACTGCCGCCGGTGGACGAGACGCGCTCCAGGATCGCGTCGACCACCGACCGAGGATCGTCGCCCTGGCGAAGTACCTCCAGCACGGTGTCCTCGAAAACCCTCCGCACCGCGAGGCTGTGTTCGCCCTCGAGCGCGCCGAGAATCGTCTCGACGTTGTCCATGTTGCCGAGTTCGCCGGCGGCTTGGAGAAGCCGTATCCGCTGATCGTCCGTCGCCGCGCTCCGGAAGGCGGACATGATGGCCGGAACCGCCGCGGCGTGACCTCTCGCAGCCAGAATCTCGGCGAGGGTCACGCGCAGGGGGCCGGAATCGGTCCTTTGCATCGTCTCGAGAACTTTGGCATCGACGTTGGCGCCTTCCAGCCGGGCGAGCACGGTGGTCGCTTCTTCTTTCGTCAAGGCGGAGGCGTCCTTTGAGGCCAGAAAATCGAGTGCGATCTGGGCGTCGGCCGCGCTGCCGGAGGGTTCCTCGGACGAGGCGAGTGCGGAAATTCGGTTGCGACGTTCTTTTTCCTTGGATCCCTGGAAAGCCTGAAAGCCGACCAGAAGAAGGACTAGGGCGGCGACGATCCCCATCGCGATCCATTTGGTCTTGCCGCCTTCGGAACCCGATCCGGTCCGGCGCACGTTCGGTCGTCCGCCTCCGATCGCGGTGGTCAGTCCGCGATTCTGCGGACCGGTGTGGAGCCTGCCGGTGCGACCGCCCCGCCGCGGCGCGTTGGGTGCGGTACCGGTCACGAGCAGCGCCGCGGGAGCCGAAGCCTGGCTCGCGCCGGTCACGATGGTGACTTCGCCGGTCGAGACCTCGGGAGTTTCCTCGACGGGGAGAACCTCGGCCGCGGCCTCGGCTCCGGGAGCCTCGGGATTTCTCGGCCAGTGCTTGAGCGCTTCGCGCGCGTCCTGGGGTCGATGATCGATGTCCCGGTTGATCAACCACATCACCCATTGGCAAATCGAAGGGGACACGTCGGGTCGCACCTGGTCGAGCGGTACGACCTTGTGCTGCAGGTGGGCGTTCATCACCTGCGGCGCCGTCTCGCCATTGAAAGGATACTGGCCGGTGAGCGCATTGTAGTATACGCAGCCCATCTGGTAGAGGTCCGTGCGGGCGTCGAGTTCTCCCCGCTCGAATTGCTCGGGGGCCATGAAGAAGATCGAGCCGAGGACGGATTCCTCCTGATCCATGGTCTGCACGGAGGGTGCCTTGCTGAATTTGGCGAGACCGAAGTCGAGGATCTTCAACTGGAATTTCCCCGACGCCTGCCAGATGACCATGATGTTGGTCGGCTTGATGTCCCGGTGGATGACGGTGTTGGCCTGGGCCGCGATGAGGGCTTCCATGGTTTGGTAGACCACTTCGATGAAATCGTCCTGGGTAAGCACGCCCCGTTCGACCGTCTCGTCGAGCGTCTCGCCCGCCAGCAGTTCCATCACCACGAAACCGCCCTTTTCATCCTGACCGACGTCGAAAACGGTGATGATGTTCGGGTGATTGAGGCTCGAGAGCGTTTGAGCCTCCGCCATCAGTTTGCTGGCCGCCTCTTCGACCTCTTCCTCGGTCGCCTGATCGGGAGTTAGCACTCGCTTGATGGCGACTTCGCGCTGGAGTTGAGTATCGAGGGCCTTGTAAACCGCGCCAAGCCCACCCTTGCCAATCTGTTCGCGAATTTCGTAGCGATTGCTCATGGGGGGAAACAGCGGCGTCAAGCGCGGAGTGAGGACGCCGATGATCTATCCGCGGAATATAAGGGGTAAAGGATTTTTTTCACAGATTAAAGCGACTTTTTACTCCGGCAGAAGTCGCTCGCGGTCGGGCAGGAAGGCGGCGGCCTCGCCGAGGGTAGGCGGCTTCCTCGGCGCCCTGCCGAAAAAGGTTGGCGGTTTCGACGGTTCGTCCTAGCGTGCGATGAGAATGACGACCCGGGAAACGCTCGCCGACACCTTGGAGGAAATCGCCTTGCTGCTGGAGTTGAAGGGCGAGAACCCTTTCAAAATACGCGCCTACCGGACGGGTGCCGAGACGGTCCGCCAGTTCTGCGGGGATATCGTGGCGTTGGCCGAGACGAACGAACTCGAGGGAATCAAGGGGCTCGGCGACGCGTTGCGCCAGAAGCTCCACGAACTGGCTTCGACAGGGAACCTGGCCTACCATCGGGACCTTAGAGCCGAATTCCCCGAGTCTCTTTTCGAGCTTTTCCGCATTCAGGGCCTCGGGCCTAGGAAAATCAAGGCGGTCCACGAATCTCTGGGCGTCGACTCGGTGGCGGGGCTCAAGGAAGCCTGCGAGTCCGGCACGTTGGCGGCTTTGTCAGGGTTCGGAGAAAAGACCGCGGCGAAGATTCTGGAAGCGATCGCCTTCCGCGAGAGCAACGCCGACCGGTTCCGTCTCGGCGACGTCGCCGAACCTGTCGGCTTGATTCTCGAATCGCTTCGTTCTCATCCCGAGTGTCTCCGGGCGGAGGCCGCGGGCAGCTATCGCCGGGCGAAGGAAACCGTTCACGATCTGGACTTTCTGGTGGCGACGAAGCAACCCGAGGCCGTCATCGAGCATTTCGTGGGCGAAGAATGGGTGGACCGGGTGATCGCGAAAGGCGCCACCAAGGCGAGCATCTATTTGGCGAACGGCCTGCAGTGCGACTTGCGCGCCGTCGGCAACGACGAGTTCGCCTGCGCCCTGGTCTACTTCACCGGGAGCAAGGAGCACAACATCGTCCTGCGGGCTCGGGCGATCGAGGAAGGCTACACGCTCAACGAATACCGGCTGGCGCCCCGGGAGGGAAGCGACCGCGAGGCCCCGCCCGTCTTCGAAGACGAGGGAGAGCTCTATCGCTTTCTCGGTCTCGAGTTCATCCCGCCCGAGATCAGGGAAAACACCGGCGAGATCGAGTCGGCGGCGGAGGGCGACTTGCCCCGCTTGATCGAATTGGAGAATCTGCGCGGCACTTTCCACAACCACACTACCGCGAGCGACGGGAAGAACACCCTCGAGGAAATGGCCGCCGCCGCCGTCGAACTCGGGTTGCGCTATCTCGGTATCGCGGATCATTCGAAGAGTTCGTTCCAGGCAAACGGGCTGGACGAAAGAAGACTGCGGGAGCAGATCGCCGGCATCGCCGAGTTGAATCGCCGCTTTCGGGACGAAGGCACGGATTTCCGACTCTTCGCGGGAAGCGAGGTGGACATTCTCAAGGACGGGTCTCTCGACTTCGACGACGAGCTTCTCGGCGAACTCGACTACGTCGTGGCGAGTGTTCACAATTCGATGAGCCTGCCAGAGGCCAAGATGACCGAGAGAATCATCCGCGCGGTTTCGCATCCCGGGGTGACCATGTTGGGACACCCGACCGGCCGGCTGCTTCTCGAACGCGAACCCTACGCGGTGGACATGCCGGCCGTGATCGACGCCTGCGCCGAAACCGGGACCATCATCGAACTGAACTGCAATCCCTACCGCCTCGACATGGACTGGCGATGGTGGAAGCTCGCCACGCAAAAGGGCGTGAAATGCTCTGTCAACCCCGACGCCCACCGCACCGGCCAACTCGATTTTCTGTGGTTCGGCGTGCGGCTTGCCCGGAAGGGATGGCTGACCCGGGAAGACGTGATCAACACGCTCGACCTGGAAGGCATCGAATCCTTTCTCGGAGTCGAACCGATATAGCATGAAAAAGTATATTCTGAAACCGGCCGAAGGCGGTCCCCGGGAACTGGGTCTCGTGGACGCGGCCGATCCGTGCCCGGGGGCGGGCGAAGTTCTGGTCAGGGTCGAAGCCTGTTCCCTCAACTACCGCGATCTCCTCGTGAAGTCCGGTCAATCGGCTTCGGGCGGCGACGGCGAAGTCGTGCCGCTTTCCGACGGTGCCGGGATCGTCGCCGCGGTCGGAGACGGCGTCGACGCATGGAAGGAAGGCGATCGCGTGGCCATGACGTTTTTCCGCGACTGGGAAAGCGGGCGTTTCGACATGCGGCATCACAAGGCGGCCCGCGGAGGTTCCTGCGACGGCGTGTTGTCGGAGTCGGTCGTCGCCCCGGCGAACAGTCTCGTCGCGGTGCCGAAGCACCTCTCGACCGCGGAGGCGGCGACCCTGCCCTGCGCCGCCGTGACCGCGTGGCACGGGCTGATGGAGCGCCGGAGACCGGTCGGAGCGGGCGACACGGTTCTGTGCCTCGGGACGGGCGGCGTCTCGATTTTCGCCCTTCAAATTGCCAAGGCTGCCGGAGCCCGCATCATCGTCACAAGCAGCTCGAATGAAAAACTGGAGAGAGCCAGGGAACTCGGGGCGAACGAGGTCGTCAACTACCGGGAGACTTCCGACTGGGACGAAGCGATATTCGAGCTCACCGGAAAACGAGGAGTCGATCACGTCGTCGAAGTCGGCGGCCCGGGGACCCTGGAGAGATCCATGAAATCCGTCGCGGCCGGGGGATCCATTTCCCTGATCGGCGTCTTGACGGGCTTCTCCCCGCCCGACGCCAGCTTGTTTCCCCTCGTCGCGCGGAACGTCGACCTGCAAGGCATCTACGTCGGCAGCCGGGCGATGTTCGAGCGACTGAACGCGTTCTTGGCGGAGCACGCGATACGCCCCGTCGTCGATAGAAAGTTCGCCTTCGACGACGCCCCCTCCGCCTATGCCTACTTGGAGAGCGCCCGGCATCTCGGCAAGATCGTCGTGGAATTGTGAAATCGTCCATCTTCGTGCTGGTCGATCGGGATGGCGACGTACACTCGGTGGCGACATCGATCGGAAATCTGAAGAAGGACGTGGGAGAAGATCCGGTGGCCGGGAAGAAACTCCTGTCGCTTTCCGAGGGCGCCACGGTCGAAAAGAACCTGGAGAGGCGGTAGCCCAAGTTCGACAGTTGCTGGAGAAAAACGGGTGAATTCCGTCTGATTTCTG
>JBBDRG010000076.1:0-21122 GCA_040905585.1 Verrucomicrobiales bacterium
TCCCCCGCCACCAATGGCCTTCAGCCTATCGAAAATGAAGCTTTCGGAATCGCTGTGCCGTACCGAAGCGGCCGGCAGGCGGAATCGGCGGCCATCGCGGGGGTCTTTCGTCGGATGGCTGGCGTCAATGCGCTGAGCGCGGGGTTTCCTCCCGGCGCTGACGTAGCTATGATCCGATACTTATGAAAATCCTCCATTTCGGAACAATCCTGGCGGCGGCGAGCTGGCTGCCCTCGGCGGCGCTGGCCGCGGAAAAGAAATCGGCCCCGGCGGTCTCGATCACGGAACACGACGACCGCTTGCGCATCGAACTGGATGGCGAGTTGTTCACCGAATACATCTTCAAGGGCGAGGAGCGCTTCTTTCCCGTTTTCTACCCGGTGAACGGACCGGGCCAGGTTCCGATGACGCGGAAATTCCCGTTGGAGGAGAGCGAGGGCGAAGACACGGACCACCCGCACCATCAATCGCTTTGGTTCGCCCACAGCGACGTCAACGAGGAGAATTTCTGGGCGATCAAGACCAGCCGGGGGCGCGAGCCGGGCCACACGGTCCATCAGGGATTCACGGAAATCGAAAGCGGCGACGGGGGGGGACATTTCGTGTCCGAAAACGCCTACGTGGCCCCCGACGGGAAAACGATCATGACGGATACGCGAACGGTGCGCTTCTACCCGGTGGACGACTCGCTCGCGTCGAGGATTCTCGACATCACCATCGCTTTCCACGCCTCGAACGGACCGGTCACGCTGAGGGACGAGAAGGACGCGGGCATGGCGATCCGGCTCACCCCCGAGCTGCAGGTGGCTCGCCGCAAGGACGGGAAAAACATGATTCCCGCGAACGGGAAGCTGATCAACAGCGAGGGCGTACGCGACGTGGACACCTGGGGCAAGCGCGCCCGCTGGGTCGACGCCTGGGGCACGGTGGGTGACGACGCGGTCGGAGTGGCCCTGATGGATCATCCCTCCAACCCGCGGCACCCGACCTGGTGGCACTCGCGCACCTACGGGCTGGTCACCGCCAACGCCTTCGGGAAGCACTTCTTCGAGAAGCTCGACGACCCTCGCGCCGGCGATTTCGAGATTCCCGAGGGCGAAACGGAGACCTTCCGCTGGCGGTTCGTGTTTCACCGCGAGGATCCGAAGACGGCCGACGTCGAAGGTGAGTTCAAGGCGTTTTCCGAAGATTGAGGCAGCGG
The DNA here is from genome assembly GCA_040905585.1 of Verrucomicrobiales bacterium. Classification (GTDB taxonomy): domain Bacteria; phylum Verrucomicrobiota; class Verrucomicrobiia; order Verrucomicrobiales; family DEV007; genus Arctic95D-9. The sequence goes on from JBBDRG010000076.1 coordinate 1,202, forward strand.
AATCCGCGAACCTTCCGGCCGAACGGCCTCGGCGGCTCCTGCGGCGCGATCCCGCGGCAGCGTCGTCGGCCGGCCGAATGCCAGCATGTCTCTCGATCTCAAATCCGACGCGGTGGACCGGCTGCGGCTGGCCTCGATTCTCGACGGGGTTTCCTACCTCCTGCTTCTCGGGATCGCGATGCCGCTGAAGTACCTGGCGGGGCTGCCGCTCGCCGTCCGGATCGTGGGAATGGCCCACGGCATTCTCTTTCTGGCCCTGTGCCTTTGCCTGCTGCTGGTCTTGGTGCGGCAGCGGCTTTCGTTCAAGTGGTGCGCGATCGTCTTCGTCTGCGCGCTGATTCCCTTTGCGCCGTTTTTTCTCGACCGGAAATTGAGGGAGCGCAAGGGGGGCGCGAAGGGCGTCGGCTGACCGGGGCGGACTTTTCGCCGCGGCACCGGGTGGCTCAAGGCAGAACCGGAATGCCGAGCCTCTCCCGGCACTGGTTCTGCTGCTCGAGGGCTTCGTCCAGGGTCGCCGCCGTGAAAGTGACGTGGCCCATCTTGCGCCCGGGTCTCGCCCGGTGTTTGCCGTAGAGGTGCAGGGCGGCGCCGGGAAGGGCGAGGACCCGGGACCAGTCGGGAGGATTTCCCGCCTCGTCCCACACGTCGCCGAGGAGGTTCAGCATCACGGTCGGGCTGTGGAGCCGGGTGCTGCCGATGGGAAGCCCGATCACGGTTCGGAGCTGCTGCTCGAACTGCGACGTGTCGCAGGCGTCGATGGTGTGGTGGCCGGAATTGTGCGGGCGCGGCGCCATCTCGTTGACGAGCAGCCGGGCGTCGCCCGAGAGAAAGAACTCGACGGCGAGGATGCCGATGTAGTCCAGCGATTCGGCGATCCCGAGAGCCACTTCCCGCGCCCGGTCGAGGATGCCGGGATCGAGGCGGGCCGGAACGATGGAAACATCGAGAATGCGGTCGCGGTGAATGTTCTCGGCCGGGTCGTAGCAGACGGTGGCGCCGTTCCGGTCCCGAACGACCAGAACCGAAAGCTCGGCGGCGAGATCGATTTTTTCCTCGAGAACGGCTCGGGGAGTCTCGAAGTCGCTCCACGTCTTGGCGGCGTCGTCGCCTGGCTCGACGTGCAGTTGCCCTCTCCCGTCGTAGCCGAACTCCGCCGTCTTGAGAATGCCTCCGCCGTCCGGAAGCGATTTCAGCGCCGTCGCCAGGGCGTCGGTGGAATCGACCAGCGAGAACGCGGCGCAGGGAAATCCGTTCTCCGACAGGAAGCGCTTCTCTCTTTCCCGGTTCTGGCAGATCGCGACGGCTTCGGCGCCGGGCATCAGGGGGATCTTCGTCGCCACCGCCTCGAGCAGATCGGCGGGAATGTTTTCGAATTCCACCGTGGCGACGTCCGCGGCTTCGAGAAAACGGGCCAGGCCGATCGGCGAATCGAAGGAGTCCTCGAGGAGCACGTCGGCGAGGTCGGATGGTCCGCCGTCCGGTCCGCCCACCCACGAGGCGACGCGGTAACCCATGCGCCGAGCGGCCAGCGTCAGCATGCGGCCCAGCTGTCCGCCGCCGAGAACGCCGACGGTGCCTCCCTTCGGATACCGGTCGCTCATGCCTCCTCGGGGAGCGGCGGCAGTGCGGCTGCCTCGATCTTGGCGCGAAGCGACTCCCGGTAGTCGGTCAGCTTTCGGGAAAGGGTCTCGTCGTCGTTGGCCAGCAGCGCGACGGCGAAGAGCCCGGCGTTGGTCGCGCCCGCGTCGCCGATGGCGAAGGTGGCGGTCGGGATTCCCGCCGGCATCTGGACGATCGAGAGCAGCGAGTCGACGCCGCTCAGAGTGCGCGATTTCACCGGGACGGCCAGAACCGGCACGATGGTGAGCGCCGACGCCATGCCCGGCAGGTGGGCGGCGCCGCCCGCGCCGGCGATGAGGCATTTGAGACCGCGGCCCTTCGCGCCCTTGGCGTAGTCGTAGAGAAGCTCGGGGGTGCGGTGGGCGCTGACGACCTTGGACTCGAAGGGAACACCGAAGTCCCGCAGCACCTCGGCGGCCTTGGAAAGCGTTGGCCAGTCGGACGTGCTGCCCATGATGATGCCGACAAGGGGCGGGTCGCTGGAAGTCATTTCGGCCATTTTGGAGTAAGAGGGTTCAGCGGTGGACTGAACAGGGTTGCGGAACCGATTTCATAAACTGACCGCCGTCGACTGTCGAGCAAGGATTTTCGAGACGAAGCCGACCGGGCTCCGGCGACCGGGCTCCGGGTTCCGGCAGCTATTCGCGATTCCTCGAATCGAGCCAGAGGGTCACGGGACCGTCGTTGACCAGTTCGACTTCCATCATGGCGCCGAACTCGCCGGTGCCGACCGGCCGACCGAGACCGGTCTCCATGGCGGCGACGAACTTCTCGTAGAGCGGGACCGCCGTCTCGGGCCGGGCCGCACGATCGAAGCCGGGGCGGGTGCCCTTCTTGAGACGGGCGTGCAGGGTGAACTGGCTCACCACAAGGATCTCGCCCTCGACGTCGCGCACCGAGAGGTTCATTTTCCCGTCCCCGTCCTCGAAAACCCGCAGCGAAAGCAGCTTCTTCGCCAGCCAGGCGATGTCGTCGTCGGTGTCGTCGGATTCGATGCCGAGCAGCAGGAGCATCCCCCGCCCGATCCGGCACTTTTCCGTCCCGGCGATGGTCACGGACGCCCGGCTCACTCGCTGCAGCAGCACTCTCATCTCGGCGTGGAACGGTAGCTCGGTCGGTTGGTCTTGTTGTGCATAGAATCAATAATTACTAGACTTTGCCTCTTTCCGGCGCGGTGGTATGGTTGCCCTTCGTCAATTTCAACCCTCTCTTTTCCGGCATTCGCCACTCTCATGGAAGTCCTCGTTTCGGCCCTTCGCGTCATCGGCATTCTCTTTCTCGTTGTCATGGTGTTCAACCTCATGATTATCGTCCACGAGTGGGGGCATTTTCTGGCGGGGCGCTGGCGCGGCCTCTACATCGACCGCTTTCAGATCTGGTTCGGCAAACCGCTCTGGAAGAAGACCCACAACGGCGTGCAATACGGACTGGGCTCGATCCCGGCGGGCGGCTTCGTCTCGCTGCCGCAGATGGCGCCGATGGAGGCCGTCGAGGGTTCCGCCGAGGATGAAAAAACGAAGAATCTCCCCCCCATCTCGCCGCTGGACAAGATGATCGTGGCCTTCGCGGGTCCGCTTTTCAGCTTTCTGCTCGCCATCGTCTTCGCCGTGGTCGTCTGGGCCGTCAAGAAGCCGGTCTCGGAAGCGGTGGGCACCACGATCGTCGGGGCGGTGGTGGAGGACTCTCCGGCGGCCAACGCGGGCCTGCAGCCGGGCGACCGGATCACCTTCGTGGACGGGAAAAAGGTCGAGAAATTCCAGGGCATGGATCGCTCCATCATGTGGACGATCATTTCCAGCGACAACCAGAACATCGAGGTCGACTTCGTGCGTCCCGGCGTGGGCGAGCAGTCCGTCGTGGTCGAGCGCCCCTCCCAGGACCAGGAGGTGGAAGTCGACGGGGCGTGGTATCAGCAAGTCTGGTCCTATCTCAGCAAGCGCCCTCCGCTGCGGACCATCGGCGTCTTTCCGCGCATCTCGCCGGTGGTGGCCGAAGCCCTCGAGAACAGCCCGGCCGCCGAAGCCGGTCTGCAAATCGGCGACGTCATCACCGCGGTCGACGGCGAACCGGTGGATCAGCCGCAGGACGTCATGGAGTATTCGTGGGAGGCCGGCGAACCGGTGGAACTCACCTTCGAGCGAGGCGGCAAGTCCATGACGGCGACCATCACGCCGCGGATTCCGGAGGTGGACGGTACCGAGCCGATGCTGGGACTCCGCTGGGACGCCGACGGGATTCGCACCTTGGTGCGGGAAAATCCGGTCGCCCAGGTCGTCAACAGCTTCAAGGCGATCGTCAAGACGCTGAGCGCGGTCTTTTCGCCGCAGTCCGACGTCAGCGCCGGCCATCTCAGCGGCCCCGTCGGCATCATGGGTCTCTACTACGACCTTTTCCAGCACAGCGAGGGCTGGCGTCTCGCTTTGTGGTTCAGCGTGTTGCTCAACGTGAACCTGGCGATCCTCAACCTGCTGCCTTTTCCGGTGCTCGACGGCGGACACATCGTCACGGCGGGCGTCGAGTGGATTCGGAGGCGTCCCCTTCCGCTGCGTTTTCTCGAAGTGCTCCAGATGGCTTTCGTGTTTCTGCTGCTCGGGTTCATGGCTTTCGTGACCCTGAAGGACGTCGGCGACCGCATTCCCAACGGCGACGGCGAAGAGGCGGCTCCGACGCCCAAGTTCCTGCCTCTCGAGGACGACGCATGAACCGCCTCCGCTACGCCGCCTCCCCGCTCGCCGCGGCGCGTCGCGCCACCCGCGAAGTCCGGATCGGTCCCGTCGGCGTCGGCGGGGAGAACCCGATTCGGGTCCAGTCGATGCTGACGAGCGACACGCGGAAGACGGAGGATTGCGTGAAAGAGACGATGGACCTCGTCGAAGCGGGCTGCGAGATCGTGCGGGTGACCGCCCAGACAAAGAAGATCGCCGAGAATCTCGAAAACATCGTTGCCGGCATTCGGGCGCGCGGCTCGGATGTTCCGGTCGTCGCGGACATTCATTTCAAACCCGACGCCGCCATGGAAGCGGTCAAGTGGGTCGAGAAAGTGCGCGTCAATCCCGGCAACTACGCCGACAAGAAGAAGTTCCAGGTTCGCGAATACACCGACGAGCAATACGAAGGCGAGTTGCGGCGGCTCGAGGACGAGTTCGGGCCGCTGGTCCAGGAAGCCAAAGCTCGCGGCGTCGCCATGCGCATCGGGACCAATCACGGTTCGCTCAGCGACCGCATCATGAACCGCTTCGGCGACACGCCCCTGGGAATGGTGGAAAGCGCGCTCGAGTTCGCCCGCATCGCCCGGGGACGCGACTACCACGATTTTGTTTTCTCGATGAAAGCCAGCAATCCCAAGGTCATGATCGAGGCCTACCGGCTGCTGGTGGCCCGGCTCGACGCGCTGGGCGACGACTGGCACTACCCCATCCATCTCGGCGTCACCGAAGCGGGCGACGGCGAGGACGGCCGCATCAAGAGCGCCATCGGGATCGGTTCGCTGCTGGCCGACGGGATCGGCGACACGATCCGGGTCAGCCTGACCGAAGACTCCGTTCACGAAATCCCCGTCGCGGACGCGCTGGTCGACATCGTCCGCAACCGGCGACAGCACGCGGCCGCGGCTGACGAACTCGCCTGGGAGGACGTCCCGTGGGACCCGTTCGTGTATTCGCGGCGCGCCAGTTCGGTGTTGAAAATTCAGGGAGTCTCCCTTGGAGGCGACGAGACCATCCGCGTCTTCACCTCGCGGGAAAAACGGGACGCGCTAGCTCACAAGCTGGACAAGCTGGGCGACTTCCAGCCGGAAATCGTCCTGGAGACGTCGGGCGCGGTCCCCATCGATCCCCGGGACGAAGCCGCCGTGGCGGCGATCAATGCCTCGGTCGATCCTGTTCTGGTCACCGTCGCCGACGGGCTCGACCTGCCGGTAATTTCCGCCTACCGGCTGCTCGCGGCCCGCCTCGAGGGACGGCACCCCATCCTGCTGAAGGACACGCTTTTTCCGTCCACGGATCCGGACCGCGATATTCTCGACACGCTCCTGACCGCGAGCATGAACCTCGGTTCGCTGCTCTGCGACGGCATCGGCGACGCGGTGCTGGTTCAGGGCGAACAGGCGCCGGGACAATCGCTCCGTCTCTCCTACAACATCCTCCAGGCGGCCGGATCCCGCATTTTCAAGACCGACTACGTCGCCTGTCCGAGCTGCGGGAGGACGCTGTTCGATCTCCAGTCGACCACCCGGAAGATCCGCGAAGCGACCGGTCACCTCAAGGGCGTCCGCATCGCGGTGATGGGCTGCATCGTCAACGGCCCCGGCGAAATGGCCGACGCCGATTTCGGCTACGTGGGAGGCGCGCCGGGCAAGATCAATCTCTACGTGGGCAAGGAAGCGGTGAAGTTCAACATTCCCGAGGACGAGGCGGTGGAGCGTCTCGTCGATCTCATCCGGGAACACGACCGCTGGATCGACGCCCCCCGCGAGGCGGTGGAAGTTTGATTCGCGGGAAAGAGGCGGCCTTCCTCACTGGTCGAAAAGCCGTTCGAAGAATTTTTTCATCTCCTCCCAGGACTTCTCGTCGGCCTCGGCCTGGTAGGCGACGCCGTCGGAGGGGTCGTCGCCCGCCATATCCTGGGTGAAGGCGTGGACGGCGCCGGGGTAGGCGGTGAATTCGTAGTCGACATCGGCGTCTTCCATTTCCTTTTTGAAGGCTTCGACTTCGGCGGGCGGGACGTGGGGATCGTCGGCGCCGTGCAGGACGAGCACTTCGGCCTCGATGTTCTCGGCGTCTTCGGGCGTCGGAGTGCCGAGTCCGCCGTGGAAGCTGACCACGCCATCGACGTCCGCGCCGCTGCGGGCGAGTTCGAGGACGCCGGTTCCTCCGAAGCAATAGCCGATGGCGGCGAGGGCATCGCCGTCGGTCTGCGGCCGTTTCTTCAGCACCTCGAGTCCGTCTTCGAGTCGCTGGCGGTAAAGATCGCGATCCTCCTTGTATTTCCCGGACATTTCCCCGGCTTCCGGGGGCTGGGGGCGGACGCCTTTGCCGTAGATGTCGAGGGCGAAGGCGCTGTAGCCGAGTTCGGCGAGCATGCGGGCGCGCCTCTTTTCATAGTCGGTCAAGCCGGTCCATTGGTGGACGACGAGGACGCCGGGCCGTTCGCCCTCGACGCTGTCGTCGTAGGCGTGCCAGCCTTCGCAGGTCTTGCCGGCGGATTCGTATTCGATGGCTTCTTCGACGATTTCGGCGCGGAGGCCGAGAATCGGAACGAAGAGCGCGGCGGCAAAAAGCGGGACGAGTGGTTTCATGGCGGACTGGTTACGACGCGGAGCGGAAAAGGCGATGCCCCGGGATGACCGGAAAACGCAAGTCCGGAACGGTCTTTCTTGCCGCGACCGGGTGGCTTCGGTTAGCGTATCCATGTTTCATGGAGAGGTCGGTTCGAAATGTGTTCGGTTTTCTGGTCGCGGCCGTCGTCCTGGCGGCGGGCACGGCGTTGCTTTCCGCCCACGACGACGCGCCCGAAACCTTCGAACCGCCGTTCGCTTCGCTCGACGAGCTTCGGTTTCTGGAGAGCGGCGATCCTCTGAAGGACTGGAATCCGGACCGGACCTGGAGGTCGACGGACGGACGGCAACTGCGGGCGACGCTGCAGGAAGTCGCCGGCGACGCGGCAGTGCTCCGCTTGGAGAACGGAAAGACCGCGGCGGTTCCTCTGGAGCGTCTCGACGAGGAAGACCGCCGCTTCGTCGCCGAATGGCAGGAAATTTCGATGTTCTTCGACCCGGGTTATCGGCCCGGCCGAAACATCGCCAACACGGTCGAGGCCGGAATCAGGGACGGCGCCTTCGCCAAGGAGGGGAGGGTCCACGAGACGCGCCATTTCCGCTTCGAATGCGACGAAGCGCTCAACGCGGAGGTGGTGAGGGATTTCAGCCGGCTCTTCGAAGCGACCTACCTGGCCGTCGAGAGGAACCCGCTCGCGCTGGCGATCGCCGAACCGCCCGCCGGCAAATTCCGGGTGAGGCTTTTCTCCCGGGAGCCGGACTACCTCGCGGCGGGCGGACAGGAGGACGCGGCGGGCGTCTACCTGATCAACGAGCGCACGATGCTGGTACCGCTTTCATCGCTGGGACTCGAACCCGGCACGCGCGGATTCCGGAAAACGAGGGCGTTCGATCCGAGGACGCTGATCCACGAGACGACCCACGCGCTGACCCACCAATGGCTGAACCGGGTGCCGATGTGGTTCATCGAGGGTTTCGCCGAATACGTGGCGGCGATCCCCTACCGGGACGGCGTCATGGATTTCGACCGCGTCGCCGAAGGGCTGCTCGGCCAGGCGGAACGCAAGTTCGGAGGCGATCCCGCGCGATTCGCGCTGCTCGGACCCGAGGGACTGGTCGCGACCGGCGCCTTGGAATTCATGGGTCGGGAGGAGCCCGCGGAAGAACCGCTCCTGCTGAGCCCGGTCGAAAAATTCCAAATCGAAGTCGTCAAGAACGGCGAAAGCCAGTCGCCGGATTCGGAGGGCACCAGCATGGCGCGGAACGACCGCAACCCGAGCACCGCGCCGGGAGACGCGGAGGCGGAGGAGACGTCCGCGGATCCCGGGCTCCCCTCGCGCGGCTCGCGCGACCGGGGGCCGGTCGTGGTGCGGCGCTACATTTCCTCGATGCTGCTGGTGAACCATTTTCTCGAAAGCGGCCGAGCCGGGGCGTTGCGCGAGTATCTCTTCGCCCACCTCCATTTCGAGTGGGATCGGAACCGCTACCTGAACGACTACGAGCGGACCTACCGCGAACACCGTCGCGCGGTCGCCGCCCAGGTCTCCGAGTTCAACGAAGCGATCGACCGATTCAATACCGGGATAAAGGAGTACAACGCAGCGGCGGAACGCTTCAACCGAAACGGCACCGGGGCCGTCCCCGAGGTGCCTGCGGAACCCGTGGTTCCGGCCGCCCTCGAGGTACCAGAAATACTTGCGAATCCGCGCTCTCCCTCCGATCTCTCCAGAGCCGACTTCCGCGCCCGGGCCGCCGAACGCCATCTCTCCCTGCCTCCCGCGCTCACCTTGCCGCAGCCCGAATAGGGTGCCGTCCGGCCTTTTTCCCGGCCCATGCCAGGGGCCTGTGCTAAACTCGATCCGATGTTCACGGGAATCGTTGAAGAATGCGGCGAAGTCGCCGAGATCGAACCGGTCGAGACCGGGGCCGCCCTCCGGGTGCGGTCGAGCTTCGGCACCGACGTGGCCCTGGGCGAGAGCGTGGCCGTGAACGGCGCCTGCCTCACCGTCGCATCGGTCGACGATAGCGGCGTCATGCGGTTCGATCTCCTCCACGAAACCCTCCGCCTCACCAACCTCGGCGACCTGGAACCCGGCGCGGCGGTCAATCTGGAGCGCTCCCTCCGCGTCGGAGATCGGCTCGGCGGCCACTTCGTCCAGGGACACGTCGACGCCTGCGCCGAGGTGCTGGGCTACGAGAAAATCGGGCAGGACCACAGGCTCGACGTCTCCCTCCCGCCGGAGTTCGCCCACCTGCTGGTCGGCAAGGGCTCCGTCGCCGTCGACGGCATCAGCCTCACCGTGGCGGAACTGGGAAAAGACAGGTTCACTATCTGGATCATCCCGCACACCCACGCGGCGACCACTTTGAAATCGGTCGCGAAAGGCTCGCGCCTCAACCTCGAGTTCGACCTGCTCGCCAAGCAAATCGCCCGCCTGACCGAGCTGCGCGGCGGGTGAAGCCGCTCCGGTACGGCCTCACTTCGGCGGGTCTTCGTTCTCCTTCGGCTCCTCGAAAAACAACGCGCCCCGCGTTTTCGTCTTCCGCCGGTAGACCGTGCCGCCGTTGGCGACGTGCAGCCAGGCGTGATCCGGCCCCGCGAAACACACGCTGACCAGTCCGGCTTCCGGATCCGGCGCGGCCACCACGCCTCCCATGCGGCCGGTCGGGTCGAACATCTGCAAGCCCTCCGCCGTGGTCACGTAGTAGCGGCCGTGAACGTCCGTGGCCATGCCGTCGCCCTTCGCAACCTCCCCCGGAGTCCGCATCGTCATGTAGGGCGCCGCGTGGGCGAGCGAACCGTCCTCCTCGATTCGGAACGTCCACACGTGCTTGCCGCCGTGGTCCGAAACCGCCAGCGTGCCCTGGTCGCGCGACAGGGTGATTCCGTTCGGCTTCGTCACCGCGCCTTCGCTGACGACCGTCATGGCGCCCTCCGGATCGATGCGCCGGATCTCCTGCGTCGGCGTCATCGTAAAATAGAGATTCCCGTCGTGCGTCACCACAAGGTCGTTCGGCCGCACGTCGGCGGCGAGCTCCGTTTCCGTCCCGTCCGCGTCGAAAACCACCACCCGCTTTTCCCGCGCCACGCAGGCGTAGAGCCGGCCGTCCGCGCCCCACTGCAAGCCGCTGATACCCGGCGCGTCCTCGACGAACTCCGAGAGTTCTCCGTCCAGATCCACTTTGTAGACCGCCGTGCCGCCCTTCACGTCCGAAAAATAGAGATTGCCCTCCCCGTCCGCGCAGAGGCCGTCGGTGAACTCGAATCCTTCGGCTACCGGCTCCCATTCCTCCCCCTCGATCAGCACCTGCGACAAGGGCATGTCCTGTGCCGTCGCCGGAGATAACAGAGCCATGCCCAGCAGGACGAGGGTGGAAAGGGCGGTGCCCAACGGGGCGGTACCCAACAGGGTAGGCAAAGAGAGCGAACGGGATTTCATCGTAGTGGTCGTGTCAGGGTTCGAGAGTTTTCCAATCGCGCCAGAGCCAGCGCAGCGTGTCGGGGAAGATCGCGCCGCCGTGCCGACCGCTGTGGGCGCCCGTCCCCATGACGAACCGGTGGTCGTAGCCCGCGAACGCCAGCGCCGCCGCCATCTGCCGATTCGCCAGGGGCCAGTTGCCGTGGAGATTGTCGAGGTCGTTCTCGCCGTCCTGAAGGAAGACCCGCAGCGGCTTCGCCTCCGTTTTCCGGATCAGAGCCGGGTAGACGTGGCCGCCCCGGATATTCGTGAAACTCCCCACGTGGCTGACGGGATTCATGAAGGGTCGCATCGCTCCGACCCTGCCTGCATCCGCGCGAATTGGCAAACGCCGTCGGGTGCCCCACGAGACGGCATCGCGCCTCGTTACACAAGCGGGACCAACGGCTGCGCCTTTCCGCCCTCACCGATCAACGGGAATGCCATTCCTCGAACACCTTTTCCATGGCCGCGACGCGCTCGGGATGTTGTGCCGCGAGGTCGTTCAATTCGCTGCGGTCCGTGTCGAGGTCGTAGAGTTCCCAGGGCTTCCCGTTGGCCGCGACCAGTTTCCACGAACCCTCGCGGACGGCCTTGGCGCCGGAAGTGGCCCAGCACAGCGAGTCGTGGCCGGCGCGCGCTCTTCCCTCGAGGACCGGCAGCAGCGACTTGCCCGCGAGGGGGTGCGCCTCGCGGCCGTCGAAGTTCTCGGGGTAGGGTTCGCCCGCGGCATCCAGGCAGGTCGCCATGATGTCGACGATGTGGCTCAGTTCGCCGCTGATCCCGCCCTGCTGCTCAACGACTTCCGGCCACCAAGCGATGAGCGGAGAGGCGATCCCGCCTTCGTGATTCGAGGTCTTGTGGTAGCGGAAGGGCGTGTTCGCCAGGCTCGACCACGCCGGACCGGCGGAGAGGAAGGTGTCGGCTGGTCCCGGCATGACTGCGGGATCGTTGCCCGCTCCCCGGGTCGGGGTGTCGTCGCTGCGCCAGGTCCAGTCGGGCTTGTCGATCACTTTCACCGTTCGCTCGGTGGCTCCGTTGTCGCTGAAGAAGAAAACCAGCGTGTTGGAATCGGCCCCGCCGGCGCGCAGCGCTTCCATGACGCGACCCACGCTCTGGTCCAGGGAATCGATCTGCGCCGCGTAGACCGCCATGCGCTCGGCCTCCCAATCGAGATGGGGCGTCGATTCGCTCCAGGGTTCGGCCCGCGCGTCGAGCGGCGAGAGCTTCGTGTCCGGCGGCAAAAGGCCTTCCTCCACGAGACGCTCGAGCCGCTGCTCGCGCGCGGCGTCCCAGCCCAGCTCGCGATAGAGGGACCGGTACTTCGCGATGTCCTCCTCCTTCGCGTGCAGCGGCCAATGCGGGGCGTGATGCCCCATGTAGAGCAGGAAAGGCCGCGAATCGTCCCGTTCCCGCAGGAAATCGACGGCGAAATCCGTGAGCAGATCCGTCTTGTAGCGGCCGGACGGGTACTCGATTTCCTCGCCATCCTTGAAGTAGCGGCCGTTGCGGGTGGGTTCGAAGTAGTTGCCGCCCGGCCCCTGATGCCCGCCGGTGCTGAGAAAGCGGTCCACGTGCCGGGCGATGTTTTCCGGCTCGTGCCAATTGTCCGCGGTGATCATGTCCAGCCGGCCCGCCGCGCCGGTGGCGTACCCGGCGCGGTTGAGCGCCTCGAAGAGCGTGACGCAGCGGTCGTTCAACAAGCCCGTCCAACTCGTGATGCCAGCCTGATGAGGATGCAGTCCCGTGAGCAGGGCCGCGCGCGAAGGGCCGCACAGCGCGCAATTGTAGAACTGGGAAAAACGCAGTCCCTCGGAGGCCAAGCGATCGATATGGGGAGTTTGGATTTCCCCCCCGTAGCAGCCGATGTCCGAGAAGCCCATGTCGTCGGCCATGATGATGACGAAGTTGGGACGATCGGGATCCGGTGCCGCCAGGCTAGGCGGTACCAAGACGGCCGCGATGGACAGGAGAACGGCGAAGGGAAGACGGATGATCATGGGGAAGGGGCTATTCTGGAGTTTTCCGGGGGGACGGGCAGTAATTCTCTGATCGTTTCCCTAGGGACCGAACCCCAACCAAACGGACGACCGGCTGTAGAAGAAGGAACTCCCGCAACCGAACGGGGCATGCCAGGCGTGCCGGAAGGGGTGGCCGTAGTGGTACACGACCGGCCAGTACTCGGTGCTCGAGTAAGGGCGCTTGAACCGGTAGGGAACGAGTTGCGAGGTTTGCGACGGTTCGGGCGCGGGCTCCGGTTCGCGAAGCTCGTCGTCGCTCGGTTCCGGGGTCCAATCCGATCCGTACCCGAAGCGGGGTTTCGGTTCCAGCTGCGGAGTCGCCAAGGCGGGGATCACCGCGGCCGGGGTGTTTCGGGAGTCGAGGAAGAGCGGGGGGACCGCAACCGAGGAGGTCGTCCGGCGCTTTCCCTGCCGCTTCATATTCCGCGAACCCTGCATGACGTAGGCGGAGGTGGCTCCGGGGGTTCCGGGGGTTCCGGTCGCACGGACCTCGCGCTCGACGATCTCGGCTTTGGCCGCCGGAACGGCACCCGAGAGCAACAGGGCAAGGCAGACGGTCGTCGGGACTTTCATCGCTCGTTCATCATACCAACGCTCGCCGTTTGCTTCAATCGCATTCGGAAGGGCTCGGCGTTGGCTCGGCGGCGTCCATTTCCGCTTGAGTTCGCGGAGGGCAGGGGCGATGAATCCCCACCGAAAACACTCCTGTTATGGCTCTCGATAAAATCACCTCCGTCTCCGGCAAGGGCGTCCATGTCCCGGGATCGGACATCGACACAGACCGCATCATCCCGGCCCGTTTCATGAAGTGCGTGACCTTCGACGGACTCGGCGACTTTCTTTTCTACGACGTCCGCCATCAGGAAGACGGCACCCCGAAGCCGCACCCTCTCAACGAGGAGAGATTCCAGGATGCCAGCATTCTGATTACGGGCATCAACTTCGGTTGCGGCAGTTCCCGGGAGCACGCTCCGCAGGCGCTCTCGAAGGCGGGGTTCCGGGCGGTGATCGCGCAAAGCTTCGCGGAGATCTTCTTCGGCAACTGCGCCACTCTCGGCATGCCTTGCGCGATCGCCTCTCCCAAGGACATCGACAAACTCGCCGCGGCGGTCGACGCCGATCCCGACATGGAGATCACCATCGACGTGGAGAATTGCGAGGTTGTTTTCGGGGACGAGCGATTCCCGGTTGAAATACCGGACACGGCGAGGGACGCGTTTCTCTCGGCCCGGTGGGATCCCATCGGTGAACTGCTCGAAGACGAAGGCCGCATCGAGGAAACGGCAGAGAATCTCCCCTACCTCAGGCGGTGAAGCGCGTGGATCCTCTGACAATGCGCCTCGCCGGTTCCGTTCTGGCCTGACAGTGACCGACTATCGGGCTACGGGCGGATCAGGAGCCCCCGTGCTTTTCGATGGTTCCGAAGCTTTCGCGCCGGGCGGGCGGCGAGGCACATCGAAAGGCAGGTAGTCGAAGATGACGAGACCGGGCTCGAGCCACTCGACGGCGATCCCCTGCCACTCTTCCTTTTTCTCGTTCGGGGTGAAGGCGTATCCGCCGTAGGCGACTGCCGAAAGAATCGCGAGCGTGACGAGAGGCTTGGCAAGCTTCTTCAGTCCGTCCCAATTCCCCCCGCTGCCGCGCGGCGCGGCGATGTCAGGCAGACCTCCCGCGACTCGAGCCGCCTCTTCCGGAGTTGTCGCCGGGCGAGCATCGTCCTCCTCCGCGCCAGCCGCTTCCGCCGACGATTCGGGAGTTCCGTCGGGGGCAGACGGGCTCGCGAAATCGCTTCCGAAGAGGACATCCATTCCCGAGTTGTCGGACAAACCCTCCGGAAATGGCGTCGTCTCCGTCGAAACGGGAACGGACTGTTTCTGCGCCTCCTTCCGAAAAAGCGCTTCGGCAAAACCGCCTCCCGGTTCCGCCGAGCCCGTGGAGAAAGGGGAAATACTCGCATGGGTTCCGTGCGGCACCTTCGTCCCCCATCCCGCGTTGAGCCGCCCCGTATCGTCGCGGTGGCCGGCATCCCGGTGGCCGGCATCCCGGTGGCCGGCAAAAAGAGCGTCGACATAGGACTCGGAGGGCTCGGGTTCGAACAACGGCGGGGCCTCGGGGGATTCCGCGCTCGGGATTGCGTCTTCGGCTGCTTCGTCGCCGCTTTCGCCTTCGTTGCTTTTGGAGGAGGGCTCCGGAGGATCCGCGGCAAAGGTTTCGAAAAAGCCCGAAGCCGGGGGCTCGGGTTCCCGACCCACGGCTCGGGAAACGCTCTCGTCCATAGGGCTCGGCGCGACGAACGGGGCCGGGCTCGGCTCCGCCTTTTTCGGATCGGGAAATCCCCATGCGGAAGGCGGAGGCGACCCGCCGGCATCGTCATCCGGCTTCGTGGGCGTCGGCGGCTCGGTCGACGGTTGGCTTGCTCCGTCGTTTTCCGAAGACGCGGCGTCCCGACGGCTGGTCCAGAGCATCGAGATTTTGCCGGACTCTTCCTCGACGGCCTTGATCGATTCCCGGCAGTTCACGCACGTGCCCTCGATCCCGAGATGCTTGCGATGCACGTTGAGGCCCGCCGAGCACGAAGGACACGCCAGTTGGATCACCTCTTCCGGCCCGCTTGCGGGTGTCGGCTGTGGGTTTCTCTCGGGCATGTCCAAGGCCTCCAGAGGTCAGCGTTCGCTTTCCGAACCGGCGGTTTCCCACGTCGCGGTCGGCATGAACTTCTTCTCCATGAACGACCGCGCCTGGTTCACATAGTCGCCGACGGGAAGCACGAACGAGGCCAAGGCTGCGCCGGAGACCAATCCCATCACGACAACCATGGCGATGAACAAACCTTTTCGGCTCTTCCCCTTCTCGCCAATCGGTCGCGATTCGACGAGTGGCGCCGGGGCCGGAGCGGGTCCCTCCGTAGCCGCCGCGGCGGGAGGAAAGAGGGAATTGCCGGCAGGCTGAGCTCCGGGGGCTCCCGCGTTGTCCTGAGCCGAAGGAAACGTTTCCGGCATGTCGGTCCCGGGTGATTTCTGAGGATCGGAAAAGAGCGAACTGTCGGCGGGTCCGCTGCCGGGATCGAGGAACCCCGGACTTTCGGAGGGCTCGCCGGGAGCCGGAGCCGGCGGGGAATCTTGTTCGACCGTCCCGAAAAGAGACTCGGCGCTCTCGGGCGGCGATTGCGAAAACAGCGACGACTCGGTCTCGGCGGGTTCGAGGGACGAGAACGGCGCTTCGGAACCAGTCGCGGGGGGGATGTCGAAGCCGACGGGAGCGCCGTCGCTGTCGTCGACCTTGGATTCCAGACCGGAAGCCTTCGGCGGCGCGCTTGAATCGAATGCATCGTCGGAGGACGAAAGGGAACCCAGCTCGGTCGGAGCTTCATCCAACGAGGCGAACCCTTCGGCCTCGCTCCCTGGTTTCTCCGCGGCGGGCGCCGCTGCACCAGGGACAAAACCCGTAGCCGGAGCGGAATCGAAGCCGCCCGCTGCGGTCGGCCCGGCCTCCCCGGTCGGCGGACGCTGCTCAGACGGCTCCAGGAAATTTCCGGGCGCGGCGGGAGCTTCTCCGAACGGCTTCTGCCCTTCGCTGGAGCTCTCGGCAGACAGCCCGGACCACTGAGGGGTCGAATTGTCCGCCTCGGGTGCGGGCGCGGATTCAGCGAACCCGGTTCCTGCCGCCTGCGGCTGTTCCTGCTTGCCGGGAGTCGGAGGCGGACCCCACGGAACGGGCTGGGAATACGTTCCGCCGGGCTCCGTAACCGCAGCGACGACGTCTTCGGGCGGGTTTTCCGCGCTTTCCTTTCTCACTGCCGGACCGTCCGCGGAGGCGGAGAGAAATTCGCCGAATCCGGATCCGACGGAATCCCGACTCTCGGAGATTGCTTGTTCGTCAGGCACCTCGGAATCGAAGTCGGTCGCTGCCCCTAGGAAACCTCCCGCAAAGGCGGCGGAACCATCCTCGGCGCGTCCGGCGTTCTCGGAATTCTCCGCACTCGATCCGGAGTCGGAAGCGGTGCCGGTGCCGAACGAAAAATCCGGGGGAGCCTGCGGCGATTCCGGCTGTGGTTCCTGCTCCGGTTCCGTCGACGATTGGCCGGTCTCCGCGGGTTGGAAATTCACGGGGGGTTGCTGGCTGAAACCTTCCGGGGCAGTGGCCGATTGCTCGGGTTCCCCGGAAGTCTCCGGAGGCGAGCCAAACCCGGTGCCGGACGAAAGATCCTGCTCGGTCCCCGGCGGTTCGGTCGGCGTTGCACCGGGCTCGGCCGGTTGGAATGTCTCGGTCCCTTGAAAGTTCGTGGACGGTTGCCGATCGAAGCCGTCCGGGACAGCGGCGGGACGGTTCTCGGGTCCTCCGGCACCCTCGGAATCCGGAGGCGAGCCGTAGTCGGTACCAAACGAAAAGTCTGGCGCAGGCTGCGGTGATTCTTGCCGGGCTTCGGCCGAGGGGGAGGGCTCGGTCGGTTGAAAACTGAAACCTTCCGGGACGGCGGCGGGACGGTTCTCGGGTTCTCCGGCACGCTCGGATTCCGGAGGCGAGCCGAAGCCGGTACCGAACGAAAAGTCTTCGACAGCCTGCGACGGGTCTTCCTGCGGTTGGGGCACCGATTCACCGATCTTGGTCGGTTGAAAATTCATGTCCGGCTGCCGGCCGAGATCTTCCGGGCTGGCCTCCCTGCGGTCCTCGGGTTGTCCGGCACTCTCGGACTCCGGAGTCGAGCCGAAGCCGCTGTCGGATGAAAGATCTGCAGCGACCTGCGCCGATTCTTCCCGAGGCTCGGTCGACGATTCAGCGCTCTTGGACAGTTGCTGATCGAATCCGTCCGGGACGGCTTCGGACGTTTTCTCCGACGCTCCCCAACCTGCGGCGACCAGGTCGAATGCGGACGAGTCCAGCGGCGGGGAAGAGTCCGACTCGGAGGCCTCGGAAGCATTCGCTGGATCCGGCGACGGCGGCGGCGCTCCCCAGTGGGCGGACGGGGTCCAATCCACGGGCGGAGCTTCCGGCGGCGACACTGGTTCCGTCTCCTCTTCCACCTTCGCCGGCTCGGCATCGGACGGCGCGGCTTCAGGCAACGGCGCCCTTTCGACTTCCGGCTCCGTCATCGTCGCTCCGACGTCGAGGGGCGACGGCGACCGTTCGATGGTTTCCGGAGAGTCCCTCTCTCCGCTTTCCGTGGCGACGGCGGGCTCATCCGTGGCGATGAGGAACACCTTGACGGCCCGATCAAGTCCAGACCGACCTGCCACGATGGTCGCATCGCACCAAACGCAGGCACCCTCGATGCCGACGTGCTCCTGGCGCAACGCCAGTTCGCCGGCGCACTTGGGGCACGGCAGAAGCAGCAATTCGTCTTCTTCCGACGACGAAGCGTGTTCTGCGACGGAAGCGGATTCCGTTCCTGCGGCGGAGCTCGATTGAGGGGCTTTCTTCTCCGTATCCTCGGATTCGTCGCCGTCGGCCGGAACGGGTGTACCTCCGGATCTCGCGGCGGGGGCGGCGTTCGGATCGACGCCGGGCAGATCCATATCGTCGGGTCCCGACGAGAGAACGACGCCATTCTCCGGATCGGCTTCCTCTTCCATGTCCGACTGGGGGAGTTTGGCGAGCTTGTCGTCCCCGAGCACGGACGCCAGGAACTCGCTTCTCGAGTCTTCTTCGGAGGTAGTTTCGGGGCTCATTTTCGGTTCGTGCTGGGATTCCATCGGGTCCGTTCTAAAAATTCGGGAGAGAAGTGTATGAAAATAATGGTTGTTATACTAAATATCAAAGTGTTTTTGGCGGGCGTTTGATTTTTTATATTTATTAACGAAATTGTCCGCCATGCGATTCTCCTACCTTTGGGCAACTCTCGGGTTCATCCTGGCCTTCGCGGGCTGCGTCTCGGTCGATTCCTCCGCGCGGACCCCGTCCGTCGGTGCCGGGATCGACTTGAACCAAAAAGACGCCGAAGCGATCGGGCGGAAGATCTGGCAAAACGAGTGCAACGGCACGGTGGAAGGCCTGACCTCCTGGAACGAAGGCGAGGACTTTCCCTCGCTCGGAATCGGCCACTTCATCTGGTACGTGCCCGGTCGGCGCGGCCCGTTCGAAGAGAGCTTTCCCCCGCTGATCGACTACATGGAGGGGCGCGGCGTGCGGAACATCCCGCAATGGGTGGCGGACGCCGAAGGCAGCCCTTGGGGTTCGCGACGGGAATTCCTGGCCGACCAGAATTCCCCCCGGATGAAAGAATTGCGCCAGTTCCTGGCCGACACGGTCCCGGAACAGACTGGATTCATCGTGAGACGGCTCGAACGCGCCTTGCCCAAGATGAAGGAGGCCACGCGGAGCGAAGGCGACCGAAAGCGGCTGGAGGAGAATTTCTACAAGGTGGCCTCCACGAGAACCGGGGTCTACGCCTTAATCGACTACGTGAATTTCAAGGGCGAAGGCGTCAATCCCGAGGAGCGCTACCAGGGACAAGGCTGGGGTCTGCGCGACGTTCTCCTGGAGATGAAGGGCACCGAGGGAGGCCGGGCATCGGCCAACGAATTCAGCGAAGCGGCCAAGCGCGTTCTGCAGCGCCGCGTCGCCAATTCGCCTCCCGAGCGAGGCGAATCCCGCTGGACCGCGGGATGGATGAACCGTTGCGAGAGCTACAAACACGGGTTCTAGGTTTTTTTCCCTTTCCTTCCGCGCCAAACAGCCTACAGATTTTTCGAAATCCCGCGAAATCCTATTTTCTCCATCAGTCCCATGGCGACCGAACGCTCTCTAATTCTGTTGAAACCCGACTGCGTTCAGAAAGCGCTTTCCGGCGAAGTCATTAGCCGGTTCGAAAGGGCCGGGTTCAAGATACGCGGCGTCAAGATGATGCGGCTGTCCGACGAGTTGCTCGCCGAGCACTACAGCCACGTCGCCGACAAGCCGTTCTTCCCCAACATCGTGACCTTCATGCAGTCGGCACCAGTCGTCGCCCTGGTGCTCGAAGGCGAGGACGCCGTCTCCGAGGTCCGCAACATGCTCGGACCCACGAACTCCGAGGAAGCCGAAGCCGGCACCATCCGAGGCGATTTCGGCGAAGACATGATGGTGAACGTCTGCCACGCCTCCGACTCTCCCGAAAATGGAGAAGTCGAAGTGAAGCGCTTCTTCGACGATAGCGAGATTTTCGATTATTGAAGCAATCGTCCCGCCGCGCGTTTCGCGTGGACCACTTTCGCTACGCGCTCGCCCCCACGCGGCTCACAGTCGGAGCGAGCGCCTAGAACTGCCGGCGGAAGCCCACCTGGAAGCGGCCGACGGTTGCGCCGCTGCTGCCGAAAATGCCTTCGTATCCTGTGTAGACGGTGCTGTGGTCGAAGATCTCGTAGCCGACGTTGACACCGATGTTCACGTGATCGCACCCCCCACGAGTCCGAGGCCCCAGTGCACGAACAAAGCCAAGATGTTCGACAGGTGTCGCCAATTTCCGACAGTTCTTGGCCGTTTCTAGCCGAGACCGAAGGCTCTCCCGCCCTGAATCCTGCCGCGAATGCTCGGCCTGTCCGAGAGCAAGCAGGCCCTCGGGTGGCAGGTAC
>JBBDRG010000077.1:0-87643 GCA_040905585.1 Verrucomicrobiales bacterium
CTATAATTAAAAGTACAAATTATATTTTCATGGCGCTTTCATGCGTAAGCCCTGTTGGAAAAGCCACCCCTGTTAGCTCATAGACAGCTTGGGAGAGAATTTCGAAGCGCCATTGCGGACTGCTTGAAGCTTTCGCAATTTTCATCTCCTGCCAAGATAAGGGAACTTCTATGAAATCCCTTTTCAGTATCGCCGCCCTTTGTCTATTCGCCTCGTCCGTTCAACTCCGAGCGCAAGAGCCCGACCCGCCCGAAGGTTTCCGTGCTCTCTTCAACGGCAAAGACCTGACCGGTTGGCATGGGTTGAATCCCCATTCCGTGGCGAAATTGACCGGCGAAAAGAAGGAAGCCGCCCTGAAGAAAATGCGGGATGAGTTCGCCGATCACTGGCGCGTCGAGAATGGCGAGCTGGTCAACGACGGCCACGGTCCCTACGCGACGACCGATGAGGATCTCGGCGATATCGAGTTCACGCTCGAATACAAGACGGTGGCGGGAGCCGACAGCGGGATCTATCTGCGCGGCACTCCCCAAGTCCAGATCTGGGACAAGAACCAGGCCTTCGATCCGGAAAAGCCGACGCGCCGGCCTCACATGGGATCGGGAGGCTTGTTCAACAATACCCCCGACACCCTCGGTCGCGATCCTCTGCAGGCCGCGGACAAACCTTTCGGGCAATGGAACCAAATGAAAATCCTCCAAATCGGTGCTCGCACCTGGGTCACGTTGAATGGCAGAACCGTAGTCGAAGGCGCCGTGATGGAGAACTACTGGGAACGGGCGACGCCTCTTCCCGCCGCCGGGCCGATCATGCTGCAAACTCACGGAGGCGAAATCCGGTGGAAGAA
Source organism: Verrucomicrobiales bacterium (assembly GCA_040905585.1). Taxonomy (GTDB): domain Bacteria; phylum Verrucomicrobiota; class Verrucomicrobiia; order Verrucomicrobiales; family DEV007; genus Arctic95D-9. Next base: position 848 of record JBBDRG010000077.1, read on the forward strand.
TATTTTCGTTCGCGAGATCGGGAAAGCGGAAGCGGACAAGATCCTCGCGGGCAGTCCCGAGATTCCCGATCCGACTGAGTTCGATGTCGCCTACGGCCCGCATCTGAAGCAGAAGCTCCATTTTTGGAAAGCGGAGTCCGACACGCCGACGCCGCTCTTATTCTACATCCATGGAGGCGGCTGGACCGGAGGCGGGAGAATGAGCGGTCTTAGCTCGATGCTCCCCTACCTCCTGAAAGCCGGAATCTCCGTCGCCTCGGTCGAATACCGCTTCATCCGGGAAGCCACTGCCGATGGAGAAGTCCCGCCCGTGAAAGGTCCGTTGAGCGACGCGGCGCGAGCCCTTCAATTCGTCCGGAGCAAGGCCGCCGAGTGGAATATCGACAAAGAACGCATCGGCGCGTCCGGTGGCTCCGCCGGTGCCTGCTCTTCGCTCTGGATCGCTTTCCATCCGGATATGGCCGATCCGAAGAGCGACGATCCCGTCGCCCGCGAATCCACCCGTCTCATGTTCGCCGCCGTCTCCGGAGCGCAAACCACTCTCGATCCGAAGCAGATGAGAGACTGGACGCCGAACAGCCGCTACGGAGGCCATGCGTTCGGATTCGGCAATTTCGAAGAGTTCCACTCGAAGCGCGATACCATCCTGCCATGGATCGCGGAGTTTTCGCCCTACGCATTGGTCAGCAGCGACGACCCACCTGTCTATCTCTACTACTCGTCTCCTCCGGCTCTCGGAGAAGAGCAGAAAGACCCGGCCCACACCGCGAATTTCGGAGTCAAACTTCAGGAACGCTGCGAGGCGAAAGGGGTCACTTGCGAGGTCTACTACCCGGGAACGAAGTCCGCGCAGCACGAGTCGATTTTGGAGTATCTACTGGTTACGCTGACGGGTCTTGGACCCGAGTAGAATCCTCGAAGGATACCTATTGCTAGCGAGGCGGAGCCTCAGACCGGGCAAGCCCGCCTCTCTTACTCTTAATCTTACTCTTAATCCCCGTCGCTCGAAAACTTGACTCAATTTGATCGACTTCGTCGATTCAAGGACTCTAGGAACTCGCTTTTTCAACCCGCTTCGTCCGGGTTGGAGGGGCCCAGCAGTTTCATGATCGGCTTCTATTCGGGTGGTTCCGCCGTACTCGTGGATACCGTCAACACGGCATCGGAAAGGGAGCGGATTTTCCACCCGAATTCGACCCGATCAGTCGACGAAGAGGAACTCGTTGCTCGCGAGAAGGGCGTGCGCGAAGAGGCTCCAGCCATCCTCGTCGCCGTCGACGAGATCGCGGGCGAGCCGCGCCTCCGCGGGAGTCGGCTCTCGCTGGAAGAGCCGGGAGTAGGCGCGGTCGATGCGCGCGTCCACGTCCGAGCCCGCCCTCCGGAGATCGTCGGCCAGCTCGGCGGCGCGGGCCTGGAAGAAGGGCGAGTTGAGAGAGAAGAGCGCCTGTAGCGGGGTGGTCGTCTCGGGCCGCTTCGGGCTGTGGGCCGTGGGATCGGGGAAGTCGTGGAGGCGCAGCATGGAGTCGAGATCGCGGCGCTGGACCTTCCCGTAGAGGGTGCGGCGGCGGTTCTCCGCGGAGGCGAGATCGGCCGGTTTGCCGCCGATGGCCGGGTCGAGGGAGCCGGAGGCAAAGAGCAGGGAATCCCGCCACGACTCCACATCGAGACGGCGGCGCGACATGCGGGCGTAGAGACGGTTCACCGGGTCGGCGGATTCGCTGGCGGGATGCGCCGACGCGCGTTGCCAGGCCTCCGTGCCAAGGATCTCGCGGTGGAGCCATTTCATGGACCAGCCCCGGTCGACGAAGCGCCGGGTCAGGTCGTCGAGCAGGTCCGGGTGGGTGGGCGGCTCGCCGCCGTTGCCGAAGTCGCTGGGCGTGCTCACGAGTCCCCGCCCGAAATGGTGGCGCCAGACGCGGTTCACGAAGACCCGCGCGGTCAGCGGAGCCGCCTCGGTCACGAGGGCTTCGGCCAGATCGAGGCGCCCGCTTCCCCGGTCGAACCTGCGGACTTCTTCTCCCGGTCCCTTCGGAAAGGCGGAGAGGAACCCGCGCGGGACGACCTCGCCCGGCGTATTCGGGTCGCCGCGTTCGTGCACGGGAAGATCGCGGGCCTCGCCCATGCGGTAGTCCAGGGTGGTGCCGTGCTTCCCGTTTTCCTTCGGCTTCACGAATAGGGCCGCGTCGACGATGCCGTTGGCCATGGGAACATGATAGTGCGGGGTGGCGTCGGCGATTTCCCGGATCCGCTCCTTCAGCCTCCCGGTCTCGGCCTCCCAGTTCTCCGGTTTCTTCTTCTTCAGGTCGGCGACCTTCTTCTCGAGGACCGCCACCTTATCCTTGGCTTCCGCGACGGGGGCGTAGAGTTCCTTCGAGATGGTGGGCCGGTCCGTCATCCGGATCGAGGCGAAAACGCCGGCGATGGCGTAGTAATCTCTCGTCGAGACAGGGTCGTTCTTGTGATCGTGGCAGCGGGCGCAACCGAGGGTGAGGCCGAGAAAGGTCTTCCCGAGCGCATCGACGTGCTCCTCCCACTCGTCGGCGACGGTGCCCTTGATGATCTCGGGAGGCAGTTGCAGTTCCTTCCAGTAGGTGGGACTGAGCCCGAACAAGCCGAGGGCGGCGTGATCCTCCGGTCCCGTCGCCGGAAGCAGATCGGTGGCGAGTTGGCGGCGCACGAAGTCGTCGTAGGGCACGTCGTCGTTGAGGGCGGCGACGACCCAGTCGCGGTAGAGCCAGGCGTCGGCGGTGGACTTGAGCCACGACGCGGTGGTGTCGGTGTAGCGGGCGAGGTCGAGCCAGTGGCGCCCCCACCGCTCCCCGTAGTGGGGGGATTCGAGGAGCCGGTCTACCAGGGCGGCGACGTCGCCGTCGAAGTTCGCGACCTCCTCCGGCGTCGGGGGCAGTCCGACCAGATCGAAATGGAGCCGACGCACGAGGGTGCGGTCGTCGGCGCGCGGGGCGGGCTCGAGACCGCCCTCCTCGATCTTCGCGAGGAGGAAGCGGTCGATGCGGGTGGCGGCCTCGCCTTTCGTCTCGGGAAGAGGCAGCGGCTCGGCCGGAAGCGGGCCGAAGGACCACGGGCGCGGTTTGCCGTCGTCGGCCGCGGGGGATTCAGCGACGAAAATGAACGCGGAGGCCGTCAGCGCGAGCGCGAGCGACCCGGCGCGGAAAAACGGTCCGGATTCGATGGTCATCGCTTCATGAAACCACGAACGGCGCCGCCTTTCCAGAACGTGAAGGCGTATCGCGCGGCTCGTTACCTGCCCTCGTATTGGCGACTTCCGGTCGCCATCCGAAGGTTCGCTCCACCGGAGAATCGTTTTCGTCCCCGAAGGCAATCTCGAGCCGTTCGAAGGCGAGATCTCGAGCCGTTCGAGAAGGAGAAGGAGGACGAGGCAGGAAAGCCCCGCCCCCCCTCTTCGCGTGATTGGTGCCACGCGCCCTTTCCGGTAGATTCCAGGGAATGCAAGAATTTCCACCGTTGTCACGACGCGAATCCCTCGCCCGCCTCGGGGGCGGGCTCGGCGGATTCGGGCTCTCCGCCTCGCTGCTCGGAGGGGGGGAGATCGTGCATTTCCCGGCGCGGGCCAAGCGGGTGATCCACCTCTTCATGAACGGCGGCCCCTTCGGCCCCGATTTCTTCGATCCCAAGCCGGCGCTCACGAAGTACGCGGGCCAGCGTCCCGAGGGCGCCGACCTGCGGACCGAGCGCCCCACCGGCGGTCTCCTCGCGACGCCGTGGAAATTTCGACACCACGGTCAGAGCGGCCTCCCCGTGAGCGAGCTGCTGCCGCACACCGCGGCGTTCGCCGACGATCTCTGCCTGCTCCGCGGCTGCCACACGAAGAACCCGAATCACGGGCCCGCCCTGCTGCTCATGAACAACGGGACCATGACCCCGAAGGTCCCCAGCATGGGCGCGTGGGTGTCCTACGGGCTCGGGTCGGAGAATCGCAACCTCCCCTCCTACGTGGTCCTCTGCCCGGGACGGCCGGTGCGCTTCTCCATCCTCTGGAACAGCGCCTTCCTCCCCGCGAAGCACCAAGGCACCTATATCAACCACAAGGAGATCTCGCCCGGCGAGATGCTGCCTTGGCTGCGGAATCCGTCGCGCGCCGAGAACGAGCAGCGCCGTCAGCTCGATTTCCTTTCCGCGATCAACCGCGAACACTTGGCGGAGCGCGGCGGAAGGGACGCCGCCCTCGAGGGCCGGATCGAGTCGATGGAGACGGCCTACCGGATGCAGTTCGAGGCCACCGACGCCTTCGACATCGGACGGGAGTCCGAGGCCACCCGCGAAGCCTACGGCGAGGGCCATTTCGCCAACGGCTGTCTCCTCGCACGCCGCCTCTCCGAGCGGGGCGTCCGCTTCGTCCAGGTCTACTACGGCAACGGCCAGCCCTGGGACACGCATCGCAATCACGACGAGAGTACGAGGAAACTCGCCGCCGACATCGACCGTCCCGTCGCCGCCCTCCTCGGCGATTTGAAACGACGGGGCCTGCTCGAAGAGACCCTCGTGGTCTGGAACGGCGAGTTCGGACGCACCCCGGTGAGCGAGAACGGCGGGGGCCGCGACCACAATCCCCACGGCTTTCTCACCTGGATGGCGGGTGGCGGCGTGAAGGGCGGCACCGCCTACGGCAGCACGGACGAGTTCGGTTTCAGGGCGGAGACGGGCAGGATGGACGTGCATGATCTCCACGCGACCATCCTGCACCTCCTCGGCGTCGATCACGAGCGGCTCACCTATCGCTTCGCGGGCCGCGATTTCCGGCTCACCGACGTGCACGGACGGGTGCCGGACGAAATCCTCGCCTGAAGGCTCCCTGAGTTCTCCCTTCCCGAGCGATCCACTTGGAGGCAACTCATGATCGTTCGATAATAGCAGGAACGGCCGGAATGTCGAATCCGAAGCGACATCGACAACTCACCCCTCGCCAACTACCAATCCTCCGGATCCAGTTCCTCGCATCCGGCGAAAACATCAGGATTCAGAACCGCCCGCCGCCGCAGCCGCTCACGCATCGCCTTGGTCATTCCGACCTCCTCGCAAAGCGAGTCGAAGTGCTCCGTGATGGCACGGACCTGAGCATCCACGATAGACCTCCCCTCCTCTTCCGACAGGCCGAACTCGGAAGCCGTGTCGAGGCAAAGCCGTATCCTCGAGAGATTGCTCTCCCGCGTGATTTTCATCCCGTGGCCGGCTTCGCCACCAGTTCGGGGAAAGGGGGTGATGTCGTAGGCAGGCGTCAGGCGAATGTTCACTCCCTCGACGAAGAAGGAATGATTCCGCGCATGATCGTCGGTGTTGCCGACCAGGACATTGAACACGAGCCGGGAGAACAGTTCCTTCGCGTCCTTCCCGAACTCGACTCCGTCCACCCGGATGCGATCGACCAGGTCCGGGTAGGCGGCTTCGCGAGCCCAGCGCTCGTCCAGTGCCAGCACGGTGAGCGCCGACACGAGGGAACGCCGACACCACCCGCCTTCACACTGATCGCGGTCGAAACGTTTCACCAGCAGAACGTCCTTCCCGGTGACCTTCTCGAGTGACACCTCCGCGACAGTCAGCCCGACCCGGGCCGCGAGGGTCATCGCAAGATACTCTGCCTTCACAATCGGGAAGGTGTCGGTAGAGATGGAAAACTTCGCGACGTACTTCGCGTCCTCTCCCGTGATCGCCGCCTTCGGCCGCGCTCCCCCGATGCTGGTTCCATGGTGCAGCGCCTGCTCCAGGTCGGAGGGAATCGGTTGGTCGGTGGCGAGCAACTCGGCCGCCCTCTGGAGATCCTCCAACGACGCGGAGTCCACGTCCCGGGGAACGTAATCCGTGGGCGACTCCTGGAAGTCCAGTGCTCCTGTCCGATCCGATCCGGATTGCAGGAGATAGGTGCCCTCGTCCAAGTCTCTCCCCGCCCCGGCCTGCCCTCGCCCGAAGACTCGGTTCTCGATCACACGCCACCCCCAGGCATCGGGCGCCGCGTCGCGCAGGCAGGAAAAATGAGCCAGCCCGCCGACCGGGTCGTGGACTCCCCGGCGAAGCGGCAGTTCTGGCTCGTAGATTGGATCGGCGGCGGCTCTTTCCAGGTAGGAGCGTCCATAGACGAAGGTCTGCCGTCCCCCGTCGTCGAAGCGCAGTTCCCCCGCGACGACCGGATCCGTTGCCCCGGGCAGCCACTTCCAGACGAAGCAGCTAGAAGTCATCATCGACCTCCTCCTCGCGGTTCACAATTCGCTTCGGCAGCAGGGACTCGAACCCGGCGATCTTCGAGGCCGTCACGGCGAATCGATCCGAATCCGGATCGAACAACGGTACGCCGAGAACGTGGGCCGCCTCGAAGTAGGTGCCGATCGCCACGGTCGGAGCCCCGTCCAGCATCTTGCGGACCGTCGGGGTGGAAGTCCCGAGGCGGTCGGCAAGCTCATCGAGGGTCAGTCTCTTCTCCTTCCGCCGGACACGAAGGAGCGAAGCAAAGTGCGCGAGCGCGGCTTTGGCGACGATGCCGGTCTGAACTGCACCTTTTGACATGAATTAAAATTACATTTTTACACGTAAAAAGCAATTTTATTTTCTTTTCCAGCCTTTGTTCCGATTCACTTACCGTACTCATCCAAGTGGCGGAGAACGACATGTCGACGGTGAGCATGTCCGGCCCGGCGACCTTTTGCTCCGCGACATGGGGTATTTTTGCCTGGGAGCCCTCCATGAAATCCATGCCGCAGGAGCGTGGTTCATCACGCGCATCCCTCTCAGTTCCGCGCCGACCGGCCTCGTCTCCTCAATACTCTCCGTCCGGTTCGCTCTCGAGCCCCTCATGCAAAACCTGAAGATTGGTCAGGCTCTTTGACTGCAATCTGAGCAAACCGCCGCGTTCTTCCCAGTTTTTCACGCTCTGGGCGCTGACGCCGACCCATTCGGCGAATTCAGCTCGCGTCAGCCCGATCGCCTCGCGGAGGGCGCGCACCGACTCGGAGGTGGGCGCGAATTCGACCGACGCTTCGGCGGAAGAAGCCGCATACGGCGCGCCATCCTCAACCACGACGGGCTCCCGCCGGCCTTCTTCGACATCCACATGATCGTCGTCGAGATCGATTCCAAAGACGTCCCCGAGCGCGGACGAGTCGAGCGTGCTGCGGCTTCCACCGTCTCCGGAAGTGGCCAGTGCGTCGCCGATCACGGTCTCGTCGACGAGTTTGCCGTGATCGACCCCGCGCAGTTCGAAGAGCAGCTCCGGCTGCTGATCGAGACGCGCTCCGATGCCGTAGAGCACGGCGGCGAGGTGCTTGCAGAGTCCCGCCCAGTCCGGGCAGGAGCACTCGAGATGGATCTCCCCCGGCCGGGGAAAAAGACCCTCTTTCGGGTCGGTCACGACGGTCATGATCTCGTCGGAGATGCGCCCTTGCAGCAGCTCGATCAACGATCCGATTCCGCCGTGACAGCGACTTCGAATCCGCTTCCATTTGGCGGCAGCCAACGGATCGATCCGGATGGTCTGCTCGTAGAGTTCGCTTCCCTGCACGAGCGATTCGATCCGGCCCGTCTCCATCGAGAGATGCAAAACCGATCCGTTGCGCACGTAGGTGCGACCGCGCGGAAGCCGGTTCTCGTAGTCGCCCAGCGCCTCCAGGTGATCGCACCATGCGCGCCCCCAGAAGCTGGTCGCGATCTTGAGGCGATGGGACAGCTCTCCGAGCGGTTCGATCTTTCGGCCGGCTTTTTCCATCCGGCGGATCTCCCTAGCGGCATTGGCATGCCGCTGGGCGACGGAGACGTAGGGGCGGTAGTTCCATCTCATGTTCAGGTTGCGGCTCGGGAGAGATCGAGTCGGACGAAGTTCAGCAATTCGGCGTCATTCATTTCCGTGAGGGCCTTTTCCGCCCCGTCACTGAGAACGGCATCCGCCGTATCCTGCTTCCCGGCAATGAGGGCGTCAATTTTTTCTTCCAGCGTTCCCGAAACCACGAATTTGTGAACAAGAACGTTTTTCTTCTGGCCGATGCGGAAGGCCCGGTCGGTGGCCTGATTCTCCACCGCCGGGTTCCACCAGCGATCAAAGTGGATCACGTGAGACGCCGCGGTCAGATTCAGCCCCGTGCCCCCGGCCTTGAGCGAAAGCACGAAGAACGGTGGCCCGTCCTCGCGCTGAAAGCGCTCCACCATCTCCTGGCGGCGCTTCACTGCGGTACCGCCGTGGAGAACCAGTCCGCCCCGGCCGAAGACAGTGGCGAGATGATTCTCCAGCGGCTCGGTCAATTCGCGGAACTGGGTGAAGACGAGAACTTTCTCCCCGCGCGAGGCGATCTCCTCGCACAACTCGGCAAGGCGGAGAAATTTCGCGCTGTGCGCCGCTTCGTAGTCTCCCGTCTTGGCGAGCTGGTCGGGATGGTTGCAGATCTGCTTGAAGCGCATCAGGTAGGAGAGCACCAGCCCGCGCCTTTCGATCCCGTCCGCTCCCTCGAGGACCCGCGCCAGAGCCTTGGCGGTGCGCCGGTAGAGCTGCGCCTGAGCGGGTGCGAGACCGCACGACACCCGCATCTCCGTCTTGTCGGGCAGATCCGCGATGATGCTCTTGTCCGTCTTGAGGCGGCGCAAAATGTAAGGTGCCACGAGCCGACGCAGGGGCGCATAATGCACCATCGACCCGGCCTCGAGTCCCTTGACGAAAGCGCGAAACCGGGTCGCTGCCCCGAGGAGTCCGGGGTTCAGAAAATCAAACAAAGACCACAAATCACCGAGATGATTCTCCACCGGCGTGCCGGTGAGGGCGACTCTCGCTTCTCCGCGAAGGCGACGCACTGCCTTGCTCTGACCCGACCCCGCATTCTTGATCGCCTGGGCTTCGTCCAGTACGATCCAGCCCCACTCGGTTTCCGCGATCCAGTCGAGCCGTTTTGCCATCCCGTAGGTGGTGACGACCACATCGCAGCCGGCGAGGACTTTCTTCGACGGCTTTTTCGTTTCGCCCGCCGAACGATGGGCGATATGCAGCCGCAGTTCCGGGGTGAACTTCTCCGCTTCGCGCCGCCAGTTCCCGATGAGCGAAGCCGGCACCACGAGGAGGGACGGTGGAGCGGAGGGATCCTCTTCTTTCCGCCGCAGCAAAGCGGCCAGCACCTGAACCGTCTTGCCGAGGCCCATGTCGTCGGCAAGACAGGCGCCGAGTCCGAGACGGGCACAAAACGAAAGCCAGTCGACTCCCGCCGCTTGGTAGGGGCGCAGCGTGGCCCGCAAACCGGCGGGAGGCACTCCGGGTTCGGGCGAAGCAAGGCGACGAAGCATGGCCTCCAGTTCGGTGCCGGCACGGGCAAACGCCCACTCAGGATCTCCCTTGTCTTCTCCGTCGCTTCCAAGATCGGCGGGCGCACCGGCGAGCAGGCGCATCCCCTCGACGAACGGGATGCCGTCTGCCGCGAGCGAGCGCCAGTGATCGAGCGCTTCCTGCAGCTTTTCCCGGTCAACTTCGATCCACTGCCCCTGGAAAAAAACAAGCCCTTCGTCCCCCGCCAGCAGAGTCTCGACTTCCGCCTCCGTGAGGGCCTTTCCGTCGACGACGACCTCGAGCCGGAAATCGAGGAGGGCTTTCAAGCCGACGGCGGAGCTCTTCTTCTCCCCGATCACCGCCGACACCTGGGGGCGGGTGCCCCGTTTCCGCCACCAGTTCGGGAGACGCACGAGCAATCCCGCCTCTTCGTAGACGGGGATCGCCTGGAGGAAGCGATACGCTTCCTCCGCCTTCCACGCCAGCGGATGAAAGATGTCCCCGCTCTCGACTAGGGCCTTCATCAATGGGCAATTCCCGGCAGCGGCGTGGATCGGTGTCAGCAGCTTCAGGAGCATCGGTTTGTTCTTCGCGCCGCCATACTGCTGGAGCGCCTTCCCCAGCGGTGCCTGACGGAGACGCCCCGCTCCAGTCAACGCGGAAGCGTAAGTGGCGAGGAAGGCGAAGGGACGATCCGGATCTTCCTTGTGCTCGGCAAGGTGCAGAGTCACCCGACCGACACGCGACCAGGCCGGGGCGTGCTCGTCGAGAAAGGAGGCCAGCGAAGGCGCGGCGGCGAGTCTCTCCCGCGTCCAGCCATCAAGACGGTCCCAGATCTTGAGCAGGGTCTCCGGCGAAAGATACTCCGCTCCGCGCATCGGCGGAGCGTCGAGCACCCAGGCGACGAGACTCGCTGCGTCGGGCCGTGAAATTTCCGGCAATTCGTCGACGCCGTCGGGGACCTGGCAGAGTTCGCGGACGTAGGTGTCGGCGAACCCCTTCCAGTAGCGCAGGGGCGCGTCCGTCCCCTCGTTCGCCGCCCGTCCTCCGAGGGCGATGAGGCCACCCGACTCCCCCACCGAGAAGGCCGCGCGCAGATCTTTGCGCCCGCCGCGGTAGAGGAGTGCGCCCGAGGGCGACAGCTCGAACGATTCCACCGGATTCTCCGCTAGGGGCGCACGGGGGCGACCGGCACGCCGGGCGGAGACGGTGGAAGAGGAGGAGGAAGGCATCGACGGAAACCGGGGGGGGACTATGCCCTGCGTTCCGGAAGTCTGCAAGCATCGGGCTGATACGAAAAATCAACAGTCAAAAATCGAATTTTCCCTTCCCCACGAGCCGCCGAACCCTCTGGCCCACGTTTGCGGCGCCTCGCCGTCCAAAATCTCAGGAAAGTCGAAGGGACCAGTTGATCATCAGGTCCGGCCTCTCCAGCTTCACCCCTCGAATGTGAAGGGTAAGATTCTTAAGGGGTTCTACAAATGAGAGGGTAACCTGTCCCTCCCAAACCCGTCAACCTAGCAATCCAAGTGGTTCCGCCATCTCCGATTGGCTTTCTGAACTGAAGATTACCTTTTCTTCCTCCCTTTTTATCTCTTCAGGGATTTCGCTCTCCCTTGTAAACCGCACTTTCGGAGATTTCTTTTTCGTCATCGGTAGCCCTTTGGAAAAGAAATTTCAGCCTGCCCCCGCGAATTACTTCTTGGGTATATTTACGCCGCCTGGTACTTCTTGAAGTTTTCGGCCTGTTCGAAGATCTCCTTATACACCTCGTCGCGATCAACGGGTGGATAGCCGTTCTCGGCGAGCAACAGGATGAGCTCGACCTTGAGTTCCGCTTTGATATCGACCCGTTGATTCCAGGCTGGGAAACGAGCCTTGTCGTCGACCACCGTCTTGACCTCCTTGGCGAGCTTGATCAGCTTGTCCTCGGGATACTCGAAATCGTATTTGTGGGCGAGGGCTTTGAGAATGTCGTAAAAGGATTTCTCTTCCAGATCGATTCCCATCTCGCCGAACGATTCCTTCTCCTTCTGCAGCGCGTGGATCAGCTCGATCATCTCGTCGGAGAATCCCTCCAGCACCTCGCTGCGCAGCACGTCCTTCTCGTCGCGCTCGTTGTATTTGTTCACCAGCGCCTGGAACTGCTTGGTGAAGTCGACGCCCTTGATCTTGTTGACCTTCTTGAAGTCATCGATGGCGCGTTTGAGCAGTTGCTGGAGCAGCTTGATCTTGGTGTTGGGCAGTTTGACCTTCTCGATCTTGGCGAGGTAGTCGTCGCCGAAGATGTCGATCTCCGACGCGCCGTCTTCGCCGAGTTTGAAGATCTCTTCGATGCCGTCGCTCTGCAGGGCGCCGGAGATCATCTCCCGCACCTTGGCGTTCATCTGGGCGCTGTCGGGGGCTTCGCCTTTGGTCAGCTTGGCGACGATGGACCGCACGGCGAGGTAGAAGTGGATGTGGTCGCGCTCAAGTTCGGTGAAGACATCGCTGCCGCTGCAGATGTCGTAGGCGGCTTTGAGGCGCTTCACCAGGAACATGACCCGCTTCTCGATCTTGTCGGTGAGCTGCACATACTCCGCCGCCAGATTCAGGCAGTGCAAGCGCTCGACCGGCATTCCGTTGAAGTAGGGCGTGGTGTCGAACTGGTGGAAAATCCGCGCCAGCAGGTCGAGATGGTCCCTCACTACGATGATGGAGGCCTCGATCTCTTCGATGTTGCCGCTGTCCGCCTTGGAGTAGTGCGCCAGCGCCAGATTCATCTGCTTCTTGATGCCGATGTAGTCGACGACCAGTCCCTTTTTCTTGTTCGCAAATTTCCGGTTCACCCGCGAGATCGTCTGGATCAGGTTGTGACGCTGGACCGGCTTGTCGATGTAGATGGTATCGAGGAAGGGCACGTCAAAGCCCGTCAGCCACATGTCCACCACGATGGCGATCTTGAAATTGGATTCCGCCTTCTTGAACTGGGTATCGAGCTTCTTGCGCTCGTCTTTGTTACCGAGCAAATCGTAGAGCGCCTTCTCGTCGTCCTTGCCCCGCGTCATCACCATCTTGATGCGCTCCATCGGCAGGATTTCCTTCTTCTGCTGGTCGCTCAGGTCCACGCCCTCGGCACAGACCCGAACCTCCGCCCACTCCGGGCGCAGGGCGATCACCTCTTTGTAGAAATCGTAGGCGATCTGGCGGCTGCTGCTCACGAACATCGCCTTGCCCGCCACCGTCGAGCCCTCGCTGACGCGCTTCTCGTAGTGCTCCACGAAATCCGCGGCCAGCGCCTCGATGCGTTGCGGGTCGCCGAGGATGGCGCCCATGTTGGCCATCGTCTTCTTGCTGTCTTCGATCGCGTAGTCGCTCGCCCCGGCCTCGGCACATTCGTCGTAGTATTTCTCGATCTCTTCCAGCTTGCTGTTGTCGAGGATCACCTTGGCGGCACGGCCTTCGTAGACGATGGGCACCGTGATCTCGTCGGCCACCGATTCGGTCATGGTGTAGGCGTCCACCACCTCGCCGAAGACATCGAGGGTCGCATCGATCGGCGTGCCGGTGAAGCCCACGTAGGTCGCGTTCGGCAGCGAGTCGTGCAGGTACTTGGCAAAGCCAAAAGTCCGCTTCACGCCGTCTTCGGTGATCTTGAGCTTCTGGTCCAGATTCACCTGACTGCGGTGCGCCTCGTCCGAGATGCAGATCACATTGGTGCGATCCGTCAGCAGCTCGGTGTCCTCGGTGAACTTGTGAATCGTGGTGAGAAAGACCCCACCGCTGTTGCGGCCCTTCAGCAGCTCGCGCAGGTGATCGCGGCTCTCCACGCTGATCACCGACTCATCGCCGATGTAGCCCTTGCCGTTGGTGAACAAGCCCGAGAGCTGATCATCCAGATCCGTGCGGTCGGTGATCAGGACAATGGTCGGGCTCGAGAGATCCACGCTCTTCATCAGCAGCCGCGCCAGGAACAACATGGTGTAGCTCTTGCCGCAGCCCGTCGCCCCGAAGTAGGTGCCGCCCTTGCCGTCGCCATCCGGCTTCCTATGCTGCAGGATGTTCCGATACAGCTTCGTCGCCGCGTAGTATTGCGGATAGCGGCAGAGGATCTTCTCCTCCTTCCGGGAAACGTCCGGCAGGTAAACGAAGTTCCGGATCACATCGATCAGGCGCGTCTGGTGGAACATCCCTTGTATCATCGAGTAGAGCGAATTGATCCCGTCCACTTCCACCAACTCACTGCCGTCCGTCTTGCGCCAGGCGTAGAAGAACTCGTAGGGCGCAAAAAACGAGCCCGCCTTGTTGTTCGCCCCGTCGCTGATCACGCAGAAGGCATTGTATTTGAGCAGCTCAGGGATGTCGCGCTTGTAGCGAGTCGTGAGCTGAACGAAAGCCGTATGAATTGTCGCGTCCTCGCGGATCGCGCTCTTGAACTCGAAAACCACCAGGGGCAGGCCGTTGATGTAGAGGATTCCGTCCGGGATGCGCTTCTCGTGGCCGACGATCTCCAACTGATTGACGATTTTGAAAATGTTCCGACTGCCGCCATAGGCTGCTTCGTCCTCCGCCACGATGGTCGGCACCTCGCCGGACTTAGGTTCCCGAAAGGCCACCAGCTCCGAGTAATCGATCAGTTGGATATAGAGGTCGCGCTGCGACCTCCCCTCATCCCCGCTTCTCCCAGAGGGAGAAGAGCCTTTTTCTTGTTCCCCCCTCCTTCCGGGAGAGGGGCTAGGGGTGAGGGTGCGCTCTCGTTTCAGATGGAATCCATCTGAAACGAGACGCATGATCGCCTTGTTGCTCTCGTAGAGATCGGCGGCGGAGTAGGCTGAAAGCCGGTTGATGACCGCCTCGATTTCCTGCGGCGTGATGTGGTCGGCGGAGTATTGTTTGGCGAGAAAGGCTCGCAGGTCGGCCTTGATGAGCACCTCCTGCGGCTGGCGCTCAATCGACTCGCCCAACACGTGCGGGTAGCCTTCGGCTCCGAGGAGCTCGATGATGGCTGATTCGAGTTGGGCTTCGGTGAATTTGGCGCCTGCGGCGAATGATGAATGCTGAGTCATGAGTTATAAATTTTTCCCAAGCTGCGAAGTCTTGACGATCGAAGTCAGGATGCGGACTAACTCATCTGCCTCCTTCGTAATATCGCTTAGCTTGTCGGCTTCAACGATCTCGGCAGCTTTGAGCAACCTGAGCCAGTAAAGTGTTTCGCGAGCTTCCTTACGGGCAATCGACATTTTAGCCGTGAAGTCCGCTTTACTCTGACCCGCTTGAGCTTCTTCAATATTCGCACCAACAGAAGTTCCAGAACATAATAGTTGCGATGCCAGTGTTCGCGTCGAACGATCCTGGCCTTCCAAAAAACGGCACAAGCGCACCACACGCACAGCGAACTCAAAGCTGCGCTCCACAATGTTTAATTCAGCACTCATAATTCATAACTCATCACTCGAACCTTTTGGGTTCGCGAGGTCTTCGAGCACCTCGATGGATTCGGCCGCGCCTTGCTCCTCCATTGTGAGCCGGCGCCGTTCAGCAAATTGACCGTATTGTGCCTTGGCGGACTGGTCGGCGTCTTTCTTTGTCACTTTGCCGGCGTGAGTAAGAACGTCACGATCGTTGAACTGGAGAAATTCATCGAGCTTGTTCTGCCAATCCTGCAGAAAGATCTGTTTGCGCCGTTTCGCTTGATCGAAGGCGAAGTCGAGCCACATCACAACGATGCGGTTCAGCTCATCGATCTCCTCTTCGTTGAGGTAGTTCTTGGCCACGGTGACATCACCTTTTCGAACGATCTCTCCCTTCCAGACGGAAAGCCCCATATTGGGTTGCGAAGCATCCGCGCGCTCGGCGATGAGCTCTGCAGCAGTGTGGCCTGTCGCGGCGAAGTGGAGCTTGTTCTGGATAATCTGGAAGAATTTCACCGAGTCCTTCTGGGTGGGCTCGTAGTCGGCCGCCAGACTGAAAATCTCCCGCACGCGGAGATACATGCGGCGCTCGCTGGCGCGGATGTCCTGGATACGGGCGAGAAGTTCATCGAAGTAATCGGGGACGGCGGAGGTTCCGGCAATGTCAGGATTCTTGAGGCGCTCGTCGTCCATCGTGAAACCCTTGACGAGATACTCCCGGAGTCGGATATTCGCCCAGCGGCGGAATTGGGAGCCGCGCCTGGACCGGACTCGAAAGCCGATCGCGAGGATCGCTTCGAGATTGTAATGCTTCACTTGACGTTTGACCTCCCGCTGCCCCTCGGATCGAACTTGTAAGTAATCCTTACAAGTTGCTTCCAAGTCGATCTCGCCATCTTCCACCAGCGCTTTGAGATGGAGCGTGATGTTCTGAGGGGTCGTCTCGAAGAGTTCCGCCATCAAGGCCTGCGAGAGCCAGAGCGTCTCGTTTTCGAAACGGCACTCGACACGGGATTTTCCGTCCTCAGTCGTGTACAGGAGAAATTCGCCGCCTGAATTCGGAGCGTCATCGGAAGCTGGGGTTGTGTTCGATTCATCACTCATCATTCATAATTTATCATTCGAACCCCTTGGGTTCGTTGGCTCCAAGGAGTTCGATGATCGCTGATTCGAGTTGGGCTTCGGTAAATTTCATAGGATCAGGATTCCAACAAACCTGTCATGCGGTCTTGGAAGTAAGTTGGGAATTCTTCTACACAACTCTTCGAGAACTTGGGTTTCCGCCGGAGAAGGCTGAGGACTGCATCCTTGGGATCGTCTTGAAATGCAAAAGCGTCTGCGATACTTGTTGCAACTACGCGGTCAGCAAAACCCAACTCGTAGAGCACTATGGTGGCCCGACTGGGTAAACCATATTTTAGCCTCTTTTGAATCTCTTGGAGGTCTTCACGAAGGTACTCTGTTCCTTCACCATCAAGTAGCTCAAGAAACTCAACGACAGCCCCAATTATTAGCGAACCATCAAACGAGAGTCCGTTCTCGCAGGTTTCAACCATTTGCTCGATCTTGAAATGTCTCCGCTGCTCCCCCCAGATCATCTTGCCTTCTAGTCTTTCAACCAGATTAAGAATTTCAGCGAAGGTTCCGCCGGAAATCCATTTCTCAGCAACTGCGAGCACGACTTCTGGCGGGTCAAATTTGCGCAAAATGTCATTCTTCATGTGGGGCAAAAGAACACTCCAAAGCACAGAGAACAGCTCGTCTGCATCTGCGGCCCCTTTTAGGTTAGAGCGATTCTCAAATACCCATGTTCCTATGGCTTGCGCCTCGTTTATACCAAAGAGAGTTCGCCCGAATGCTTTCCTCACACCGGAGTCTCTCACACTATCTATGAGATTCTCCGCCAGAAGGGAAAACAGCTGCCTCAAGCTCTCCTTTTGCCTGTCATCGGAAAGAAAGAAAGCGAGAGTCTCCTCGGCCAAGACAATCGAATCCTCAACTGTTAGCTCGGTCTCGCCAAGGTCCCAGTTAGCAAGCAGAAAGCTCTCTACAGCGCCAAGTGTATTGGAAAGAAAACGAACCTGCTTCTGGACAATCTTTAATGTAAACCCCTGCCTCTCGTTCTCCTCTACGATTTGCGCTGAAAGTGCGTCCAATGCAGCGGGACCTTTAACGAAAGCGTAGGCAAAATCCAAGATATCGTATTCCAAAGTATGATTCTTTCCGTCGGCAGAAGCGCTCCGTTCATTGCGAACGATGAATGGCATCAAAGCGAGAAGGCTACTCACACAATCCTCGGAGTTTTCTGGATTCAAGAGCTCTTGCACTTTGTCCCACCTCCATTTGAGACGGTGGTGTTGTTTTTGATCGAAAACACTAGGATCTGAGAATAGAACGCTCCCCTCGGTGTGCATTCCTGCGCGCCCGACCCGTCCAATGAGGTTGTGAAAGTCACGAACCTTAATCTTCTCTTCCCCCTGATAGATACTTGTCACTATCAAGTAGCGGATCGGGAGATTCACGCCTTGAGCCAAGGTAGATGTGCAGACCACAAATCTTATTCTTCCCGCCCTCATCGCGTCCTCCACCGCCAACCTTATCCCTTGGGGTGTGTTTCCGTGATGGGGAAAAATGCCAAGCGCAGCACTAGCGGCCGCCGAAGATTCAGAGCCAAAATTGGCTTCGATCAACGAACTGATGCGCTCTACCTCGGTTGGGTCTGAATACTCGAGAGGCGTTGGCATTTCCAACTTTCTGGAAAACTTGTCTACTGCCATTTCGCAGAGATTCGCCGCGGTGTCCTTCCGCCCGCAAAATACCGCTACCGCCCCCTCGTTGACCAACTTCAGGCCGAGATACATGGCGACCTCTTTTCCAGCACCATCAGCCGAGCGGTCTGGGAACACCCTATCTACTCTTTCGCGGCCCTTCTTCTTAAGCGGCAGACTTTCGATCACGCGAGGTACGAAGAAATCTTCTTCTGCTGTATTGGAAGACTGGACGTATCGAATCTGGCCAATTGTGTCCAACCAACTGGCAAAACCGATTGATTTGAGAGTTGGGCTAAGATTGCTTCCGCTGACGACATTAGAGTCGTCGTTGAGCCATTTTGAGACTGCCTCTGCATTCTTGATGACCGCTGAGATCAGGACCTTCTGCGTTGATTCGGGAAGCATTGAACGCAATGAGGTCAGCAAAAGCTCGTATACGATGCCTCTGTTGCCGCTGTCGAACTGATGTCCTTCGTCAAAGACAACTAGTCCAACATTACCCGCCAGTTCCGGATTCTGGCGAAGCACATACAGAAACTTTTCAGGGGTAACGACAAGGATCTGCTTGCTCCCCAGCAGAGCAGCGATATCGAAATCTACCTGGAGGGTGTCCGGCAACTCGTCAACTTTGATTCCCTCTCCTCGAAACGCTTCTGTAAGATCATCTCGAATCTCGTGACACAATGCTCGGAACGGGGCAATGATCACCGCAAGCGTGGTCCGGCCCGCAAGGAATGAGCTTCTGAGAATCAGCTCAGTACCCCTGGTCTTCCCGGCGCTAGTTGGCATTTGGATAACCGCTGAACTTCCGCGCAGTACCCCGTTCTCACCTAGGAGGCTTTGGGCTGGCCAAAGCTCTCTCAACGCGGATTCCTTAGTTAGGGTTTGAGCCCATGCTTCTTTGGCTATGCCAGAGTATTCCGGTAGTGTCTTCCAACAGGAGTTCTCGAGTCGGACACGTGTCACCGCCCCGATTAGGTCGCCCAAAAGCAACTGCCTCGGTGTACCGTTTTCATAAACGTCTTTTCTTAGGCTGCGAGCTGTCTCAAGAATCTGCTCTTCGCCATCTCCAGTGGCGTAGAAGCCGAGCAGGAGCGAAGAAATCTGATCAACGGTAGTTCCAAACTGTCCTGGAAACCCATCGAAATAGGTTGAGAGATCCAAATGAAGAAGCCAGAGCAGCAAGTCCTCGAGTCCATCGCCGGAGATATCAGGGCAATCTGCGCCAATTTCTCTAGCTAATACCATGGAACTGCCCGGTAGGCGGGCCAGGTAGTAAGCGGCTGAGCACAACAGGAGAAAGTAGTCGTCCAGGGTTTCGTCGAGCTCTGAATCAATGTAGGCATCGAAGAAGCGCGCTGAGAAGAGAAGGTCTTCTCGGAGTTCGTCGGTGTTATCTGTCTCAATGGTGCCTCGATTGATCCCTGCGGAAAGATCACCCAACATGCCGAATGAAAGGGAGAAGAGATCCCGTGGGTTTCGGTACATGCGGGCATGCTCTTCCTCGGGAACGTTGTATTCATACATTTTGGCCTTTGCCCTCGTCCAGCCGAGGAGGCGTTCAGACTTTGCTTCAGGCTTCATCTGCTGCCCTCCGGTAAAGACTGTGGACCAGCTTCATCATCGAATCACCTTGGATGACGACCAGTATTAGATCGTCAGGGAAGTCGTGTGACTGGCAATCAGTTTGCTCGACCGAATCAATGTCAAAAACTTTGGAATCGAGGTGTGCTACTGCTCCGAAAACCTGGGTGTAAGGTCGGCCTACTTCATCCTGAAACCTCTCAACCTTTCCCACTCCGTCGAGATCCTCCGAATCCAATAGACGTTGTTTGATCGCATTCAGGGATTCGGCTTTTCTTGCTACGTCTTTGGACGAATGATCAACCGCTTGTTGGAGTTTCGGGAGTGCTTTAGTCCCCGAAAACTTGGCTTTCGACTCAAACATCGCAAGTCGGTCGCGTCTTGACTCCTGACCCTCGCGTGAAAAGAGAAAGCCAACGGTGTCGGTCCCTTTCGTAGATTCATTGCGCACAACTTTGTCCCTGTATCTCGTTCGAGGCACCCAGTAGTTCAGGACGAACTCGAGATAATCCGCTGTCAGGATCTCTGCAAAGTCGCCAGCGCGAATGCTGGGTCCGGGTTTGACGTTGCCGTCTGGAAACTTGATGTTCTTCAAGTAGTCCGCTTTCGAATCTCCTGTGCCTCGAGCAAGTGCATCTATTTGAGAGTCGTGGCAATAGTGATTCCTAAAGTGCCTGGCCCATGCCGTGAGCACTTCCTCATCCTCCTGATGTTCGAATTCGAAGATTTCCACATCTTTGCCATCAGCCGTTTGAACTGATTCACCAGTGTTCTTCAGCCACTGGATATGACGATCTGTCCAGGGTTCACTCATTTGTTTTGCTGAGCGCGTCGGTTGAGAGTTCGCCTGAGATGAGTCTTGGGAGGAGCGTATCCCGCAGCCGTGAGAGCTTCTTTGCTTCGTCGCGTGATGCTACTGCTCTACGATGAATGGCTTGGGAGTGCTTAACCCAGGTCTCCAGTATTGATGATGGAAATGTTAGGACAGGAAACCGTTTGAAATCTCGGAGGATGATCCTCGGTATTGCGCTGCCTGAAACGTAGTTCTCTCGCAGATCCGCAACGGTTTCCGCCCGAGACATTAGAGTACTTAGAAATGTCGAGAGACTCGCGGTTTTAGGTCGAAGGATTGCCACTGACGAAAGCAACACCACCGGGTCGTCGTCCACATGGATGCAGCACGTCTCTCCACATCGTGCTCCGTCTTTGGCGATGAGTACATCGCCGATCTGTGGAGAACACCCATTTCTTTCTAGCTCTGAAAAATTGTTCTTCGAAATGAAGCGGCAGCTCTCGAAGTCGATACCGAGCTGTGTTAGATCCTTGGATGAAGCCATTGGCTGTCCAGATGCCTTGTCTACCGACTTCGGGCTGTGATGGGAACCGTCAGTCACAGTATTACAAAGATCAGCAATACATCCGACATCCCACCCCTCCGGAATCCAACCGAGTTCTTCGGTGAATTGGAAGGCGGCGGGGAAGTGGGATTTTGGATCAGATAGGGTTGAGTCGTCGATTGAACCCTGTTGGGTCGTGCCGGTCTTTTGGTCAGACAGGGCTTGGCGGCGGACTTCGGCGCGGGGGGCGAGTTCGTCGGGGATGGGATTGCCAGCGGCGAGGGCATTGTCGATCACCGGGTCAAAGTCCACAAACCAGCTTTTGAAGAGCGCCTGCGCCATCCCTTCCAGCGTCGCATTCATCCGCCGATTCAACTCAATCTTATCATCCAAGGTGCCCAGGATGTGAGCGATCGCTTTTTGTTCGGGGAGGGGCGGGAGATCTAGATGGAACCGTCCGAGAACTTTGGCATTCGCACCTGCTTGCGCCGACCCTGTTTTGGATCCATTCACAAAAGCCCACCAATCTTGGGAGCGCATGGAATACCAAACGAACTTTGGGTGTGCTAGAGAATCATTGATACAGAATCTAATGAGGTAAGAGGCAAATACTGCATCGTGATTGCCTTCGAAGAGGTAGTTCTCGCCAGTGCTATTCCCTGTTCGAGCGACCACGATATCACCCTCATTCAATTTGTATTTGAGATGGTCTTTCTCAGAAATCGGACAATACGGAACTGAGTTCCAATCAACTACACCATTCTGGATGTCGGTAATTCGAAGAAAGTGTGGGCCGACCTTATCGGGTGACGCACTTTCAGTGTATCCGTAGGAGACACTGCTGGACAGCTCTGCAAGTGTTGATTCGGTCCACTCACTTCCCATACCCCAAGCCCTCCAAGTTTTTCCGGATTACCTCATCCAGCTTCGCTGACTCCTCCATTTGCCCGTAGAGCGTCTGGCTCATCTCGGCCCTTTTCTTCCCATCGTAGATGATCATGACTTCGGCCAATGGTTGTCAATGGAGTCGATCCACGGTCGCAGTCCCTCGCTTCGAACCACTCCGAATCGATCGAGAGCATTCGCTAGGTCGCAAAGTTCCGGAGACATCCATCCGATGATCTCGAGAATGGCCTGATGCCGTTGCTCCAGATCCCTCCAATGAAGGATGCGTTCGTGATGGAAAACGCGGTTGCGAAGGTCACGGACACCCTGCCAACGGACGCCTAATTTATTCAGATCCTGCTCCCGAAGAGGAGCATGCGGGTAGATGGCGCTTGTCAGATAGTGGCCGATACCGGTCTGGCCGTGGGCTTTGTTGAAAAATCCCGTCCAGAAGCCGAAATTCAGTTCCGCCACCATACGCCCCGGGGTGATAGGTTTCCGGTGTTTGGATAGCGAAAATTTCGCACCGGTGATCTGATCGACCTGCCATGGAGTCAGACGGGCTGCACGTGTATCATACCAAGCGTCCGACTGGCAACGCGTAGTCATCGCCTGGTGGGTTGCGTTGCGCAAAGCGATTTCCGAGAACTGCAGCACAGGATAAAGGGACTCACTCAGAGCCATGTTCAATGCGTAGCGGCCGAGGGTGAGCGCCGGACCAGCGCCATCCTGTCGGTAGGCATCGATTCGTTCGGTATGCAGAATCCCCTCAATCTTCTGAAAAAAGGCGGCATTCATGGGCGACCTCCTCCTCCCGGGATGCCCCAAAAATGGCTTTGACGTGCGGGCGCATCGGGTGCATACTGAGAGCGTTGACCTCGGAAACCCTTCCTCCGCCGCTTGCGGCAGATAGGGGCCGGGGTTTCTTTTTGTACGGGACTATCGACCATACCCCAGCCCCTCCAGGTTTTTCCGAATCACCTCATCGAGTTTTGCCGACTCTTCCATTTGCTCGTAAAGCGTCTGGCTCAGCTCGGTCATCTTGGTTTCGAAGGGGATGCCGTCGTCTTCCAACGCTGCCGCACCCACATAGCGGCCTGGCGTCAGGACATAATCATGCTTCTTGATTTCATCGATCGTCGCTGATTTGCAGTAGCCCGGAACATCTTCGAAGGCCGCTCCCTCATCCTGACTTCTCCCAGAGGGAGAAGAGCTATCCTGTTTCCAGAGATGATAGGTTCTGCCGATTTTCAGAATGTCTTCTGCCGTCAATTCCTTCTGGGTGCGGCTGATCATCGAACCAATCTTCCGGGCATCGATGAACAACGTCTCGCCCCTTCGGTCTCGAAGCCCCTCGCCCTCTGGGAGAGGGGTTTGGGGTGAGGGTGATTGCGCGACACCTCGCTTATTCTTCGAAAGAATCCAAATACACACCGGAATCTGTGTCGTAAAAAACAACTGCCCCGGGAGCGCGATCATGCAGTCGACGAGGTCGTTCTCGACCATCTTTCGGCGGATCTCGCCTTCGCCCTTGGTGTTGGTCGACATGGAGCCGTTGGCGAGGACGAAGCCGGCCACGCCGTTTTCCGAGAGCTTGGAGACCATGTGGAGAATCCAGGCGTAGTTGGCATTGCCGGTGGGCGGGGTGTCGTAGCCGTTCCAGCGTCCGTCGTGGACGAGCTCGTCGGGGCCGCGCCAGTCCTTCAGGTTGAAGGGGGGATTGGCCATGATGTAGTCGGCCTTGAGGTCGGGGTGTTGATCCTTGAAGAAGGTATCGGCGGGGACCTCGCCCAGGTTGGCGGAGAGCCCGCGCACCGCGAGGTTCATCTTGGCCAGTTTGTAGGTGGTGGCGGTGAACTCCTGCCCGTAGACGGAGATGTCCTTCTTGCTCCCGTGGTGGCTTTCGACGAACTTGATCGACTGCACGAACATGCCGCCCGAGCCGCAGCAGGGGTCGTAGATCTTGCCCTTGTAGGGCTCGATCATTTCGGCGATGAGATTGACGACGCACTTCGGGGTGTAGAACTCGCCCCCCAGCTTGCCCTCGGAGGCGGCGAACTTGCCGAGGAAGTATTCATAGACCCGGCCGACGGTGTCCTCCTCCTTGTCGCCGACGGTGTCGATGTTGTTGATGGCATCGATGAGAGCGGCGAGCTTGCTGCCATCCAGCCCGAGACGGGAGAAGTAGTTGTCCGGCAAGGCGCCTTTCAGCGAGGCATTGCTTTTCTCCACCGCGCTGAGGGCGGAGTCGATCTTGATGGCGATGTCGCCCTGCTTGGCATGCTGCTGGATGTAGGACCAGCGGGAGGTCTCCGGCAGGTAGAAGACATTCTGCATGGTGTAGAACTCGACCATGTCGAGATAGTCCTCCTTGCCCTCCGCGATCAGCTCGGCCCGACGCTCCTCGAACTTGTCGGAGACGAACTTGAGGAAGATCAGCGACAGGACGACGTGCTTGTATTCCGAGGACTCCACGGAGCCGCGAAGCCTGTTGGCGGTGTCCCAGAGGGTTTCCTCGAAGGATTTCGCGGGTTTCTTGGCGGATTTATTGGTGGGCATGAGTGAGAGGACTCCTCCTGACACTAACCTGCCGGCACGAGATTCGGCAACCACGGAGATATGAAAATTCAGCCAGTGTAAATAAAATACAGGAATCCAGAACCAGAAGACTGCCCAATTGCAAACCCGCCAATGATTTTAGTTCCTTCTTTACCGTCAAGAACCCGAATCCCACAATCACCGCAAATGGAACAAACCTTTTTGGGCTTCGACGTGCAGACTCGCAGAAAAACGGCATGGATGGCTTTGAACTCGGGCCTGCATATGATCGAAGCCGGTTGGCTCGAGGGGGATGAGCACCAGGAGATTGGGGCTTCTGCGGCACGCGTCGCGATGAATCTGCAGAAGGAACACGCTTCTACGATTATTGCCGGGATCGACGCTCCTCGCTCCCCGCTCCCCTCCCCTCGTGAATTCTATTGGAGCGGCAAGAGGGACAAGTGGCGACCTCGAAGAACATCCGAGGTCGGCAATGGCCGTCACTGCGAAGTCATTGTCAAAGCCGCCGGGATCGCCAATCCCCAGTGGACGCCTATCGCAGGCCACTGCCCCGAATGGATGGAACTGGGATTTGCTCTCTTCCAAGCTCTCGAAGCCAATGGAATCACGACCCACGAAGTCTTTCCCTCCGCCTCCTACCAAATGCTCGAAGGCGCTCACCACGCCCCAATCAGGCTCAACTTCTCCGCCTTCCGCCCGGGAGCCAAGGACATGATCGATGCCTGCGTCGCCGCCTACACCGTCCTTGAGTTCGACCAAGGGCGTGGCTGCGAAATCGGCGACGACGGGCTCGGATCCATCGTCCTCCCCCGCCCTCTTCCCGACACAGTTTCGCCGGAACTGTTTCGATACCCGAGATCTGGATCGGAATAGAAACGAGCGACAAACCTTTCTCCGTGCGCACCTAGCCGGGGTAGATCTGGAGAAAACTCTCCAGATCCTCATCAGGACTCGCCAGGATCACATCGAATGGTTGCAACCCGTATTCATTGAGTTTGCAGTTTCGCGGCATCGCATCCACTGCGATCACATCGAAGGCGTAGTTCATGAAGATTTCATGCTCCCCGTTCGGGTCTTTCAGATGGGTCCATCCGCTCTCCGCAAAGTATCGTTCGATTTCGCCACTCGTGGCAGCTTCCCCATCGTAGTGAGGCTGCAAGATGCAGAATGAGACTTCTCCTCCTTTCCAGCGAATCACCGAAGCAAGCCTGACATCATCTCCAAACACCTCATTCGCCCTGATCCAGCGGCGCAGGTATTCCAGGGGCGTTGCTTTCTCCAATTCCAGTGCTGGTCTCATTCCGGGACCCGGAGCGTCGTCGTAGAGTTTTACTCTCGCGTGTCGGTGAACCTGCGGAATGAACCCGAACCCAGGGGGCTTGGTGACTTTCACCACCAGTCCGGAAGAATCGTCAAAATCTACGACATGCTCGCTTCCCAGGAAAGCCTCCTTCCGCATGACATCTACGAAGGAAGCCCACGTCTCAAGGCTCTCGATCAGGAGCCCGGCTTCGCGAGCCGCAGCAACCGCGAACTCGGCTTCTCTTTCCGAGCGAGCGGCCCGGTCACATGAAGCATCTTCGCCGTCCGACGCGCATAGGTCGAGTAATCGGTTGTAGAAGGCTTCAAGCGAATCACTTGTCCCTTCACCGATCCCGTCTTCATGACCTGCTGCTTTTTTTTAGATCCCACAGCCAAACAATCCATGGAAAACGGCTTTAGGTCAATGAATTTGACGAACTGCCTCGAGCGACAGAGCCGACACAAATCATATCCAACCGTTGTCAAACACTGTTGTCACTGCCCGAAAACGAGGCACCCGAACTTGCGTAACTCGTTTTGCCTTAATGGCTCCTCCGGTTGGATTGTCCGGTTCGCTCCGCGAACCCGACCTGCCAAGTGCCTGCACTTCGCTCCGGGATACAACAACCGCTAACGCGGCGAGGCAGTCGAACTGCGTTCGAACCCAACCTCCGTCGCCATCCCGCGGGATGGCTCCTCCGGTTGGATTCGAACCAACGACCTAGTGGTTAACAGCCACCCGCTCTACCGCTGAGCTACAGAGGAATCTGACTTGGAATCAACGTCCGGCGCGACCATACGGTCCCGTCGCGGACGGACGCCGAATTTGCGCGCTCGCGTAGTGGTTTTCAAGGGGAAATTGAAGGAAAGTTCAATTTGCCCGTAAGAACAAGGGCTGCGGCGGCGTTTGCGTGCGAGCGCTCGGGCCTTGCCTTGGCATTGCCCTTTCCCTTCATCCTGCTCTCGAAAAATTCACTCATGACCCTGCCGGTGAAAAATTCCGATCCCCCCGAGAATTCGTCGAAAAGCTTCGCGGACCTCATGGCGGACCACCAACCGCGCCTGGCGGCCTACATTCGCTCGCTGATCGCCGACGAGCACTCCACCAAGGACGTCCTTCAGGAAACCAACGTGACGCTTCTGAAAAAGTCGCGGGATTTCACTCCGGGGACGAACTTCACCGCCTGGGCGTTCCGAGTCGCTTTCTTCGAGGTGCTGACCTGGCGCCGACGGCACGGGCGGGAGAAAATCCATTTCGACAACGCCCTGGTCGACTCGCTGGCCAACGCCGTCGAAGAGAACGCGCCCCGCTACGAGGACCGACTCGAAGCGCTTCAATTCTGCATCGGCGAACTTCCCGAACGCCAGCGCGAGGTGATCGAGCTGCGCTATCTGAAGACGCGGTCCGTTCAGTCGATCGCGGCGGATCTGGGGTTCAAGGCCAACGCGGTCTCCCAGCTTCTCCACCGCGCCAGGACCAACCTCCTCAAGTGCATCAACGATTACACGCCCGCCTGACCCGCATCCATGAAACCTCCCTCCGACCCTTTCGAAGAACTCACGGAACTTGCCAGCCGCCTGCTCGACGGCGAGCTGCCGGAAGCCGGGACGAAGCGTCTCGCGGATCTGCTCGACTCGCTCCCGGGGGCGCAGGATCGTTTCGTGCGGATGTGCGAACTCCACGCCATGCTGGAGGGCGAGCCGGCGGCGCAGTCGATCCTTTCCTCGGATCATCTCCCCGAAAACGTCGTCTCTCTGCCCGGCACGAAAACGCTGGGTGCCGAGGCGGCGCCCCATGAAAAGCGTTCGCCCCGCCAGTCACTCGTCCGGCTTTCCTCGGTCGCGGCCCTGACCGCGGCCGCGCTGGTATTTTTCTCTTTCCGATTCGGGGGACCGGACCCCACGCAACCGAACGTCGGGGAATCGGACCTCGCGGAACCGAACCCCGCGGAGGACGTCGGGAAACCGCCCGTTTCCTTGGTCGACGCGGAAGACGAGACCTCCGGAACCGGAATTTCGGTCGAGGCCGAACCGGCGGAAACGTCTCCGGACGAGGAAGGACCGGAGTCGCAGTACGAGCGCGCCGTTCTCGCCTCTCTCGGATCGGGGTCGCAAAAGCGGCCGCCCGCCAATTTCACGGGGGAACCGGCCCCGGCCGACGGATCGATTCGCTTCAACCGCCACATACGCCCCATTCTTTCGGAGAACTGCTACGCGTGCCACGGCCCGGACGAGGCCAGCCGCGAAGCCGACCTGCGGCTGGATACCCTGGCGGGAGCAACGGGAGGAGAGTCCCCCGTCGTCGTGGCCGGCGACGCGGAGTCGAGCGAACTGATCGCGCGAATCACCGCGACGGACGCGGACGACGTCATGCCGCCTCCGGAGTCCCACAAATCCCTCTCCCCGGCCCAGATCGAACTTCTGTCGCGCTGGGTTTCGGAAGGCGCCCGCTGGGAGGACCATTGGTCGTTCATGCCGATCGCCAATCGGCTTCCCGAGGAGGCGGAAGGAAACGCGATCGATTATTTCGTCGACCGCACGCTCGAGCGGAACGGGCTCGGTCGCTCTCCCGAAGCGGATCGGCACACCCTTGTTCGACGCGCCACCCTCGATCTGACCGGGCTTCCGCCCACGCCGGAAGAAACCGCCGCCTTCGTCGGCGAGGAGGGCGAGGCGGCCTACGAAAATCTGATCGACGATCTGATGGACCGCCCCTCCTTCGGCGAGCATCGAGCCCGCTACTGGCTGGACGCGGCCCGCTACGGCGACACTCACGGGCTTCACCTCGACAACTACCGGGAAATCTGGCCCTACCGCGACTGGGTCGTGGACGCGTTCAACGCGAACAAACCCTTCGACGAATTCACCGTCGAGCAGCTCGCGGGCGATCTGCTTCCCGACGCCACCCAGGAGCAGCAAATCGCCACCGGATTCAACCGCTGCAACGTCACGACCTCCGAAGGCGGCGCCATCGAGGAGGAATTCCTCGCCCGCTACGCCGTGGACCGCGTTTCCACCACCTCGACGGTATGGATGGGGCTGACCGCCGGGTGCGCCCAATGCCACGACCACAAATTCGATCCCATCACGATGAAGGACTTCTACAGTCTCTACGCTTTCTTCAACAACACGACCCAACCCGGAATGGACGGCAACGCGAAGGATTCCCCGCCGGCGATTCGCGCCTACGATTCGCCCGAGCAAAAGTCCCGCTCGGAGGACCTGAAGAAACGCATCGAAGCGGCCGGGAAAGAGGCCGAAAAGGCGCTGAAAGAAGCGAGCTTCGAAGGCGTCGACCTGGCCGATGTCGCCCCCGAAAGCTACGATCACGGCGCGGCGGAAAAAGCGGGAGATCTCGGGAACCGGGGCGCCTTTTCGATAGACGAACCGTTCACCGTGGCCTTCCGCTACAAACTGCCGACCGAGGACGGCCGCACGATTCTGGCTCAGCGCGTGGACGAACGGGAGCGCGGTTGGAGAGTGTTCTGGGAAGACCGCGGCATCATCGTGGAATTGATCGAATCGCACCCCGACAAATCCTTGAAACGCGGTGTCACCCGTCGGTTCAAGGCCGGGAGCTCCGGGCATTTCGCCGTCAGCTACGACGGTTCCGGTGCCTCGGACGGAATCACTCTCTATAGTGCAGGCGATCGCTTGGCGAGCCGCTTCGTCAACCGGTGGTTCGATTCCCTCGAGAACGATTTCGAGGTCGAGGGGGCGAAGCTCCGCGTGGGCGGGAAGGATCCGGTCAGCGGTCTCGTCCCGACCGTGAACGAGTTCGTGGTCTACGACCGCAGGCTCGCCGACCGAGAGATCAAAGCCCTTTCCGAGCTCACGCCGGCGCTCGCCATCGCGAAGAAAGCGCCCGAAAAACGATCGGACAAGGAGAAGGCGCAACTGAAGTTGGTTCTCGCCTGCCACACCGAAGGCCCCTACCGGGACGCTATCGCGAGTCTCGCCGAGTTGCAGACCGAGCTCAGCCGAATCGAGTCGACGACCGCCACCACCCTGGTGATGTCCGAAAAGGACGAGACACCCAAAGCGCACCTTCTGATGCGCGGCGAATACGAGCAGAAAGGCGACGAAGTCGCGCCGGCGTTCCCGGCCTTTCTCCCGGAGATCGACGCCGAC
Organism: Verrucomicrobiales bacterium; assembly: GCA_040905585.1. Taxonomy (GTDB): domain Bacteria; phylum Verrucomicrobiota; class Verrucomicrobiia; order Verrucomicrobiales; family DEV007; genus Arctic95D-9. Next base: position 30,072 of record JBBDRG010000077.1, read on the forward strand.
CTGTCCATGAATCGACTGGGACTGGCCCGCTGGCTGGTGCATCCCGACCACCCGCTGACCGCCCGGGTCACGGTCAATCGCATCTGGCAGGAATTGTTCGGCATCGGTCTGGTGAAGACTGCGGAGGACTTCGGCACCCAGGGGGACAATCCGAGTCATCCCGATCTCCTCGACTGGCTCGCTTCGACTCTGATCGAAAGCGGTTGGGACGTGAAGGCGCTTTACCGGACCATCATGCTCTCGGAAACCTACCGGCAATCATCCCGCCTCGACGAGGCCTTGGCCGAACACGATCCGGAGAACCGCCTCCTCGCCCGCGGCCCGCGATTCCGCCTCGACGCCGAAGTGATTCGCGATCAGGCACTGTTCGCCAGCGGTTTGCTGGACGACACCGTGGGCGGTCCCGGCGTGAGGCCCTATCAGCCTGCCGGCATATGGGAGGCCGTCGGCTACACGAACTCCAACACGCAGACCTTCTTTCAGGACTACGGGGGCTCCGCCGAGCATCGCCGCTCCCTGTATTCCTTCTGGAAGCGGACCGCCCCGCCACCGAACCTCGCCCTCTTCGACGCACCCAATCGCGAAAGCTGCATCATGCGGCGCGAACGCACCAACACTCCCCTGCAGGCTCTCGTACTGATGAACGATCCCCATTTCGTTCGTGCCTCCCGCTATCTCGCGCTGCGCGTCCTCGGCGAGGCCGACGCTCGCGACGAGCGGCTCGACCGGATGGCCGAACTGCTCCGGGGGCGGCCGCTCACGGACAGAGAACGCCGCGTCGTGGTCAACTCGCTCGACCAGTTCCTGAACACCTACGAGAGCGATAGGGCCGCTGCCGCCGAACTCTTGACCGACGACGTGAACGACAGCTTTTCCATCCGAGTCGGCGAGCCGGCCAACGTGCCGGAACTGGCCGCGTGGACCATGGTTGCCACCCAAATGCTCAATCTCGCCGAAGTCATCAACAAGAACTGAGATAAAAGCATTTTAGCGCTTGTCTGTTTTGCCATTTAGCTCCCCGAAATCATGAATCCTCTCCACGACTACAAAACACTCGAAACCCGTCGTCAATTCTTCCGGAAATCCGCTACCGGACTCGGCGGAGCTGCGCTGGCTTCGCTGCTGGGACAGGATTCGGTGCTGGGCGCCGGCGCATCCGCGGTCGCCGATAGGCGGTTTCACCACACGCCCAAGGCGAAACGGGCCATCTACCTCTTCATGTCCGGGGCCCCGTCGCAAATCGACTTGTGGGATCCGAAGCCGAAGATGGACGAGTATTTCGACAAGGACCTGCCGGACGATATCCGCGACGGCCAGCGTCTCACGACCATGACTTCGAAGCAGGCGCGCTTTCCGGTCGCTCCGTCGATCTATCAGTTTTCCAAGCACGGTCAAAGCGGCACCGAAGTCAGCGAGCTGCTGCCTCACACCGCGAAAATGACCGACGACATCGCCTTGATCCGAAGCATGTGGACGGAGGCGATCAACCACGATCCAGCCATCACCTACATCCAGACCGGCAGCCAGATTCCGGGCCAGCCGAGCCTGGGCGCGTGGCTGAGCTACGGCCTCGGGAGCGAGAACGAAAATCTTCCCGCCTTCGTCGTTCTCAACTCCACCTGGTCGGCCAAGCGCGATGCCCAGGCGCTCTATCAGCGACTGTGGGGCGCGGGCCTTCTGCCGTCGAAACACCAGGGAGTGGCCCTCCGCTCGCAGGGAGATCCCGTGCTTTATCTTTCCGACCCGAAAGGCGTCAACCGGAACGTCCGCCGCACCATGCTCGACGGCCTCAACGAATTGAACCGCCAGCACCACGAAGACGTTGGCGATCCCGAAATCCATGCCCGCATCGCCCAGTACGAAATGGCTTTCCGGATGCAGACGTCGGTGCCGGAACTGACCGATCTGTCCGACGAACCGCAGTACATTCTGGACATGTACGGCCCCGACGTGACCCAGCCGGGCACCTTCGCCTACAACTGCCTCCTTTCCCGCCGCATGGCCGAGCGCGGCGTCCGCTTCACTCAGATTTTCCACCGCGGCTGGGACCAGCACGGCAATCTCACCGGCGACCTGCCGCTCCAGTGCGGCGACGTCGATCAACCGAGCTGGGCGCTGGTTCAGGATTTGAAAATGCGGGGAATGCTGGACGACACCCTGGTCGTCTGGGGCGGCGAATTCGGCCGAACCATCTATTGCCAGGGAAAACTGAGCAAGGAGAACTACGGCCGCGACCACCACCCGAGGTGTTTCAGCGTGTGGCTCGCGGGCGCCGGCGTCGAGGGCGGCACCGTCTACGGAAAGACCGACGACTTCTGCTACAACATCGTCGACAAGCCGGTTCACATTCGCGATCTCAACGCCACCATTCTGCACTTGCTGGGCATCGACAACGAACGGCTCAGCATCAAGCACCGCGGGCTCGACGTCCGCCTCACCGGTGTCGAAAAGGCGCACGTGGTGGACGGTATTCTCGCTTGAGGGATTCGCCTTCGCGGCCGTTGGTCCCCTCATGTTCGAGATTCGGGTCGACACGGGAGGAACATTCACCGATTGCCGGGGCCAGTCCGGCGACGGATTCGCTCCGCGCTTGGTGAAGGTGCTCTCGTCCGGGCGGCTGCGGGTTTCGGTGGCGGCATGGGAGAACGACCGGACGCCACTCGTCGAGATCCCCGACACCTGGCGGGCCGGAGATTCTTTCTTCACCGGCTACAGGGCCGAGTCTTCGGGAGAGACCGCCCTCGTTTTGTCTTTCGAAGCCGGCAGCGGTCGGCTGACGCTTTCCCGCGACCTGCCCCGCTCCCCCTCGATCGATCTGTTCACCCGCGAGGAGGCGCCCGTGCTGGGCGCGCGCCTGCTCACCGGCACCCCGCTGGACCATCCTTTCCCCCCGCTCGATTTTCGCCTGGCCACGACCCGGGGGACCAACGCGCTGCTCGAGCGAAAAGGCGCGGCGGTTGCTTTTTTCGTCACGCAAGGATTCGCCGACCTCCTGGTCGTGCGCGATCAGCGGCGACCGGATCTCTTCGCCTTGCGGCACGACCGGCCCGCTCCGCTTTTCGAGGCGGTCGTCGAGATCGACGAGCGACTCGACGCCGAGGGAAACGTCCTGACATCGATCCAACTGGATGCGTCCTTCGACAAACAAGCCCGCCGGCTTCTCGAGCGCGGCATCCGCATGGCCGCCGTGGCGCTTCTGCACAGCTACAGGAATCCCGTCCACGAGAAGGCGCTCCGCGGGCGCCTTCTCGCCCTCGGTTTCTCGCACGTTTCCGTCAGCTCGGAACTCGCCCCGCTGATCAAAATTCTGCCGCGCGCCGAAACCGCCGTCGCCAACGCCTACCTTCACCCCGTGATGCAAGGCTTTCTCGATCACATCCGGGAGCGGGCCGGCGAAGGGGCCCGGCTTCTCACCATGACGTCGGCCGGGGGGCTCGAGCCGATTGAAACCTACTGCCCCAAGGACTCGCTCCTCTCCGGGCCGGCGGGTGGCGTTTCCGGGGCCGCGGCCGTAGCGGAGGAACTCGGCCTTCCGCGCATTCTCACCTTCGACATGGGCGGCACCAGTACGGACGTCGCCCGCTACGACGGAGGATTCCAATACCGTTTCGAGCAGATCGTCGGCGATGCCCGGCTTCTCTCCCCCGCCCTCAAGATCGAAACGGTCGCCTCGGGCGGCGGATCGATCTGCCGCTGGGAAAACGGCGGGCTCCGGGTCGGCCCCGAGTCCGCCGGCGCCGATCCGGGTCCCGCCTGCTACGGGCGCGGCGGCCCGCTCACCGTGACCGACGTCAATCTGCTACTCGGTCGGATCGACCTGGACAATTTCGGCATTCCCCTGACAGAATCCCATCTCGCGGCCGCGAGGGAGGCCGCCGTGGCGCTTCAGCGGGAAGCCGGCCTCGCGGGGGAAGGACCGAACCCCGATTTTCTCGGCGGCCTGCTCGACATCTCGGTCGAGCAAATGGCCGACGCCATCCGCACCGTCTCGATCCGGGACGGAGCCGATCCTTCCGATTACGCGCTCCTGGCTTTCGGCGGTGCGGGTCCGCTGCATGCCTGCGACATTGCCGAGCGGCTTGGCATCGCGCAAATCGTCGTTCCCGCCGAAGCGGGCCTGCTCAGCGCCTACGGATTGGACCAAGCGAGCATCGAGCGTTTCGCGGAACGCCAGATCAATCGGCCCATCGGGGCGGACACGCTCGAGGCGATCTTCGCGGCGGTGGACAAGGAAGCCCTTGAGGCGCTCGAGGAGACCGGGCGCGACGGCTCGATTCAGCGACGGCTCGCGGAACTGCGTCTGGTCGGCCAGGACGCTACCCTCGCCATCGACGCGGCGGACCCGGCCGACCTCGAAGACGCCTTTCGCACACAATACGAAACCGTCTTCGGCTATCCTCCGCCGAGTGGTCGGGCAATCGAGGTTGTCAGCTATCGGGCCGTCGCCGGGACCGGACGCGCGCATCGCAGGCGAACGAAAACCGAGCCCGATTCGACAGGGTCGGGTCGCGCACTCGACTCTGTCGAATCCTTCCTCGACCGCGCCGCTCTTTCCGAGAACGACGAAGTCACGGGACCGGTGGTGATTCAGGATCCCTTCAGCACCCTCTACTTGAAAGCCGGCTGGACCGGCGCGGTCGCGTTCAACGGTTCCCTTGTCCTGACTCGACACGGCGAACCGGAATCGGCGGAGCACGATCGTCCCGAACAGGTCGAGCGCGAACTCTTCCGGCATCGTTTCGACAATCTGGTCGAGGAAATGGGCACGATGCTCCAGCGATCCGCCATTTCGACCAACGTCAAGGAACGGGCCGACTTCTCCTGCGCGCTGCTCGACGGCGCAGGCGAGTTGATCTCGAGCGCGCCCCACATCCCGGTCCATCTCGGCGCCCTTGGCATGTGTGTCAGGACCGTGCGGGAACGGATCGCGATGGCAAAGGGAGACACCGTCATCACCAATCATCCGGCGGTGGGCGGTTCGCATCTCCCCGACGTCACCCTGATCAGCCCGGTTATCGTCGAGGGCTCACCGGAGCCGATTGCCTACGTCGCCAATCGCGCCCACCACGCGGAGATCGGCGGAATCTCCCCGGGCTCGATGCCGCCGGCAGCCCGGAACTTGGCGGAAGAAGGCGTCGTAATCGCGCCGAGACGACTCGTCCGCAACGGCCAATCCCGTCTTGGAGAAATCGAGAAAATCCTGACGGAAGCCCCGTATCCCACTCGCCGAATAGGCGACAACCTCGCGGATCTCGACGCGCAACTGGCCGCCAATCGCCGGGGGACGACCATTTTCGAAACGCTCGTCGAGACGCACGGGCCGGAGCGAATCCAGGAGAACCTTCTCTACCTCAAAACCCGGAGCCGGGACGCCCTCGCCCGCCACTTGGTCGACACGGGCTTCACGGCGGGAGAGGCGGTCGAACGGCTCGACGACGGAACGCCGATCCGGGTGCGGCTGGCCTTGACGGACGGACGATTGAAAATCGATTTCACCGGAAGCGGCGAGACCCACCCCGGCAATCTCAACGCCACGCCGGCGATCGTCCAGAGCGCGGTGCTCTACGCCCTGAGGCTGTGGACGCAAAGCCGCGTGCCGCTCAACGAGGGCTTGCTGGCCGCGATCGACATCGTGCTGCCGGTGTGTTTTCTCAACCCGCTTTTCGACGACGACCCCGCCCGGTGTCCCGCCGTGGTCGGCGGCAACGTCGAAACGAGCCAGCGACTCGTGGACACGCTCCTGAGAGCGCTGAAAGCGCAGGCCTGTTCCCAGGGCACGATGAACAATTTCCTCTTCGGCGACGATTCCTTCGGCTACTACGAGACGATCGGCGGCGGAGCGGGCGCGGGCGACGGCCACGACGGCGCTTCGGGGCTGCACACGCACATGACGAACACGGCCATCACCGATCCCGAGATCCTCGAGCAACGCTATCCGGTACGGCTGCGGCGTTTCGCGCTCCGGCCCGGGTCCGGCGGGAAGGGCCGTTGGACGGGAGGAAACGGGATCGTCCGCGAGGTCGAGTTTCTCAGGCCGCTCCACGTTTCGCTTCTGACGCAGCACCGCGCCGCGGGCCCCTATGGACTCGCGGGCGGGCGCGACGGGGCGCCGGGCAAGCAGACGCTCAACGGAAAAATCCTTCCGGGCATCGCCGCCTTCTCCGTCGACCCCGGCGATCGGCTGGTCATCGAAACGCCGGGCGGCGGCGGATACGGCGAGCCGCTCGAGTGAAGGCGCGCCGAGGTTCCGCGGCAGATCCCCCGCCATCGGCAATCCCGACCGGCCCGGCGCGCAGATGCGCCCGAAATTGTTTTGGGCATGGTCCCGAAATTCTCTAGGCTTCCACCCATGGAAAAAACCAACGCTTCCCGACGCCGTTTTCTCGGAACCACTCTTGCTGCCGGGGCGGCGGCGACGGGTCCCAACCTGCTGCTGGGGCAGGCCAAGGGCGCGAACTCGAGGTTCCGGGTCGGCGTAATGGGTCTTGGCCGCGGCAAAGGCCACATCAAGGCTTACCTCGACGTTCCCAATACCGAGATCGCCTACGTCTGCGACGTCGACGACAACCGCCTCCTCACCGGAGCGAACACGCTAAAGGGCAAGCAGGAGAAAGAACCGGAAAAGGTCACCGATTTCCGCCGCATTCTCGACGACCCGGACATCGACGCCCTTTCGATCGCGGCCCCGAACTTCTGGCACGCTCCGGCCGCGATCGCCGCCTGCCAGGCCGGCAAACACGTCTACGTGGAGAAGCCCGGCAGCTACGACGCGCACGAAGCCGAGCGCCTCGTGGAGGTGGCGAAGCAAACCAACCGGCAGGTGCAGATGGGAACCCAGCGACGCTCCTACCCCGCCCTGATCGAAGCGGTGCAGAAGCTCCGCGACGGTGTCATCGGAGAACTTCGCTACGCTCGCTGCTGGTATGCGAGCACGCGCCCCTCCATCGGCAAAGGGGAAATCACCGACCCTCCCGCCGAGTTGGACTGGCTGATGTGGCAGGGGCCCGTTCCGGATCAGCCCTACAAGGACAACCTGGTTCACTACAACTGGCACTGGCGCTGGCTCTACGGCGGCGGCGAACTCGCGAACAACGGCGTTCATTCGCTGGACGTGGCGCGCTGGGCGATGGGGGTCGACTATCCCAGCCGGGTCACCTGCAACGGCGGGCGCTACCACTACAACGACGACCAGGAAACGCCGGACACCGCCTACGCGGTTTACGACTACGGCGACGTGGGGATCAGCTGGGAAGGCAGTTCCTGCCATCGCCGCAAGCCGGAGGAGGGCAAATTCGTCGTCGTCTACGGAGACAAGGGCAAGATGAACATCCACAGCGCCAACTTCACCATTTTCGACAACGACGGCAAGGAGATCGAGAAAAACACCGATCCGCCGAGCGACGCGCCCCATTTCACCAACTTCGCGGACGCGATCCGGGACGGCGAGAAGCTGAACCAACCGATCGCCGACGGCCAGATAAGCACGATGCTCTGCCACCTCGGCAACATCGCCTACCGCACCAACGGCGCCGTCGACGTCGATCCCGCCACCGGCAAACTGGTCGACCACCCGGAAGGCGAGAAGCTATGGGGGCGCGAGGCCTACCGCAACGGCTGGGCGGTGTAGAGTCCCAATTCCGGTGCCGCGTCCGACGAACGACGGTGATGACCGGGCGACGGTACGGCCCGCCGCGTCGGAACGTTCGACGAGCGTCTACAAGCCGCTCTGCTGTATGGCGACTTGGAGTTCCTTCTGAAAAGCGAGCATCTGGTCCTCGGTCGGCTGAAACCCCTCCTCCTCCGGCTCCATGCCGAGGCGCCCCATCTGATCCAGCCACCAGGCCGAGGACTTGCCGCCGGCGAAAGTCACCTTGCCGCTCACCAAGGCGCCGGGCCGCTGGATTTTGTCGATCGTCACCGTGGCCGCGTGGCCGGCTCCCTCGCCCCGAGAGGGGTCGCCCCGAGAGGGGTCGCCCCGAGAGGGGTCGCCCTGAGCAGCGTCCGCCTGAACCGCTTCGGCCTCGTCCTGGTCGATTTCGGGCTCCGATTCGACCTCTTCCGGCTCGGGCACAGGATCCGGCTTCAATTCGATTCCCAGATCTTCGAGCAAAAAACGAGTTTCCAGATAGGTCGCCTTGAGCTCCATTTCGGAATTCATTTTTCGCTGGATATCGGCAAGGGCGTCGCCCTCCTCGGCCCAAGTCTTGATCGCGGCGATCTGGTCGTCTGAAAGGGATTTTGCGGTAATCATGGTGCGACTAAAAACTGTCACCGTCTCGGGAAAGGTCCAGCGGCAATTGTCGTCTCACCGGGTATTTCGAACCCCTCTTCCTTTCTCGCAAGCATGACTCCCGACTGGGAACAACACTATCTCGACCACCGCATTCCTTGGGAAAAGGGAGCCCCGGCTCCGCCGCTGCTGGAATGGCTCGAAGCCAACCCCGATACCGTCTCGGGCTCGGTTCTGGTGCCGGGCTGCGGTTTCGGACACGACGTCCGCGCGCTCGCCCGCGAGACCGACGCGGATTTCGTGGTCGGCCTCGACGTGGCGGAAACGGCCATCGCGCGGTGCAGGGAGTTCGACACGGTCGGCGCTGAAAGGTATGTCGTCGGAGATCTATTCGACCTCGGCCCCGAGCATCGCGAAGCCTACGACTGGGTCTGGGAGCACACTTGCTTTTGCGCCGTCGACCCGGAGCGCCGGCGCGACTACGTCGAAGCGGTCCGGCGCGCGCTGAAACCCGGAGGCTGCCTTCTCGGCGTTTTCTTTCTCGATCCCTACGACGACGAACACCGTCCCGGGCAGGGACCTCCCCACGGAACGAGCGTCTACGAATTGAAAGCCCGCTTCGCTCACTCCGGAAAATTCCGAATCGAAGACCTCTACGTTCCCCGACGAAGCTATCCGGGACGGGAGGAGAAGGAATGCGTTCTCCGAATGACGAAACTCGGAACCCGTCGGGCCTCAGGACCGGACGACGAAACGGGTCTCTGGACCTGACTCCTCCTGCTCGATGGTCGCGCCCGGCTCGTAGGTCACCGTCGAACTCGTGGCCGGATGGGCGAAACCGCGGAAATGGCCGCCGCTCTTGATTTCATAGACATTTCCCCGACCCGAATGGGCGGTGAGCGATCCGCCCTCCTGAACCAGGTAGCGGCAGTTGGTTCCTCCGGCGCCGATGACCTGGGCCCCGGCCGGGACGATGAAGGTGATGCCCGTTTCGTCCGGATAAAAACTGGTTCCCTCGACCGTGATCGTCCCGCTCGTACCGACGCCGGTGGTGGCGCTGCCGGAGGTGTCCAGCGTCTCGCACTGGGACAGGACAACCACACAGACGATGCCGGCGAGACAACGAAGGCTAACTTTCATGGCTAATGAAAACGATCGGGGTTTTGGATTGATGCCCCACCTTCTTGCGATTACCGAAAGCCTTCAAGTCTCAAAATCCTCCCATGAAAGCCCTTACGCTCACGGCCTACAACCAGTTTGAATACGGCGACGTCCCGGATCCGAAGAGGGCCGCGAACGAAGTCGTCGTCGCCGTGAAGGCCTGCGGCATCTGCGGTTCGGACATCCACGGCATGGACGGCAGCTCCGGTCGTCGCATTCCGCCCGTCATCATGGGGCACGAGGCGGCGGGAGAAATCGTCGAAGTCGGCGACGCCGTGAGCGGCTGGAAGGTCGGCGATCGAGTCACGTTCGATTCGACGGTCTACTGCGGGGAGTGCGAGGCCTGCCGAAGCGGCCGGGTCAACCTGTGCCCCGAGCGCAACGTCCTCGGCGTCTCCTGCGACGACTACCGTCGCCACGGTGCCTTCGCCGAATACGTGACGGTGCCGCAGCACATCCTCTACGCCCTCCCGGACCACGTGCCGTTCGAGCAGGCCGCCTTCGCCGAGCCCGTGTCCGTCGCGTTGCACGCCGTGAACCGCGTCCCTCTGAAACCGGGAGACTCCGCCGTAGTCGTCGGTGCCGGACTGATCGGGTTGCTCGTCGTCCAAGCCCTCAAGGCGAAAGGCGCCGGCACCGTCGTCGCCGTCGATCTCGACGAAAAGCGCCTCGCCATGGCCAAGGAACTCGGTGCCGACGCCGCCCTTCTCTCGGGCGACGACGTTCCCGCGAAAGTTCGCGAACTGATCGGCAACGAGGACGGCGCCGATGTCGCCATGGAAGTCGTAGGATTCGGTCCCACCCTCAAGACGGCCGTCGAATCCGTCCGCAAAGGCGGCAGCGTCGGCTGCGTCGGCAACCTGCAAGCCGAAGTCCCCTTTCCCCTTCAAGCCGTGGTCACCCGCGAGCTGAGCCTTTACGGCAGTTGCGCCTCCGCCGGGGAGTACGCCGACGCCGTCGCCGCCGTCGCCTCCGGAGCGGTCAAGGTCGAACCGCTCATTTCCGCCGTCGCCGACCTCGAGGACGGCTCGGAATGGTTCCATCGACTCCACAAGAACGAGGACGGTCTGCTCAAAGTGATTCTGCGGCCGTGAAGACGGGCGATTAGTGCTTGGCTGATGGCGGATTCCAATCCTGAACCAAGTTGCCTTCCGCTACCGGGACGGCTCCGAAGCCCGACTTCACCGGGCCAACAGCGGAAGAGTGATTGCAATGGGGGCCTACAACGGCCGCCCCCTTACCTCGTCGCGATTCTTCGGTCTGCCGATCAGGTGCTCCTCCCGACCGAAAACCGCGAAAAACTTCCGATTCTCCCTCGACGGCACTCGCGCCGTATACAACGCTGAAGAAGCATGCAGGACACCATACAGAAATCCGACGGCGTCGATTTGGAGCGACTGAAGCACGATATTCTCGAGCTGGGCCAGATCGGACAAAACCCGGAAGATCGCGGCCTTTATCGCATGGCCTTCACCGAGGCCGACATGGAAGCCAAGAGCTGGCTCCGGAAGCGCCTCGACGACGCCGGCATCGAAAATCGAATGGATGGCGCCGGGAATGTCATCGGCCGCATCGGGGCGGATCTGGAGGAGCCCGCCATCCTCGTGGGTTCGCACACCGACACCGTTCCCCGCGCCGGCATGCTCGACGGCGCTCTCGGGGTTCTCTGCGGCTTGGAATGCCTCCGCCGGCTGAAGGAGGAGGATGTGAAGCTGAAAAGGCCCGTGGAAGTCATCTCCTTCTCCGACGAGGAAGGCCGCTTCGGCGGAATGCTCGGTTCCGAAGCGTTTTGCGGACTTCTTACGCCCGAATCGCTTCACGTCGCCGATCTCGACGGTGTCCTGCTGCGCGACGAGATGGAAGCCCGCGGCCTCAACCCGATCCACGCTCTCGACGCCCGCCGTCCTGCCGCCTCGATACAGGCCTACTTCGAACTCCACATCGAACAGGGGCCGGTGCTCAGTTCCGCCAACGAGTCCGTCGGAATCGTCGAAAACATCACCGGCCTGTTCAAATGGCTGGTTCGGTTCAAGGGGGAAGCGAACCACGCCGGAACCACGCCGATGGACATGCGTCACGACGCGTTCATGGGCCTGGCCGACTTCGCCCACGAGGTGCCGCGCATTCTGGAGGAAAACGGCACGGAGGTGAGCCGCGCCACCATCGGGACGGCCCGCATCCAGCCGGGCGCGCCGAACACGGTTCCCGGACAAGTCGAGTTCAGCCTGGATGTCCGCGACACCGATCCCGGAATCCTGGCGGATCTGAAAAGCTCCTTCCGCAAGGTCCTTTCCGCGATCGCCCGACGGCGGGGGCTCATGATGGAGTTCGAAGAGCAGAGCGAAATCCAACCCGTGCATTGCCAATCCGAACTGGTCGACTTGCTGGAAAGCCAGGCCCGAAAACTCGATCTTTCCTACCGGCGCATGCCCAGCGGCGCCGCGCACGATGCCCAGATCGTCGCCAGCATCGCTTCCGTCGTGATGGTATTCGTCCCCAGCCGCGACGGCCAGAGCCACACCCCGGCCGAATGGACGGATTGGAAAGACATCGAAGCGGGAGCCAACCTCCTCTACCACACGGTCCGGGAAGCGGCGACCAAATGAAGTTTCGAACGCACACGGCACGAATTGTGCTTTGCAGCCGTCGGGGATAGCGTTTATCTATAATCCATGAGCACCGGCCAACCCGATCCCCTGAAAGACGCCTACCTGAAGAAGGTGGTGAACCAACGCCGCCAACTCGAACTGCTTTCCTCCCACGACACGGCCCTGCTTTGCATCGACATGCAGTATCTCGACGCCGCCGACGGCTACGGAGTTTTTACCGAACCGGAGAAGGCGGGCGTGCCCCGGGCGGGGCGGCGATACTATTTCAGCAGCCTCAAGGAGTGGGTCCTGCCGAACGTCCGGAATCTGCAGGACGCGTTTCGGGAAGCAGGTCTCGAAGTCATCCACGTTCGCATCCAGGCCTTGACGAACGACGGGCGGGATCGCAGTCCCGGCCACCGGCGCCTGAATTTGCTGGCGTCCCCCAACTCGAAAGAGGCCGAATTTTTGCCCGAGGTCGCGCCCGAGGGAGACGAGATCATCATCAACAAGACGGCCAGCGGCGTTTTTTCCTCGACCAATCTGAACTACGTCCTCCAGAACATGGGGATCAAGTCGCTCTTCGTGACCGGAGTCTACACGAACGAATGCGTCGACACGACCATCCGCGACGCCTGCGACCTCGGGTACTTCGTGACCCTGATCGAGGACGCCTGCACCACTGTGACCCCCGAGCTGCACGAAGCCTCGATCAAGACGCTTCGCGACCGCTACGCCCGAGTGGTCGAGACAGAGCAGGCGCTCGCGGAAATCCGTCGCGAAGTGACCCCGATCCAGGTCGACGACTCGGCGGCTTGATTCGCCCGCCCTTGACTCACCCTCGGGGCTGACTTGCGCCCGCCGGACGACCAGAGGAAGAGCCGCTTTCCGTGCCGAAATGCCCTTGCCCGTTCCTTCCGCTCCGATCCTTTCGTCCACTTTCTTCGAGCGCGACCCGCTTGTCTGCGCGCGAGAATTGATCGGAACGCTTCTTGAGAACAACGGGTGCAGCGGACGCGTCATCGAGACGGAGGCCTACCGCGAAAACGGGGACCCGGCGAGCCATCTCTTCACTCGTCCTTCCGCCCGGGAGTTCGCCGGCCGGCACGCGCCGGGTGCGGCCTACGTCTACTTGAACTACGGCGTTCACTGGCTGGCCAACGTGCTTTGCCGGGATCGCGAAACCGGGGAAGCCGGCTTCGTCCTCTTCCGCGCGCTGGAACCGGCGGAAGGCCTCGAAACGATGATCCGACGACGACGGACGAGCCTCCCACGAAGTCTCTGCTCCGGTCCGGGCAAACTAGCCGCCGCCCTCGGCATCGGCGTGGGGCATCACGGCCGCTCCCTTGTCGAAGACGCGGACTTTTGCCTCCGGCGAAGCACCGGATCGCCTTCGTTCCCGGTCGCGACCGACAAGCGCATCGGCATCTCAAGCGGCCGGGATCTTCCCTGGCGTTTTCTCGTGCCGGATCACCCGGGGGTCTCGGCCAAGGTCGGCAAAGGGAGATGAGCGTGTCGGATCGCCAGAGCCGTTTTTCAACAAAACTGGCCGTGCAGAATCTGGACGCAGAGAAGGTGGTTCAGAACGGTGTCCTTGCGGACCAGGGAGACGGGATCGGTGTCGCTCCTCCAGCCATCGAGGAAGCTGCTGACTTCGACGGGGTCGAGGAGGCCGGCGTCCTTGACTTTGCTTTGGCCTAGATACTCCGAGATCAACGCTTCCACTTTCTTCTTCTTGGCCTCGTCGGTGTGGGCCGGAGGCGCCATGAAGGCGAATTTCTCGCGCTTGTAGAGGACTTCGGGCAAGACGCCTTTGACCGCCTCGCGAAGGACCCACTTTTCGATGTTGCCCTTGATCCTCAGATTCGGCGGCACGTCGACCGCCGCGGCGGCCACGTGGTGATCGAGAAACGCCGGACGCGACTCCATGGAATTCGCCATGTCAACGCGATCGCCGCCCCAATTGAGAATTTGACCTTCCAGCTGGCATTTGCTCCAGGTGTACTGGGCGATGTCGAGCGGATGCCGTCCCTTGAGCTGATCCCCGTCGACCTTCTCGGCGATGGCGGCGATCGGATCGTAGCCGGAGAGTTCCTTCTTGAGATCGCCCGACAACAGCGGCTTCGCCAGCTCGAGCGTGGCCATCCAAGGCTGAATCCAGGATGGCGTGAAACCGCACTTGGCTTCCCACGCGGGGTGCTGGTGCTGCTCCTCCGAAAGGATCGCTCCCTTGAACAGCTTGTTCGACCGCTCCAGCGCGGCGTGAAGCTCGGCCTGCGCCTCGGGGGTCTCGTGGGCCATCCCATGCAGGAACATGTCCCGTTTGAGCGCGGGGTATCCGCCGAAAAGCTCGTCGGCCCCCTCCCCCGTGATCACCGTCTTGTATCCGCACTCGTTGACCCGTTTCGACATGAGATACTTGGCCACGCCGAGCGTATTGTAGAAGCTGCGCTCCGCGTGCCAGACGGTATCGATGTAGTTCTCGCCGTAGAGGTCCTCCGCCTTCAGGTGAATCATTTCCTGATCGGCGCCCATGCTCTCGGCCATCTGGCGTGCGATCGACGCTTCGTCGTAGGCGTCGTCGTCGAAGCTGATGGTGAAGGCCTTGACCGCGCTCTGCATGGCGCCCGTGGCGAGCCCGAGAATACAGCAGCTGTCGATTCCGCCGGAAAGGTAGCAACCGACCGGGACGTCCGCCTCCAGACGGAAGACGATGGCTCGGATCAGCTCGTCGCGGACCCGCTCGATGTGCTCCTGCGGATCGACCTTGTCCGGTCGGTCCTCGGCCAGCGGGAAATTCATATCCCAGTAGCGATGCGTTTCGATATCCAGCGAGCCGTTGCGTTTCCGGACGCGCATGACGTGACCGGGCTGGAGGGCGTGAACGTCGCGGAAGGCGCTGGTGCCTGGAACGATGGTCTGCATCAGCTGGTGGAGCACGCCGGCCGAATCGAGCTTCGCCTCGACCTTCGGGTGGGCGATGACCGCCTTGACCTCGGACCCGTAGACGAGCGTGTCGCCCTTCACCGCGAAAAACAGGGGCCGAACGCCGAACCGGTCGCGGACCATGATCAGTTCGTCCTTCTCCTCGTCGTAGAGCACCATGGCGAACTCGCCCCGCAGATGCTCGGTGAAGCCGAGCCCGTGCTTCCGGTAGAGGCCAAGGGCGATTTCGGAGTCGGACTTCGTGGACATCCGGCCGCCTTCCGCCATCAGCATGGAACGGTAGCGCTTGAAGTCGTAGAACTCGCCGTTGGTCGTCTGGACCAGCTTGGTATCGCCTGAAAACATCGGTTGCCAGCCTCCCACGAGATCGTTGATCGAAAGGCGGGTGTGCCCCATCGCGAGCCCCAGCGGACTGTCGATGTGTTCACCCCGGCCGTCGGGACCGCGATGGTGGAGAGTTTCCAGCATGTCCCCGAGGACCTGGCGGCTCTTGTTTTCGTCGATGGAGCTGGCACTGAAAAATCCGGCGATTCCGCACATGAATGTATAAGTAAAAGATTAGGTAGATGGAGTAGGTTCAGGGTGCCCAGGCTCCCGTGGATCGGAGCGGCAGGCGGGTCAACGAGTCGTGGGAATCTGGTCGGGAAGCGAGTCGAGCCGGTCGAACACCGACATCAAAAGCGCCTGACGGATGAACACGGCTCCGTGAGCTTGGGAAAAATAGAGATTGTGAGCGGTCTTGTCGAGCGATGTGTCGAGTTCGTCCTGCCTCGCGAGGGGGTGGAGGATCACGGCCTCCGGCTTCAGTTCGCTCTCCGAATTGAGCTTGTAGCGGGTGTCCAGGGTCTTGTAACTGTCTCCCAGAAACGCGATCGAGTTCATGTAAATCACGTCCAGTTTCGGAAGCGCCTCCTGGATGTCGTTGGTCACTTCGTAATCGATCCCCGCCTCGGAAAGCAGTTCCGTCACGTCGGCGCCGAACGGGTCCGCCATTTCCGATATCACGGTGACGCGCTCGATATGCGACTGGAAGAGCAGCGACATGAGGAGAAAACTCTTCACCGCCCGCATCGAACCCGGAGTCCCCAGTATTCCCAGATGCAACTGCGACGCTTTCTGGCCCTCGGGGCCGGGGTTGATCAGGTCGTTTTTCCACTTCAACAGGGCGTACCAGTCGGTCAGCGCCTGGGAGGGGTGCTCTCCCGTCCCGTTCCCCGCGTTGATCAGGGGAATCCGGAGGCTCTCCATCAATTCTTCCGGCGCACTGGTCTCGGTGTGCCGCATGATCACCAGGTCGGCGTAGGCGTTGAACATTTCGCCGATGTCCTGAAGCGACTCCCCCTTGGCCTGCCCCGTCATGCGCCCGTCGGGAATGCTGATGATCTTGCCGTCCAATCGAAGCATGGCACTCTCGAAGGAAGTCCGCGTCCTCGTGCTGGCTTCGAAAAACGCCGTGATCGCGATCTTCCCGTCGAGCGGGTGATAGGGGGCGATCTCGGTGGCTTCGAGAACGGCCGCCAGCTTGCAGAGTTCGATGACCTGTTCGCGGCTGAACTGCCCCGCGTTCACGATCGACACGCCGCTGAGTTCCCGGAGCGTCGCCAGATCGACCGGACTTTCGTCCAGCAGCCGCAGAGCCTCGGGCCGCAAGGAATCGGAGTCCTTCGGAGGATCCAGGATTCGCGACATTCTGTTCTCGGGGAGATTCGAATTTGTCATGGGAGCAGTGGTCCTCTTTGTCACCAGAGTTCGTTACGTATCCAATCTCTTATCAGAAGCGCGATCAACGTCACGGCGCCCAGAGCCGTCCACACGAGCCCCACCGTGATCATTACGGAAAAAAACGTTTCGGAGAACATCACGTCAGCGAGGGTTCGGGTTCGGGTTCGGGAAAGGGCTTCGGCTTGACGTAGCGCGAGAGGATCGTGAAAAACATCGAGACGGCGCCTCCCGACAAGGCGCCAATGTAGGGTTCGATCATGAAGAAGCAGTAATAGCCCGTCGAGCATCCCAGCACGACGCCGGCGAGGACGAGGCCGCGGTTGCACCGCTTCCAGAACAATCCGGCGATGACCGGCCAGATCAGGCTCGAGACGAGGCCACCGGCGCTGTAGAGGACCGTGGCCACGTTCCACCCCGACAAAGCCAGAATCCAGGCGATCAGCGCCACGGAAAGGATCGCAACCGCAACGACCTTTCGGAAAACTCGGCCGGACAGGTTCCCCTTGAAGAGTCCCACGTAGATGTCCTTCACCAGCAGATCCGAGGTGGCGGCCAGCAGCGAGTCGATCGAGGACGCGATCGAGCAGAAAAGCACCACGAGAATGAGAATCCCCGCCATCGCCCCCATGCCTGCCTGTCCCAGAACGTGCTCGGCTACCACCGGCCCGACCTTGCTGGCGTCGGTTACGTTCACCCCCAACGGTCCCGCCGCCAAGGCGATGAATCCCGCTGCGATCGGAATGGGAAACCAGAGAAGGCCGGAGAGAAAAAAGGCTCTCGGAGCCACTTTTTCACGCATGGCGAAGGCTCGGCTCCACCAGACGTTGTTGTGAAACACCTCGCCGAAGCCGAAAAGCATGTTGTTGAAAAACGCCAGCAGGGCGACGGGCATCATGACGTCGAGAAGGGCCGGCTGGTGCTCCGCCACGTGCCGATAGGTCTCTCCGGCGTCAAGCCGGACGATGACCATCACGCCGATCACGACCACCCCGATCAGAATAATGAGACTTTGGATGAAGTCCGTGCCGATCACCGCGAAAAGGCCTCCGAACAAAGTGTAGAGGACGCAGACGGTCAGAATCAGCGTCATTCCCTGCGCGTAGGGGATGCCGCCCAGCGCTTCGAGCAGTTTTCCGCCCGCGATCGCCATCGTCACCAGCCACGTGATCGAGTAGAGAAGCGTGATCAGAATGAACAGGGTCCATCCAGCGCGACCGTAGCGTTGCCGGAAGAAATCGCCGGCGGTGAACCCGTCCGGCAGCAACCTCTTGATCCGAATGGCCAGCGGCGCGAAAAGCATCAAGCCGAACGCGGCGCTGGCGTACGCGAGCATCCCCCAAACGCCCTTTTCGAGCGCCAGAACCGGCGCCACCATCATCGTGTTGGAGGTCACCCAGGTGGCCATCGCCGTGGCCGCGCCGAGAGAGAGTCCCACGTTCCGGCCCGCGAGCATGAAGCCTTCGCTGCCTTTCGCCTTCCGCCCCCAGTAGATTCCGAGAAGGACCCAGATGATTCCGAGGACAATCACGACCGTCCACCCGGTCGCCGGACTCATGGAAACGGCCAGGCTCATGATGATTCCCGAGATGATTTGAAGTGTCCCCCGACAATCGCCGCCACGGTGAGCCCGACGACGACCAGTCCGATCCCCAGAAGAGCGAACAAGCGGCCTCGCTGGATATACTCGACTTCAGCCCGAATCGGCTTCGACCAACGCCCCCCGTCCGCCGTTCTGACCCGATAAAAGTAATCGCCTGCCCGCACACCCGTCAAAATGGTGGAACGGTCGGGGCCACGATAAAGCACGGTCGCTTCGGAAAAGTCCGCGGTTTCCGATTTTTCCAGCTCGAACTCGATTCCCTCGGCTTCGTCCGGATTCGCCGGCACCCACTCGAGAGCGACGACGCCACTGTTCGACTCGATCGGAGCGTCCGGATCCCCTTCGACGAGAAACTGCACCTCGGCTGCAACGAGAGGAAAAGCAGTCGATGCGAAAATCAGCCAGCTAACTGTGGCACGAAGGCCCATACTTTGTCCGTCGAGCGAAAGTCACGGACCAAGCGCCCGGACCTGCGCCCGCCTTTCAGGCGAACTGAATCAGATAGTAAAAAAAGCGGTTCGTCGGGATCAGATCGATTTGTAGCGAACCTTGTTCCCCTTCTTGTCGGTCGGTCGATCGTCGACCGGCTTGGCGAGGCCCGAGGTGATGTCGTCTTCCGGCGCCATGCGGCGGGCCGGCGGGCGACTGCCACGATCCTCGGCTTCGTTCACGCGCAACGTCCTCCCGCCCAGCGTCGATTCGTTAAGTTGCTCGATCGCCGCCTCCCCCATCTCGCGAGACGCGAGTGTCACGAACGCGAACCCTCTTGGCTGCCCGGTTTCACGATCGCGCGGACGGTGAAACTCGAGAATGGGCTCGAAAGGTTCGAACACGGCCCGCAATTCCGGCTCGGTCGTGTCGTAGGATACGTTACCAACAAATAACTTCATTAATTCGATTTTTCTGTCTACGGAGTGCCCCGTCAAACCGAGGCATTGCGCTCGAGGCAGCTATCCAACAGAAAAATAATACCTAACCTAAGTCCAATGCCCGACAAGGGCTGTTTTTATAAGGGTTCCGCTCAGCGTATACCGATAGAAAAATATTTCCAGTTTCTTTACGAAAAAGCTTCCTGCGAGATCGGAAGGGAGCGATTCTGCGTCGGCTTGCTCTCCCCTTCGGTGCCCGGAACGCTCCCGCGACCGTTCCCTCACAGCGTCTTTCGGCTGAAAATTCGGTGGCGCGTCGCCACGATCGAAGGCATTTAAGAGTCATGTCAGATTCAGAATATTTTGTCGTTTCGCGCCCGCAACACCAAGCACTGGTCCAGGCCGCCTTTCAGCACCGCGGCTACGGGGAGGACGAAGCCGCCGCCGCCGCCCGTATGTGCTCGGAAGCTTCGTGGCACGGGATCCGCACCCACAACGCCCTGAAAGCACTCCATCTGGACGAGCTTTTCGGAAGCGGCACCGGCGGATGCGTCCCCGGCGCCGAAGTCGAAGTCGTGAATTCCCGCTTCAAGGCCGTCCAGATCTGGAACGCCAACCGCAAACAGGGCCAGGCCGTCGCCTGCGAAGCGATGGAGACCTGCATCCGGCTCGCGGACGAATACGGCAGCGGCACGGTCGCCGTCGACAACGCGTTCCATTACCTCTGGGGCGGAGGGTACGTGATGGACGCCGCCAAGCGAGGCTACATCGCCTACACCAACTGCACGGCCACCCTCGCCGAGGTTGTTCCCTTCGGTGGCAAATTCCCGACTCTCGGAACCAATCCCCACAGCTGGGGATTCCCGACCATGGAGGCCGTCGGCTACCCGGTCGTGATCGACTGGGCCACGTCGGAGATCGCGATGGGGAAAGTCGAGCAGTACAAGCGCGAGAACAAGAAGCTGGAGTCGGCTTTCGGCGTCGACAAGCAAGGCAACCCGACCGACGACCCCTTTGAAGTCGTCGCGATTCGTCCCTTCGGACGCCACAAGGGCTACGGACTCGGTCTGCTCAACGAACTCTACGGAGCGGCCATCGGCGGCTCGCCCCCGACCCTCCGCGGCAGGCCAGAAAAGGCGGAAGGAACCGGAGAGAAAACGACGTCGGCCTTCTACTTCCAAGTCGTCCATCCCGACGCCCTCTCCGGAAACAATTTCGCAAACGGCCGCACCCAGGCCGAGAACATCAAGGCGACGCTGGACGACGTTCTCGGGCACGGGAATGAAAACTGCATGTTGCCGGGCACGATCGAGGCGAACAACGCGAAATTGAGCGAACGCGCGAACGGCATCCTCTTCACCGAGGCCGAGATTCGCGGGTTCATCGAAGTGGCGGAGGAATGCGATCGGGATTCGTCCGATTGGAATCCGGACTCGCTCCCCACGTTTTCCGACTGACTCCCCCCGATGCTCACAGCCGATCAACTCATCGACTTGGAGGAACTGATCGCCGCGGAACTCGAACGGATTCGCGCCGAATCCCAAGGATCCGGCGCGGAACGCGAGGCGATTTCGCCGGACGTCTCCATCGGCCGCCTGTCCCGTCTCGATTCGATGCAGATGCAGGAAGTGGCCAAAGATGCCCAGCGGCGACGGGAAAGCCGAGTGGGATTGCTGGAACTAGCCCTCGAGCGACTCGACGCCGGCACCTACGGACGGTGCGAAATCTGCGGCGAAGACATCGCTTTCGAACGACTCAAGACGGCACCCGAGTCGACCCGCTGCAGCGCCTGCGCGAGGTGAGAAGGCGCGCTCCGGAGTCGCCCGCGGACCCGGCGACGCGGACAAAAAAAGGGCCGCCACAGTGGACGGCCCGGTTGAAACTGGTTTGGGTGGATCGGATCAATAGCGGTGACGACGATCGTAACGACGGTCGTAGTCTCCGCGAGGCCCGTAGTACTCCCGCTCGCGGTTCTCGCGACTCGCGCCGAGGGCAGCCCCTCCGAGAGCGCCGATACCGCCGCCGATGAGAGCGCCTTCGGCCCGGTTGCCCCGGCCGCCTGCCAGCGCACCGATTGCCGAACCCGCGGCGGCGCCACCGGCCGCTCCGCGCTGCGTCGGCGTGCAGCCAACGAATGTGAATGAGGAAAGAAAGAAGACGCCTATTACGAGCTTGGTTTTCATTGGCCGAAAGCTTCGCGAAATACCGCGCAATTTCAAGCACTGTTTTTTGTTTTGTAGGCCGAACCAAAACGCCTCAAATTCCGTAGGGGCGGGGGCTCAGCCGTCCTTTGGAGGACGCAAACCCGGCACCGCACCGAAGCCCACGAGCTTCGATTTCGACCCGACCGAAGGCGCCCGCCAGTCGAAGACGCTGACCCCGTGGATTCGCTTCCCCCGGTACCGGCGACCGCTGCTCGCGCCGAATACGATACCTTTTCCGTCCTTCTTAAGCTTACCCAGATAAATCATCACGTGCGAGATCGGAGGATCCCGATCGCCGGTGTCGTAGGTGCCTTCCCAGAAGACGAGGTCGCCCGGCCTCAGACTCCCGAACACCGAGTCGCCCGTTGAAGCCGCTCCCGCCGTGGAAGTCACCGCGCCATTCTCCTCCGCCCAGTGAAACATGGCGTAGGACGATCTGGGAACGCCTTTCACGCCGATCTCCGCCAGGGTATGCTGCACGGTCCCGGAGCAGTCCATCCCCATCTTTCGGGGAGAATTCGAGCCGTACTTGTAGGAGAGATCCTGCTTCGTGAGAGACAGGGCGTAATCGATCAGCTCCCGGACACGACGGGGCTGGTCTTCGTATTCGACCAACTCCTCCGGCTCGATGGATGCCACCGAGGCGGGTTGGGCTCGGGCCGGGGAAAGATCCAGCAAAAGGGTCAGGCCGACCACCCAACAGGATTTGATGAGGCACGTCACCGCGTAAGATACAGCGGATTCCCTCGGATCTCAACTCCGCCCCCGATGCGGGCTGGCAAGCGTCGCGTTTTTCGGTATGATCGCCGCATGTCCTATCGAATTTTTCGGACCGCCAGCTCCATTTTCATCGAGAGCACCGATTCGCCCGGCCCGTTCCACCACGTTTCCGAAGGTTTTGGTTTCAACCGCCTGTTCGAATCCGAGGATCCCCTCGCCTACGTGGTAGAAACGTATGAAAAGGCCTCCGAAGGCGAGTCCTTCGATCCCGAGATTCCTTTCGAGCCTCCCGTCGGGGATCAGGAGATCTGGGCCGCCGGCGTCACCTATTTCCGCAGCCGTACGGCCCGAATGGAAGAAGCCGAAACGGCGGGCGGCGACGTGTTCTACGACAAGGTCTACGACGCGGAACGTCCGGAGTTGTTTTTCAAGGCGACGGCGGCCCGGGCCCGCGGCCATCTCGACCGCGTCGGCATCCGCGGCGACTCGGCCTGGAACGTGCCGGAGCCGGAATTGACGCTCGCCGTCTCCAGCGCCGGAAAGGTGTTCGGTTACACGATCGGCAACGACATGAGCTCCCGCTCCATCGAGGGTGAAAACCCCCTCTATCTTCCTCAGGCAAAGGTTTATGCCGGATCCTGCGCTCTCGGTCCCTGCCTTCTCGTCGGCGAAGCCCCCGATCCCGCGACACCGATTGAAAGCGAGATTCGCCGCGGCGGCGAGATCGTTTTTTCGGGGCAAACGCAGATCTCCCAGATCAAGAGAAGCTTCGAAGAACTCGTCGGATTCCTTTACAGATCGAATCGATTCAAGCACGGTGCCTATCTCATGACCGGCACCGGCATCGTCCCGGACTCCGGCTTCACCCTCCAGCCCGGCGACCGCGTTTCGATCAAAATCGACGGCATCGGAACGCTGACCAACGAGGTGGAGACCGTGTAGCCCTGCCTTCCTGGCAAAGCTGGCCGACGGGGGGTGAGCGGATTTCAAGCCCCTCACCCTCTCAAACTCGCCAGGTAGGCCACGAGATCACGCAATTCCTCGGAGCTGAGGCTGTTCGTCAATCCGGGCGGCATGAGGGAGCCGACGTTTTCCAGTTTCGAAATCTCGACTCGAGGGATCATCTTCACTTCCCCGGAGGCAGTGTCGCGAAGATGCAGGACGCCGTCTTCTTCTTTTTCGCGATAACCGGAAAAGGTCTCTCCTCCCTTCGTCGTCACCGCGATGGCGAAATACCCCTCCTTCAACTGCCGCTGAGGCCACAACACGGATTCGACAAGCAAATCCAGCGTCAGCCCAGCCCCCACCGCGTCGAGCGAAGGTCCGATGATTCCGCCGACGCCGTCGAGCTGATGACAGGCGACACAGGTGAGTTGAGCCCGCCCATAGATTTCTTCTCCGCTTCCGGGATCGCCGTGGGCTTCTACCTCCTCGACCAACTCCGCGACGAGATCCGGCGAATAGGCGCGAGCGCCCGCGGGCGTCCCGGTGGCCTCCTGGAGCACGTCGAGAAGCGCTTCCTCGTTCCGTCCCATGTGGCTCAGGGCCGTCATCATCGCCTCGGCGGCGGCGAGCGGCAGATCCATCCCCGCGAGAGCCTCGACGAAGTGTCCAAGGGCGGCGGCCCGCTGGAGAAAGGGTGCCATCAAGCTGCCGACGGGAACCGGGCAATCGTCCGAACCGGCCACGGACGCCACCAGCGCCGCGGCACGGGCGGCGTCGGCCGCGACGAGCGCCTCGGCGAGACGGGGTTTCAAGGCGTCGGGTCCGGAGCGAAAAAGGTCTTCCAGGAGCCCGAACGACGCCCCTCCCTCCAAGTCGGCGAGCGCCACGAGGGCTTCCCCGCGAACCGGAACCGAGGCGGCGTCATCCTCGGCGAACTTGCGAATCCGGGGGGCAAGCGACTTCACCTTCCAGAAGCGCGCGAGCCGAATTGCAGTCGCGAGGCTCTCGCCGGAGTTGCCGTCGAGTCGCTCGCGCAAGATCGCGACGAATCCCTCCGCCGGACGCACTTTCCGGGAAGTCCAGCCCTCGGCCATCGCCCCGAGCACCGACGCGCTCCCCCCGTGGGACTCGAGCACAGCAAGCAGATCCTCCGGCCCGCCCGCACGCGCCACGACCTCGGCGAGAAGGGACCGGCTCTCCGTCGAAAGAGTTTCGTCCGCCAGTTTCGTCCGCGCGATCCCCAGCGCTCTCTCCCCGCCCAGCGTGCTCAGGGCGTAGGCTAGGTGCCTGGGGTCGTCGAAGGTCATCCGCCCGTCTTCCACCGCCGGCACCCACTGCGGCGCCAGGGCGTGGACGGTCTGCTCCAGCGCGTAGTCGATGAAACGGTCGCGGGGCCGGTCGAGGGTTCGAAGGGCCAGTTTCAGGGATTCGGCCTCGGGCAGGTTCGCCGAAGCGACGACGCCATCCAATCGTTCCCGGGCGTCGTCGCCGGCGACGAGCGCTTCGATTTCGGACATTCCTGGAAAATCCACGATCGGAATCTCGTCGGGTCGACTCCAGCTGTCGAGGTCGTTCAGCTTCCGCCCCTTCGCCGTGATACGCCAGACCCGGCCGTGCTGCTTGTCGCGGTCGGGGTGGCGAAGAGACGCCTGGTAGTGGCCGATGATGGGATTGAACCAATCGGCCACGTAGATGGCGCCGTCGGGGCCGATCTTGATCTCGACGGGACGAAAACTGGAATGTCCCGCCGCCATCAGCTCGAGCGGTTCTACCCGCCGGTAGCCCGCGCCGTCTTCGACCAGGGGAAACGCGGTCACTCGATGCGAGTAGTACCCCGCCACCAGGACGTGGTGCTGAAGCCAGTCCGGAAGATGCTCCGACTCGACGTATTCCGCGCCCATCGACTTGCCGGGCGTCTCCCCGACGCTCCCCACCGGCACGAGATTCTTCTGGTGCGTCGTCGGGATCAGGCCGGGCGTCGTGTAGATCAGTTCCTTGCTGTTCGACTTGAGAAACATCGCCCCGGTCCGGTCGAAGGCGATCCCGCAGGGATTTTGGCTCGCGAGGCTGGGGAAGCAGAATGGCTCCAGGCGCAGAAGCTTCGGGTGAAAACGCCAGAAGCCCGCCGTGTCGCCGCGCACGATCCCCCACGGCGTTTCCACACGGGAAAAGCAATGCAGCCCTTGGGCGAAATAGAGGCAGCCGTCGGGACCCCAGGTGAAATTGGAAATGTTCTGGTGGGTGTCCCCCGTTCCGAAACCGGTCAGGACCACCTCGCGGACGTCGGCCTTGTCGTCTCCGTCCGTGTCCTTCAAAAAGAGCAGATCCGCTCCCTCGCCTAGGTAGACGCCGCCGTATCCCAGCGCGAAGCCCATCGGCATGTCGAGCCCGTCGGCGAAGACGGTCGACTTGTCCGCCTTGCCGTCGCCGTCGGTGTCCTCGAGGACGAAGAGCTTGTCGTTCGGATTCTCCCCCGGCTCGAGTTGCGCGTATGTCAGGGTGATGAGCACCCAAAGTCGCCCTCGATCGTCCCAGTGCATCGCGATCGGATTGGCGATGCCGAGCGATTCGTCGGCGAAGAGATTGATCTCGAACTGCTCGTGCACTTCAAACGTCGCCTGCTCCGCTTCCGGCGACGGGTCGTTCGACTTCTCCCCGACGGAGACGGCCAGGGCGGAAGCCGTCCAGACAGCCATCGCCGTCAACGACGCCCGGAAGGTCGCTTTCGAGCCCTTGCCCCGAGACCGCCCGTCGACGGGGGAACCAACCAAGGTGCGAACCGCTCCCGAACCTCTCATTTGGCAGCCTCCCAAATTGCCTCGTCCGCCACCTCGATCATCGCCGGCAGCTTCTCCAACTCCTCCACGAACCAGCGCCGGTTGGCGTCCCGGTGGTCGCGGGAACTCGGCACGTGCTGCCGGTCCCCGAACAGAAACGCCCAGTTGGTGGGACGGTAGTATTGATGCCAGAGGTGGTTCTTCTCCCTGACCTTCGCCACGACCTCGTCGTCGATCGCCATCTCGAATCCGAGCCCCCTCGCCAGCAGCCCGGCCAAGCGCCGGAACCCGGCATCCTCCAACCGCAGGCCGTCGGTCGCGAAATCCCCCTCCCCCAACCCTGACACATCGACGAAGACCGCCTCGTTGCGATGCGCCAGTTCGGCAACCTTTTCCCCGTATCGCGCCAGCACGGCGTTGCGCTCGTCGCTGAGGGCCGCCGCGGGACCGGCGTCCGCGAACGGAACGGGACCGACCAGAACCATGCGGCGACTGTGGCCCCGCAATCGCTCGACGAGCGACTGGTAGGCCGCCTCGAATCGCGGCAAGGCTTCGAGCCCGTCCAGCGACTCCATTCTTCCGAAAAACAACACGAAGGTTCCGGGCTCGATCTTCTCTCGCTGGTCGGGGACGCTGCCTTCGCGAGTGTCTCCTTTCTCGGTGTAGAAAAACATGGGCCGCTGCTGGCGATACACGGTGTCGGCCGGCCAACCGAGATTCCTCACCCGGAGTTGCTTGTCCGGAAAAGCGGCTTGCAGGGCCGCTTCGAACGTTCCGTGATCCTGCATCGCAAAGACGGTCGTTCCACCCATCAGCGAAATCGTCTCGCCCGGCAGGGGCCGGAACGAACCCTCTTGGAGGGGATGGCCAACAGGGTCGGATGGCGCGACGAAATGCCGGGCAAGCGCCGCGGAGTCGTCCTGCGTTTCGGGATCGAACGCATGAAGCGGGAGGCAGGCCGCGAGAAGAGCAAAACCAAAGGCACGAAACATCGCGGGAACGATCATGAAGGGGACCGGTTAACACAAGCACTAAAACCGCCGTTCCCGCTCGTTTTCAGGTTCGCGGCGCAGCGTTTAGTCGAACGAGAGTCCCTCGTAGATATCGGCCAGATTCAACCCGGCGCCCTGGCCGGGAAACTCGAGCCGCTCTTCGGGACGGGTCAAGGTCTGCAAATCCCAGCCGTTCCCCGAGCGACGAAGCCACTCGACCCTCATCGTGTCCTGGGCGACGATGACATAGTGCTGGAGAGAAGCAATGCTTTGGTAGGCAATCAGCTTTTCCCGGCGGTCGGTGTTCTCCGTCGAAGCCGACGCGACCTCGAAAATGACGCAGGGATTCTCCAAATAGAACTCGTGGCCGTCGTCCGGATCGCACCCCACCATCACATCGGGATAGTAGAAAAATTCGCTCACCGCGCTGCGGATGTGGACTTTGACTCCCTCGACGTAAATCTCGCACGGGCCGGAGGCGAGTTGCGAAGCAAGGCGGGCGTAGATCGCGCCGCTTATCCGATTGTGCCGCCGCGAGGCACCGCTCATCGCGTGGACGATCCCACCGAGGTATTCATGTTTCACCTCGCTGACCTTCTCGGCTTCGAGGTAATCCTCGACCGTGTAGAGAGTGAGTTGTTCCGCCTCCATCGTTTCGAAGAAATCATACCCGACGAATCGCGAGGCCCCAACCATTTTTCCCCTTCCCAATTCGACAAGGCAGGATGACACTCTCGCCATGCCGGAACGCGATCCCTCCATTCTTCGCAGTGCCCGCTGGTGGGCACCGGACGACCAGCGCAGCTTCGGGCACCGCTCGCGCCTGAAACAAATGGGCTTCGACACCGGGGATTTCCGATTTCTCCATCACGGCCCCGACACTCCCGAGCCCGATATTTTCTAGCTCGAAAGACTTGCTAAAGCCACGCGGCCACGGAAACACTATTGCCAAGCCTTTCTCAGATGAGCAAACCACGCGAATCATCCCGCGGTGCCGAGACCGGAGGGTCGCGACCGAAGTCGACCCGCTACGTGCTCGGCGCGTCGACACTCGCCGCGCTCACTCTCGGGCTGACCTTCTTTCTGCTCGTCCGGGGATTCCAATGGCGAGGCGCGCTGGCCGATCTCCGGGCGGAACCGGGCATCGAAATTCTCAGCGTGGAACGGTCCGGATTTTTCAAGAAACGCCTTTTCGGCCTTCGCGATCCCTTGGCGCCATCGGCCGACTATTTTCTCCGAAAACACAATATCGGACCTCGCGCCGCCGAACTGGTCCTGACCGAATACCACTCGCTGAACACGGCCTACGCCCGCGAGCGCGAAGCCAACCGGAACGCGGAAATCGCCGAGCTACGGGATTCCGTCGTCGAGGCTGTCGCCGATTTCGCTGAGGCCATGACGGCGAAACGGGAAGAAGACCTGGAGAAAATCACCCGGATGCTCTTCGAAGCGCGTTTCCCGGAAGCGATGGAGTCGGTTGACCTGGAGTGGAACGACGGCCGCTGGCTGGTCAAGGGCGAACTCTACGCACCGTCCCACGAACAATTCGTCGAAGCGGCGCCGGATACCGTCGTGGACGGCGAACTCGACTTATCGCACCTAGTCAATCTCACCGACAGTCGAACCTCCTCGCTCAGGAAGGAGATCGAATCCGCCGACCTTTTCACCGTCGACCTCGACGGCAATCCCGTGCACCTCGACCGGGTCAAAAGACTCGTTGCCACCTACGACGAAGTCTGCGGGCACTCCGACCTTCCGCTTCCCCGGGTGCGCCTGGAAGCGACCGTGCCGGAACCGAATCTCCCGGTCGACCGGCTCGACGAGGTAACGTCGCAGTTGACGGCGCCCGGCGGCATCGACAAAAGCCGTTTTCTCCCTGCCGCCATCGTCGGATCGAGCGGGACGACCGACGCGACGGCCTCGCTCAAACTCGTTGCCCCCTCTTCTCCGTGAACGCTTCCGTCCGTCGCCGGAACCCCGCCGTCCTCGTGGCGCCAGGGATTACCTTCGTCGCGGTCCTTTTCCTGGTCGGGCTCGCCGGAGTCTACGACGGATTGCCGGTCCGGGCACCGGAGTGCGGTTTCAAAGGCGCCTTCGGAATCCCCTGCGTCAGTTGCGGAGGAACGCGCTCCATGCAGTCGCTCGCCGCCGGACGACTGCGCGAAGCCTTGGCTTACAATCCCGCCGTTGTCCTCGGCGTCGCAGCCTCCGCCGCCTGGTTGGGTCTCGGCTGGTTCCGCTACCGAAACCACATCCCGCCACCCACGCCCGCGCAACAGTCCCGGCGAGTGAAAACCGCGACGGCGGCGGCATTGGTCCTGCTATTGCTGAACTGGATCTATCTCGTCCGATTTCTCGGGTAGCGACCTTTCCCCAAGCGATCCACGAACCCCGTCCTCGTGGTCCTCCAGCTCAGCCATTCTTCGAGCCACTCCTGCGTCGGTGGGCCTCACTCCTCCAGCGGATGAGCCTTCAGGAGTTCCTCCGGCTGGTAGAACATCTGCTGTGCCTTGGTCGCCTCTCTGACTTCTCCCACCGTCTCCGGCGAAACGACGGAGGCTTGGTTTCCCCAAGTGTTCCGCACGTAGGTCAATACCGCCGCGAGTTCCTCGTCGTTCAACAGGGACTTGAACGCGGTCATCGGCGGCACTCCCTTGCTGGGATCGTAGGTGGTGCCGTTCACCTCCATCGGTCCCCAGAGCCCGTGCAGGGTCAGCTTGACGAGCCGCTCTTCACTTCCGGTCGCCCAGGGACTGTCGACCAGCGGCGGGTAGATTTTCTCCATGCCCTGCCCGGTTGCCTGATGGCAGGTCACGCAGTGGGCGTCGCGGTGGTAGATCTCGGCACCGAGTTCGTATGCCTTGGCCTCGGCCTTGGAAAAGTGTTTCGGCACCTCGATTTCGAGTATCTCGTCCGACTGCTCGATGGGGCTGGTCACCACGTTCTTCACCGGATCGGCCACGTCCCAATGATGTTTCACGGTTTTCGCGGCGAGCACGGCGTGGGGCTCGGGCGAACTCAGAACGGCCTCGAGCAGGTCGCGGTCGCGAACGTTGTGCTGCTGATGCAGCCAGAGCGCTTCGAGCAAGGGCAAGGCGTCTTCCTTTCTCGTCGCGTCGAGGCTTTCGATCCACTGTTTCGCCGCCGCCACGACTTCGCTGGTAGGGCGCTCGCTCAGTTCGACACGGGTGCGCTGGCGCACGTGGAGCACCGGATGCCTCAGGTTCTCCAGCAGGGCCGCCACCGGTTCACCGTCGATCGCGACGGGCTCCTGCAAGGGGCGGTCGGGATAGGTGATCCGATAAATCCGCCCGTGACGATGGTCCCGGTTGGGATCGCGAATATTGTGCTGCATGTGCCCGATGATGACGTTGTGCCAGTCGCTCACGTAAAGAGCCCCGTCCTCGCCGAAGACCGCGTCCGTGGGTCGAAAATTCTTGTCCTCGCTCGATAGCAATTCGTCGGTCGGCGTTCCCCAGACCTCGCCAAATTCGAACTTCGCGTCGCCGGTCTCGTAGCCTTCGCGGTGCAACTCGTACTGCTTGATCCCGAGAAAACCGATGGTGTTGCAAATCAGGAAATTGCCCTGCATCTCCTCGGGAAAATGCGCGCTCGACACGGTCTCGTTCGCCGCCACCGGGCGGACCTCCTTCGTCAGCAACTCGTGCATTTGAAACCCCTTCCCCTCCGGGCGCACCTGGTAGGCCCGGCCCCCGGTTCCATCGCTGGCGTAATGATAGCCCCAGTCGTCGAAGGCGATTCCGTGGGGATTGGGTCGGTTCTCCGCGTGGAAAGCAATGGTGTAGCGGCGCGGATCGAAGCGGTACATCCCCGACGCGGTCGACTCCAGCGACGGCCCCCAGGGATGCTCGTGATTGTGCTGCAGGAAAATTCCGCTCTGCCAGTAGATCCCGCCGTCGGGGCCGTAGATCAGGTTGTTGGCGGCGTGATGGGTGTCCGAACTCCCGATGCCCTGGAACAGCACCTGGCGCACGTCGGCGACATCGTCGCCATCGGTGTCCTTGAGAAACAGGATGTCCGGCTGCGACGACACGATGACGCCGCCGTTCCAGAATTCGAACCCGAGCGGATTGTGCACTTTCGCGAACTCGACGGAACGGTCCGCCACGCCGTCCCCGTCGTCGTCGTGCAGGATCAGGAGCGCGTCGTCCATTTCCTTGAGCGGCTCCCATTTCGGGTAGGTCTTCCAGGCCGCGACCCAGAGGCGACCCTTCCCGTCCACCTGCATCTGGACCGGATTCACCAACTCGGGAAACATCCGCTCGTCGGCGAAGAGGTTCACCTCGAATCCCTCCGGCACGGTCATCCGCTGGATGCCCTCCTCGCCGCCGATGTACTCGAGACTCCCCTCCTTCTCGGCGTTCGAACTCTTACTGCCTCCGCCGACGTTCGAGATGACCTCGACCGGTTCGGGGACGTTGCCGTCGTCGACCTTCCACTCGCTGCCGACCGCGCGGGCCCATATCTTCGGGTCGCGATTCGCCGTCATCACGTCGAGCATCGTCAGTTCGTGCTGCAACACCTCGGCGTTGGTCTGGTCGGCTACGAACTTCAGCGTCGAGCGCCCGCCCCAGACATCGTTGCCGTCGGTGGCGCGGTAGCGATTGTGCCAGTGCCAGTTCTTGTCGAGAACCGCCTCGCGGATTTTCTGCAGATCCCCGTCGGTCGCCGTCGCTTCGCCCTCCGCCAGGGCCTCGGCGATGACCTCCCCGACGAGGCGGTTGCCGTGCTCGTTGAGATGAACGCCATTGATCGTGAACGGTTCTTCGTTGTCCTGGTAAAGTTTCCGCGTCGGCCCGAAAAGATCGACGAAGGTCACGCCTTCGTTTCCCGCCACCTTCTGCATCGAGGCGGAATAAAGGGCGAGGCGCCGGTTGTTCTCGCTGCCGTCGGGGAGATTGGGGTCGTCGAGGTTCTCGTGGGCGATCGGGCCGAACAGGACGATCCTCGGGAAGCTCTCGCCGTTCGGCTTGGCACCCCGGTAGCGACGGATCATCTCCTCGAGGCGTTCCTCGAACTCGGCGACGCCCTGGCCGCCGGCGAAGGACTCGTTGTAGCCGAAAAACGCGAAAACAACGTCAGCCCCGACGTGGCGCAGATATTCGTCCATCGGCGTGAATCCCTCGCTCCGCGGATAGTGGTCGATGCGGTCCCCGGTCACGGCGAGATTGCGGAAAACGAGTTCCTTCCCGGGCATCGCGCTCTGCAGCAGCGTTTCGGTCCACCCATCGTGCTGCATCCGGTCGGCAAGTCCGTTTCCGATCATTGCGACGACGTCGCCTTTCCCGAATGCGAAGGGTTCCGGGTCGCGGTAGTCCTCCGGCACCGCCTCGGGCAGGATCGGAACGAGAAGCTCCTCTCCGTCGTGGCTCGCCATGGAAATCGAGGTCTCCCCGTCGAAGGCGAACGAAATCGAACCGTCCGGCGCGGGATTGTTTTCGCGCCGAAACACCGCCCCTCCCTCGGCGTCGAGCAACTCCAGCGTAAAGCCCTCGAGGCGTCCGTGGAGCCCGCCCCGATTCCAAATCCGGACGCGCTCGATCGGCTTCGCCGAACCAAGATCGAGTTTCCACCACGGATCCGTCGAGCCGTCGCCGTCCGTGTGCGTCTGCCCTCGCCCCTGGAAGTCCGGATCCTTGTTCCCGTCGAGGGCACGCTCGGGCACGCCGCCGTGCGCCACGCTGGACTGGGTCGCCTTTCCTTCCCGGGCGACGTTCTCGCCCCCGCTGATCACCTCCACTTCCGCCAGAGTCAAAATCCGCTCCTCCCCCGAAAGCGAAATGCGGACGAATCGCGCCGAAGGCCGATCCTCGGCGAAAACGGCGCCACAAAGCAAGGCGGCCGCGAGAGGCAGCCAGACAAGACGGGAACAAGAGAAAACGTTCATGGAAATCAAGTGGAGACAGTCACGCCCGACGGGGCCAACGCAATTCCCTAATGCCGTAAATCGGAACGGGGCGAATCACTCGGACTCGCCGAGTGCCTTGATCAAAGCGTCCGCCGACTCGACCGCGTAATTGGCCTTGTCGGCGAGCGTGCAGTTGAGGCTCAGGTTCGCGATCACGCCTTCGAACATGTGAACCGCGAAATACTCGCGCTTGGTCAGGCCGGCGTAGCTCCGGTCCTGTTCTCCGATATCCTCCGGTCGTCGGGGAAAGGCACTCTCTGATTTGCTCGCATCCATTCTCGACCTTCCAACAAAGGCGAACAAAAGTCGAGTCGTCAGCGGGACGATTCCTGATTGCGTAACTGGCCCCGCGCGGTCCTCCGTTCGTGCCTACATCGCGAATCAAGAGGAGCATCATCGGGTGAAATCGTTCCGCGAGGAATTGGTCGATTTCCTGGAGAAATCCGGTGTCGCCTACGACCCGCGCCCATTCCGGAGGGGTGGGAGGTGAAGCCGATGCCCGAAGCCGTCGAGGTTCGCCCTAAGATCTCAGTTCCGAAGGATGACGAAATACCTTTCATTCCGATGGGAAGCCTTTCCGAAAACTCGATGCTCATCGGAGATGTCGAAACGCGTCCCAAAGCCAGCGGTGCAAGATTTCAGAACGGCGACACCTTATTCGCCCGGATCACACCCTGTTTGGAGAATGGCAAGACAGGGCTTGTTCAGTTTCTTCCCGATGACGAGACGATCTGCTGCGGTTCAACTGAGTTCATCGTGCTTCGCTCCAAGACTGTCTGCCCCGAATACGTCTACCTCATGGCCCGAAGCGACCCTTTTCGCGAGAACGCCATAAAGAGCATGTCCGGAGCGACAGGACGGCAGCGAGTCCGTGATGAATGTTTCGAGCAGTTTTTCCTCGCCCGGCCACCTGACGATCTCCTCGCCAAGTTCCGAGCAATCACGGAGCCGCAGTTCCAGTTGATCTACGCACTCAATCAGCGAAACCAAAACCTCCGCCAAACCCGCGACCTCCTCCTGCCGAAACTGCTTTTGGGGAAGTGATCATTCCAAGGCGTTGGTAATTAGTTGGTCCAGGTTGCGCCCTTTTTTTGGCCAAATTCGTCCAGTCAAAACGGAAAAATTGGCTCGTTTTCGGACAAAATCGTCCAGATTGTATGCCCAATTTTGTCCACTATAAGAGAAGCACTGTTGTCCACTATAAAAGAAGCACTGGATACTGGATATTATTATTCGTTGGAGGTATTTTTTGGCAATTCCGTTTTTATGGCACCTGAGATTCCAGCGCCCCAAATCCCGCTTGAGCACACCCGAACCTTCGCATCGCGCTGGTCCGAGGCGCTTGCGGAGGATGGATTTACCCAGATTAGTAATTTCTTCCTCCGCAATTACCACCGTCTCGAACCGGAACCTCTTACCCATGGTGAGGCGATGTTCGTGGTGCATCTGATGCAACACAAATGGGACAGCGACGCACCGTTCCCGAAGTACGAAACCATTGCCAAACGGATGGGAGTTACGCCCAAGTCGGTCCGCCGTTACGCGAAGTCGCTTCAGGATAAGGGATTTCTTCGCCGGGAGCGGCGCCGCGGGACAACGAATCGGTTTCATCTCGGCGGCCTGATCCAGGCGTTGATCGCGTTGAAGCAGAAACTTGCGACTTTGGAAACGGGCTGATTCCGATCCTTTACATCTCAGCACAATGACCCGCCGCCTCCACATCCAACCCCTCGATCCCGCTCGGCACGACCGGGCCGGGTTCGATTGTGGGGTGGCGGAGTTGAATCGCTACCTTACCGAGCAGGCGAGGAAGGAGGTCGCAGCCGGAGCGGCCACCTGCTTTGTGGCGACGTGGAAAGAAACTGCATCCGAGATCGTCGGGTTCTACACGCTTTCTGCGGCAGTGATCCATCGCTCCAAACTTCCCGAGAAGTGGGCGAAGAAACTACCCTGCTACCCGGAGCTCCCGGCCACTCTGCTGGGTCGGCTCGCCGTTGCCGGGTCTGAGAAAGGCACCGGAATCGGGCGCAAGCTCGTCCTGAGTGCGATGAGCCGCACCGCAAACGCAGCAGACGAGATCGGGGCCATCGCCATGGTCAGCGATCCCAAGGATGATGGCGCGCTTCGGTTCTACGAGAAATTCGGCTTCGAAGCCCTCGACGAGCGGCGCCTCTACCTGTCGATGCAATCCGTGAAGGTACTGCTCAATGCTCGATGACGTTCTCACGGTAATCCCGCAGGGCTTCGAGAAATTCGGGCGTCGGCTTGCGTGGAGGGGCCATGAGGGCCTCGACGAAACGGCGCGTCTGCTCCTCGTTCAGTCGAATCACTTCCTTTTCCTCGATCACCTCGCGGGCGTGGGCGACAAGGTGCTCCACGGTGAAAGAAGCCAACGACCGGCCTTCCAGGCTGGCGGCTCGCTCAATGAGCGCCTTGTCCTGGGGGCTGACCCGGGCGACGAGGCGTTCGGACTTTTTCTCTTCTGTGGTGGCTGACATACGGCGTGCGTGTGCCAAATTGTAACACAATATTAAGTCAATTCCATCACATGTTCCTGGTATCCGCCAGAAGGATTTCGGAAATCTTGCGAATTCTGTTCACTGTTTTGCGACGTTCACAAGACTCGTGAACAGTTCAGTTACGTGAACTAGCGATTGATTTCTTGAGTGCGTTCACGTAGAGTGCATTGTTCACCAACGTCGTGAATGTGCCGAAAACATGAACAATGAGCAGGAAATCGCCCTTGCGTTGGCCCATAAATTCTGGGATTGGATGGAGAAAATCTCCTGGTTAGAGCCAACGGAAGATCTGAACGCCACCCTGGTGGAACCGAGCGACTCAGTCGACTTTGCGGCCGGAATCAGGGTGCCGGGAGGTGAGACGATCACCTTGTTGGTCGAGATGAAAGAGTCCCTGCGTCCTTCCGATGTTCCGAGGGTGGCCGATCAGATGCGCCGCTACACCGGTCAGGGAGATTTCTCGGAGAGGCTCTACACTAGAACCGGAATTCGTGCTAGCCGGGATCGAATCGTGCTCCTCGTTGGTGCCAAGTGGCTCTCCCCCCGGACGCAGGAGGAGTTGCGGCGTTTCGACCTGGGCTGGTTCGACCTGGCCGGGAACGCCCACATCGAATTTCCCGGGGTATATCTCCACGTCGAAGGAGTCGCGAATCCCTTCAAGGAGAAGACGCCGGGAATTCCCTGGAAGAGCGAACACGCCCAGCGTGTCTTCCGGGTTCTGCTCGATCCGGGTCGTCGAGGTCACGCCTGGCGTCAGCGGGAAATCGAGGAGGCTTGCGTGCCGAAGGTGAGCCTGGGAACGGTCAACAAGGTCGCCAAAAAGCTTGTTAATGAGGCGTACGCGGAAGAATCGGAGGAAGGACTGGTGGTGCGCGATGCCAGTGGCCTGCTCAAACAGTGGGCGCAGCACTACTCACCACCCTACCAGCGGGTTCGAAAGTTTTATACCCTCCTTCACGGCGATGCTTTGTTGGACGGTCTTCGGGATTTTTGTGCCAACCGGGGAAACCGCTTCCCATCAACGGAGACGGATTTTGCCCTCGCGGGTCTATCGGCGGCGAAATGGCAGGCCCCCTACGTCAGGGATGCCACGCTTTATTGCTACGGAACTCCCATGGCGGCGGAACAGTTGAAGGAGCGACTGGAACTGGAGGAAAGCCCCGAGGGAGCGAATGTGATTTTTTGGGAGACCGCGAAACCAGATCCATTTCTCGAAGCGGTCGAAGTCTCGGAAAATCTCTTTGCGACCAATCCGGTTCAGACCTATCTCGATCTCTCCGCGGGAGGCGAGCGGAGCCGCGAAGCGGCGGAATTTCTTTTCGAGCATCGGCTGAAACAGGAATGGGAAGGGGGTGACCTTTGAAGGAACCCAAAGTGGCTCGCGACTATGCCGAGCGAGATGTTCAGGCCGCTTATTCCGTTCTCATCGAGTTGGGCCAGATTCTCCACCCGTTCGAAGATGAGTTCGTCATCGTCGGAGGATCCGTTCCCTGGCTGCTGCTGGACGAAGGGAAACCACCCCATCTCGGAACGCTCGATGTCGACATTGGCCTCGATCCGGCGGCCATGGGCGAAGGAAGATACGCCACCCTTGTCGAAACGTTGGAGAAAGCTGGCTATCGTCGTGATCTTTCCGAGTTGAAACCCTTTCAGATGCTCCGCGAAGTTCCCATCGATGACGGCGAGCCCGTGCCTGTCGTCATCGACCTTCTGGCGCCAAAGGGAGTGAAGTTGGGAGGGAGTCGTCCACCGGAGGTGCCCGGTCTCCGCGTTCAACAGATCGACGGCTGTGGCGTTGCCATTTCCCATCATATCAGAAAGAAACTGAAAGGCAAAATGCCCGACGGTCGAAACAATTCCGTGGAAATTCCAGTCGCTTCAATCGCCGCATCCCTGGTGATGAAAGGCTATGCGCTGACGGGCCGCGACAAGATGAAGGACGCCTACGACATCTACTACTCGCTCAGGAACTATCCGGGTGGCCCGGCAAAACTGGGCGAAGATTGTCGGGAACTCCTGGAAAACCCGGTGGCGAAAAAAGGGTTCGACCGGATCAGGGCAAAGTTTTCGTCCCGGGACGATTTCGGGCCTGAAACGGTGCGTCGTTTTCTCGAGGAAGCACCGCCGCAGTATACAGATCTGGATTCCGAACAGGTTCAGACGGATGCCTATGGACAGGTGAGCGCC
Organism: Verrucomicrobiales bacterium; assembly: GCA_040905585.1. Taxonomy (GTDB): domain Bacteria; phylum Verrucomicrobiota; class Verrucomicrobiia; order Verrucomicrobiales; family DEV007; genus Arctic95D-9. The sequence continues at coordinate 67,461 of JBBDRG010000077.1, forward strand.
TTTCTGAAATCGTTAGGAATCTTGGATTAGAAACTATGTCGGGGTTCAGCAACGAGGGCGCGGTCCAAGACGATATGGTAGAATGAAAAAGTCGTTGCAATCTTTATTTCCCCCGAAGGCTCCAGAGATCGCAACCTGTTGATAATGAATTACTTCTTATTTAAGTGAAAACCGGCAATATATCCTGGCTCTCCCGGGCCGTACAGCTTCTCGAATCAAGTTTGAGGCCTCCGCCTCACGAGGTGAATGAGTTGGACTGGAAGAGCGGTCTGTCGCCCGACAAGCGACGGCTTGCCGAGCATCTCTCCGCCTTCGGAAATCAGGCCGGTGGGGCTTCCTCGTTTTTGGGATTGCGAATACTCGACCGCTTCCAGAAGATGATCGAGGAATACAACAGCGGTGCCCTCAGCATCGAGCAGCTCTTCGAGCAACTGGTGGATTTCTCCAAGGACCTCAACGAGGAGGAGCAGCGCCACATGCGCGAGAACATCAGCGAGGAGGAACCGGCCGTCTTCGACATCCTCACCCGCCCCGGCCCCGACCTGACCGACAAGGAAACCGACGCCATCAAGAAGATCTGCCGGGAGATGCTGGCGAAACTCAAGACCGAGAAACTCGTCCTCGACTGGCGCAAGCGCCGCACCTCACGCGCCGCAGTCCGGGTCGCCATCGAAGAGATGCTCGACGCCGGCCTCCCAGAGAAATACACCGTGGACCTCTTCGAGCAGAAGTGCGGGGCGCTGTTCCAGCACCTGCTGGAGAAATATCCGCAGAAGAATTCCGGGGTGTATGCGGAGGAAGTGCCGTGATAAACGATGAACTCCGAATTTCACAATATTTCCTGCAACAAAAAACGCTAAAACGTGCAATTTGGACACTTTCATCCGCAATAAAGAAAACGAACGCGACCAAAGAAAAAACCCCCTAACTCACTGAGCTAGAGGGTTTTGAAGGAGTTGCGGGGACCGGATTTGAACCGATGACCTTCAGGTTATGAGCCTGACGAGCTACCAGACTGCTCCACCCCGCGATTTGAAATTGATGGCAGTGGACTGGGTGGGGACTGTCGCCGAACACGGACGGATCGCAACCGCTTTTTTGACGGTTTCGGCTCGACGAACCGCCTTTTCAATGGTTCAAGGCTCCGACGATGACGCCGCGGTCGGCGGCGGTGTCGCGGTGGGCGATGACGTCGAACCCCGCCGCGCGGATCAGCTCGGCCATCTCGGCCGTGGAATAGCATCGGCCACGGGTCGAGTGCGCCAGGATGCAGGAATACTCGGCCACCGGGAGGGGTCCGTTTTTCGCCTTGTTCAGAAAGGCTTCGTGGACGAGGACGTGACCGCCGCAGACGAGCGAGTCGCGGGAGCGCTCGAGGAGGGCGGCGATGGCGGGCTTGTCCCAGTCGTGCATCACGTTGGAGAAGAGGTGCAGGTCGCAGGCCTCCGGCCACGGATCTTCGAACATGTCGCCGACCTCGACTCGGACGCGGTCGGCGAGTTCCCGCTCCGCGATGCACTCGCGGGCGACCCCGGCGACGGGTTCCTGTTCGAGCACGACGGCTTCGAGTTGCGGCGCGTTGGCCGCCAGGGCGCAGGCGTAGACCCCGGATCCTCCGCCGACGTCGAGCAGGCGGTTTTCTCCGACGGTCCATTCGGCCACGGCGTCGGCGAGTTTCTTGCCGAGGAAGACGCCGCGGCAGTCCATCGCGGCGGTGAAGGTGCGGGCGAAGTCCGGGTCGAGCATGGCGTCGTGCCAGTCCCCTCCGGCTTCGTCGAGCCCGCTCCAGTGCGCGGGCCGGCCGGTCTGGAGCACGCGCACGAAATCGGCCACGACGGGGCGATCCCGAAGCGAGGCGAAGTAGGCCGACAGGTTCCAGGGCGAGGCTTGGCAAAGGTGCTCCCGGGCGGTGTCGGTGACCGCGAGAATGCCCTCGGCATCTTCCTTCGCGAATCCGTTGGCCTTGCAGAGGGTGAGAAGGACGTCGGCGGGACGCTCGTCCCATCCGTAGTGCTCGACCACCGAGGCCAGGGTGCCGGGGTTGTCGGCGAGGTAGTCGAACAGCCGGAACTCGACGATCGCGGCGGCGAGCAGATCGACCGCGTAGATCCCGTCGCGGTAACGCAGGATCCGGGTGGGATCGCTGAGGGGAAGAACATCGAGGCCTATCATATCCACTATTCAGGCGGAAATCGCGCGGGAGGGCAAGCCCCATCGAGGCGGGTAGGAAATCCGTTTCCCGACGACGGGGTTCGCCACGCTCTCCTACAAATGGAGAAGCGCCCTGGTGGCGTCGGCGATGGTCTGGGAGGTGGGGCGGTGCGCCTTCCAGAGATTGGGGTGGTACGGAATCGGGGTGTCCCGCGAGTTGAGCCGCTGCGGCGGCGCGTCGAGGAGGTGGAAGCCGTCGCAGACGACCCGGGAAACCACTTCGGCGGTGACGCCGCCCCACGGGAAGCCCTCGCCCACGCAGAGCAGGCGGCCGGTCCGCGCCACGGAACCCAGGATGGTGTCGGTGTCGATCGGCTTGACGCAGCGGAGGTCGACCACTTCGATCTCCCAGCCTTCGGCGGTCAAGGCCCGCGCCGCCTTGAGGCACTCGTGGACCATCGCGCTGTAGGTCACGAGGGTGGCGTGGCGTCCGAGCCTGGCGATGCGGGCCCGGCCCACGGGGAGACTCTCCGTCGGCAGGGCTTCGGCTTTCAGGTGGTAGTAGAGAAACTTGTGCTCGCAGAATATGACGGGGTCGTCGATCGCAACCGCCTCGAGCAGCATGGAGTAGGCGTCCTCGACCGTCGCCGGAGTCATCACGATGAGCCCGGGGTAGTGCGCGTAGATCGACTCGAGGCTCTGGCTGTGAAAGGGGCCGCTCCCCTCGGTTCCCCCGGACGGGAGCCGTATCACCATTGGACAGGGGATGCCGGTCCGGAAATAGTGGGTCGCCGCCTGGTTGACGATCTGGTTGAAGGCCACCGAGGAGAAATCGGCGAACTGCATCTCGATGATGGGCCGCATGCCTTCGATCGCGGCGCCGATCCCCGAGCCGATCATGGCGTCTTCGCTGATGGGCGAATCGATGACGCGACCGGGGAATTTCACGGCGAGATTCTTGGTCGCCTTGAAGGCGCCGCCAAACCCGGCGACGTCCTGTCCGTAGATGTAGACGGAGTCGTCGTCCGCCAGCGCTTTCGCCTGGGCTTCGCGGATAGCCTCGAGGTAGGTGATTGCCATGAATGGTGTGGCGGCACCTTGCCTCAAGTTGCCCGATTCGCAACTCGATGAAGAAGCGATCGTCCGCGATTCGGAAACGAGGCCGGTTCAGTCGATTTCGCTGACTTTCACCGGCCGGCCTTCGGCGGCGGATCTGTCGCAGGCGAAAAGGACGCGAAAGCTCTCCAGGGCCGTCGCCATGCTGGTGCGGCCCATGTCTTCACCCTTGTCGACCGCGTCGAAAAAGGCTTGGAACTGGTCCTGGTAGGGATGGTCGGCGACGTCGCCGGAGTCGGCCATCGCCATCGGCAAATCGGCCCATTTCTTGTCGCGAAGCCCGAACTTCGTCGAATAGATCTTGTCGTCCAGCAGGCTGCCCTCGCTTCCGACGAGGTGCGTGTGGAGGTAGTAGGGCTGAAGGCAGTCGATGACCGAGGCGACTTTTCCGACGCCGCCGTTGGCGAATTTCAGAAGCGAAGCCGTGGTGGTGGCGTATTCGTACTTCTGGAAAATCTCGTGCTTCGAGGTCGTGGAGTAGGAGGTCACTTCCTCGACGTCGTTCCCCATGCAGAGCAGGAGGGCGTCGAGGGCGTGGCAGCCGGCCGACAGGAGGCTGCTGCCGCCCTTTTCCTCCGTGGTGTTCCAGCGATACTGACCGTACCAGGGCCCGATGCCGTGGTAATAGTCGACTTCGCCGTAGTGGATGTCGCCGATGAAGCCTTCCTCGATCAGGGTCGAGGTGGTGAGGAATTGCGAGACGAAGCGCAGCTCGAAGCACACGCAGGCCTTCACGCCGTTCGCGACGACGGCCTCGTCGATCGCCTTGCAGTCCTCCCATTTCAGCGCCATCGGCTTCTCGAGGATAATGTGCTTGCCCGCGTTCGCCGCCGCCACCGCGTGCTCGCGGTGCTGGTCGGGGTAACTGGTGATGGAAACGGTGTCGATGTCCGAGTTCAGCATCTCGTCGAGATTCGTGTAGGTGCGAATCTTGCTGCCGTGCGCGGCAGAGACCTCGTCGTCGTCGAGCTGGCGCGACGAGTAAATCGCGCCGACGCTGCCCTGATTCGTGCCGTTGATCGCGTCGGCGTGCGCCGTGGCCGCCCATCCGTATCCAATGATTCCTACGTTGTATCCCATGGGGGGCATTGAACGTACTCCCGCCCTCTCGGGCAACGGAAAAAACAACCTTTTTTGCGGGCTGGAACGCCTCCTAGGACGACCCTTCCCCGATGTCGAACGACATCCCGATGTAGGTGCCGCCGGAAAACTCGCCGCCGAGACGGGAGACGATTTCGAAATTGGGGAAGATGAGAGGCCGGCCCGCGAGGTTGTTCCGGTCGCGCCACCAGAAGATCATCCAGCCGGTCAAGCCGACGACGACCAGCGTCCCCAGAGCCACGACGCCGACGACGAGGAGCGAAACCGTCGCCTTCGATTCCGAAAGGAAGATGCCGGGCGCGTATTCCCGGAGCAGCTCGGGAGCGTCGGCGGAGGCGGGCAGGTCCTGGAGCGAGGTTTCGGCGACGCGCTCGCGCTCGTCCTTGTTTTCGTGCTCCAGCAAGCGCCCCAGCCAGTAAAGCTGAATGCTGAGTTCGATCGCCATTTTCTCGACCTGGTCGGGCGCGTCGTCGGTGGCGGCCCCCTCGCGGAGACAGTTCTGGCGAATTCGCTCGAAGACCGACTTCGGCAGGCTCGTTCTCACCGAGTCGTTGACGACCAGTTCCGTCATCTCGGGCTGTTCCCGGTAGTAGACCATGAGGACGGTGGGATTCTCCGAGAACCATTCGTGGTGCAGCTCGCGCAAATTGACGTCCTTCGGAATCGTCTGGGTCTCGCCGAGCACCATCACGTAGATGTTGAACTCGGCCTCGTCGGAGTGAAACTCGAGGAAGCGCTTGATGTCGTTGGACTTCTGTTCGGTGAGCAGCCGCTGCGGGTCGAGCAGGAATTCGATGGGAGGGTGCTCGAAGTAGAGATCGGCCAGGTCGCCCTCGAGCGCGGGGAGAGGCTCGGGAACGGGCTCCTCCTCGATCACTTCTTCGACGGCGCCGACCTCGCCCTCGGCTCCCCCGCGGGAGGTGGCGGCGAGTTCGGTTTCCGGCGTCTCGCCGTCGACCGCCCCCTGGGGTCCATAGAATTTCGCCGGGGCGTTTTCCTTCGCGGCGTCGGCCAGCTCCGTTTCGGTCTCCTCCTCGGGCGCCTCCGGGACGAGGCCGCCCGGCCAGAGCCCTCCGCCGAGGTGATACGATCCGGCGTCGGACGCTTCGCTCCACGCCGGCATTTCGACCTTGGCTGCGAGAACCAAACCCGGCGCTACCGTCAGAATCAGAAGTGTCGGGAAAAGCCTCATCGACGGTGGTTCGGAAAATCAGGCTGACTTGAGCCGCGACGACTCATCCATTCCCGGCAACTTCGGGGCCAGATGGGGGGGGATGTCGAGAACGTTCCCCCAGTTGCCGCTGGTTTGCTTCTTCAGCTCTTCGTGGGTGAGCTTGCGCAGCTTCTTCCCTTTCCTCTTCAAGGTGCGGCCGAGGCGGGTAAAAATCAGGGAAATCGCTTCACCGTACTCCGCGTTGAGCAAATTCGGCCTGGCGAACAGGAGAGCCCGGTAGGCATCCTCCTCGCCGATGATCGTTTCGGCGAAGTAGCCGAGGGAAACTCCGATCTGCTTCGAATTCATGTCCATGACCACGAGGATGGCGTTCTCGTTGGGACGGGCGTATTCCGCGCCCCGAACCTGACCGTGATTGAGAAGCCAGAACCCCAGCTCACTGAGACTCAATCCCTCCGGCAAGGTCCCCAGATAGGCGCAGAAGAGCATTTGCGGGAACAGCATCTCGAGTTGATCCAGCGTGTCGTTGAGATCGTCCCGTTCTTGCTTGCGGAGACAATAGGCGGCGTCGTGGACGCGGTTCAGGGAAACGATGTTGGCGCCGTGCCGGGTCGCGGCCTCCAGCTCGGAGTACCCGCAGGAGTAGCAGCTCTCAGCCTCGTGATCCACGGGGCGCGCACATTTCGGACATTTCATCGCGGACAACTCTTAATAACCAACCGGCAAAGCCAAGTTAAAAAACCCAACCGGCAAGACCAAGTTACTCCCATCCTTATCCAAATTATCAATTTTACAAGATTATAAAGGAAACTTAGCTACGTCAAGCGATTAGGCGCGGAATGCAGAATAGCGACGGGCGGGCGAAGAAAACAAGATTTAATCTGGGAAACAACCCAGTTCGATCCTAGAGGAATCCCCTATCATACCTAAGAAACTCCCTCAGGCCCCGCTTGGGGGTCTGGAAAGGCATAATTCCCTGTGTCCGAGGCCGTTGACCGAGAACGCCTGGCTTTTCCCATTTCCCTCCGCCGCCGCAATCAAATCGACATCGCCGAAAAGCCACCGTCGACGATCACTTCGGTTCCGGTGATGAAGGAACCTGCTTTCTCCGAGGCAAGGAGCAAAGTCGCGCCGACCAGTTCCTCGGCCTCGCCGAACCGTTTCGCGGGAGTATGCCCCATGATGGCCGCCACCCGGTCCTCGGTGAGCACCTTGCGATTCTGCTCGGCGGGAAAGAACCCCGGGACGAGCGTATTGACCCGGATGCCCTGTTCCGCCCACTCGCGCGCGAGATTCTTCGACAGGTTGTGGACCGCGGCCTTGCTGGCGGAGTAGGTGAACACCCGGCTCAGCGGACCGAGCCCGGAGATCGATCCGATGTTGATGATGGCTCCCCCGCCCTCCTCAAGCATGTGCCGGCCGAAAATCTGGCAGCTCCGCAGAATCGATCCCAGATTGACGTCGAGAATGCGGGCGAACTCCTCGTCGCCGATTTCGAGCAACGGCGTCGGAGAATTCACGCCGGCCCCGTTGACGAGAATGTCGACCCGCCCCGTCCGTTCGACCACGGTGTCGAGCAAGGCGCCCAGCGAATCGCGCGAGGCCACGTCGGCGGCCACGAAAAACGCCCGGCCGCCCGCGTCGTCGATCTCGCGAAGGCGTTCGGCGCCCTTCTTTTCGCTGCGCCCCACGACCACGACCTCGGCGCCCGCCTTGGCGAGCCCGCGGGCCATCTCCCCGCACAGCACCCCGGTGCCGCCGACGACGACGGCGGTTTTTCCTTCCAGCGAAAATAGGTCTTCGACAAAACTCATGCCGAACGGATACGGCATGGTCGGACGGGGTCAACCGGCGGTTGCGGCGCAGGAACGTTTTCTACGCGGTCAAGCCTACGAGGTCAAGCCGCGGATTCGTCGTCGGCCTCGGGCACCACTTCCGGCTCGAAATCTTCCCCGCCTTCCTCGATCTCGCGCTGCCACTCCCGCGAAATCCAGGGGCGCACCAGACCGTAGATCAGGTAGGAAAAGAAAATCGCCAGCGGCACGAACTCGACGAAAATGACCGCGCCGACCAAGGTGATGACGGCGACGAAAAACCAGACGAGCGATTTTTTTGCCCTCCAGTTGATCGCTTTGAAGCTGGGATAGCGAAACTCGCTCAACATCATGAAGGAGAGCAGCAGCATCAGAGTCGGAAGCACGTAGCGCCACGCCCCGATCTCCTTGGCTCCCTCGTTCAGCCATAGAATGAAAATGGTCAGCGAGGCGATCAGCCCCGCCGCAGCCGGAATGGGGAAGCCTACGAAGTCGCGGTCGGAGGACTTTTCCGGATGTTCGATCGCGGCGTGGGCGAGGCAATTGAACCGCGCCAACCGCATGCCTCCGCACAGCAAGTACACGAACGCGATCGTCCAGCCGAGCCGATTGTCGAACGACTTCAGGACGATGTCCATCACCAGCAGTGCCGGGGCGATCCCGAAGGAGACGATGTCCGCCAGCGAATCGAATTCCCGTCCGAACATGGACTCCTGTCCCTTCATGCGGGCGACGCGGCCGTCGAGAGCATCGAAAAAGCAGGCGCCCAGGATCAGGAAGATCGCCAGGTGAAAATGCCTGATCCCGCTGTCGGGATCCTGCATGCCCGCGAAGATCGTGATCACCGCTCCGAAACCGCAGGCGAGATTCCCCGCGGTCATCAGGTTGGGCAGCAGGTAGACCTGCGGGTTGCTCCAAGGACCGGGGACGTGCCGTTTCATAGGGTTAAGGTCCGGCCCACGGGGTAAAATTCAAATTTCAAATGTAAATCGGAGCGGAAAGGTCCATATTGGACCATGACGCAAACGGCAGAAAAACCCGCGGCGGCCCCCGCCGCGATCGACGGCGAGGTCACCATGGAAGAGGTCTTGTCCCGCTTTCCCGGCGCCAAGCGCGCGCTTTTCGCCCGCTACCACATCGGCGGCTGCCAGAGCTGCAGTTACGACGACGGCGAGACGCTCGCCGAGGTGTGCGCGCGGAACGAGAATCTGCCCGTGGACGAGGTGATCGAACACATCCTCGCCGCGCACGAGAACGACCTGAAGACCCTCATCGAGCCGAAGGATCTCGCCGAAGCCATCGCCGGCCCCTTTCCGCCCCGCCTCATCGACCTGCGCACCCGCGAGGAACACGAGGCCGTCGCCATTGCCGGCTCGGAGATGTACGGCAGCGAATTGATTCAGGATATCTGCGGCAACGAAGCCAAGGATCGGCTCATCGTCGTCTACGACCACACCGGCGACCGCTCGCTCGACGCCGCCGCCTACCTCGTCGGGCACGGCTTCGCGAACGCCCGCGCCCTGCGGGGCGGCATCGACGCCTACGCGCAGGAAGCCGATCCCGATCTTCCGCGCTACAAACTCGAATTCGAAGAGTGATCCCCCTTCCCCTTTCCATGAGCGAACCCAACGACGTCGAAGCAAGAATCCAGAACGCGATCGCCAATCCCCAGAACATGGGCGAGATGGCGGACGCCGATTCCGTCGGCACCGTCGGCAATCCAGAGTGCGGAGACATGGTTCGCCTGTGGCTGAAATTCAAAGAGGAAGACGGCCGGAAGGTCATCGACAAGGCCTCCTTCCAGAGTTTCGGCTGCCAGACGGCCATCGCCGTGGCCAGCATGGCGACCGAATTGCTGAAGGGCAAAACCGTCGACGAGGCGCGCGCCCTCGAATCGAACGACCTGTCCAAACCCCTCGGTTCTTTGCCCCCGATGAAAATGCACTGCGGCGAAATGGTGGAAGGCGCTCTGCGCGACGCCCTCAAAGGCGACGAAGAGAGCCCGCCAGCCGCGCGCGCTTCCCTCAACGCCAACACCCTTCTCGGCGACATGGCCGGACCGGGCTCCGGCTCCCAGGGGCCGAAAGCCGGCAAGATCAAGGTCGTCAAACTGGATTAGCCGCCTGGCCGACTCCGGTTCGGCGGCTTCCTCGCCCTTCACTTGAAACACCACAACCTCTCTTGACCCGCGGCTCCGCCGCCTCCTACCATGCACGAAGAAATTGAACTCACCCGAGAAGTCGACGCCATCCAGATTCCGAGCGGCGATCTCGTCCACCTCCCCGCCGGCACCAAGGTGATGATCACCCAGGCCCTCGGCGGCACCTACACCGTGGCCACCCAGTCGGGCCTGGCGCGCATCAAGTCCGACAACGCCGACGCCCTCGGCATCGACCTCGAAGCCGAGAAAGCCAAGCAGTCGGTCGCCCAGGAAGCCATCGCCGACGGCGACGTGAAAGGCGCCGTGTGGGAACAGCTGAAACTCGTTTTCGATCCCGAGATCCCCGTGAACATCGTCGATCTGGGACTCGTCTACGACTGCTCGGTGGAAGAGGACGACGGCGAAACCAACGTCGAAGTGAAAATGACGCTCACCGCCCCCGGCTGCGGAATGGGACCCACCATCGCCGCCGACGCCCAGTCGAAGATCCTCATGCTGGAAGGCATCGACAACGCCCGCGTCGACCTGGTCTGGGATCCGGTCTGGAACCAGGACATGATCTCCGAGGAAGGCCGGATGAAGCTAGGAATGGTCTAACCTACTCCTACTCCTACTCCTACTCCTACTCCTACTCCCAATCTCAATCCTATTCCCGGAAGCGGCCTCACGCCACCCGGTCGACGTAAAGAAACGCGGTGTAGCCCGCGTAGCAGAGCAACAGGAACGCGCCCTCCCGCCGTCCGATGCGCTTGCCCGTGGCCATGATCGCCAGGAGCAGCGCCGACAAGCCGACCATCACGAAGAGGTCGGATTTTTCGATCTGCGTGGTCACGATCGGCTTCAGCATCGCCGTCGCCCCGATCACGCAGAGGAGATTGAAGATGCAGGAGCCGACGATGTTTCCGGTGATGATGTCGCCCTCCTTTTTCAACGACGCCACGATCGAGGTCGCCAGTTCGGGGACCGACGTGCTGAACGCGATCAGCGTCAGCGAGATCACCGCTTCGGGAACGCCGAACCCGCGGGCCAGGCTGACGCCGCCCCGCTCCAGCCACTCCGCGCCGAAATAGAGCGCCACGAGGCCGACAAGGATGAGAACGACCAATTTCCAGAGCGGCTCCTTCTTCGCCTCGCTCAGATCGAGGCCCTCGGTGAATTCGGTGACCAGCGCCGGCGTTTGGTACTTCTTCACGAGAACGAGCTGGTAGAGCAAGTAGGCCACCACGGAGACGAAGAGAACGGTACCCTCGACGCGACCGATCCGACCGTCCGCAAGCATCCACACGAAAACGAGAGTCGCCCCGAGGAGGATGGGGAGATCCCGGAGAAGCAGTTCCGATTTCACCCGAAGCACGCAGATGAAGGCGCTCACGCCCAGCACCAGGGCGATGTTGCAGATGTTCGAGCCGATCACGTTCCCCAGGGCCATGTCGGGGTAGCCGCCCATGTTGAATCCGATACTGACGAACAACTCCGGCGCGCTCGTCCCGAACGCCACCACCGTCAGCCCCACGACCAAGGGGGAGATTCCGTAGCGCACCGCCAGCTTCGCGGCGCCGTTCACCAGCCAGTCCGCTCCGAAATACAGAGCGGTCAGACCGGCAATCAGCCATAGCAGATCGAGGAGGACGGGCATGGCGCACTGTGGCCGGGGGGCCCGAAACCTTCCAGCGAAAATTCTTTGGCAAATTCGACTTGCGCCGGGCCAACAAATCCGCATATTTCGCCCCGCGTCCCCGGATCGATTCCATCCGGGTTCGGCGTCGAACGAGACCCGTTCGTCTAGTGGTTAGGACTCCGCCCTTTCACGGCGGCAACACGGGTTCGAGTCCCGTACGGGTCGCTTTTTTCTTTTCCATTCCTCCGAGAGCCGGAGGATATTTGTAAGTCCCACTGTTCAAGGGGCTTACAGCGCAGCAGAAACCCCGCCCGAAGCCCTTTTCAGGGCCGATTCCAGCGCTCGTTCTTGACATGCACAACAAATGCACAACAAAGTGTACCTGTGCCACGTAAAAAGAAACTCCCCAGCAAAGGCGCTCCCGAGATCGTCAGGGAAGGCAATGCCCAGGTCAAAATCTACGCCTCTACGGTAAGAGGGCGGCCTCGTTTCATCGTCGCCTACCGCGGTCTGGACGGAAAGCGGAGGACACAGAGCTTTGCCGACTATGATCGGGCCAGACAGGAAGCGGAGGTCAAAGCCGTTGCCATTCACAACGGCACGTTGGAGACACTTGAGCTCACAGGCGAAGAGCGGCGAGCCCACGAGCGAGCCATGGCGATCGCCGTCGAACTCGAACAGCCCCTCGATGGTGCCCTGATCGAATACAGGGAAGCACGCGCCCTCCTGCCCGAAGGTGTTTCTTTGGTCGAAGCGGCTCGTTTTTTCGCTCGACATGGTGCAAGCACGGTGGAGAAACGCGATCTTTCCGATCTCGTCGAGGCCTACATCGGACAGCTACGGGCCGACAAGAAATCGAAACGTCACATTGAAGATGCCAGGGCACGACTTCACAAACTCTCCGAGTCCTTTCAAGGCCCCATCGATGAAATCCATCTGCGCGACTTGCAGGGTTGGCTTAACAATCTCAAGGTCAGCGGGCGGACGAAAAACAATTTCCGCGGCCTGGTCATCAGCCTTTTCAAACATGCCAGGGTTCACGGCTACCTGCCTGCGGGACTTCCGACCGCTGCGGAGGAGCTCAGCAAGGCCAGGGAGGAGTCCGGCGAAATCGGAATCCTGACCCCGGAAGAAATGCTCAAATTCCTAACGAAAGCTTCCGAGCGGCTGGTCCCGCTTCTTGCGATCGGAGGTTTCGCCGGACTGCGAACGTCCGAGATCGTCCGCCTGCACTGGGAAGAGATCGATTTCGATCAAAATCACATCGAGGTGAAAGCCGGGAAAACGAAAACCGCACAGAGGCGCCACGCTCCCTTACTCCCGAATTTGAAGTCATGGTTGAAGCCCTACCAAGATTATACTGGCCCGGTTTGCTCCACGCGCGAAGTCGAGACCGAAAGGCGAAAATTGGCGGAAGCACTCAAGTTTGAGTGGCCAAACAACGCTCTTCGCCACAGCTACGCCAGTTACCGAATGGCCTCGACCGACAACGCTCAAAAGGTATCGAGCGAGATGGGGAACAGCCCTCAGATGATTTACAGGAATTATCGGAGAGTGGTGACGAAGAGTGAAGCGAAGAAGTGGTTCTCCATCTTTCCGGGAAAGTAGCCGAGAGCAGGCCGCCGTCATCTTCGAAAAAAGGCTGGCTGTTTGGGCGTAAAATAAGCCGGTCAGCACAGCAGGAGGTAGGCTTCCCGCTGACTGTCAGCGCCCGAAACGAACTCCTGCAGCGCATTACAGCGGTCACAGCGGTTACAGCGCCCTTTTTTCGGAAGGATCGATCAGAGCCGTTTTCGCGGGACAGTCGGGCACAACGGGCAGCTTCATCGACCGATGCTGACACTCTTCCTACGTTTTCAGCGCCGGACTGCGCTTCGCAGAAGCCTGCGGCGTAGCGAGCTTCCACCGGTCATCGACGAGAACTGCTTCGCCTTCCTCCTCAAGCTCGATGAGCAGCTCATTGCAGAGTGACACCCGGAGACGATGGAACCTGCGGATCAAACAGCCCACTTCTTGCGGGCCATCAGCGAGCCTTTCCACCAGTTTCTTCTTCAACTCAACCCGACGCGCCTGCTCGGGAGACCAGAACATCTCGTTCCGGATCGCGGCCATGCGGCGGACAAGAAAACAAGCGAAAGCCAAGGCGCCCTCAATTTGGAACCGGAAGCCTTTCGGCACGCCCGACGTGGCGGCCAGACGTATCAGTCCGAATGCCAGGCTGCAAAAAAAGCTGCGTGCCGTGCCGCTGATTCCGGGAAGAGATTCATCCATGCTTCGCAGAAATCGCATCCAGCGGGTCTGCACTTCAGCGATATCCTCCGTGTAGATCAGAGGCCGTGGCTCGTGGCTGTCCAATCGATTGGCGATTATGGCAAGAACAGCCTCCTCGAATCTTGCGGTCGGATTCGGAAGCTTGATCAAGTCGTCTTCGTTCTCCGAGGACGATGGCGCGACAGGTTCTGTGCCGCCTTCGACCAACCAGACCAGTCGGCCGAGCCAGGCGTTCCTGTCGTTGGGGGCTGCGGCGACTTCGCGCAATACTCGCCCATGGTCCGTGACGATCAACCTGCCACGGACGAGTTCGCCAGCAGGACCACCCGGAAACATGCCATCCATCAGCGACGGGCACGTACTGCCGAGATTCGCAGCGTCCGCCGCACGCGTCAGTCCTATGGACACCAGCGCCTCACCCAGATGTGCATCGGGGAGGAGCTTTTCCAGACATTTCTGCGTGTGTGCAGCGATGAATGATCGAGGGTGTCGGACAAGGTCCTCAAGGCGATGAGCGGGAGGCTCGCTGAGAACCGACATCCACTCGTCTTCGCGGGATCTCATCAACGGAGCCAAATCCGAATCCCTCGTCATCAGTTGAAGGAGGGCGTTCTCTCCCTCGTTGCACTGGGGCCCTTTTGACAAGACCCATTGCCGGGGAGTCTCTTTGGCTCGTTCGGTGGCGTCGTCCTTGAGCAAGCGGGTCAGCTGAGCGAGAAGATTGTCCTGGCAGCGACCGACCGGCGTGACGACCTCGTCGATGACCAGGCTGCTTACCAAGGGGCCCGTGGCCAAAAGGTTGGTGCCGACCGGAAGGAGCCGACCGCTTGGTGGCCTGATCCCGCTCCCCGGACGAGCGAGGTTGCCCAGCGTGACCGCCATCGCGGCCAAGAGGTTGGCACCGGCATCGATGTCGCCTTCCCCTAGTTGGGTGGTGTCGAAGGAGGCCAGGAAATTGGCAAGATGATGATCGGTCTGGGATGGCTTGTTCACGGCTCGCTGAGGTTCTCGACTTCCGGCTTCACAAGCTTGTCCAGCACGGCGCTTATCAATGGTTCGACGATCTTTTGGGAAACTTCCTTCTGTATGTTGCCCGGGGTCAGTGGTGCCATCTTCCGTGCCAGCGCGTCAGGCATAGAGCTGCTCCCCTGAACGCTGGCAAACGGCGTGTCCTCGCCCCGCACGATCTTGACGTCCCAGAACATGCGAATGTCGTCTTCCTTTGCGGATTCCATTGCTTTGTGAAAATCGATTAGCGGCTGAATCTGCTCATTTTGTTCTTCCAGGGCTTTCAAGAGGGAGCGTAGCTGGTCGATTTCCGGCGGAGCTTCATTCTGACTGTCTTCTGGTTTGTTCATGCTCGTGGCTGGCTGGTTGATTTGGTCGACGGGTGTTCGGACTCATTCAGGTCCGGTAGATTATTCAATACACCGGAACATCCTTACATGCAATACTTATTGCATTCCCCTAACAACTCTTGCATTCTAAATTCTATGCCTCTCCCCCATCCGTCGACCAGCCTGCCCCCCGAGGCGCTCCAGGAGTACCACAAGATCGCCGATTGCGACTGGGAGACCGGTGTGCCGCTCACCGGACTTCTCGAGCGAACCAACCGGGTGGCGGT
This sequence comes from Verrucomicrobiales bacterium, assembly GCA_040905585.1. Classification (GTDB taxonomy): domain Bacteria; phylum Verrucomicrobiota; class Verrucomicrobiia; order Verrucomicrobiales; family DEV007; genus Arctic95D-9. The sequence goes on from JBBDRG010000077.1 coordinate 82,491, forward strand.
GCACCTTGCTCCGGAAGGTGAAGGGCGAGATTCCAGGGTGAGTCGGACATTCACCGAGCGCAGCTTTCGTCACTACGCGACCCTCGGCTGCATCGACCCGCCGGAAAAGGAGGGACGAAGCTCCGTCTACCGGTTCCGCCACCTCGTTCAAGCTCTGCTGGTGCGAAAGCTTCTATGGCAACGGGTGCCGTCGGAGCAGATCGCCTCCGTGATGTCCGGGCGCGGCACGGAGGAGTTGAAACGGATGCTTCTCGAGGGGATCGAACTGGTGGCGAGAGGCGGCGGGGATCGGAATCGGCAGGAGTCGCCAGCTCCGGGAATGGCCGAGACGTGGCGGCGAGTGCAGCTGAGGCCCGGGGTGGAGCTTCACGTTCGTGGCGATTTGCCGCGGCTCAGGCAGGCGGAGTTGCGACGGCTGCTGGAGCGGGTGGAAATAGCGCTGAAAGGATTTCGGTGATGGCTGACAGGAACTTGCCTTTTCAGGGAGTTCTTATCGGCGCGTCGGCCCTGCTGGACCCAGCCTCTGGACGACACACCAGAAACGCCAATTTTCACCCTTGTTGTCAAAGACGAGTCGCTCGGGGTGGATCTGCGTGAGCTTCATCGAGAGCTAGAATCGAAACAGGAGTTCGCAACCTGGGCCAAGGCCAAGCTCTCCCAATTCATTGAGGGAGAGGACTTTGCTTCGCTTCCTAACCCTAGGAAGCAAACAGGAAGAGGCGGTCACAACCGCATAGATTACGCCGTCTCCCTCGACTGCGCCAAGCACATCGCGATGCTGGAGCAAACGGAGCGGAGCCGGCAGGTCCGGGCCTGGGGATAAGTCGACAGGAGCTCCTCCACCGCGGCGAGAGCGTTCGCGTATTCACCGTCCCCCGTGTATCCGAGAACCATACCCGCCAGGACCTGGTAATCGGCTTTCTGATCAGGGGTGAGTTCGGGTGACTCCGCGGGCGATTTCTCTGCGGGAGGTTTCTCCGCAATTTCCTCGGTCGGCTGGCCGAGCATGACGATGGTGGCGGTAGCCGCGGCCAGCCCGAACAGGCCGAGGACAGCGACCAGCGTCTTCCTCCGCCGGCGAGGTGGCGCGACTGTTGCCGCCTGATGCCCCGACAGCGCCGACTTCATCGCCGCGAAGTCCACGAAACGTTCGGACACCTCCTCCTCGAGTGCCCGCCGGATGACAGCGTGGAGCCGTTTCCATTCCGACCGCTCCGCAGGCGTCAGCGACTCTTTTCCCTGTGGAGGCCAAAGAAATGCCGAGCGACCCATCCGGTCCGGCGCATTTCCCGTGAGCAACGAGTAGAGTGTCGCAGCAGCGCCGAACATATCGGGATGACCGCCCAGATACCACGACGGGGTCACGTAGCCGGGAGTGCCCCGCCGGGTTACCATCGCTGCGTCCGCCCCCAACAGGCTGATGTCTCCGAGGGATGGTCTGCCGTCGAAAAAAAGGATGTTGTCCGGTTTCACATCGCGGTGCACGAGTCCGGCTTCCGTAAGCATTTGGAGCCCTTCGAGCACGGGGACCATGAGGGCGATCACGGTTCTTGACCGGAGGCGAAGTGGCAGGCGCCCCTTGTGCCGGAGGTAGAAATGGAATGTCTCCGCAAAGTCCTCGCCGGGACTGGTGGCGGCGTAAGGAGTGAGATGATGAGCCGGGTCATACTCGGCCACCGGGAACGTGGAGTGATACGGCCCGCCAAAGACACGTTGGAAACACCGGTTCCTCACAAGTCCGGGGCGACGGTCGGCGAGCGCATGGGCCCACTCATGGCGCAGGACGTCGGTCAGGCGGGTGTGGTATCCGAGAGAGAAATCCGACAACCGGGCCCCTGTCACGGCCGGGATGTAGATATCGCCCTCCGGCATGAACCAACCGTAGCAGCGAAGCGAAACCGGGACATGCCACACGGTCACCTCGTCGAGTCGTGGACACCACAATCCGTGAGTCTCGAGTTCGCGAGTAACTTGCCGATTGGCCCGGTCAACTTGATCGAACGTGATCAAATGCCTGGATGGCTGGCGAGTTGACTGGTAGCTGAAGGGCATCGAATCCTTCCGTCAGGAACCAGGTGACTCGCCTTCTCCGTGCAGTTGTCTTCTGCGGTGCATCTCGATGAGGAGAGTGGCTTCGATGGAGCGTTCCAGCTCATCGTTGGAATAGACCCGTTTCAATCCCTCGGGGTTGTCTCGGAGAAGGTCCTCCAGGACCTCGGGCCGGTCCAGGAGCGGGAGCGGAACGCACTCGTGATCGATCAGGAATGAGTCGGCCAGGCTCACGCGCACCCGAACCGGAGCCTCCACCAGTGCTCCGCAATAGTGGCACCGGGCACGGTTGAGACCCTCGGCGAAATATTGGTTGAGAACCTCCTCCGATTCGATCCTCGTGATCACTCTCACGGAAACGGAGAGGCGGCAGTTCGGACAGGAATGCTGCTGGCGTGAGATGTTGGATGAGGGTGACAGCAGATTCATGGGCTGTCTGGGGCGGAAGAATCGTTGACCGCCTCGGATAGCCCGTTCAAACAGGCTCGGACTTTCTCCGCGATTCGTTGGACGTCGCGACTGGTGGCGGCTGCCTCATCCATGTGGTAGGCGGCGGAAAGAGCGCTCGCCAGGGTGGCCTCCTCTTCGGGAGTGAGGTCGCCGGAAGTTTCGCGACGGAGTAGTGATAGGGGGTCCATGGTTCAGAGGGTTGGAATGAATGACAGGGGGTGAATTTTCGTTTCCGGAGTCATGGATCAATCCTCCATTTCGTGCTGATAGTCCGGTTGCTGGGCCAGTCCCCGGAGCTTGGTCATCGCCTTGTAAATGTAGCGATCCACCATCGCGCGCGAAATGGCCAGATCCTCGGCAATGTATTCGGGCGACTCGTGCTTGAGCTTCACTCGCTCGAAGATCTCAAACTGCCGCATCGGAATCTGGCCCCGCAGGTCCTCGATCAAAAGCGCAAGCAACGAACGTTGAAACGCCGAGCGCTCGTAATCAGACTCCTCGGGCGCCTCCGGCAGATTGGCTTCTTCCAGCCCTCGGTGATCGATTGGTCGCTCCTTGCGGAGCAAATCCACTACCCGGGCATTGGTGATCATCCGGAGGTAGGATCTCAGTCTCCCTTTCGAGCCATCGTAGCGGTGCTGGCTGCGGGAGAAAAAATCGGCGATGGCGTCGGCCACCGCATCTTCCACGAATCCGGGAGATGGCTCCTGCCCCCCTGTATGATGCCGATAGCACGATCTCGCAACCACCGTGAGAGGCTCATGGTAGAGTTCGAGAAAGCGCTTCCAGGATGCCTGCCAAAGGGGGCTGTCATCTTGTTGCTTGAGCTTGGAGAGCAGGCTGAACGAAGTGGACGGGAAGTTCATTGAATCGGCGGTTTGACTCACTCAGGTCTCGGGGCGGTTACTCGGTTTCCACAACGCGGCATGGCTCCGGAAGCCTCTCAGATTCTATGGGAATTGAGCGCCGGGAGGAAGATTCAGTCGCCAAATTCGGAAAAAAGAGCCGCAGCAGCCTCCATGAGAAAAACGGTCAGGTCATGCCGTTCGGTCGGGTATTCGTGCCCTCGTGTCGTGGTGATCTTCTGATTGCCGAAAAAGTCACTGCCGTATTCGGTGCGGGTGAAAGTTCCGTTGGAGTTGCTTCGGCTGACGATCGTGTCGTCGCCCCACAGAGACTCGCTGACGATAGTGGTCTGCTGATCCTCGCAGGAGACGAGAGACAGGAAAAAGGCACAGGCGGGAATGAGAAGCAGTCTGGTTTTCATCGGTTTGTTTTCTTTCTTGTTGGAGCGCTCTCGAGCCTTCTGACTCGCGCCTCCTTTCCCCTTGTTCGCTGGGGGCTCGAATATCTCCCCCATAGAATCATTCTTTTTGAAACGGCCCCTTGAGTCCCTTCGCAAAGGGGTTACCAAGATGGGGTCTTCGCTGTTTCGTGTGGAAAACCGCTCAAATCGGCGTTCCCGGAGGGACGGCGAGGACAACGCGAAGTGTTCATCTGATTTCCACACGAAACAGCGAAGCGCCCCAAGATGCCGAGCCAGGGCAGGCACCGGGGAGGAAACGCATTCTGTCAGCAACAAAAGAAAAAATCCATCAGCGAAAGCCCCGGAAGAACCGCGCCAGCCAATGGGGATACCTCCCCTACGAGCATTTCAAATATTGAGCTTTTCAATCCACTTCTCAATCTCACCCTCACAGGAACTATGAGAATCATCGGGAAATTCAATGCCAAAGTGATTCTTGTATGCCCTACGAGCCTGGATCGACTCCCAGACCCAGCGATCGAAGTCCCAGTCCAATAATTCCGGTTCATCCCGGCGGAACTTTCCGTCCTCGAAGAACATTGAACAAGCATAGACGGGTTGCTCATCGAAAGGAAGAATCGCCCAAGCAAAATGCGTAAGGCCATCAATTGGCCGCTTCCTGTGTTCTGGTATCACCGCAAATCGGTCAGATATCCAACGGGTGAAATCGCCCATTTCATAGCGTGATACAGAAACGCCTGTGAGCCCATGATCTTCTATTGCCAATGCACTGACGTCCATAATGTACAACCAAGGGGCTATGAGAGGTTCAAGCCGCTTTAGTTCCCGGTTTTCAGCGTCAGTCAGATCATCCCCTATGTCACTCACCTCATTCGCAAGGTCGTGAAGCTTAAAGTAGCGTTCGTATTCGGCATCTGTCGGCTCACGACTCATCATTAGGTTTTGGAGGGGGTAGGAAAATTGGTGTTTTGGCAAAGTTTCGTATTCTTATTCGTTGGAACGGGTAATATCTCCCCTCTCGAAGGTAAAAAATTGGGGCGCTCTTTCAGTTTTGCGGGATCAAACCCGGGAGGCATGCTCGGCTAACTCGCTTAGCGTAAAGGCTGTATGCGATGAACGAATCATCCGATGTATTTGATCAAATCCAGCCGTCGAGTTCCAGTGGACAGCTCATTCCGCATCAGAAGGTTCAAAAGGCAGGCTGGCGGCAGAGGATGGCCTAAGCATCTAAGCGTGTGCCAGTTATCGATTTGAATTCAACTCTTGGTGAACTTTCCGCAACTCGAAGCTATTCCGCTCGCCTGCGAACCGTAGAATCTGTTCTGCAAAACTGAAAGAGCGCCCCGTTTTTTGGGCGGGCGCTTCGCCCCGGATCGCTACGCGATCC
>JBBDRG010000077.1:87653-89720 GCA_040905585.1 Verrucomicrobiales bacterium
GGCTCCGCTGCGAACCGCCCGCCCAAAAAACGGCATGGCTTGCGAACCCGGCGAGAACAAAGCGCTTGCTAAAGAATGAGAATAGAAGAAGGAGAAGTGTTACCCATGTTCCCGGTTGAAGTGTAACCCATGTTCCGGTCCGAACCACTCAGACCGCTAAAGCCGAAAACAAGGTGCCCCCGGCTCGGAGTGATGGGTTGGGTGGACGGTAGGGGGCACTCGGAACCGGAATGACCAGCACTCGACCATCGGAAGATTCGAACAGACGCGAAGGCTTGAGCAGTCATCTGGTAGCCGAGCGCGACGCTCTCTGGAGCGCGATTCGGATTGGTGCACTTGTGCTTCGCAGGGCGTGGATGGTAGACGTTTTTCTGGAGTCTGAGATGTCTCCACCTATTTCAGAAATCAGAGAATGCCCGTCGCTCCAGACATGGAAGCTAGTCGAGATCCTAAGTGCGCTGGCCATTCTCACCAAAGCTGAACGAGTTGTAAATCCGAATATCTCGAATTTCGTCAGCAAGGCAGGACCGATTGAGTTTCTAAAGAACGGCAGTTCGCTCTACTTGTGGACCCAGCCACGGATGATCGGCGACGAGAGCGGCCTTGGCGGGCAACCGGACATCGTTCTCACTAGCAGTCCAGAATTTCCCTCACACCGGAACGCGGTTCAAATCATCGAGGCGAAATGTCGTAAATCGTTGAAGACATCAGACATACGTTCTGAGTTCGCCAAAGGGTTTGATCTCCGGGTCCGCTCCTACTTCATCTGGTCGTTTCACTCCCCATCGGAACGAATGGTCGTTGGAGCAAAGAAGCTTGGAATTGAACTCACAGGAATCGGATTCGACGGTTCTGAACGCTCCAAACTTCTAATTCCTCAGAATCTTCTGCACTTTGCGGCCGAAACAATTGAGAACTCGTGTGCCGCTGGAACTTTTGCACGACTCCTAGAATCCAGCGCAGATAGTGCCTCCAAGAAGCATTTTGAATTAAGCCCCCCTCCAACCCCCGGGTCTTCGGCGGGAAAGGAGCCGAGGGCATGAGAAAGAAATTTCTGCAGTCACTGTGAATCCGATCACCAAGGATCCATCTCAACAAGGCGTCCCTTGAAGATCCTGTCCGCATTGAGTCGAGACTCAATCGTGGTTTCGATTTCGTCGTCGTACACTCCAGAGACTCGTGCTTCGAAGGTGGCTTTCAGGCTTAGCGAATAATCTCCTTCGAAGGCGACCGTCCATTTACTGTGCCCCTTCAATTCCCCGGATGCGAGAATCCCGTCAATGATTCCGGACTCATCCCGGAGTAGCATGTGAGGTGCGCCGTAACCGTAACTAATGGCGATGATGACAGGGATTCCCTCCGCATCCTCAAAAACGTCAGACACCCTTACGACGGCCACACTGACAATCCCCTGAAGACTACCCTCCTCGCGCTGTTGCTCGATGGTAAGAAGGCGGGAAGGCCATTCCGATTCGGGCATCGGAGCCGCAGTCCCCCCAAGACGCTTTACCATCCTGTCAACGGCCTCCCGATTGGATTCTCTCTCCCGGTCAATGACAGACAAACGGGACTCCGTGCACGAGAGCGTTGCCATGGCCACCATGACCGACAGAACAAAGGCGATGGAAATTCTGATCTTTATCCCGCAATTCAACCAGGATCCGAATCGCTAGTCAATCGCTATGCTCGCGCCCGCGATCCGAATCGAGAGCGATTCCGCCCGCTTTTCCCGCGCACCAGGCTCGCCCCGCACACCGGGCAGACCACCGACTCCAGGCCCACCTCATTCCCGCAGGCCCCGCACAGAAACTGCTTACGATCCACCAGCGCGCAGACCACCGCCAGCGGCAGCAGCATCAGCCCCCACACCACCGACGGCAGCACAAAAACCCACACCAGCAGCAAAAAAATGAAGCCCCACACAAACAGCCCCACCGAAACCCACAGCCGAGGCCGCCTCGACAACCGCTGCACCCCCTCCAACCCGGGACGAAGCGTGCTAACGGAGCGATGGGGTTGAAAAAGCGAATTCCTGCAGCCAGCCAACGGCTTCGAAAAAGACAAAAC
>JBBDRG010000078.1:0-6871 GCA_040905585.1 Verrucomicrobiales bacterium
CAAGCTTTCCCGAAAATTGAAATCGCGGCCTTGAACTTGCTTCCCTTACTCCTCTCAATCTGTGCCCATCTGCGGGAGCGAAGCGAATCTGCACTAAAGACTGCTGGCGGTGCTGCGCAGGAAACTGCAAGGCTATTGGAACTATTACGGTGTGATCGTCATTATCGGGAGTCTGGCCGCAGGCTATCACTTCTACCACAGCGACGGAGCAATCAGGGTGCGGACCAAAGATGTGGACTGCATTCTCGAACCGTTCCAGGAAGCCGTCAGCGCGGGGCAGGATACGGCGCGCCGGCTTCTGGATGCTGGTTGGCAGCGGCGACAAAAGGGAAAGCATGTCGAGCCGGGTGATGAAGACACGCCCGAAGACCAGCTTCCCGCCGTTCGCCTGTATCCTCCCGGAGTGGATCCGGAGGATGCCGACGCCTGGTTTCTCGAGTTTCTCACTGTTCCGGAATCGGAAGCCACTCCCGAAAAGCACTGGACACGCATGCCCATCGAGGAAGGGCACTGAGGAATTCCGAGTTTTCGGTTTCTGTCCATCACGGCTTTTGAACCGTTGGCGATCGAAGAGTTGGGCATCCGCTATGCCCGTCCCGAGATGATGGCACTCGCCAACCTCCTGGAACACCCGGAAATCAAGCCGGATCGAATGAGTGGCCTGATCGCTGAACGCTCGATCAAGCGAAGCAACAAGGATTTGGGTCGGGTCATTGCCATTGCAGAGCTGGCCAACCTCGATGATTACGGCGAGTGGCTCCCTCTGTGGAAAAAGGCATTGCAGGAGTGTTTCCCGTCTTCGTGGAAGAAATTGGTAAGTCAGGTGGGCAGCGGCCGGGTGTGCTCCTGGAAAGTGAAGAGGACTTCGATGAAGCCCATCACACCTGCGTCAACGGCTTGCTCTCATCCAACCTGATTTCGCAGGAGGCTCTCCACATCGCTGGAGAGCGGCTTCTCGTAGATCTCATCGAACCCATAGAGGCCGAAGTGGGAAAGTAGCGTGAATCTCCTGCGAGATCGTTCGAGCGTCGATTCAGCAACACTGCTTGTTGTAACTCCAGTTGTAACTGGAAGCAACCCGATTCGTAACCCGTTGAAAATCAAATAGTGGAGGTGAGGGGAGTCGAACCCCTGTCCTAATAGCCGTCTAACCCAACGTCTACATGCATAGTCGACCCTTTGATTTAGGAGAGGTGGCTTCGATCGACGGAATCCAGTCTCTCCGATTGCCCTGTAACCTCTCGTCCCAACGGCCGGACACCCGCCGCGGGACCAGCCTGCTAAAGTGGCGCGACTTGACTCAGCAGGCGTCGGCCAAGTCGCGGGCCGCCTAATTAGGCTGCCAATGCAAGTTCAGGTTCGTTATTTGCTTTTGTTTTTTGATCGGCTTTTTACGAGGCCAACCGATCAACCTCGACATGCAGTCAGGTCTTCGAACAATCAGTCGAAACCAGTACACCCCCATTTCTGAGGACTGCCAATATACGGCGTCCGCCCGGAAAACGCAAATTTTGCGAATCCCGCGACCTCCGGGAGCAACGACGACCCGCGGGCCTCCGCTTGACAGGGGGGGAGACCGATCCGATCCGACCCGGTTGGGTGCTTCGGCGGCGTCAGTAGAGCAGCCCGTCGGTCGGTTCGGGGGTCTTCTCGATCCGGTCGATCCGGATGATGGGAACGATCCCGTCGCTCTCGTGGGAATAGTGAAGCTTGCCGTGGAGCTTGTACCAGCCCATCTCGGTGTACTCGGGCGGGGCTCCGCCGAAATCGACGGGGATGGACAGGGGCCGTGCGTCGGCGGCGCAGCACTCGATGAAAAGTCGGAAAGCCTGGAGCCTGGTGTTGTCGGGATTGTCCACCGTCTCCTCCATGAGCTGGGCGGTCGTCTCGACGGAAATGCCTTCCATCACTTCCATTAGTTCGCGGTCGCCGGCGGTGTAGAAAATCTGCGGGACGTCGATCAGGAAATCGCCGTCGTCGTTCTGCGGCACCATGTTTTTGAGGTCTTCCAGAGTGAAGGTGCCCCAGCTTTCCTCTTCTGTTTTCGCGTCGCTCGGATCCTCTCCCGGAGTGGCGGTTTCCGTCTCCCCATTCGTTCTGGGTTCGGGCGGGGTGTCGGCTTCGCCGGGTTGGCCCTCCTCGATCGCCTGACGGGTGTAGGGATTGTCCTTCGGATTCACCCCGGCGAGCGAGTCGGCGAGAGTGGCCCGGTCGCGGGCGATGCGCATCTGCATCATCTGGCGTTCGATTTTGCCCCACTTCATGATGTATTCGCTGCTGAAGCGGTCCTTCGAATAGGATGTCGTCACCAGGAGCGGCACCAGCAGGACGAGGATGGCGAACGAGAGCCCGCCGACCGTCTCCTGATGCTCGTGAGCGTCCTCCTCGTGAGCGTGGTCGTGGGCGTGGTCGCCATGACCATGACCATGACTATGATCGTGATCGTGATCGTGATCGTGATCGTGATCGTGATCGTGGCCGTCGATCGGACCGACGTCCTCGGCCCGGTGGTGGTGCTCGTGGCCGTCCGGACCCGCGTGGGCGTGATCGTGGTGGGTGCAGGGGCCAAGGTCGCGATGACGGTTCAGAAAATTGAAGGTCCCGAGGAGCAGCATTCCGATCCCGGCGACGAGGGCGTAGACGCGGAAAGCGGGGTCGAGGTAGGTGTCGATCCTACCGCTCGCGTAAAAGTAGAGAAACGTGACGCCCCAGGCGATCAGCGTGACGATTGTTAAAATCTGGAGAATCTTCTTCATAGCCGTGTTTCGAAACGAATTCGTTCGAGGCTGTCTTAGGAGACTGTTGAAAAACTCTGAAACGCAAAATCTGATTGGAGGAACGGCAGGAAAGTCAGCGGCTTCGCCGGTGCGATATGCGACCGACCCTTTGGGCTGCGGCCCTTTTGTCCGCTGGCTTCGTTCCTCCTCAGGCGTGGGGCACGCCCCACTTCCTCGTCGCGCCTCGCCAGCAAATAAAATGACTCGCAGTTTTCCATTCCAGAGTTTTTCAACAGTCTCTTAGAGTCGAATCCAGAGGTAGCTCAGCACCCCGATGACCACGAAGAGCGCGACCGCGAGGATGGTGACGAACCTCGACCTGAACACGCTAAGATACATGAAAACGAGCTTCACGTCCATCATCGGGCCGAAAACGAGGAAGGCGAGCTTGGCCGACTGGGGAACGGGGAAATTGGCGGCGATGAAGGCGTCGGACGTGCTGCACAGGCTTAGCACGAAGGCCAGGAGCATCATGAGGGCGACGCCGCCGACCTCGTTCTGATTGAAGAGCAGGATCAAATCTTCGGTGACGTAGGCTTTGAAAACGGCGGTGATGGCCACCCCGATCGTGAAATACATGGCCGTCTCGATGAAGTCCCGCATGGCGGTGCGCATTGCGAGGACGAGGCGTCCGGCCTTGCTGAGACCGCTGGTGTGGTCGTGAATGTCATCGTCGTCGTCGTCGGCGCGAGTATCAGCGCCGTCGGAGCGTCGGCGCAGGGGCGCAATGCCGGGCTTCAGGACGAGTCCGGTACGCACTTTCAGGACGACCAGGCCGACGCCGACGGTCACGATGAAGGCGATCAACAGCCGGCTCGAGGTCATGAAAAGCGGGCCGTAGGCTTCGGCGACTTCGTTTTGGCGGAGAGAAAACTGACCGACCGACGACGAAAAGGCTTTCATCGTGCTGAGCACCGTGATCGGGTTGATGATCGGCGCGGAGAGCATGTAGGTGATGGCGCAGGAAACGGGAAGTCCCTTGCGGATGAGTCTCCGAATCACCGGCACGACCGCGCATTCGCAGACGGGGAAAACGGCGCCGAGGAGCCCGCTCAGCACGACGGCAAGCGGTTTGTTCTTGGGCAACCACCGGTCGATGAGACCGGGCGGCAGGTAGGCGTCGATGAAGCCGGAGATAACGGTCCCGAGGAGAATGAACGGGGCTCCTTCCAGAAGTATGCTCAGGAAGAGGTAGGAGAAATCCGTGAATGGAGACAGGGTCGGGGGATCCATCGGTTGCCGGTGAGGGGCCGAATGTAGTGCCCGGCCCGGCGAAAGCGCAAACCCGGAAATGCGGGAACCGGCGCGGAAATGAAAAAATCGCAAAAAATACTTGCACCTTTGAACAGTTTGATTTTAAGATGTTCACATGAGCAGTTATAATCGAGTTACCTTGATGGGAAATCTCACCCGCGATCCTGAACTCAAGAAGACGAAGTCGGGAGTCGCCGTCGCCGATCTGGGCCTCGCCCTGAACCGGGTCTGGAACGCCGAAGACGGCCAGCGCCAAGAGGAAACGACCTTCGTCGACATCGTCGTGTGGGCGCGGGACGCCGAAAACGCCGCCAAGTATCTGGAAAAAGGCCGCAGCGTCCTGGTCGAAGGGAGGCTGCAGATGGACAGCTGGAAAGATGCGAAGACGGGACAGAACCGGACCAAGCTTCGAGTCGTCGCGGAGAACCTTCAGTATTTGGGCGGCGGCCGGGAGGCGGGCGCGGGGAAGCAGGATTCCGATCGCAACGATCGGCCAAGCGAGGCGGCGTGAGGTCGTGGCGGCGTCCGGGAAGGCTGTTGAATAACGTCGGGGGGTCAAAGCGCCGGGCGGCCGAACCGCGCTTTGATTCGCGATCCGCGCACGATTTTCTTGCGTTCGAGCGTTCGACAACTAAACATGGGGCACTTTTGTTCGGAAAAATTGTCACATGAGAGTTTTGGTCACCGGCGGCGCCGGATACATTGGAAGTGTCACCGTGGATGCCTTGATCGAAGCGGGGCACGAGGTCGCGGTCTTCGACAACCTCTATATGGGGCACTTTGACGCGGTGAACCGAGCGGCGGAATTCATCGAGGGCGATCTTGCCAACAGCACCTCGGTCGAGATGGCCATCGGCCAGTTCCGGCCCGACTCGATCATGCACTTCGCGGCCTATTCGCTCGTGGGCGAGTCGATGGAGAACCCATTCAAGTATCTCGGCGACAATGTCACCAACGGAATCCACCTGATCGACGCGGCAATGCGCCACGGCGTGGAGCGTTTCATTCTGTCATCGACGGCGAATTTGTTCGGCGACGCCGCCACCATTCCCATCTCGGAATCGGAGGCGCTGATTCCCGGCAGCCCCTACGGAGAGTCGAAGTTTTTCATCGAGCGAATACTCTACTGGGCGCGCCGCACCAAGGGCCTTCGCTACGCCTGTCTCCGTTATTTCAATGCCGCCGGATGCACGCCGATTCGGGGCGAGCATCATAACCCGGAGACCCATCTCATTCCGCTCGTCCTGCAGGTGGCGCTCGGCCAGCGCGACAACATCAAGATTTTCGGAGACGACTACGAGACCCCCGACGGAACCTGCGTGCGGGACTACATCCATGTCGAAGATCTGGCCGGGGCGCATATTCTGGCGCTCGAGGCGCTCGTCGACCGCGAGGAGCTTCACTACAATCTGGGAAACGGGAACGGTTTCAGCGTCAAGGAAGTCGTCGAGACGGTGCGCGAGGTGACGGGAGAACCGATTCCGTCCGAAGTCGTCGCCCGCCGCGGCGGCGATCCCGCCGTCCTGATAGCGGACAGCCGGAAAATTCGCAAGGATCTCGGATGGGAGCCCAAACACACCGACCTGAAATCCATCATTCAGTCCGCCTGGGACTGGCACCGCGAGCACCCCACCGGCTACGTCTCCTAGCAAGACGTCGAATCGGGAGATTTGGGCTTCCATTTTTCGACCGGGATGGCTTAGAGTCGCCGCGTGAAAACGACTCGACGTGAATGGATGACGGGAGCCCTCGGGCTCGGACTGGTACCGACAGCGAACCTGCTCGCCGTGAGCGAGGCGTACGAGCGGGTCGGCTCCGATTTGAAAGTCGGACTCGCCGCCTACTCGTTCCGCGATCATTTCGAATTCATGAGAGGCAAGCCGAACTCCAGGCGCACGGAGGAATCGCCCGTGATGGACATGCCTGGATTCGTCGAGTTCTGCGCGAAGCACGGCGTCGAAGGCGCCGAACTGACGAGCTACTTTTTCCCCCCGGATGCGGACAACGCCGACTTCGCCGAGTGCCGTCGGACCGCCCACGTCAACGGCGTCTCGATCGCGGGCACCGCGATCGGCAACAATTTTTCCTATCCCGAAGATGCGCCGGAGCGGGCGGAACAAATGAGCTACGTGAAGGAATGGATCGACCGCGCCACGGTCATGGGGGCACCGCACATCCGGGTATTCGCCGGCAAGCATCCCAAGGGCGTCACGGAAAAGGAAGCCGAAGAGAATGCGGTAGGGGCGCTCGCCGAGGCCGGAGAGTACGCCGCCGGGAAAGGCGTGTTTCTGGGGATCGAAAACCACGACAGCATCCGGACGGCGGAGACGCTGCTGCGAATCGTGAAAGCGGTCGACAGCCCCTGGGTCGGGGTCAATCTGGACACCGGAAATTTCCGGGCGGACGACCCCTACGCGGAGATCGAGGCCTCGGCGCCATACTCGGTCAACGTCCAAGTGAAGACGAAGCTGGAAGTCGGCGGCGAAACGGTGTCCACCGATCTCGACCGAGTCGTAGGGATTCTGAAGGAAGCGGGCTACGCCGGATACGTCGTTCTCGAATACGAGGAGGACAAGGATCCCTACGAAAACGTCCCGCCGGTTCTGGAAAAACTGCGGAAATTGTGCGCCTGACGGGGCGCAACGTTCCGAAACCCGGGTTGGAGTGAGGGTGCCCAGGAGGCCGGCGCACTCCAAGACGCTCGCGAGAGATTCGACCATTGCTCGTCGCCGCGACAGCGTCTTGGAGCGCGGCAGGCCTCTGCCGCTTTCTCGTCGGAACTTTCACAAGTTCCGCTACGTTAGGATTCACGGCGCGTGGCGTAGCGGAAGATGTGAATC
>JBBDRG010000078.1:6971-17841 GCA_040905585.1 Verrucomicrobiales bacterium
AACCCCGTCCGATGGGCGGCTCGATCGCGGCGAGGCGTTTTCGTTGCCGGAGGGCGGTCGTCGATTCGTTCGTCGAGGGCGGTTCGTCGGAACTTTGACAAGTTCCGCTACGTTAGGATTCACGGCGCGTGGCGTAGCGGAAGATGTGAATCTTCCGAAACCCCGTCCGATGGGCGGCTCGATCGCGGCGAGGCGTTTTCGTTGCCGGAGGGCAGTCGCCGATTCGCCCGTCGATGGTGGTTCGTCGGAACTTTCACAAGTTCCGCTACGTTAGGATTCACGGCGAACGTTTCTTCCGCCCCACTCGCTTCACCGCCGGATGATTTCTCTCCCGCCCCTCCAGGGTGTTTCCGCATTCGGTGTCATCCTGGTTCTCATCTCAATCTTGACGGACTACGAGACGCGCGTTGATGCCCGCCGAATCCGATTCCGCTTCCGCTTCGCGTCCTGCGGGCAAACAAAAGGGCCGCAGCCCGTCGGGGCGTTCGCAAATCGATCCGGCGAAGCCGCTGACTTTCTTCCCGTCTCTTCATGAGGATTTTGCGTTTCAGAGTTTTTCAACAGTCTCATAAGCGGACGATTCCTGAAACCTTTGCGATTGGCGGTTGACGTCGACGGGGGTTTTCGTGTGTGATCGATACGGGAATTCTCCACCGACTCGATCGATGACTCTCGCCGGAACCTGGTACGTCCTGTTGCTTTGCGCGGCATCGCCGCTGGGGGTGGCGCAGGACGAAGCCGAGGAAGCGGCCTCTCCGGAGGATGCCGCGGTCGAGACGGAGGGGCCCGCCCAGCTCCTGGAGCGGGGTCGAGAGGCGTTCTCGGCGAACGATTTCGCCGCGGCGGAGGAGGCCCTGGAAAAGTTCATCGTCGACTACGGCGAAGCGGAGGAAGCGAAAGAGGCGGTTCGAATCCATCGCCCTCTCGTGGCCATCGCCAAGGTCGGCCTCCGGAAATTCGGCGAAGCCCTGGAGTGGATCGACCAATCGCTGCGGGACCCGGAGATCGATGCCATGATCGCGGACGAGCTTCGCTTCTGGCGCGGCATCTGCCTGATGACCGAAGGCCAACTCGTCGACGCTCAGCGTGCCTTCGGCGCCTACTGGGCGGACGAGTCGCACCAGGCGTTCAAGCGCTACGAAGCCTTGCTGCTTTTCGCGACGCTGTATGTCCAGCAGGATTTCCCGGAGGTAGCGGCGGACTTTCTCGCCGACCAGATACCCAAGATCCGCGACCGCGCGGCCGAAGCGGCGAGCCGCGGGATTGTCCTGCAACTCTACGCGAGAATTCAGGCGGGGCAGACCGATCTCGCGCTCGACCTCCTTCGCGAGGAGTACCACGGCATGGGCGAAATGACCCAAGTCATCAGCTTCCAGACGCTGGCATTGCAACTCGGCGCCGACTTTCTCGAGAAGGAGGAATGGTACCACGCCATCGCTTGCCTGCAGCGGATCTGGCTTTCGGAACGTCTCCTCGATCACCAAGGCGACAAGGTCTCGCAGATCGAGGAGCGAATCTCTTCTCTCGAAACGCGGCCCAACACCCGGGGAACCGTTTTTCAGCTCGAGGCGATCCTGAAGCGGGTGGACCGCGAACTCGAAAACTTCCGGCGGATCGAGCATTTCGATTCCGCGTTGCGGCTGCGTCTGGCGATGGCGTTCCAAGGATTGGGCCGCTACCGGGAAGCGGCGCTGATCATGGAGGAAATGCTCGCGACGATGGCACCCGATCCCGTGGTGGAAAGCGCGACTCTGGCGCAGTTGCAATGCTGGATGGAAATCGCCCGCTGGCCCAAGGCCGTCGAGGCGGCGGAACGGTACGAGGAGGTTTTCGGCGCCGACGGCGAACACTTGGCGACGGTTCTGTTCCTCAAGGCGGAAGCGCTGCGCGAAAACGAGGAACTCGGCCGCGCTCGGCTCGCCTACGGCAAAGTGGTCGAGCGGTTCCCCGAGGATCCCTTCGCTCCGAAGGCGCTGTTCATGCAGGGGTTTCTCTATCTGCAGGAGGACGACAACGACGGCGCGCTCTACCAGTTCGACCAAGTGAAGCGGCGCTATCCCGACTCCGGGATGGTCGAGGACGCCGACTACTGGACGGGAATGGCCTATTCGTTCGCGGGGCTCTACCCCGAGGCGCGGGAACACCTGCGGGCTTATCCGGAACGTCACGAAGCGCCGAAGTACCGGAAGGAAGCGATTTTCCGCGTCGCCGTCTGCACCTTCTCCCTCGCCGAATACGAGGAAGCCATTCCGCTGCTGCTGGAGTTCAACGAAGCCTATCCCGGCGACGCGCTGACCGACGAGGCGAACCTCCTCCTCGGCGACGCCTATCTCGGCGGCGGCGCGATCGACGAGGGCTTCGCCGCCTACGACAGGGTGCGTCCCGAGTCGGGCCGGTTTTTCGAGGAGGCCTGGTTCAAGAAGGGGAACGCCTACAAGTTGCTCGAGGAATTCGAAACCATGCGCGCCCACTTCGCGGCCTTCGTCGAAGACCATCCCGAAAGCGGCCGGATGCCCGAGGCGGTCTACTGGATCGGTTGGACCCACCTCAACGCGGGCGAGCCGGAAAAGGCCCGGGACATCTACTGGCAAACGATCGAGGAGCACGGCGACGACCCTGACATGACCACCGTGACGGATGTCTTCGCCGGCCTTCCGAAGGTCTACGACGGTGCCTCCGGAAAGGAGGATCTGCTCGCCCGCCTCCAGACCACCCGGACGCGCGCGGAAGTGGCGGACGAACCGACCCTGGCGGCGCGGGCCGGCTGGGCCAAGTCCCTCGTCGCGGGATCGGAGAATCCGCTCGCGGCGCGCACCGAGTTGCTCGCCATCGCCAAGTGGATCGACCCGAAGCTGCAGAGCCCCGTCGTCAGCGTGCCGGTCGCCGAGGCGCTGCTGGACGCGGGAAACACGCTCACGGCCAAGACCCTTTTCACCGAGATTCGCCGGTGGCATCCCAGAGCGGTTCAGAAGGATCGCGTCTACCGGGCTCTCGGGGACATCGCCACCGACGAAGGGGAACCGGAAAAGGCCATCGGGTTCTACGAGAGGTTCGAGCGCGAGGCGCTGGCCTCGACGCTGCTGGGCGACGTCCGTCTGCGAAAAGCGGCGCTCCAGAAAGAACTGGGCAGGACCGCCGCGGCGCGCGGAACGCTCGAGTCGATTTTGGAAACCGAAGGGGTCGATGCCGCGACCAAGGCCGAGGCCCTGATGGCGCTGGGCGAATCGTTCGCCGAAGCCGGAGAGCACGGCAAGGCGGTGGTCTATTTCGAAAGGCTCTACGTCGCCTACGGGAAGTTCGGCGAACTCAACGCCCGCGCCTACTGGAACCGCGCCCGCTCGCTGGAGGCGCTCGACCTGAAGCGCGAAGCGCTCGAAACCTACGAGGAACTCGCTTCCCGCGACGATCTGAGACGTTTCGACGAAGCGGGGAAGGCGGCGCCGAAAATCGAATCGCTGCGACGGCTCTTCCCGGACGAAAGCCCCTCCGGCGGGGAGGAGGTGTCGCTGTGAAGAGACTGTTGAAAAACTCTGGAATGGAAAACTGCGAGTCATTTTGCCTTCGCTCCCGCTCAACCCTTCGGGCAACCCTTCGGGCAACCCTGCGGGTTGGCTATGTCGCTCCGCTCCGTTGTTTGCTGGGGAGCTACGCCGGTTACCGGCGCGACGATGGAGTGGCCGGGCGGCCGGTGCCGGCGAGCCCCACGACTGAGGAGCAACAAAGCCAGCGAACAAAAGGGCTGCAGCCCGCAGGGTTGTTCGCAGATCGATCTGGCGAAGCCGCTGACTTTTTTTGCCGCTTTTTAATGAAAATTTTGCGTTTCAGAGTTTTTCAACAGTCTCTGAGAGCCGCCGCCCTGGCCCTCGCGGCGGGAATCACCGCGGTCTCGGCCAACGACGTCATTCACTTGAAGAGCGGCGATCCCGTCCATTGCGAGATCGAGGCCCTCACCGACAACATCGTGAGCTTCGCGCTGCGGAGTTCCGCGGGGACGGCGGGCGGCACGGCGCGGCGCACCATCCCGGCCGAGCAGGTCGACTACGTGGCGTTCGGGTTCGAGCCCGGGGAGGAAGCGGTTTTCCGCCGGCTCGACGAAGCGGACGCGGCCACGCTCGACGAGTGGTGGGGCTTCCACTTCGGCGACCTCCATCGCCCGCGATCGAGAACCGCGTCCTACGGCGTCGCCTTGGGCGGGGCCTTGATCGAGGAGGAATCGGAATCGGCGCGGCGGCGGGGACTGGAATTGTTCGACCGCGTCATCGAGCGGGCGTGGTCGGCCAAGGACGTGGCCGCGGCGAAGCAGGGCCGCCTCCGGGCGCTCATCGCGCTCGGCGACCTCGAAACGGCGACGAAGGAAGCGGCCGCGCTGGCCGCCGAGACCGAAGATCCCGACCTCCTCATCGAAGTGAAACATCTCCGCGCCCGGGCTGGTTTCGCCAGGCTGAAGGCGCTCGAGGAAGAACATCCGCGCTGGGACGAGGACGACGAAGTGCGGCCCGAGCGAAATGCGTTATACCACAGGACCGTCGATCGGTTCCTGTGGCCCCACCTTTTTCACGCGACCCGGGAAGACGCCGCGGCGCGGGGATTGATGGCGGCGGCGGACGTTTTCCTCTTCGCGGACCGACCCGACCGCGCTCGCGAATGCTTCGAAGATCTCGCCCGGCTCTATCCCGGGACCGCCGTCGCCGACGAGGCCGAGGAGCGCTTCCGGCAACTTCCATCCGCCAACCCAACCGAAACCGAAAATCCATGACCGGTTTTTCCAAACAGTGCCGCGCCCCGCTCGCGGCGATTCTCCTTTTCTGCCACCTGGCGCCCGTCCCTTTCTCGATCGGTCAGGACGAACCGCCCACCGATGCGGTCGGCGTCGAGGAAAACGTCTCCGCGCTCGACCTGTATCGGCAGGGCGGCAACATCATGCACATCCTGTTGATATGCTCCATCGGGACGATCGCCGTGGCGAGTTACTGCTTCGTGCAGATCGGGCGGAAGAAAATGGCGCCGCGGGAACTGGTCGACCGGGTCAACGCCCTGATGGCCGACCGCGACGTGGGCGGGGCCTACGGCGCCTGCGAGCCGCATTCCAGCAGCTACGCCAATGTTATGGCCGGCGCGCTGCTCAAAGTGAACTTCGACCGCGACCTGGCGAACAAAGCGAGCATGAGCGAGGCCGCCGCCGAAGCGCTCGACGAGGAGGAACACCGCCAGATGGTCTGGGTGAATTATCTCAACATTTTTGCGACGCTGGCCCCCATGATCGGCCTGCTGGGGACCGTGTGGGGGATGATCGAGGCCTTCGACAAGCTCGCCACTACCAGCGGCGACGCGAAGCAGCTGGCGGGCGGCATCAAGATCGCCATGGTGACGACCGCCGGCGGTCTCATCGTGGGGATTCCCGCGATGTTCTTCTATTTTTTCTTCCGCGACAAGTTGCAGGGAGTCATGACCACGGTGCAGAAGCACGTCAGCTTCGCCATCGACATCCTTTCCGGCGAGATCCGCTTGCGGGGAGCGGAGGCGCCCGCCGAAGAGCCCGCTCCGACGGAGCCCGCGGAAGCCTGAGCCATGACCCGCCGCCGGCAGAGGCCTCTCGAGGAGGTGAGCTTTCAGATCACGCCGATGATCGACATGACCTTTCTGCTGCTCATTTTCTTCATGGTCACGCAGAAAATCACCGAACAGCAGCTCAACGTGCCGGTGAAGCTGCCGATCGCGGTCAGCGCCGTGTCGCCGGAAAAGACGGAGCGCGACATCGTCAACATCGATGGCGAGGGGAACTACTACATCGGCGATCGACCGGCGACGACCGGGGAAGTGTTGTCGCACCTCGAGGAGAAGTTCCGCGATTTCCCGCCCCTCCAGATCTATCTCCGCGCCGACAAGCACACGCCGGCGAAGAAGATCCGCGAGTTCGTGGAAATGGCGACCGAGGTGGGAGCCATCGACTTGATTTTCGGAGTGTATGGAAGCTGAATCGTCGAGCCGCAAGAGTGGGTCCCGAAAATCGGACGGCCGGGGAGTCTCGTTCAACAGGGTCGAGCGACCGACTCAACCCGGTCCGGTCAGCTCCCGCCCGAACCCGAACCTTTGCCCAAGACCATGAGACGAGTCCGCAGAAGGCGCAACCAGACGGTGGAGATGCAGATGGGTCCCATGATCGACATGGTGTTTCTCCTGCTCGTTTTCTTCATGGTTTCGGCCAAGCCGGTCACTCCGGAGAGCGATATCCCGATGGGTCTGCCGGGGCAGGTGCCGCAGGAGGAAGCGGTCGACATCCCGGACGAGGCGCGGGTCGCGATCGAGCCGGACGGGCAGGTCTTCCTGAACGAACAGCCGCTCGACGAGCCTGGGGGGACGAGCCTTCCGGAGCTTCGGGCGGTCCTCCTGCGGTTCAAGAAGTCGGCCGAGAACGCGCAGTCCGACGCGCTCGTGACGGTGGCGCCCCACGACGCGGTGCCGCACCAGCGGCTGGTCGACGTGTTGAACGCCTGCGCCGAGGCGGGCATCACCGGAGTGACGCTGGCGGGAGGTGGCGATGGGTGAGGTGTCCATCCAATTGAATCCGGATCCGCCGAAGCCCAGAAAGGCGAAGAAAAAGCGTCCGGCCCCGTCGAAGGCAGCGATCGAGAAAAGCAATCGCCGCGCCATGATCGGCTCCATCGTGGTCGGCAGCGTCGTGGTTCACGCGGTTTTGCTGCTGCTGTTCGGTCTCTGGACGGTGGCCAAGCATTTCAGTCGGCCCGAGGCGCGCTTCGAGATGAAGAAGACGATCGAGATCCCGCCGCGGACGCCGGAGCACAAGATGAACGTGGCCAAGCACGAGGCCATGGCGCCGAAGCCGAGCTTCAACGACAAGCTGGTGAGCACCCGACCGATCGAGTTCGCTCTTCCCGATCTGCCGCAGGTGGACATGGACCAGATGCTGCCGCTCGATCCGTCGGAGCTGATCTCGGATCAGGTGAGCGGTCTCGTCGGCAGCGCCGCGCTCGGGTCCGGGCTCGGCCAGGGGTTCGCCGGAGGCGGCGGAACGGGCGAGGGGATGAGCTTTTTCGGGGTGCGGGCGGAGGGCGACCGCATTCTGCTGCTCTTCGACGTGTCGGCGAGCGTGGTGAACAAGGCCGAGGCGGCGGGACTGCCGCTGGAGCGGATTCAAGAAGAGACGATCAAGCTCATCGAGACGCTGCCGATCAGTTCGCAGTTTTCGCTGATCCAGTTCACCGGCAACTACATGCCCTTCACGGAGGAACTGATCGCGGCGACGCCGGGAAACAAGAAACTCGCCCGCGAATGGGTCGAGGAGAAATGGGTCACCGCCGGGAGCATGAGCTCGTCCGCTTCCGGGGTGGTCCGCAATCTCACCGGTGTTGTCGGCGTTCTCGAGCGCGGTCTCGCGATGAGACCGGAGGTGATTTTCCTGATCTCCGACGCCAGCTTCCAGTGGCGTCCGGACGGCGGCAGCGGATACAGCAACGTTCCCTACGAGGAGATCGCGGCGGTCGTCGGGAGGCTGAAGGAGGAATCGGGCCGGGAGGTCCCCGTTCATTTCATCGCC
This sequence comes from Verrucomicrobiales bacterium, assembly GCA_040905585.1. GTDB lineage: Bacteria > Verrucomicrobiota > Verrucomicrobiia > Verrucomicrobiales > DEV007 > Arctic95D-9. The sequence goes on from JBBDRG010000078.1 coordinate 14,527, forward strand.
TTCGAGCCGAAAGACGACGACGCGAAAAAATGGGGCAGAATCGTCCGGAGAACGGGCGGCGAATTCCGGGAACTGAAGGAAAACTGAAGTCCCGCCCGTTCATCCCGAAGTCTTTTCGCTTCTTCCCGACCGGCGGCCTTCGGCCCGATGAGGCGATGGGGATCAGTGGAGGCGGAGGAGTCTCCACGGGGAGTGTCTTCGGGCTTCCCGGCGGGCGCTTTCCATTGCGAACACCGGCAGGGTTGGCCGTCGGCATTTTTAGAATATCCCGCCTCGGAGAAGGCCCGCGGTCGGCGCAGCCCTTGTTTTTTATAGATTTGTCCCGTGATGCGGCTATTTTATCACTTGAGAAGTGAGAAAGTTTTTCTTATCTCTCACTGATCTTTAGTTTTCCGCCAGCTGATATGACATACAAGCCTACCGGTATCGTCCCGCTTCTTCTGGGCATCGCCTTCCTCGCCGCCAGTTGCAAGTCGCGGAACGTGCCCCCGCCACCCCAGGAAGGTGCCCAGGTACCGCCCGCCGAATACGAACAGCCGCCGGGAGAAGAAATTCCCATGCCCCCGGACGAACGGGGCGGAAGATTCGGATACAGCGGCGAGAACGAACCGCCGCCCGCTCCGCCGGAGCCGAGAAACTCCCCGCGGGAAGTCCGGGAGATGGAAGCTTCCCGGTCTCCGTCCGCTCCCGCCGAGGAAGAGCAGGAGGAGGAGGCGCCGAAGCCGCCGCCTTCGAGCGAAGGATCCTCGTCTTCGCAGATGTCCTACGCCAATCCCGTTCCGGGCAACCCCCTGGTCGTGACGCTGCCCGGCAGCAACGCCTCGCTCGGCCAAATTTCGATCGAGAAGTACGACGCTTCCGGCAACGCCACCGGCGAGCCGCTGAAGCGGGGCACGCAGGTGCAGATTCCCGATCCGAACAATCCGGGGAAGAAAATCTACTTTAAAGTACCCTGAGCGACGAAGGCGGAGAACCGTTTCATCGCATCGCGGTACTCGGGCCGGGCCTGATTGGGGGATCCCTGTTGCGGGCCGTTCGCGAGCGGTTTTCCGAAGCGGAACTCCGGGCGTGGGCGAGGCGACCGGAAGTGGTCGAGCGCCTGCGGCGGGAAACCGATCTGATCGATTTCGCGACCGACTCGGTGGCGGACGCTCTGAAGGACGCCGACCTCGCGGTCCTCGCGATGCCCACCGGCGCCATGGCCGCGGTCGTGGATCGGTTTCCCGAAGTCTCCGGCGGCACGGCGCTCCTCGTCACCGACGTGGGGAGCGTGAAAGGGCCGGTGATGCGGGAGATCGCGCCGGCCGTCGCGGCGAAGGGAGCGGTTTTCATCGGGAGCCATCCCATGGCAGGGTCGGAGAAGGCGGGCCTGGAACACGCCGACGGCGGACTTTTCGAGGACGCCGCCGTCATCCTGACCGGCGACGGGGAGGGCGGCGCGGGCGACGAGGGCTCGGAGGAATTCCGGCGCCTGAGCCGTTTCTGGCAGGCTCTGGGCGGGCGGGTCTCGACGATGTCGGCCGGGCGCCACGACGAGCTGGTCGGCTTGATCAGTCATCTGCCCCACTTGGTCGCCGCCGCCCTGGTGCGCACCGTGTCGGCCCGGGACGAGGAAGCCGGGGCCTTCTGCGGCGGCGGGTTCCGCGACACGACGCGGGTGGCTTCGGGGCCGGAGGAGATGTGGGCCGGCATTCTCGCCGACAACGCCCCGGTGGTTTCGGCGCAGTTGGGGGCCTTCCTCGCCGAACTTGAAACTTGGAAAGAGGCTCTCGACGAGCTTGACAGGGATCGGCTGCGCGGCTTTCTGTCCGGAGCGCGGAGCTTTCGCGAATCGCTCCGGGAAACGGCCTCGGAACTCTGAGCCGATCCCCGGGTCTCTTATTCCACAACCATGGCCGATCTCCGCGTTAAAAAAGTCAGGGATTTCTCCGCCGAACTCAGCGTGCCCGGCGACAAGAGCATCTCCCATCGCGCTCTCATGTTCTCGGCTCTTTCGAACGGGTCCTGCGAGATCACCGGGTTTCTAGCCAGCGAGGACTGCCTCGCCACCCGGAACGCCCTCGCCGCCATGGGCGTGGAAGTCGAGGAACTCGGCCACGACGGCACCCGGATCCGCGTTCACGGTCGCCGGGGACGGTTCGAGGAGCCCGGCAAACCGCTGGATTGCGGCAACAGCGGCACGACCATGCGCCTGCTGTCGGGAATCCTGGCGACGCAACCTTTCGAGACCGTCCTGACCGGCGACGCCTCGCTGTCCCGCCGGCCGATGAACCGCGTCGCGCTGCCGCTCGAAAAGATGGGAGCCAGGGTGAAGGGGGAAGGGGACCGCTGCACCGCGCCGTTGAGGATCACCGGCCGGTCCAAGCTCACGCCGATTCGCTACGAATCGCCGGTCGCGAGCGCCCAGATCAAGAGCGCCATCATGCTCGCCGCGCTCGCCGCCGAGGGCAAAACGACCATCACCGAGCCCCACGTTTCCCGCGATCATACCGAAAGGATGCTCAACTACCTGCTCGTCAAAAACATCCGGGAAGGGAACACCGTTTCCATCTGGGGCGGCCAGACGCCCGAATCGCGCGACATCGTCGTTCCGGGCGACATCTCCAGCGCCGCCTTCTGGATCGTGGCGGCCGCGGCCGGCCAGGAGTCCCGCCTGCAGATCGACAACGTCGGGCTCAACCCGACGCGGGTGGGAGTGCTCGGCGTCGTCGCCCGGATGGGGGCCAGAATCACCGAGCGCGTCGACGCCTCGGGGTGCGAGCCGATGGGTTCGATCGAGGTGACGGGCGCCCGGCTCAAGGCGACCGAGATCGGCGGCGAGGAAATCCCCACGCTGATCGACGAGATCCCGATTCTCGCGGTGGCGGCCGCTCTCGCGGAGGGAACCACGGTCATCAAGGACGCCCAGGAACTCCGGGTCAAGGAGAGCGATCGCATTTCGACCGTCGCCGAAAATCTCCGCCGCATGGGTGTCGCGGTCGAGGAGTTCGCCGACGGCATGGAGATCACCGGAGTCGAGTCGCTCAAGGGCGCCGAGATCAACGCCCTCGGCGATCACCGGATCGCCATGGCCTTCGCGATCGCGGGCCTTTTCGCGGAGGGCGAGACCGTCGTCCACGGCGCCGAGTGCATCGAGACCTCCTATCCCGGCTTCACCCGGGAACTGGACCTGCTTCAGGCCATGGGCCGCTGAGAGGGGGTTGAAGCATTCCGATCTTCGTCAACCTGCGGCGAAGCCGGAAATTTCCCTCGGTAGATCCGACCGATTTTTCGTTTCGGAGTTTTTCAACACTTTTTCAGGCGTTCCGGGTGGTT
>JBBDRG010000078.1:17941-88991 GCA_040905585.1 Verrucomicrobiales bacterium
CGAAAAGCGGCAGAGGACTGCCCGCACTCCAAGACGCTGTCGCGGCGACGGGCGACTTTCGAAATTCGCGCGAGCGTCTTGGAGTGCGCCGGTTCTCCGGCGAATCCATGCGAGAGGGGCGCAGGTTAAAAAGGATCCTCCGCAAATCCCTCCCCCTCTTTTTCTTTTTCCTTGTCTTTTTCTTTTTCTCTCGGTCGTTCGAAAAGCGGCAGAGGACTGCCCGCACTCCAAGACGCTGTCGCGGCGACGGGCGAGCTGCGTTTCAAGAATTTTCCGAGATCTCGCAAAGGCAGCGCCGAACCCGCCTCCGAGCCCGGTTTTTCCTTGCCCGCCCCGCGAATCCCTGCTTCCCTCGGAGGGAGCCGTCGGCGACGGCACCGGGCGCGGCAAAAAGCCGTGTAAATACAATGTATGGACAAAAAAATGGCCCGAAACGCATTTTTGTCTTGTATTGTCATTGTATTTCCATCAGTTTACATTGTAAAACATTCCTGAACCCCGCCGTCCGGCTGTCCCATCGGCAAATCCAACCCACTCGTCCATGAAAATCGCGGAAAAACTCCAACGAGCGAAGGCCTTTTCGAAGGACCGCAAGGGCATCGCTCTCCTCACGGTCCTGACCGTGATGTCGCTCACCACCATCATGGTGCTGACCTTTTTTTCCCTCGCCACGAGCGAGCATCGCGCTTCGAACACGTATTCGCACGGGATTCAGGCGCAGCAGGTGGCCGAGCAGGCCGTCAACATGGTCATCGCCCAGATCCGCGAGGCGACGACGGTCGGCACTTCGCGCGCTTGGGCTTCGCAGCCCGGAGCGGTCAGAGTTTGGAACCAGGGTGGCGAGCTGGATTGGATCTACAAACTTTATTCGGACGATGTCATGAAATCCCGGAACGCGAGCGAGATCGGTGATGATTTCGCGGACATCGAGGACTGGAGCAGTCGTCCGGCGCATTTCGTCGACTTGAACGAGCCCGTCATCCGCGGCGACAAGGTCTATTATCCCGTGGTTCATCCGGCGGCGGCCAACTACCCCAAATGGCCGAAGTCGCTGGGCGACGACAGCGACGGGGTGGAGGGCTTCAGCTACAACAAATATCCGAACGCGTCCCTTAGCGACGAAGGGGAGTTCGGCGCCAAGGCGGCTGTCATTGCCAAGGCCGTCGACGGGCACGCCGCCATGCCGGTTCGTTGGCTCTATCAGCTGGCAGACGGCACCATCGGGGTGCTGAACGACTCTTCCGGCGGCGGCGGCACGGAGGCCTACGAATTCGTTACGGTCTCTGGGGGCGGCGAGCCTTCCGCGAATAATCCCATGGTCGCGAGGTTCGCCTTCTGGGCCGACGACGAGACGAGCAAGCTCAATCTCAACACCCACGCCGGTGGCCTCGCCTGGGACGTGCCCAAAGCGGGCGGGGGAATGGACATGTCCATGGGGCGCTATCAGCCGGCCCAGCACGAGTGGCAGCGCTATCCCGGCCACCCCGCCACCACCCACCTGAGTCCGGCCCTGGCGCCCGGCGTCCTGGACATCGTGAACGATCGCGACGCCATGGAGATGCTTTACGAAGTGGTTCCCCGGGTCGTGGGCGGAGGTTCGAAGTCCGGCACCCGGCTGCTCGATACACGGGATCCCGCGGAAGAGAACGGGCTCGTGGCGGACACGGAGCCTCTTTTCCCCTCTGTCGACGACATGATCATGAGATCGGACCGCGAACCGCACGAATTCCCGGACGCGAAGGGGCGGCCCATTCCGGACGACGAATTGAGCGAATACCTGGAACGCTCGAAATTTTTCCTCACCGTCACGAGCCGGGCGCCTGAAACCAACATGTTCAACCTGCCCCGGGTGGCCATCTGGCCGATCCACAACACCAGCTACGGGGCCGGGGGGGGAGGAGACTACACGAAGTATCTGACTCCGTTCGATCGTTTGATACACTACTGTGCATCGATGGGGGAATCGGGGGGGGGCGATTATCCGCGGAACGAATATGTTTTCAAACGAGAGAAGGCGGACAGTGCCACCCACGATTACGAGCAGATCCCTAGCAACCAAACACTATACCGATACCTGGACGGACTCATGAGTCGTGACATTCCGGGATACGGAGGCGGTAGCTTCTCCGACAAGTACGGTTCCTCGCAGCAAAAGCAGATCCTGACCCAGATTTTCGACTACATCCGCTCTACCAACCTGCACGACGACACGCTCTACAGCGAAAATTTCAAGGACGCTTTCCAGGAGACAAACACATCCGAGCACCTGACTTTCACCAATCCGCGCGACGGCACTCCCAACAACCTCGGTTTCGGGCACAAAGGCCACGGGCAGGTCACGCCGATTCAAATCGAGGAGACCAAGGGCATGGGCCGGTTCTTCACTCTCTCGGGGGCCGACATCATGGTCGCCTGCGTCGGGGCGCCAAGGGGGGAGGGACCCGGTCATCCAAGGTATCCCGGCTACACGGAATATATTCCCAACGCTCCGAACCAATTGCGTGATAGAGGGAGCGAGATCGCCTACACCAATCTGCCTCCGTTGCCCGCGAGCCTTGATGTTGAGTCGAGAGAGCCGAAAAGCGAATGGCCGGCTTGGCTCTCCGCCGCCGAGGTTTCAAGTCCGGAAGAGTTCGCGGCCGCGTGGGATCCAGCCAACTGGAACTGGCAACTGGCTTTCCTGGATGACAGATACAAGGATAACGTGCTCTCGAATCCCACCGAAGCAAAGTACAACCGGGACCTGATTAGCAAGGCGAGTTCCGATACGATGCGCCTGGGTCTCGGCGAGAAGCTGGTGCAGGCCAGTTTCCTCTTCAATCTCTTTTCGCCCAGCATCGGCTGGGGCGGCATCAATCCCGACATGGAGATCCACATCTCGAAGACAAGCGGCATGACCTTCCCGGGAGCGGACGGCACGGAGGAATTCGAATTCCTCGGCTTTTCCGGTCAAGGCGCTAATCCGGAAGGCCCGGAGACCTACGTTTGGGCGACGAACTGGGTCAAACCCCACCGCGAGGGCGGCGTCCGGGCCTGGGGCGGCCTTCTTCCCTTCACCTTCGCGATGCAGGCGCGCGATACGCTCGCCGAGAGCGCGGACGGGCTCACCGCCAGGGCAGGCGTATGGTGGCAACTCTGGCAAGATAGAAGCACCACGAGCCCGGGGATACGCTCGCGCCTCACCCCGATCGACCGTGGGTACGACAAGATCGAGGACGCCCTCGGCAGAGTCGAGCGGGACGTCGGCGGCGATCTAGACAAGGTCGCGCAGGCGTATCGGTACGACCTCGTGACCGTTCCTTTCAAGGTCAATAGCACTAGCCGTGTCGCGTTCGGCGGGGGGGAGGTGAAGTTCGAGATCTACGACGGCGGCGAATACGCCGAGAATTCCTACCGGGACGACGCGGCAGCCCCTTCGCTCGTCCAGGAGATCGATCTCGAATTTCCGCCCTTCAAGTTCGAGACGAGCCAAGTCACCGTGGCGGCGGGCCGTCCAGGCCACGTGAACGAATTCGGCAACCTGGGTTCGGATTCGACGAGCGTGCTCGAGCACGCCAGCGTCACCGCGGATCCCGCGAATCCCTGGGACTCGCCCGTACACTCCGTTCGAATGAGGGGGGGGCCGTGGGGCAACAGCAACCCGAATCCCGCCACAAAATACGACGAGGCAAATCCGAAGGGCGTCAACGTGCGAGGCCGCATGGGCGAAGCCGCGCTCCGCTGGAACGGTCTCTACTTGCATGGCGGGGACATCGTCCAGTCGGTGGCCATCACCCACGGCGACGCCAGGGTTGTCGCCTCCCGGAAGCGAATCACCGTGGACGAACCCTACTTCCAGAAGCACCGGAAGTGGGACAGTGCTCCGAGAGCGCATTCCCTGACCAACGCGGATGGTGTCGGCATGGCCGGCTTCAATCCGGCCAGCGACAAGGAATACCTGATCATCCCGGACCTCCCGAAGTCCAGGCAAGGTAATACCGAGCCGTACAACAACCGCATCCCGCTGGCCTTCGCCACCGACAGGTCCGAGGACGTGCAGCTCTACGGCGACTTCGACAACGGGGCAGGGACCATGATCGACGGTCCCTACATCAACAAGCCCGACGAAGGAAACACGCATGCCTTGAAAACCAAGTTCACCCAGGAGGTGGTGCATTACTGGGAGAGGCGCCGCAACTTCGGGGAGTTCCCCTATTTCAGCCACCCGGAGAAGGCCGAGGCGGGTGGGCCGGCGTATTTTTCGCCCAACCGGATCGTTTCGGGACCCGGGATGTTCGGGTCGCTGCCGACCGGCGGCGAAGACAACAAGCCGTGGCAGACGCTGCTTTTCCGCCCCGACGTCGAGGGCAACGGCTACGATAGCCACCCCGGCGCGGAGGATCCCCCGGATCACCTGGTCATGGATCTCTTCTGGATGCCCATCGTGGAGCCGTACGCGATCAGCGAACCGCTTTCCACGGCGGGCAAGGTCAACATGAATTACGAAATGGCGCCGTTTCTCCATATCGAGCGCAATACCGCGCTGCGAGGGGTGTTCCGTTCGGAGTTCATGCTAACCGTCCCCAGCGACTTGCATGGCGACTACAAGCACGGTCGCGGCCGCGGTCGCGGGTACCACTGGCGGGACCGCCCACGCGGGGGGTTCATACAAAATTTCCGTCTGCGCACCGCGATCGTCGAGGACAAGACTCTGGAACTGTTCAGGAACCGGTTTAATCTGGGGAGCGAAATCTTCAAGTCGGCCTCGGAGATTTGCGAAATGCACCTGATGCCGGAAGAAGTTTCCACCCGACTGGGGATGGGGAGCAGGGGATCCATGGGCACCTACACCCCCACCGTGGAACAAATGGAAAGCGGCGAGTACTGGAGAGATCATTCGCTAGTGGGCGACAACTCCAGAGAGCGGCCCTACACCAACATCCACAACCGGCTCACCACCAAGTCGAACACCTTCCAGGTTCATTTTCGGGCGCAGGTGATCAAGCAGGCCCGCCGCGACGATGACGGCGGCTACTCGGAGTGGCGTCCGGAAACGGATACCGTCCAAGCCGAGTACCGCGGATCGTCGATCGTGGAGCGGTACGTCGACCCCAACGATCCGGATATTCCCAACTTCGCCGAAACGGGAGTCGACTCCCCGGTCACGCTGGACGATTTCTACCGTTTTCGGGTGGTCAATCCCAAGAGATTCGCTCCGTAACCGAAACACGGTATCCCGAAGGATACTTTCGAAGGATATTTCCGAAGGATATTTCCGAAGGACATTTCCGAAGGACATGCTCATGATTATGCAAACCCGACAGCCCCGTCCCTCCCGAGCCTTCAGCCTGGTGGAAGTGACCATTGCGATGGCGATCGCCGCGATCGCCGTGGTGACGTTGCTGGGTCTCATTCCGCAGGGGATGGAAACCATGCGCGAGGCGGGGGACAAGGCGATCATCGGCCGGATTCACCAGCAGCTGTTGAACGAACTTCAAATGACTCCGTTCGAGGACGAGACCGGCGGGTCGTTGTTGGACGAATACGACGATATGGAAGTTTACTACGACGCCCAGGGCGAGGAACTGGGGTTTGCCAAGGGAGGGGGTTCCGATATCGAAGGAAGTTTCGAACACATTTATACAGCCCGCATTACAATCGGCGCGTCCAAGGCTCCCGAAAGCGTGGGGGCGGGGGACTACGAGGGGTTCACCTTCGGAGGCAACGAGGTGAATCCCTACGTCAAGCCCGTCATCATCGAAGTCGCTCCGGTTTCCGGTCTGGGTGAGAATTTCGACTGGAGTTCGGAGGAGACGCGATCGTTGATTTCGACCTACCAGAGCATCGTTGTCAAGATGGGCCAGGACTTCACGAACGAAAACTAGATTATGAAACTTTCCCCTCAAGCCGGAAACAAGGGATTTTCGCTGATCGAATTGCTCGTCGCCATGGGGATCCTGTCGGTTCTCATGCTGATGCTGACGATTTTGCTGGACCAGGTTCAGAAGAGCTGGTCTTTCGCCGAAAACCGGATCGGTCAGTTCCGCGAAGCCAGGGTGGCCTTCGACCTGATAACGAAGAACATCGGCCAGGCGTCGCTCAACACCTACTGGGATTTGAAGGACGAGGACGAGGACGGATTGGTCGACGGCTATTTCAAGACTTCGGAGCTGCATTTTATCTCGCTCAACGAAGGTCAGACAAGGCAACAGCTCCCAAGGGGAAGCTCGCAGGAACCGGTCGGCCACGCGGTCTTTTTCCAAGCGCCGCTCGGATTTTCGACGAATTACCGGAACCTGAACAGTTTATTCAACGGCCGCGGCTATTTCGTAGCGTTCGGGCATGATCGCGCCTTCAAGCCAAGCTTCGTCAAATCGGAGGATCGCTACCGATTTCGGCTGATGGAGTTTCGTCCGCCGGCGGAGGCAAACCAGATTTTCGAGGATGGACAGAGGGAACGAAGCGAGAATCGGCCGCAGGAGTTCACCGAATGGTACAAGCAGGCCATGAACATCGGAGTGGGCGACTTCGAGTCGCACCTCAATCCTCTCGCCGAGAACATCGTGACCTTGGTCGTCTCGCCCCGCGATTCCCTCGATTCCGTGGGCAGATCGAGACGCGAGACTTATAGTGCGATCGCGTCCAAATACGCCTACGACTCCAACGGCAGCAGCGAGAGCTACGAGAACCCCGAGGACTTCGAAAAGTTCACCCAGCAGGTGCCTCCGTTGCTCCGGGCCACCATGGTGGCCATCGACGAAACCGCCGCGGTCCGATTGGAGAGCGGGGGAACCATGCCGGAGGTGTTGCCGCCGAACTTGTTCAGCAACACCTCGCAGTACGACAAAGACCTCGAAACCCTCGCCGAATTCATGAACGAGAAGAACATAAACTACAAGGTTTTCAGCTCCATCGTGATGATGCGGAGTTCCAAGTGGGGAAGTTGAATTTTAGAATTTTGTGCCAATGATCGATATCCATTCCAAACAACGGTCCGCGTTTTCGCTGATCGAACTGATGGTCGTTCTGGGAGTCATCGGGCTGCTGATGGCATTCGCGGCGCCGAATCTCTTCAGCCTGATCACGGCGAATACCCTGACGGGGGAGGGAACGGTTCTGCGGAACCAGCTGACGCTCGCCCAGCAGAACGCCGTTTCGAAAAGCGCCGACGTCGAGGTGCGGTTCTTCAAACTGGCGGACGCCAGCGCCGCCGAGACCGAGGAGAGATTCCGCGGCTTTCAGCTGTTTCAGTACAATATCGAAGGCGAGATGGCGCCGATCAGCAGCTTCTTCCGGATCCGGGCACCGGTGGCCGTTCACGAAAATCTCAGCACCCTGCTTCAGTCGAATGCGAACTCGTCCAAGGTCGACAAGCAATTCGGGTTCACCTCGCCGAGAGAGGGACGCTACGAGGCTCCCGTCGGGTCCGGCGGATCACTCGTGGACACCGACTACGTTTCTTTCAGGTTCCGCCCCGACGGATCCACCGATCTCCCTTTCCGGTCCCAGGACGACGATACGTGGTATCTCACGCTGGTTCAGGGGGAAGGCGCGATCAACACCAACGACCCCGACAACTACGTCTGCCTCCAGGTGAATCCTTACAACGGGCAGATCAGCGAGTTCCGTCCTTGAGCAGGGAGTTCGAGCCCCAAAACTTTGGACGACCCAACGTCCAACGTCCAAGCGCGGACAGCGGAAGCGCTAAACAGCCACAAAGCTACCCGCTAAACGGCCAACCGGCGGCCAACCGGCGATTTTGTAGCGGGATTCGTGAGAAATTCGGACGGATCGCGCCCGTTGGCTAGATCGGCGGCGGCTTGCGGACGGGCCTTTTCGGCGGCGGCGTCTCGTGGAATTCGCCATGCTTTACGGTTCCGGGAAACTCTCGGGTTTTCCGTTCGATTTTCGTTCAAAAACTCCTTGTGAAATTTTTCACAAGCGATTAAGTGGGGCGTCTTCGCATCAAAATGGGCAACATTTTTCCACGGTGGACGAACCTTCTTGCGTTCAAAATTATCGTATGTCTCGGCGCATTGGGGACCTGCGTGGTGGCCGTCGCCTGGTACTCGTTCACACCGAAATACTCGCGCGTCGGCTACATGCCGCAGCAGCCGATTCCCTTCGACCACCAGCTTCACGCGGGTCAGTTGGGGATGGACTGCCGCTATTGTCACACCTTCGTGGAGAATTCGCCCCATTCGAACGTGCCCGCCGCCCAGGTTTGCTGGAATTGCCACGGTCCGGGCAAGGTCATGGCGGACGCGCCGTCGCTGGAGCCCCTGCGCCGCGCGATGGATCCGGACTACGAGAACTACGACGGCGAGCCGATCCGCTGGGTGCAGATCCACAAGCTGCCCGACTACGCGTATTTCGACCATTCGGTCCACGTGAACCGCGGCGTCAGCTGCGTGGAGTGTCACGGGAGGGTGGACGAAATGCCGGTGGTGCATCACGAGAAGTCCCTGAGCATGAGCTTTTGCCTCGACTGCCATCGGCATCCCGAGAAGAGCCTGCGTCCGCTGGATGAGATCACCAATCTGGCGTGGGACGCGGAGGATCTCGATCCCGACGAATTCTACGCCTACGTGGCCCACCGGAAGGGGGCCTCGGAGGTGGATCTGAAAGAGGGCGACCGCGGCCGGAAATGGGATCGCGAGTTGATCGGAGCGCACTTGCAGGAGGCTTGGGACGTGGTGCCGCCGCAGGACTGCACGACCTGTCACCGGTAGCGCAGCCGCGCGTGGCGAGAGACGAGATTGATACGTATTCGAATGAAGCGAAAGTGGCAACATCCAGCTGAACCAGACGCGTCGCGGAACCATTGGCGAAGCTTGGGCGAGCTCGAGGATTCGAGTGAATTCAAGGGATGGCTGGAGCGCGAATTTCCCCGGGGCGCGGCCGAGATGAATCTCGACGAGACCTCGCGGCGGAGCTTCGTGAAACTGATGGGCGCTTCCACGGCGCTGGCCGGCTTCGGCGTGTCGTGCAGCCGGCCGCTGCAGAATCTGGTGCCCTACAACGAGCACGTCGAGTGGGTCATTCCCGGCAAGGCCCTCTACTATTCGACGGCGAAGCCGCGTCTCGGCGGGCTCGGGTGCGAGCCCCTGGTGGTGACGACTTACGAGGGGCGGCCCACGAAGGTCGACGGCAATCGCCTTCACCCGGCCATCGGGGGCGGTTCCAGCGCCTTCACCCAGGCATCGATTCTCGATCTCTACGACCAGGACCGCTCCAGAGGGTACCTGAGCGGCGGCAATCCCACGGCGTCCCGCGATTTCGCCGAGTCCTTTCTCAAGCCGTTCCGGGAGGCCGCGTCGGGCGAGAAAACGGCGATGCTCGTCTCCGAGTCGACCAGCCCGACCCGAAACCGGCTTCTGGAGGAGGTGCGGGAGGCCTATCCCGGCATCGCGATCTACAGCTACGAAGCGCTCCGCGGCGAGGGCGCCCGGGCCGCGGCCTCGAATCTGTACGGCAACGGCGTTTTGCCGGTGGTGAATCTTTCGGGAGCGAAGCGCATCCTTTCGCTCGACAGCGATTTCCTCGGCTACGAGCCCGTGGGCGAGGATTCGGCCGCCGAGTTCAGCGCCACCCGCTCCGTCGGGGAAGGGGAGGAGACCGGCCGACTCTACGTGGCCGAGCCCGCCTTCACGCTGACGGGCGGCATGGCCGACCACCGCTACCGAGTCGCCGCTTCCCAGATGCTGCCGGTGGCGGCGCTGATCGCCCGCGAACTCGGCACCGCTCTCGAGGACGGGGAATTGACGTCGCTCGCGGAGGGCGTCGCGTCCGGTCTCGTCGAGTCCGTCTACCATCTCGAGTGGATCCGGGAATGCGCCGCCGACCTGGCTTCCGCGCCGGGCGCCGCCGTGGTGGTGGCGGGCGGGCGGCAGGACGAAGCCGTCCACACCCTGGTGGCGGCGATCAACCGCGCGATCGGGGCCTACGATTCGGTCATCGCGCTGGTCGACCACCAGCTCCCGGAGTACGGTTTCCTCGAGGAACTCGCCGCGAGCATCCGCGACGGAGGGGTCGACACGCTGTTCGCCATGAACGCCGGCGACGTCGCCTTCGACGCGCCCGCGGATCTGGAAATGGCGGATCTTCTCGAGCAGGTGCCGCAGGTGGTTCACCTCGGCTACCACGTGAACGAGACCGCGAAGCTCGCCACTTGGCACGTGCCCACCACCCATTATCTGGAGTCGTGGGGAGATCATTTCAGCCTCTCGGGGGTCTACTCGGTTCAGCAGCCGATGATCGATCCGCTCTGGGGCGGCGTCTCGGAGAATGTCTTTCTGCTTTCCCTTCTTGCCGCCGAGGAAGGCGAGGAAGGCGAGGAAGGCGGCGAAGTCGACGAGAACGCCGTGTTGGCCCGGGTGCGGCAGACTTTCGAGGAGGTCGGAGGCGAGGATTGGACGGTGGCTCTGCGGGACGGTTTCGCCGAGGGGACTTCTTTGGAGGCGGGAGCGTTCTCCGGCGAGGTCGGCCAACTTTCGGACATCGCGGTTGCCGACCTCCCGCATCCCGAGGGCCTGGAAGTGGCCCTGACGGTGAGCGGCGCCACCTACGACGGCCGCTTCGCCAACAACGGATGGCTTCAGGAAGCGCCCGATCCGATCACGAAGCTGACGTGGGACAACGCGGCGCTGATGAGTTCCTTCACCGCGGACGAACTGGGTCTGGAGGACGGCGATCTCGTCGAGTTGTCGGCGGGGGGGCGCAAGGTGGCGGCGCCGGTCCTCAGGAGTCCCGGCCACGCGGACTTCGCGGTCAGTCTGGCCGTCGGCTACTACGGGGACAAGGCGAGCGACTCGGTGAGCGGCGGCGCGGGGTTCGACGTCTACCCTCTCATGTCCACCGCCCAACCCTATCTGGTCACCGGGGTGGTGCCTCGCAAGCTGGGGAGGAACTATCCGCTCGCCCTTACCGCCGAGCACTACAGCATGGAAGGGCGGGCCATCGCCCGGGAGGGCACCCTGGAAATGTTCGAGGAGGAGCCCGATTTCGCCCAACACCAGGGGATGGATCATCACATTCCGGAGAACGTCTCTTTGTACAAGGGGGTGGACTACGCCGACGCGGAAGCTCCGGACAGTCCGCTGATCAAGCAAATTCCCGGACACGAATTCCAGGTCGACCCCCATCACCAGTGGGCGATGACGATCGACCTGAACACCTGCACCGGGTGCAACGCCTGCGTGATCGCCTGCCAGGCGGAGAACAACATCCCGATCGTGGGCAAGGACCAGGTCATCGCCGGTCGCGAAATGCACTGGATCCGGATGGACCGCTATTTTACCAGTCCCAAGGACCACGAGACGGTCGGCGCGCGGGGAACGCCGCTGGACTACGCGACGGGCGCCGAATCGACGAAGGACACGCCCGGTCGCCGGGAGGTCGACGACGATCACGTGGAAATGATCCCGCAGCCGGTCGCCTGCCAGCACTGCGAGAGCGCGCCGTGCGAAACGGTGTGCCCGGTGAACGCCACGGTGCACACGGGAGACGGGCTCAACGCGATGACCTACAACCGCTGCATCGGGACGCGGTACTGCGCCAACAACTGCCCCTACAAGGCGCGTCGGTTCAACTACTACGACTACAACAAGCGCCCGCTCGACAAGCTCGAGCTCGGTCCGCTCGCTCCGGCGACCGGAAACGCCACGGGGACGCAACGGCTGCAGAAGAATCCGAACGTCACCGTGCGCATGCGGGGCGTGATCGAGAAATGCACCTACTGCGTGCAGCGGATCACCCGCGCCAAGATCGCGGCGAAAGCGACGGCCCGCGACTCTCCCGACGTCCAGGTTCCGGCGAATTCCTTCACCACCGCCTGCCAGGATTCCTGCGGGGCGGGGGCGATCCAGTTCGGCAACTTGAAGAGTGCCGAGGACAAGATCCACGAGTTAAAGAATAATCCTCGCAACTACGATCTTTTGAAGTATATCGGCACCCGTCCGCGGACCAGCTATCTGGCGCGGATCAAGAATCCGAATCCGCAGATGCCCGGCGCGGAGAAAGTCGGGACGGTGACTTCGAAAATGCATTAATCACGGTTGGTGACTCAAGATGGCGCAAACAACGACAGAAGACACGGCCGTGCACCCGAGCGAAGCGGAGGGCGTCGCTCGCGAACCGCTGGTTCTCAACGATCGGTCGATGGGCTGGATCACGAACCGGATTTTCGGCATCGTGGAGAACCGCCAGCCGTTCATCTGGTGGGTCCTGTTCGTCCCTTCGACGGTGCTTTTCCTCTGCCTCCTTTTCACGCTGGTCTACCTCGTGGCCGCCGGCGTCGGCGTCTGGGGCAACAACCAGCCGGTCGGCTGGGGCTGGGCCATCGTCAATTTCGTCTTCTGGATCGGTATCGGACACGCCGGAACGCTGATCTCGGCCATTCTGTTTCTCACGCGCCAGAAGTGGCGAACCTCGGTCAACCGGGCTTCCGAGGCGATGACGCTCATCGCCGTGATGTGCGCCGGCATCTTTCCGGGCTTTCACGTGGGGCGTTTCTGGATGGTCTGGTTCCTGGCGCCGGTTCCCAACGCCAACGGAATCTGGCAGAATTTCAAGAGCCCGCTTCTCTGGGACGTCTTCGCCGTGGGCACCTATTTCACCGTCTCGGTGATCTTCTGGTACATCGGCCTGGTGCCGGATCTCGGCACGCTGCGGGACCGCGCCAAGAAGAAGATTCCCAAGTTTCTCTACGGCTTTTTCGCTCTGGGCTGGCGCGGGGGAAACCGCCAGTGGCGCCACTACGAAATGGCCTACCTGCTGCTCGCCGGCCTCTCCACCCCGCTGGTGCTGTCGGTCCACTCGGTCGTTTCCTTCGACTTCGCCACCTCGATCGTCCCGGGATGGCACACCACCATTTTCCCGCCCTACTTCGTGGCCGGGGCCATTTTCGGAGGCTTCGCCATGGTGCTCACCCTGATGCTGCCCGTGCGCAAGCTCTACGGGCTGGAAGACCTCTTCACCAAGAAGCACGTCGACAACATGGCGAAGATCATTCTCCTGACGGGGACGATCGTCGGGTACGCCTACATCATGGAGCTGTTCATCAGCTACTACGGGGCGAACAAGTTCGAGGCCGACGCGTTTCACCTGCGGATTCTCTCGGGTCCCTACACCTGGGCCTACTACTGCATGTTCTTCTGCAACGTGATCGCACCCCAGATCTTCTGGTTCCACTGGGCGCGGAACAATTTATGGGTGGTGTTCATCGTGGTGAACTTCGTGAACTTCGGGATGTGGTTCGAGCGCTTCGTGATCATCCCGACGTCGCTCGCCCGCGACTTCCTTCCGGGACAATGGGGGCACTACGCGCCGACATGGGTCGAGAAGCTGATGTTTCTTGGTACTTTCGGGATGTTCCTCATGTTCTTCCTTCTCTTCATCCGTTTCCTTCCCGTCATCGCCGCGAGCGAGATCAAGGGCGTCCTGCCGAAGTCGGATCCCCACTACCCCGAATGGAAGCGGCTGCGCGAGAGGCGGCGGGAGGCGAAAGCATCGTGACGGAATTTCAGCGAGTTAGGTACCGTGAGTGATTCATCAACCAGTTCAAACGCCCTCTTCGGGTACGTCGCGGAATTCGCTTCCTCGAGCGACCTCTATCACGCGGCCGAAAAGGTCCGCGACGCCGGATTCCGCCGCTGGGACGTGCACACGCCCTATCCGATGCACGGAATGGACCACGCCATGGGACTCGGGAAAAGCTGGTTGTCGGCGGTGGTTCTCGGCGGCGGGATCTGCGGTTCGCTCCTGGCTCTCTTCATGCAGTTCTACACGCAGGTGTCGCTCTACCCGACGGTGGTGCAGGACAAGCCGACGAATTTGTTCACCATCCCGGCGTTCTTTCCGGTGACCTTCGAAATGACGATTCTGCTGGCGTCGTTCGGCGCCCTTTTCGGACTGCTGATTTTCATCATGCTTCCCCGGTGGAACCATCCGCTTTTCAACTCGCCGCTGTTCCTGAAGTTCTCCGACGACGGGTTCATCATGGTGATCGAGTCGCGGGACCCGAAATTCCGGAGAGAGGAAACCAAGGAGTTTCTCGAGGGCCTCGGGGCCGGGAAAATAGAGGAAGTGGCTTACTGAACCGAGTTTCAAGGATGCGTTGGTTTTTCATAGTTTTGGCGATAGCGGTAGTCGCGACGGTCTACGCCCTGGGGCCGCGGGGAGAGAAGTTTTCCGACCCCCCGTTCATGCTCTTTCCCGACATGGACGATCAGTACAAGGTGACCTACCAGAAGCCGAGCGCGTTCTTCGAAGACGGCAGCGGGGCCCGTCGCCCGGTGGAGGGATCGGTCCCGATGGGCTACGCTTTTCCCCGCGACGGCGAGGACGACGGGAGGACGGGTCTCGATTTCGGCCGCGGTTCGGAATACTTCAGCACCGGGGAGTTCGGCGATTTCTTCGGCGAGGGGTTTCCGGAAGAGGTCGTCCTGGACGAGACATTTCTCCAGCGCGGCCGGCAGCGCTACCAGATCAACTGCACGCCGTGTCACGGAGCGTCCGGCAACGGGCAGGGGATCGTGTCGAAATACTGGATCCTTCCGCCGACCGCGAATCTCGTGGACGAGCGGGTCTCCGCGATGCCCGAAGGCCAGCTTTTCTGGACGATCACTCACGGGAAAGGGCTGATGGGCCCCTACAACGGGGTCGTCAACGTCCATGACCGCTGGGCCATCGTGGCGTACGTGCGGGCGCTTCAGGCGGCCGCGGGCAACTGATTTTTCTATTTTTCAATAATTACCGAAGACTATGGCTGGACTGAAAGACGGCGACGACTTCAAGGACGGAGAGTTTCTCAAGACTCCCGGCCTGCTCAAAGTCGTGTGCTTGGGAGTGGGTGTCGGATTCGCCCTGCTCTTTCTCCTGCTCCGCGTCCTGATGCCGGACAAAGCCGGCGCCATGGGCTACAGCTGGCTGTTCGCGGTCGTCTTCTTTCTCACCCTGGCGGTCGGCGGTCTGTTCTGGACCTTGCTTCACCACGCCACCAATTCGGGATGGGGCACGGTGAT
The DNA here is from genome assembly GCA_040905585.1 of Verrucomicrobiales bacterium. Taxonomy (GTDB): domain Bacteria; phylum Verrucomicrobiota; class Verrucomicrobiia; order Verrucomicrobiales; family DEV007; genus Arctic95D-9. The sequence continues at coordinate 32,944 of JBBDRG010000078.1, forward strand.
TCGGCGGCTCATGGAGAATCTCGCCAGCTTGATTCCATTCATGCTTCTGCTGGGAATTCCCTTCCTGATTCCGCAGCTGGGTTTCCGGGACGCCCTCTGGGAGTGGTTTCCGGAGCGCCAGGCCGCCCTGGAGGTTGCCTCCGAGATGGCCGAGGAGCACAAGACCCAGTACCAGACCGAACAGGCGGCGGAACTCGAGGAGGCCAGGGAAGAGCTCGCCGCGGCGCAGGCCGAATTCGAAGCGATCGAGTCCCCGAGCCCCGGCCACCGGGCCCACTTCCGGAAAAGGACGGACAGTTTGCAGGCCCGGGCGGATCGGCTGGCGGAACACGATCTTTCGGACGAGGCGGTCATCGAGGAATTGACCGACGAATACTTCCTGAAAAAGGCGACCCTCCTCTTCGCGAAAAGAGGCTATCTCAACGAGGGGTTCTGGTATCTGCGCTACGTTTTCTACTTCGTCGTGCTGACGGGAATCGCGCTGACCATGAGAGGCTGGTCCATCAAGCTCGACAAGGACGGCGATCCCAAGTGGTTCCGATGGATGCGGCGATGGAGCTGCGGCTTCCTTCCGTTCTTCGCGATCGCCTGGACCTTTCTCGTGTTCGACTGGCTGATGGCGCTGGACTACGCCTGGTTCTCGACCATGTGGGGGGTCTATCTGTTCGCGGGGTGCGCCCTGAACTCCATGGGCGTCCTCGTTCTGGTGCTCACGGGCCTGCGGAAAGCGGGTTATTTGAAGAACGTCGTCACCACGGAGCACTACCACCTCATGGGCAAGTTGATGCTCACCTTCGTGGTCTTCTGGGCTTACATCGCCTTCTCCCAGTACTTCCTGATTTGGTACGCCAACATCACCGAGGAGACGAAATTCTACCTGACGCGCAACACCGAGTTCTGGAACGCCTACACCATCACTTTCCTGGTGGCGGGGCATTTCTTCATCCCCTTCGGGATTCTGCTGCTGCGCCAGGTCAAGAAGCTTCCGCTGGTGCTCTCGGCCGTGGCGATCTGGAATCTCGTGATGCATGTCTGCGACGTCTACTGGATCATCATACCGGAAAGGGGTCCTTCGCTGACGGCGGGGAGCGGCGATGTTTCGATGACGATTCCCTGGGCCTGGGTTTTCGACCTGATCGCTTTCCTGAGCGTGGCCGGGATCTTCGGATTCTTTCTTCTCAGGCAATTGAGTTCGGCCAGTTTGTTTCCGTGTCGCGACCCTCGTCTAGACGAATCCTTGAACGTGGTGAACTGAGCCGGAGAATATCAAAGACAACGACTTTATGAGCGATTCGAGCACTTCACCGGGCAGACGCGCCAAACTGTTCCTCGGAGCCGTCGGCATCTTCGTGGTGTTCGGATTCCTGGCGGTGATCTTTTCGGGCTTCGTCGAGAGCAAGGGGCCTGCGGAAAGGGCCTTCGGGGGCGAGTTCGACGAAGCGACCGTCGAGCAGCGCCGGAGCAATCTGGCGGAAGTGGAAGCGGCGCAGGAGGAAATGCTGGACGAGGCCAAGCTGAAGGCCGCCATGGAAGCGGTCGCCGAGTCTCCCACGAAGGCCATCAAGACGGAGGTCGCGGTTCCCGGCTCGCCCACTTTTCTGGAGCAGGCCCAGCAATCCGGGGAAGCGCCCGCGGCCGAAACGCCGGACGCGGAAGAAGCTCCCGCCGAAACACCCGCCGAAGGCGAGACGCCGCCGGATTCGAAACCGGAAGCGCCCGATCCCGGCAAGCAGCCGCCGGCCGCGGAAGCGGAGGCGAAAAAAGCGGCCGATTCCGACGGGGACAGCGCTCCCGCGAAGAACGAAGCGGCGAAAGACGCCGCCGACGAGAACGCGGCGGAACCCGAGCAACCCGAGGAATCCGAGCAACCCGAACGCTGAGCCGGCGAATCTTCGGCCAGACCCGAAAGCGACTCCATGACCCTGCCACAACCCAGCCCGGAAGAAATTAGAGAAAGAGCGGAAATCGACCGCTCCGCTCGCTTTCCCGTGATGTTCTTCTTCACCAGCGCCGCCGCCTGGCTGCTCGTGGCGACTCTGCTGGGATTCGTAAGCGCCTTGAAACTGCGGGTTCCGGGTCTCTGGGAGGAGTTCGGGTTCCTCGGATACGGGCGGCTTTTTCCGGCCCACCTCAACGCGCTCGTCTACGGATGGGCCATGCAGGCCGGCATCGGCATCATGCTTTGGCTGATGGCGCGCCTCACGCGGACCCCGGTGCGGCACGCCACGACCATCATCGTGGTCGGGCACGTCTGGAACGCGGGCGTGACCCTCGCGGTGCTGAGCGTCTGGTTCGGTTTCGGGCGATCGATTCCGCTGCTCGACTTTCCCGCGTGGATCTGGCCCGTGCTGTTCCTGTCGTACGCCCTGCTCGTCGTCTGGCTGATCCCGATGTTCCGCGTCCGCCGCACCTCTTCGGTTTATATTTCGGAAATGTACGTCGTCGGCGCGGCGGTCTGGTTTCCCTGGATTTTCCTCACCGCCAACATCCTGATCGGACGAGAAACCGCGCCGGTCATGGGGGCCGGCATCGACGCCTGGTACATCACGAATCTGATCTACTTCTGGATGGCCCCCCTCGCTCTCGCGATTGCCTACTTCATCATTCCGAAGATCGCGGGACGTCCGATCTACAGCTACCCGCTGGCCCGGGTCAGCTTCTGGCTTCTCGCCATCCTCGCGGGCTGGACGGGGTTCTCGCGCTACATGGGCGGGCCGTTCCCGGCCTGGATGCCGGCGGTGAGCAGCGCGGCGGCCATTTTCATTCTCCTGGCGATCGTCGCCACGGTGACCAATCTGATGCTGACGCTTCGCGGACGCACCAAGCTCTGGGAATACAGCCCCTCTCTCCGGTTCACGGTGTTCGGGATGCTGATGCTGGCGGTCTACGCGGTTCTGGCCGCCATGAGTTCGACTTTCTTTTTCGGCAGAAACCTGCAGTTCAGCCATTTCGTGGTCGGTCTGGACATCCTGGCCGTCTACGGGTTCTTCTCGATGACCGTTTTCGGGGCCATCTACTTCATCGTTCCCCGGGTGACCGGCGCGGAATGGCCCTCGGGAAAAGGCATCCGGACGCATTTCTGGTTCAGCACCTACGGCATCGCGACTCTCGTCGTGACGATGCTCGTCGGTGGGATCGCCCAGGGCGGCAGCGTGGCCCAGTGGAACCAGGCGTTCTCCACCTCCTTCGTCAACGCCGGCGCCTACGTGGTGGGACGCAGCCTGGCCTGGGCCCTGATTTCGTTCTCCAATTTTATTTTTCTCTACCAGCTCGCCCTGATGTTCGCCGGAAAGGGGCGGAAATCGGCGGGACCGACCTTGCTTCACTCGGCGCCGGGTACCGCGCCTAGCGCGCGGGCGGCCGCGGGCCTGAGTTGATCGACCGACCGGAACAGACCTATGAATTCAACCACGTTTTGGAAACTGATTGGCGGCCTGGCAGCGGCGTTCTTCGTGCCGTGGCTTCTGCTGGTGGTGGTTCCCTTCGTGTCGATGTCCAACGCCGCGCCGGTGGCCTATTCCGAGGAGGACGAAGTCGAAGGTGGCGTCACCCGGTATCCGACGCCGGCGATGCAGCGTCACGGGGCGAGCGACTACGGTCGCCAGATCTACGCGGCGGAGGGCTGCGCCTACTGTCACACGCAGGTGGTGCGACCGACCTACGCGGGTCCGGACATGTGGAGGCCCGGATGGGGAGGCCGCGAGGAGGAGGGATTGGCCCGCGAAACCCGCCCGAGCGACTACGCCAACGAGGGAGTCGCTTTGCTGGGCTACCAGAGAATCGGCCAGGATCTTTCGAACGTCGGTCACCGGATCACCGATCGCGAGACGATGCACCGCCACCTCTACGATCCCCGAAGTCTCGATCGCGACGGCGGGATGCCCGCCTACAAGCACCTTTACAAGGAATCTCCCTACGGCAAGGAACCGGTCCCGACCGATAGAGCCCAGGCGCTCGTCGACTACCTCCTGTCCCTGAAGAAGGATCAGAAATTGCCCTCCGAACTGAAAACCGGAGGTTGAAGCCTTTCTCCCATCGAAGAGACCTCCCAAATGGATAGCCCAGAAGACCAGAACATCGACTACGAACAAGGGTCCGTCAGCGCGGCGGACCTGCACGATTCGGTGCGCCGCGAGCTCCCGCTCCTGCCGGGAGAGAAGGGCGGGGTCGGCGTCGCCGTGTTCGTTGTCTCCGCGCTGATTCTCATCCTGGGAGGCGCCCAGCTCGGGCCCCTTTTCCTCAACGGCCCCGGCTTCAGCTCGAGCATTTACATGACGCGGGGCTACGAACCCGCGCCCAGGCCGACGCTCGGCGACGAGGACGAGGTCGTTGCGGACGTCGCCTGGATCGAAGAGTGGATGAGCGAGGGCCAACGGGTTTACGGAAACTGCGTCGCCTGCCATCAGTCTTCCGGTCTCGGGATGCCGGGGCAGTTTCCGCCTCTCCTCGGGTCCGAGTGGGTGGACCAGGGAACCAAGCGCCTCGGGGCGATCCTGCTGCAGGGCGCTCACGGCCCCTTTACGGTGGCGGGTCAGACCTACAACCAGCTCATGCCCGGATGGGGCAGCCTGAGCGACGAGAAGCTGGCGCAGGTGACGACTTACATTCGTCGTGAATTCGGGAGTCTCCCCGAGGGCGAAGACGGCGTAGTGACTACCGAGATGATGGAGGCGGCCCGCGAAGAGTTCGGGGGACGGGGAACTCCCTGGACCGAAGCCGAACTGAAGGAAATCCCTGCGGAGGCCGACCTCCCGGGTCCCGAAGTGGATCTCGAGACGGGCGAGCCCGTAGGGGACGGGGAAGAGGCCGCGGACGACGGAGGCGCCGGCGCGGCGGAACCCGCCGACGATGGCGAGCCGGACGAGAGCGGAGCAGAGGCGGCGGCGGAAGAAGAGGCCGCGGACGACGGAGGCGCCGGCGCGGCGGAAGAAGACGCGGCGGCGGAGGAGGAGTGAGACGGTTTTTGAAACGTTAGAATTTGATTCGGGCAGGAATCGCTGATTGATTCGCGATCGCGATATTTTTCTCAAGACGACATGAGCGCAGCAACGGCAGAAACACACGGAAAGTCGCATGATGAACAGGATCATCATGAGATTCCGTTCTGGAGAAAATACATTTTCTCGACCGATCACAAGACGATCGGCCTGCAGTACGGGTTCACCGCGCTCGTGTTCCTGGCTTTCGGGTTCTTCCTGATGATGGTGATGCGGTGGAGCATCGCCTATCCGGACCGTCCCGTGCCCATGCTGGCCGACCTGCCGTGGTTCCAGGCGTGGCTGGACGACGAGGGGAAAGTGACCCCGGACCTCTACAACATGTTCGGTGCCATGCACGGCACGATCATGGTGTTCCTCGGCATCGTCCCGCTCGCCTTCGGGGCCTTCGGCAATTACGTAACCCCTCTGCAGATAGGCGCGCCGGACATGGCCTTTCCCCGGCTCAACATGGCCAGCTACTGGTTCTACCTTCTTGGAGGAGCGTTGATGTTCGTCAGCTTTTTCCTTCCCTCCGGGGCGGCCAAGGTGGGGTGGACGAACTACTCGCCGCTCGCGACGACGACGGACCTGCATTTCGGCGACCTTTTCTGGACCGGGCAGACCCAATGGCTGGTGGCCATGGTGTTCCTGATCTCTTCCTCGCTGCTGGGCGCGGTCAATTTCATCTGCACCATCATCAACCTTCGGTGCCGCGGCATGACCTGGATGCGCCTCCCGTTTTTCGTGTGGGCCATGCTCGTCACCGGATTCCTGCTCCTGCTGGCGTTTCCGCCGCTGGAGGTCGCCGCCATCATGCAGCTGATGGACCGCCTTGCCGGAACCAGTTTCTTCGTCCCGACCGGACTCAACATCAGCGGAGCCAGTTTCGACGCCGCCGGGGGAGGGAGCCCGCTCCTCTACCAGCACCTCTTCTGGTTTCTCGCGCACCCGGAGGTCTACGTGCTGATTCTACCGGCCTTCGCCATCGTCAGCGAGGTGATACCGTGCAACACCCGGAAGCCGCTGTGGGGCTACAAGACGATGGTCTACGCGGTCATGGCTCTCGGGTTTCTCTCGTTCATCGTCTGGGCGCACCACATGTACCTCACCGGAATGGGGCCGGCCATATCGACCTTTTTCCAGACCACGACGGTGATCATCTCGATTCCGTCGGTCATTCTCATCACCTCGCTGCTCATCTCGTTGTGGGGGGGGTCGATTCGATTCAACGTGCCGATGCTGTTCGCGACGGCCTTCATTCCCATGTTCGGCATCGGCGGGCTGACGGGACTTCCGCTGGCTTTCAGTCTGCCGGATCTCCACCTGCACGACACCTATTACGTGATCGGGCACTTTCACTACGTCGTCGCTCCCGGAACGATTTTCGGGCTGTTCGCCGGGATCTACCACTGGTTCCCCAAGATCACCGGGCGCATGATGAGCACCTGGCTGGGGCATCTCCATTTCTGGCCCTCCCTCTTGTTCATGAATCTGATTTTCAGCCCGATGTTCGTGCAGGGCATGGCCGGATTCCACCGCCGCGCCTTCGACGGAGGCAAGGCCTACGAGCAAATCGCCAATCAAATCTATTTCGAGGCGAACACGTGGCTGGCCAACGTTTGCGAATTCTTCAGGATCATCGAAGCCGACGCGCCGCTTCGGATGGTCGACCTGAACATCATCACCTCGGGGGCCGCCTGGCTTCTCGCGGTGGCGCAGATTCCCTTCATCATCAACTTGTTCATCAGCGTCTTCGTCGGCAAGAAGGTCGAAAACGACAACCCGTGGGGTGCCACCACCCTGGAGTGGGCGACCCCCACGCCGCCGCCCCACGGCAATTTCGCCACCGCGCCGGTCGCCTACCGCGGGCCCTACGAGTATTCGGTTCCGGGGGCCGAGACGGATTTCACGCCGCAGTTCGCCAGCGATCCGGCCATCGCCACCGCCGACGCGGAAGAGGCGGACGAGGCCGAACCGTCCGATCCGGCCACCGCCTGAAACGGGAACGGTCACCAACCAGATTGAGATTCAACGAAGAAAGTCGATAGCCACCATGGAGATACCCTACGAAGTGACGCCGAGGCGGGACACCGGCCTGTACAACGCCAAGCTCGGCGTCTGGCTGTTCCTGGCGTCGGAGGTGATGCTTTTCGGGGGGCTGTTCTCCGCCTACGTCTTCCTCCGCGTCGGTGTTCAGGACGGTCTCGACAATCCCTGGCCCTGGGGGATCAACGTCCACAAGGATTTCGTCTGGCTCGGTTTCGTGAACACCCTCGTTCTGATCGCTTCGAGCGTGGGCGTGGTGTTCGCCTGGGTCGCCCTCAAGGAGCGAAACTGGCGAAGATACCAAGTCTACATGTATTCGGTGGTGGCCTGCGCCGTGGTTTTCATGGCCATCAAGACGGTGGAGTACAACAGCAAGCTGAACCACCACCACGGAATCAAACTCGTGGACAATTCCGTGATGGAAGGCCGGATCGTGGGCGATACGGACAAGGTGCGCTTCGAAGGAAACAGCGTCAGGCTCAGCCTGCAGGGATCGCTTCCGTTCTTTCTGAAGGACCTGGACTCGGGTTCGTTTCCGACATTCACGGTGAGCGCCGGTCGCGGCGAAGGCGGAGACGCCGAAATCGCTTCGCGGTCGGAGTTCAAGTCCTGGTTCCATAAAAACCGCCGAGCGGTCGCTTCCGAGATCACGGCGGAGAGAAAGCGGTACCGTTCGGAGTTGGAGGCGGGGAACCCTGCGCCCCTCTCGGTGGAGACGACGGTCACCCTGACGGCCGAGGAGCCGTTTCGGATCGAGGCAAGTCCCCGAAGAATCGCGGGGCATTCGGACTCGAACCTCAGCTATCGGGACGGGCCCCGGATCGAAGGCGAGTTGATCGGCGACGACGTGGAGTTCGAAGTGCACGAAGTCGACATGCAACTGGTTCTGCCCCAGAAACAGCGGGAGTCCATCGTCTGGGACGTCATCGGCGACGAATCGGCCAAGCGGGAGTTTTTCGCCGCCCAGTTGAAGGAGTACGAGAAGATGAAGGACTACTACGAGTCGAAGCCGATCCCGGAAAAAATGCTGCGGGGGCATGTGTTGAATCTTCAGAACGTGCACGTCGGTGGCCACGGCGGGGCGCACGGCGAGGAAGACCATTCCGGCGAAGCGCCGGCCGGGGAAGCGGAGGCCGAGGACGACCACGGGGACGAGCACACCATCACCGTTCCCAGAGATCAGATCAAGTTCATGGGCAATCACGGTCCCCGCTACGGAAACTACTACGCCCTCTACTTCACGATGACGGCCCTCCACGGTCTTCACGTGGTCGGCGGCGCGCTGGTGCTTCTCTTCTTCGTGGTGTTCGGCAAAAAGCTTTATCTGAAGAATCCGGAGCATCTCGCGAACCGGGTCGAGGTGGGAGGGCTTTTCTGGCACTTCGTCGACCTGATCTGGATTTTCCTCTTTCCTCTCATGTACCTTCTTTAACCGGATTTTCCCGAAGCATCCGTATTTCCTTTCCGAATCATGTCAGACGCAGCACACGACTGGGGCAAGCACAAGAAAACCTACACCGCGGTGGGCCTCGCCCTCTTCGTGTTCACGGGGATCACTCTGCTCCTGGGCATCTGGGAGCCGCTCGACTTCGGTCCTCCCGGGCCCACGCCTTCGGACTTCGTGCTCGGCCTCGGGGTAGCCGGTACGAAAGCGAGTCTCGTGGCGCTCATCTTCATGCACCTGAACCACGAGAGGGGACTGGTCTACAAGCTGCTTCTCTTCACCTTCATCTTTTTCGTTGGGATGATGAGCCTCACCTTGATGCACGAGTTCGACCCCATCGACGAGCAGTTCGGGACCTTGAAGACCACGAAGGGAAGATTGACCGAAGAGCCCTAGCCCATGTCGTTGAAGTATTTCCATCTCGGTTTCATTCTGATCGCCGCGGTTTTCGCGTTGGGATTCGCGGCTTGGTGCCTTCTCGTTCCGGGGCTGCCGGGAATGTTCGAACCGATGGGCTGGCTCAGCCTGGTCGGGGGCGTGCTGCTGCTGGTCTACGGAGTCCGTTTCCTGAAAAAGGCCAAGGACGTAATTACCTGAAATGACCGAATTCTATTTGTCGACGATGACCGCTACCCTGGAAACTTTCTATCTGGCCTGTCCGAAGTGCATGAGCGGGGCGGAAGGGCAATCCCTGCTGGCCGCCAACTCCGCCATCGGCTTGATGCTCGCGGTGCTGTTGGCCGTTCTCGCGAGCTTTTTCAGTTTCATCGTCTATCTGGCGAAACGCTCGAAGTGTTTCGCGGACGAAGTTCCCGGCGAAGGCGACGGGGCAGGAGGCCGGCCTAATTTCGAGAAAGCAGAAACAGTATGATCGAGTGGATTAATGACATTGTGGGCATGCACGAAATTGCCTCGAAGCATGGCCATGTCGGCAATCACATGCTGGCGGCGGTGCACTGGTTCATGGCGATTCTTTTCGTGGGGTGGAGCATGTTTCTCGGTTTCGTCATCTACCGATTCCGTCGGAAGAAAAGCCCCAAAGCGAAATACGAAGGAATCACGTCTCACTTCTCCTTCCACGTGGAAGTCGGCGTCGTGATCGTGGAAGTGGTCCTCCTTCTGGGATTCGCTTTTCCCCTGTGGGCGAAACGCGCCGACAAGCAGGAGCGCCCCGTCGGCGAGAACGTGGTCAATCTCCGCGCCGTCGGCGAGCAGTTTCGCTGGAGTTTCCACTACGCCGGTGCCGACAAGAAGGTCGGGCTGACGGGCTACGATCGTCTTAGCGGTGCGAACCCGGTGGGACTTGTGGCCGAGGATCCGAACGCTACGGACGATTTCGTCTCGATCAACGAACTCGTCATTCCGGTGGGCCGCCCGGTGGTGATTCAGGTGACGTCGAAGGACGTGATCCACGGCTTGGCGATCGTTCCGATGTTCAGCCAGCAGGACGCGATTCCCGGGGCCGAGATTCCGATGTGGTTCGAGGCGGAGAAGGAAGGCGAATGGGACATCGTTTGCGCCCAGCTTTGCGGAGCGGGGCATGCGCAGATGGTCGCCTACGTGAGGGCCGTCAGCGGCGAGGAGTTCGACGAATGGTACGCGGCGCAGAACCCCTTGCTGCCGCAGGAGTAGCCAAGCATCCGAATGCGGACGAAGCGCGGAATTCCCGCCGAGATCGCGCCTTTTTCCGCCTGCGCTAGCCATAGGGGCTGCCGGAGCGTCTTCGCCATCGAATGAACCAAGGGAGGTCAGAGGGACGTGCGTTCCGGCACTTCACCAAGGTCGTCGCCTTTTTCGCCGTGCTCCTGATCTGGTGGGGAGCGGCGACCACCACGAAGATGGCCGGAATGGCCTTCGCCGACTGGCCGTTGAGCCTGGGCTCGATCAATCCCGACGGCTGGCTTCGCCACATGGTTCCGTTCCTGGAACACAGCCATCGTCTGCTGGCGACCTGGGTCGGGGTGCTGGTGCTGGTTCTCTTCGGGTGGGTTTACGTCGACTCCGGAAAACGGGCCTTCGAACTGCTTGGGCTGGTGGTGGCCCTGGCCATCGTTTTCGGCGTCTTCGTGGCCGCCGGCGCGGAGCGCGTGGATGTCGTCCGGAAGAACCGTCTCCTGCTCGCGGGAACGGTTCTTGCGTTCCTGCCGACGGCTTGGCTCGTCTGGAGCTGGCGGTGGAGGTCGTGGCGGCTCATTGAAAAGCTTTCCGCCCTGGCACTGCTGTTGGTCACGATCCAGGCGATATTGGGAGGCTTGCGGGTGACGGAAATATCCAACACCTTCGCGGTGATCCACGGATGCCTCGCCCAGGTTTTCTTCTGCTTGTTGATCCTGATCGTGATGGCGGCGGGAACCAAATGGGGCGACAACGGCCTCGCCGGGCGCTCTTCCCTGATTCGGTTCGCCCGCTTCAGCGGGATCGTTCTGGTGGCGATGACTTCGCTTCAGCTGATCGTGGGCGCTTCGATGCGGCATTTCCACCGTCACGGACTGGCCGACACGGGTATTCTGAAGACTCGGGGAGAATGGATCCCGCCCCTGGACGAACCGATCGTCGCCCTCATGTTCTTCCACAAGTTCACCGCCGTCTGCCTGCTTGTCGCCGCGCTCGCCATGTGGCTGCGCTGCGTCCGGCACCGGGGGGACGGCGACGGTCGGGCGGTCGGGCACTTGGCCGTCGTCCTCGGCTTGCTGCTTTGCCAGGCCTTGCTCGGGATGACGGTGATCGCGACGGAAAAGGATTTCTGGGTAACCAATTTTCACGTGCTGAACGGCCTCGCCATCCTGGCGGTATCCTTCGTGTTTCTCGTGAAAGCGTGGCGCGGCAGGGCGGCCGAGCCACCATTCGCCAAATCCTGATCTTGCGATTAGGTTCCGTCTTTCGGACGAAGTGATGGCAGACCCCCAACCCGCAGACGCAGCGCAGGCCTCGTCGGGCCCCTTCCGGCGCGTGCGGGAGGATCTGTTCGCGCTCACGAAGGCCCGGCTCAGCATTCTCGTGGTCCTCACGGCCTTGTTCGGGTATCTCGTGGCGACGAAGTCGGACGGATCGTTTCTTTGGAGCACCTTCTTCGACACGCTCCTGGGAACCGTGCTCGCCGCCTTCGGCGCCGCCGCGTTCAATCAGTTGATGGAGGTCGACGTCGACGCCCGGATGCGGCGAACCGCGGACCGGCCACTTCCCGCGAACCGGATGCCCAAGCCGATGGCCTTCGCAATCGCCTGGCTGTTCGCCGCCTTCGGAATCATCCACCTCGGGGTCAAGGTCAACGTTCCCGCCGCGGCGATGGCGGCGGCAACCTTGCTCACCTACCTTTTCGTCTACACCCCCATGAAGCGGGTTTCTTCGTTCAACACGGTGGTCGGCGCCGTGTCCGGGGCGATCCCCCCGCTCATTGGCTGGGCGGCCGGCGGCCGGTCCTTCGCGACCTTCGGAGCGCTGTTTCTTTTCGCGCTGCTCTTTCTCTGGCAACTGCCCCACTTCGCGGCGATCAACTGGATGTACCGGGAGGAATACGCCAAGGGAGGTTTCAAGATGTGGTCCAACAACGACGAAAGCGGAGCGAAGACCGCGCGCATCGCCCTGTTTTTCGCGGCCTGCCTGGTCCTGCTGGGCGTCCTTTTCCCGCTTCTGACCCCGATCATGGCTTGGTGGGGGTCGCTCGGAGGCGGGCTCCTCGGGGGAATCATGGTCTGGCTGGCATTCCGCTTCCGACGTACCGGCGATCGACGCGACGCCCGAACCCTGTTTTTCTACACCCTGATTTATCTGCCGGCGATGATGCTGGCCTCCTACATTGCTTGGACCTGAACGGTCGAGCCCAACGTAAATTCCCTCTGCCATGGAGAACGAAAATTCCGATACCGTCCGAAAGAAACTCATTGCCTGGTGGGCCTCCATCGCGGGCGTGTGTCTCGTGATTGCGTTCGGGTCCATTTTCGTGACCCGGGCCTATCTGGCGAGGAGCGACTACGAGTTCGAGAACTGGCGTCCGCCTCACCTCGCGCGCCTCGAAACCGATCTCGAGGCCGTCAACCGGGACGGCAGGGAGGTGGCGCTCTCGGAGCTTCGCGGCAAGGTCTACGTCGTCGGGCACCAGTACACCGACTGTCCGGCCGGATGTCTCGGCATGGCCTCCATCATGTCCACCCTGGAGGAAGAATTCGGGGACGATCCGCGGTTTCACCTCGTCTCGATCAGCGTGAATCCGGAAGGGGACACCCCCGAGAAGATGAATGCCTGGGTGAAAGACAAGGGCATCGATTCCGAGGATTGGTGGTTCCTCACCGGCGATCCCGAGGAGATCCGGAAATACATGCTGAGCGAGTTCAAGTTCTACGCGACCGAGGACATCACCGATCCGGCGCTCATTGCCGCCCAGGGAGAGTTCGCCCACGATCAACGGCTCGCCCTCGTCGACGGGGACGCCAACGTCCGCGGCTACTACGACGTGATGAACCAGGAACGCGGCGACGTCGAGTACGAGCGTCTCGAGAGGGACCTGAAAATGGTGCTGAACCCGGATCTGAAGCCCTCGGATTTTCAGTAATCCATGCTCGTCTTCGCCTCCATCGACTACAGCGTCTTCCCGCCGATCAACGCGGCGCTGAACGCGCTCAGCGGCTTGCTGCTGATCATCGGACTCATCCTCATCAGGACGGGGCGCGCGAGAGCCCACATGAGGGTGATGGTGTCGGCGCTGATCACTTCGGCCGTCTTTCTGGCTTGCTACCTGACCTATCACTACGGGACGGGGCACACGGAGTTTCCCGCCGAATATCCGGTGGCGAGGAAAGTGTACCTGGCGATTCTCCTGCCGCACATCGTTCTCGCGGTGGTGAACCTTCCCTTCATCGTTGGGCTCGTCTGGATGGCCTTTCACGGCAAGTTCAAGCGTCACAAGCGAATCGCGCGCCTCGTTTTCCCCTCGTGGATGTTCGTGTCGGTCACCGGCGTGATCATCTATTTCATGCTCTACCACTGGTTCACGCCGACCGAAGGGGGCACGCCGGCACCGACCGAACGGAATGCTTCCGCCGGAGCCGCCGTCGTGGAAAAGGAGCGGGCGATGGGCGATCTCGTCTTCACGCCCGGATTCCAGGCGGTGGACGCCGAGGCCGGGCAGGAAGAGGTCGAGGTGGAGTTCGAGGTAGCCAACACCGGCGATCGACCGATCGAGATCACCGGCCTGGAGAGCGACTGCGCCTGTCTTTCGGTTTCGGTCGACCGGCACCGTCTGGGGCCGGGGGAAAACGCGACCGTCACGGGGATTTTCGAGACAGCGAAACTTCGGGGAACGTCCGAAAAGAAGATCGTCGTCTCCACGGATCAGGACGTGCGGCCGGGAGTTCTGGTCACGAGAATCCGAATCGCACCGATTTACACGATCGAAGAATCCATGACCTCCTGGAAAGTCGGCGAAGAGCCGACGACGAAGACCGTGAAGTTCCGGGTGGTTCGCGACGAACCGATTCGCGTGCTCGGCGCGGAGAGCAAGCGCGAGGGGGTTGCGTGCGAACTCGTGGTCGTCGAGGAAGGCCGGGCCTACGATCTCGAACTCACGCCCGAGTCCACCGACGCGAGCCTGCTGGGGATCGTGAGAATCGAGACCGACTGCGAAATCGAAAACTACGCCAGACCTCTGGCCTATTTCTCCATTCAGTGAACATGGGAGTCGGGAGACAAATCGGCGCGATACTTTCGCTGGCCCTCGCCGCCGCCATTCTATCGGCCTTTTTTCATCCGAAGCGGCCCGCATGGCGCGTCGTTGAGAGTACGGAGGAACTCCGCTGGCAGATCTCCCTCGACGAGGCGAAGCAACTCGCGGCCGCGAACGAGGTGCTCTGGATCGACGCGCGGTCCCGCGAGACGTTCGAGGACTCCAGCCTTCCGAACGCCATACTCCTCAACACGGACGAATGGGGCGATCTCATGTTCGAGCACATGGACGTGCTGCAGTCCGCCATGGACCGCCCCGTCGTCGTTTACTGCGACGGAACGCGATGCGCGGAGAGCCACGAGGTGGCGACCCGGTTGCGCGAACTTCTGGGCCTCGAACCGGTCTACGTGCTGAAGGGCGACTGGCGGGACCTCGAGTGACTGGGTCCCTCCTCAAGGCCCGAAGAGACGGTGCCAATAGCGATCCAGAGCTTCGCGCTCGAACCATTCCAGCGTCCAGATTTCGTCGGAAAGGACCTCGTCCGCCCGGTCGCCCGGCACGACGTAGGCGTCGGCCTCGACGACCCCGTCGGCGGTGGACGCCTCGATCGTCTTTCGGACGTAGAAGGCGTCCTCGTAGGCGTCCAGCCGGGAGAGGGCTTCCGACGGCACGCGGAGCAGCACCCGGCCGGGAACGCCGAGACCCCTTTCCGGCCCGTTCCTGGTTTGTCTCCGACCGGATACCTTCACGATCCCGGGAAAGTCCCCGCCTTTCACCCGACGATTTTCGTAGCCAGGCAGCGTGGCGGGGAGGGATTCCAGATCGTCGAGACCGGTAACCGCTTCCAGAACTTTCGGGACGAGCAGGGTGCCGTAGATGAAAAGATTCATGATTGGTGTCGCCGAGCGCTTGATTTTTACACCGCCATCCTTCAACCTCGGGTCGTGCAAGCGAGCCTACACCCGTTGCGCTTCGCCGTCTGGCTGGCCGTTCCTCTGCTGGCGGTCGGCTGCCAGAGTCTGAAGAGCGAAAAGAAGGACGAGGCGATCGAGGATTCCGCGTCGAACCCGGGCGAGATGAAGATTCCCGTGGGGACGATCCACATGGTCGATCCGGCGGGGCGCTTCGTTCTCATCCGGTCGAGCCGGACGTTCCAGGTCGAAGCCGGGAGCGCGATGACCAGCTACGAAAGCGGGGGTGCCGCGACGGCGCGTTTTCAGGTCAGTCCCGCCCGGAAAGGCGCCTTCCTGACCGCCGATATCGTCGACGGCGCACCCGAGAAGGGCGAACAAGTCCTGATGGACTATCGGCAGCCTTCCGCCGCCTCTCCCGGGGACGTTCCGCCGGGCGTCGATTCCGGGTCCGAGGTGCAGGTTCTCGAGTAACGCCACCCGCCCGAACCTTGCGGTGGAATGCAGGGGAGCGGGAAGACCCTTGGGAATTAGGGATGAGGCACCGAGGGAGTAGGGATGAACGTCCAACGTCGAACGTGAAACGTCGAACTTCGAATGTTGGGCGTTGGGCGTTGGGCGTTCTTGATTTTCGGTCGGCCGGTGGATAGTCTGGGGACATGAGCATGTATTGGCTGGCGCGGGACGGGGTGTCGACGGGGCCGTTCGCACCGGGGCGCCTCGTGGGCATGTGGGAGTCGGGCGACGTGGGGCCGGACGATCTGCTGGCGCTGCACGGGACGGAGGATTGGTTCTCGGCGGATGCGATGTTGCCCGCGCTCGCAAGCGAGCGGCGGGAGGTGGAGAGGGACGAAGGCACAAAGGCACGAAGGGTCAAGGAGAAGGACCAGGCTCGGTCATGCATCGCGATGGTGATTTTTTTGGTCGCGGTGGTCGGGTTGATCGCGAGCTTGTTGACGATCAATCTTATCGGCATCCCGGTTTCGGTGGCATTCATCTGCCTGGCTTTGATCGTGGACCGTCGCCGCTGGCTCTGCGGCGGCTGCGGGAACGGGGTGGAGAAATCTTCCGCGATGTGCCCGGTCTGTCGGGCGCGGCTGACGAACTAAGGGGGCCGGGCAGGGTCCCCAATCCTGCCGGGCGGTCGACCCGGCCTCGTCGCACTCCGTCGTCCCTGCCTGCCCGACGGCACCGAGCCCGGCAATCACATGGTCCTTTGGTCTTCGCTCGCGGGGGTGTCCTCGTCTTCGGCAGGGGGCTCGCCCTCGAGCACGACGCCGGACTCGGCGGCGAATTCGGCCAGCGCCAGTTCCTCCATCGCGGAGCGCTCCGTCTCCACCCGATCGAGTTCGCTGGTGTCCATGCTGTCTTTGGCGACGCGGGCGCGACCGCGGGCTTTCTCCTTCTCGTCGGTGACCATTTCCTCGAGTCGACTCAAGGTGTCGCCCGAACCGCCGATGTCGCTGATCATTCCGGCCGCCATTTCATTCAGTTCGGCGGTCGCCCTGGCGATTCGAGTCTCGTCGATGCCGCGCTTCAGCGATTCGATTTTCTCGCGGGCGGTGGTCACGGCGACGTCGCGGGCCTTCTTGAGCTCCGCATAGGTCTTCTCCGCTTCCCCGAGCTGATCGACATTGGTCTGGTGGCCTTCCTTGAGTTCGCGCAGGCGCAGCGCGTATTCGCCGGCGAGCTTGCGGTTGCCGCTTTTGAGATGGGCGGCGGCTTTCGCGGAGAGTTCCCGAATCTCCTTGTCTTCGTTTTTGACCTGAGTCATGAGCCGCTCGGAGAGGGCCGCGTGCGAGGCGAGGCCCTTGTTGTATTCGGAGATTTGCTTGCGAAGATTCTCCTTCTCCAGTTCGAGCAGAGCCTCGGGGTTCTGTCGTTCGATGCCGGAGATGAACTTTCCCACGAAGCCGCGGATGAGATTGCCGATGCGTTTGAACATGTGATTCCGATGGTTTGGGATGCGGGGAAAAAGCTGGGAAGTCCGCTTATCTTGGCATCACCTGCGGGGAATTCCAAAGGCCAAAACGAAAAATTCAACAGGGTAACCAGACGTGCTTTCCGCCCGGGGGCGTCGGTTCCCGACTGAACGCAAGACAGGGTCGACTCGTGGAGTCGACCCTGTTTGCTTGCGAAGCGCGTTCCCCGGGAGGTGGCGCTTGAAACGGCGGGAAGTGCCGCTTCGATCTGCCCCGATCTCTCAGAACTTGATCTTGACGCCCAAGAGAGCCTGATGGGACTGGAGTTCGTCGAAGGTGACTCTGCCGACGCCGCCGCGCTGCAGGGTGAACTCGTCGAGCGAGCCGAACCGGTATTCGGCGAACAGCTCGGTGCGGGGCCCGAGGTCCACGTTCACGCCGCCGATCAGCTGGTAGAGAAAGGCCGCGTCGTCGTCGTTGAAGCGGGTGCCCGGGAAGGCGACGTCCAAGTCGGCGAAGCCGGCGCCGAGCCCGACGCCCACATACGGGGTGATCGGGTTTTGCGGGCCGAATTCGTAGATCAGGTTGACCGCGATCTGACTGTAGTCGAGGTCGCCCGAAAAGGCGCCGATGCGGGCTCCGTTGACCACGAGGGCGTCGATATCGGCCTCGCCGGTGGCCCCCTCGAGTTCGATGGAGAGCGCTGGCGTCAATTCGTAGCCGAGGGCGGCGCCGGCGATCCATCCACTGTCGAAGTCGGCTGCGATGTTCGCCGAGCCGGTGCCGTGGATGTCGTCGAGGAAGAGGATACCGCCGAAGCCCTTGAAGTAGAATCCGGTGTCGACCGGCGCCGGGGGCAGCACCTGCTGCTTGGCGGACGGACTGTAGTAGTCACCGGCGTTGGCCGCGGGCGACAGTAGAATGCCGCCGAAGAAGGCGAGCAGGGAGGTTTTCAGGAGGCGTGGCTTCATGGGGGTTTCTGGGTTTCAGTTTTGGTTGGGTTTCGTGGAAACGGTTTGGAAGAACAGAAGAATACGTAAGCGATCTGTCAAGTCCGTATTTGCTGTCTCATCGCTCCGGGCCGCCGGCGCACCGCGAAGCGCTTTTGAGCCGTCTGCGGAAGCAGGGCTTGGGAAGTTCGGCCAACTAAAGGCGTCGGTTATTGAAACTTGCTTGGCTACGGCACTCGCGGCACCAGCTCGTTTCCCTCTTCGTCGACCGGATGAAGCGCGTCGTGGGTCTCCAGTTGGGTGGCGAGGGCTTTGATCATCCGGTCCAGCACTTCCGGTTCGTGCTCGGCGAGGTCGCGGGATTCGAAGGGATCCTCTCCAAGGTTGAAGAGTTCGTAGCGCTTGCCACCGGACTGGATGAAGCCGCCGGTGGTGGGGACTTCGGGGAGGGCGTGGTGGATCACCTTCCAGTCGCCGTCGCGCCAGACGGTGAAGTAGTTGCTCCGGTGCGGCCCGTGTGGATAATGCATGAGGAACTGCTCGGGGCGCGAGGAATCCGCTTTCCCGGTCAGCAGCGTGTCGAGCGGCGAGCCGTCGACGGCGTGGTCCCCGGGCACCTCGGCGTTCACCAGTCCGAGAAGGGTGGGGAAGAGATCGGTCACGTCGGCGACTTGGCTCTGGATCGCGCCCGCGGCGATGGGAAGTTTCTTCTGCCACCGGTTCTTGGGGTCGGTCGCGGCCCAGGCGGCGATGAAGGGCACGCGCATGCCGCCTTCGTAGTGGGCTCCTTTCTTTCCTCGAAGCGGAGCGGAGCAGGCGACCTCGTGCTGGTCGCCGAGGGGGGCGTCGGAGCCGTTGTCGCCGAGGAAGAAGACGAGGGTGTTCTCAGCGATGCCGAGTTCGTCGAGTTGATCGAGCATGTCTCCCAGCGACTTGTCCATCCCCTCGATCAGGGTGGCGAACGCCTGGGCGGGTTCGGGCTTGCCGGAATCGGCGTAGTGCCCGGCGAAACGCGGATCGGACTCGAAGGGAGCGTGGACCGCGTAGTGCGAGAAGTAGAGGTAGAAAGGTTGCCCGTCCTCCACGGTCTCGGCCACCACGTCTTTCGCTTCCAGAGTGAGGGCCTCGGTAAGAAACGTGTCGGAGCCGTGATATTCGTCGAGGTGCGGGACGGCGCTTTTCTCCCGCTTCGTGCCGAGTCCGTAGTTCTTCTCGGCGTAGTAGCTGCCGGGAGCACCGACGGAGCGGCCGGCGATGTTGACGTCGAAACCGAGGTTGGAGGGATCGGCGGCGTCGGTCTCTTCGGGCCCGAAGTGACCCTTGCCGACGTGGATGGTGCGGTAGCCGAGCGCCTCCAGTTGCCCCGGCAGGGTGATGTCCTCGCTTGTCAGTCCTTCCCAGTCCCAGTCTTCGGGTCCCTGCGGTCCGGCGTTGTTCTTCCACGGGTTGATCCAGTTGGTCGCGCGGTGCCGCGCCGCGTTCTGCCCGGTCATGATGGAGACACGCGTCGGCGAGCAAACGCTCATGGCGTAGAACTGATTGAAGCGGACCCCGCGTTCCGCGAGGCGCTCCATGTTGGGGGTCCGGTAGAAATCGTTGAGCGGGTAGCGCTTCGGATCGCCGGAGTCGTCGGTTAGAAAAGGGAGCGAAGTGTCCATGACTCCCATGTCGTCGACGAGAAAAACGACGATGTTCGGATGGGCGGGTTCGTCGGAAAAAGCGGTGGTGGCAAGAGCGAGAGTTGCGAGCAGGGGGATTTTCAGCTTCATGGGGGAGGTCGGGTGGGTAGTTTTCGGAGAACCGAGAGCTAACAGAGGAAAAATATATTCACAAGAGGCGCGATTTTGCAATAAGGTGAACGCCATGAGATCGATGACCTTGTTTTTGCTATCCCTTGGACTCGCGATGAACGCCTGCGAACGGCAGACGCCCGCCGAGTCGCCGCAGACTACCGAACCGGAGGAAAGCCAGAGCGCCGCCGACGAAACGGCTGCCGAAGAGTCGGTCACCGACGTCGACGCCGAAGAAGCGGCCGAACTGTTGAAGTCGAATCCCGACATCACCGTCGTCGATGTCCGCACGCCCGCGGAATTTGCCGACGGTCACATCGAGGGCGCGGTCAATATCGATTTCTCTTCTCCGGATTTCGGCGAGAAGCTCCAGGAACTCGATCGGGACGGCGCCTACCTGATGCACTGCGAGAGCGGAGGCCGGAGCGGGCAGGCTCTGTCCCAGTTCAAAGCGCTCGACTTCAACAAGGTGTATCACTTCGAGACCGGCATGCAGAGCTGGAGGGAAGCCGGCCTGCCGACCGAAGAGTAGGGAAGACAGGGGCGGTTCGACCACTCAACCCTGTCGCAACGGCTGGCCGCAACGGGCTGGCCGGAACGGCTTGCCTGCGGTCACGCTTGGCCCGGACGAAACGGTTCGTATCCGCCGTTGGCGTCGGGGAACAGCGGGGCTTCGTCGTCCCAGGAGGTCGGATTGAAGGCGAGCGTCTTTTCGCTTTCGAGCGCCTCCTCCCACGTCACGATTTGCCCGGTGTAGGCCGCCATGCGGCCCATGATGGCGAAGAGCGTGGAGTGGGCGCTCCGTTCGGCCTCGTTGAACTCGGTGTCCTCCCGGATCGCCCGGAAGAGAGCGTCGTGTTCCAGTTGATAGGAATTCTCCTTGTCGTCTTCGCGCCACGGCGCGACCTCGGGATCGGCCGGCCGGATGGCGCCCGATCGCTTGAAGGAAAGTTCCGCCGTGCCTTTCGTTCCCGAGATCTTTTCCCCGAACCAGTTCCAGCATTTCGGGATGTGACGGTGCTGGGTGATGACCTGGGAACCGTCGGCGTACTGGTAGTCGACGCTGAAATGATCGTAGATCTGTCCATTCATCGGCCCGGTTCTGACGAGCCGACCGCCCTGGCCCTGGCAATTCACGGGCGGCGCGTCGTTCTTGATCCAGCTGACCACGTCGAATTCGTGGACGCTCTGCTCGACCATGAAGTCGCCGCTCAGCCAAGTGAAGTAGTACCAGTTTCTCACTTGGAAATGCAGTTCGCTTTCGCCGGGCTGGCGCTCGTGGCGCTTGTTGACGTCGGCGCGGAGGTTGAAAATCTGGATCAAGGGCAGGTCGCCGATGATGCCGTCGTGGAGCTTGCCGACCAAGGTTCGATGGACGGGGCTGTGGCGGCGGTTGAAGCCGACGCCGACCTTGAGGTTCTTGGCCTTGGCGGCTCTGGCCGCGTCGAGGACTTTCCGAACGCCGGGAGAATCGACTGCCACGGGCTTCTCCATGAAAACGTGTTTGCCGGCGTTGACGGCGGCTTCGAAGTGGTAGGGGCGGAAGCCGGGAGGGGTGGTGAGGATGACCACGTCGATTTCCGGAAGGTCCATGACCCGGCGGTAGGCCTCGAGCCCGAGGAATCGATGCTCGGGATCGACCTTGACCTGGCCGGGATCGGTCACGTTTTTCTCCAGCGTTTCGCGGCTGCGCTCGAGTTGCTCTTCGTCGATGTCGGCCATGGCGCGGAGTTCGGCTCGGTCGTCGGCCTCGAGAGCCTGCGCCGCGGCGCCAGTCCCGCGCCCGCCGCAGCCGATCAGGGCGACGCCAAGCTTGTTGCTCTCGCTGTTTTCCGCGTGAACGCCGGCCGGAAAGGCCGAAGCGGCCGCGGCGAGGAGGGAGGAGTTCTTGACGAAAGCTCGGCGAGGAACGGGATTCTGGCTCATGGCGGAGAGTCTATCATTTAAACCACCCCGATGGTCAAGATCGCGCCGGTCGCGAACCCGTCTCGGCTTTTGCTGGTAGGGAAGGAAAGTTGTCTTAGAATCCTGACATGATCACTCTACCCGACCGCCGCCGTTTCCTGACCGCCGCCGGAGGGTTGCTCGGCGGCGCCTGTCTCGGCGGGCCGCTGACGGGACGGGACCGTGCCGGGGGCGCCCTCGCCGGGGGCACCTTCGCGGGACGCATCCGGATCGCGGTGAAATACCAGATGATCAAGGAGCCGGAGTTGGGCGTTCGGGAGAAGTTCGAACTGCTGCGGGGGATCGGTTTCGACGGCGTCGAACTGACGATGAACGATCCCGTCGACCGCGATGAAATCGAGAAAGCGATCGAGACGACAGGACTTCCGGTTCACGGCATCGTCAATGCCGCCGATCCCGACATCGAGCCCGCCGTGGTACTGGCCCGTCGGCTTGGGGCGGACTCGGTTCTAGTGCTGGCGAAGGAGGATCCTGCCGAATCCTACGAGGAGAACTTCGCGCACTGGCAGGAGAACGTGCGTCGCGCCCTTCCGCTGGCGGAGAAGCACGGCGTCCGCCTCTGCATCGAAAACGTGCGGGCCACGTTTCTGAAGACCGCCGAGGGCATGGCCCGCTTCATCGACTCCTTCGACTCCGAAGCGGTCCGGTCGTACTTCGATCTGGGCAACACGATTACGTGGACGGAGCAGTCCGCTCAGCACTGGGCCGACGTGCTGGGTGAACGGATCTACAAGCTCGACATCAAGGACCGCGGTCACCCCGAGTTCGGCGACCCGAAGCTGGCCCGTGAGGGCGCCGTGGGAACGAACGGCGGCGAGGTGCACTGGGAAAAGGTCAGGGCGGAACTGGACGAGGTGGGCTTCAGGGGCTGGGCCACCGCGGAGGTCGCCGGCGGCGATCGGAAACGTCTTGCCGGCATCGCGGGCTGGATGCGGGACGTGATGGATGTGGGGGGATAGGTTGTTTTAGGTTTTAGGTTTTAGGTTTTCAGGGTGCCTTTTCTCCCTCCTAAGAGACTGTTGAAAAACTCTGGAATGGAAAACTTCGAGTCATTTTGTTTGCTGGCGAGGCGCGACGAAGGAGTGGGGCGAGCCCCACGACTGAGGAGGAACGAAGCCAGCAAACAAAAGGGCCGCAGCCCGTCGGGGCGTTCGCAAATCGATCCGGCGAAGCCGCTGACTTTCTTCCCGTCTCTTCATGAGGATTTTGCGTTTCAGAGTTTTTCAACAGTCTCCTAACTCACCTTTGCAATCCGGGTTTCGAGAGGCTATATGTGATGGCGACGGAAATTCCCGCCATGAAAAACGCTCTACGAAGAATCGAGGAATCCTTGGCGCGGCTGGAGAGAGATCCGGACCGTCGGGAGGCGGCGATTCGGGAAATGAGAGCGGCCATCGATTCGCTCGAGCAATCGCCCGTGCAGGACGAGGTGCATGGCATTCTGGCCGAGGCGCCGGAGGCGATAGACGCTTCCTTGTCCTCCGAAGGCACCGAGAGACCGTCGTTGCGATTGAGCAAACTGCGGGAGCGCTACGACGAGAAGCTCGAAGAACATCCCAATCTCGTTCTCGAGATCGGCCGGATCTCCGACGCGTTCGCTTCGCTGGGCCTCTGAAGGCGGACGGGCGATCCGGAACTCACTTCCCGTCGTCCGTCGAGCCGCACTGCGTCAAGGGTTGGCCGACTCGTCGCCGGACAGCTCCAGTTCGGCGAATACGGGCCGGTGATCCGAAGCCATGACCTCGGGAATGACCTTCGCATCCTTGAGCCGGAAAGCGGTCGCCGGGCGGTAGAAGATGTAGTCGATCCTCGACTTCGGATCGGCCACCGGCACCGTGGGCGCGGGTGGCTCGTCGGTGGCGTTGGTCCAGCGGGCCAGAAGGAGCTGGACCGGTTCTTCGTGCGGCTTGGCGTTGATGTCGCCGGCGAGAATGGTGCGCAGTCCGTCTTCCTCGCCCGCGAACAGCTCGTTGATCGCCTTCGCCTCGGCGATGCGATCGTCGATGACGTTGTGCTGGAAGTGGGTGCTGACGAAGCGCAGCGGGTCGCCGTCGGGAGCGGTCACCGTCACGGCGATGGCTCCCCGGGGATATGTCTGCAGTTCGGCCGTTGCTTCGGTGTAGGGGAGGGGGTGGATCTCGACGTCGATGATGGGCAGGTTCGTCAGGACCGCGTTGCCGAAAAGGCCGCCTTCGTAGTGCTGCGTGGGGCCGAAGCGGGCCGCCATTCCGGTCAGTTCGGCGAGTCGGCGCACCTGGTGGACGCGACCCGAGCGCTTCACGCCGACGTCGACCTCCTGCAGCGCCACCAAGTCGGGCTGCGCCTCTTCGATGACCTCGGCGATGCGCTCCACGTCGTACTCCCCGTCCATGCCAAGAGCCCAGTGGATGTTGTAGCAGAGTACGCGCAGCGGACGGGGACTATCCTCGGCATGTACCTCGCCGAAGGTCGTGACGAGACCGAGGATGATGGCGAGGATGGCGAGAAACGGGCGCGGATTCTTCATGGTAGCCGTTATATACCGCGGTTCGGGGCCGGCCCGCAATCGCTGCCGTCCCCGTGAACGCGGAAGCGTTCCGGGTCTTCGTAGCGGCTAGGCGCCGTCCTCAGTAAATTTTCAATTTCGCGGCTCAAGAGAGTCTTCCAAACCGGGGCGCTGAATTGAAGGGCGTATTGGACGACGGGAGCGAGAGAAGCCAGTGCCGCCTCTCCGCCCGTGCGAAGTTTTTGTCCGAACCGCGAGTCGTTGCTTTCGCGAAGGGACTTGTCCGTCAGCAACGCGAGCGCGGCTCCGGCCACCACCGAGCCTCCGATCCACTTGGCCGGGCTTTTGCGGATGGAGGACTCGAATCGCTCGGAAAGGCTGACGGCGCGACCGACGTCGGACAGCCCTCGGTCCAGTTCTCGTCGGGAGTTCCGGATCGCCCGGAGAAGCTCTTCTCTTTCCGAATCGTGGTTCATGGACGACGTCGCATTTCATCGACCCACTCCCGGTCGCGTTTCAGCTCCGCGAGAGAATCGCGAAACGGGGGGCGGCCGAATCGCCGTTTGCCGACGAGCACCAGAACGACGGCCCCGGCGAGATGGATGCCCGCCGCGACGAGGGCGACTATGTACCATTCCCACCCCTGGCTCGCCGCCAGCCAAGCAACGGCGCCAGTCAGGGCGGCGAGGTAGGCGAGGAGGCAAAAGAGGCCGGCCACGAGAAAACAGAGCAACCGCAGGACGAGATCCCTGCCCGCTTCCCGGGCTTCGAGTCGAAGCAGATCCCATCGCGCGTGGAGGGAATCGAGGAATCCGAGGCACGTTTCGCTGACGGCATTTTTGAGCCTGCGCGAAGGGGATTTGGACGGGTGGGAAGGCTCCATCAGGAGAATGTTGACGGGTTACGATCGGAATGTCCGATCTTCCCCGGGGAAGCGGCGAAAGCCGAACAGGCAGCCGAGGGCTACGACCGGAAAAGTTTTCCGAGGATGAAGCCGGCTGCGATCGCGATCAGGAGCGTCTTGAACGGATTCTCGCGCACGTAGGCTTCTCCCTGCTTCTGGTAGCCGTCGAATTTCTCCTGGGCGTCGGAAAAGGATTCTTCGGCGAGGTCCTTGTAGTGATGGATCCGCTCGGAAGCTTCGTGCTGAAAGTGCTCCGCGTGTTCCTTGGTCAGCTTCTGGTACTCGTCCTTTGCCTTGATGGCCGCTTCGCGCAGTTCTCGGGCCTTTTCCGCCGCGGCGATCCGAAGTTCGCGGGCCGCTTCTTCCGCGTGAGCCTTGCTCGCTTGGAAATGTTCTTCGGCTTCGACGGCGTGTGCGTCGTCCTTCGTGTTTTTCTTCTGAGCCATGAGAGCGGTATTTGTTGAATAGTGGTTCGTGTTGGGTGTGTGTCGAGACCGACGAACACCTCGCGTAATGAACGCCCGAATGGGAAAGCCGTCAATAGAGGGAGTCGCTTGTTCACGGGCATCCATGGGGCGTCCGGGAGACGTAGATCGACGAGCCGGCCGCCTGCTCTGGAGCGTGTAGCCGAAGGGTGCCGGGAATTTCCGGGGAAGAGTAGCTGTCGACTCGGCAGCACCAATTCGCCGGGATTTCCGATCCGTAAGGTGGACTGCGGAGAGGCCGTAAAGGAATCTCCTACGTCGGGGTGAATGTCATTGCCGATGATCAATAGGCGACTCTCGCGATTGTCCGGCTGCGGCTGCTTGGTAGGTTTGATTCCTTTTCGGGATCGAGCGGAACCGGTCGAACATTTCGTTCGAATATATCTCGTCAGTCGTGAAGGGACCTCTATATTACAGCCCATGAGTGAAGCGATAAAAAGAATCCTGGTTCCCCTCGATCCGTCCCCGCACGCTCGGGCGGCGACTCAAACCGCGTGCGAAGTTGCCCGCAAACACAAGGCCGAGCTCGCCGGCGTTGCCGTGCTGGATTCGAGCGAGATTCGAGCGAACCTCGTTCCGGCGATAGGCCCCTACTATCCGATGATGATCGACGCGGTTCAGGAAAAGGTGCACCACGCCGACAAGCTGCTCGACGATTGCCTGGAGGAATTCGCCGCGACCTGCGAGCGGGAGAAGGTGAGGCACTTCGAGACCGAGTACGAGGGTATACCGGCGCAGAAGCTGCTGGAGTCCTCCATTTTCTTCGACCTCATCGTCATGGGGCTGAAAACTTCGTTCCATTTCGAAACCCGCGGACTCGGAGGAGAGTCGCTGGACAACCTGCTCGATCGGACCAGCACGCCGGTTCTCGCGGTTCCGACGAGCGGAATGCTGGCTCCAAGTAAAGTGCTGATCGCTTTCGACGGGAGTTTCGGAGCAACGCGGGCGCTGCACGATTTCGTCGGATTCGGGCGACCCTACGATTTCGAAATCACCGTGATTTCGGCGGACATGAAGACGGACCGGCTCGGCTTCCTCCTGGACAACGCCAAGATATTCCTCGAGAACCACGGATTTTCCAAGGTCGCCTGCATCGCGTCGGGGGATTCCATCGAGAAGGCCGTCGACGAGGACATGACGTCCGATTTCGACCTGATCGTCGCGGGAATCCACTCCCGCAAGACCGTGAAGGACTACTTCCTCGGCAGCTTTGCGAAGCAGCTTATCCAGCGCGACGACACGCCGCTCTTTCTTTCGCACTGAGGGCCATCGCGGAAACCGACCTTCGCGACGGGCGATGGTGGCGGGTGACTGCCCGGCTCCTCAATCGTCGACCTTCGACCATTGAAAGGCGTCGAGAATCACGAAGCCGTCGGTCCCGGCGTTGGTCACCGTCAACGTCGATTCGCCCTCGGCGGAAAGCTCGGCCGTGCCCACCGGCGAGAGCGCTTCGCCGGGCGAATGGGCGCGGGTCTGGTCGATGGCGAAGCGCTTTTCCCGACCGCCGCTTTCGATCGCGACCGGTACGTTGGTGGCCCGCGTTTCGTGGGCGGAATAGGCGGCCCGTAGTTCGTAGGTGCCGGACTCCGGCGCCTTGAAACGAAAGACGGCCGAGGACCTCCCGTCGCCCCGCCGATCGTCGTGGAGGTAGCCGGTGCCGATGTGGTCCGGAAAATTCGAGGAGCGTTCCCACGGTCCCTCGAGTTCGGCCACGGCGTCGTCGAGCACGAGGCCGGGCAGGGTGTCGGGATCGATGCTCTTCGCGCTTTCGGGTTCGGGCGGTAGATCGGGCAGGACGGGAAGGTCCAGGACCTGTCCCCGAGCCAGCAGGCGTTCGCGAAGGGCGGGGTAGGGAAGGTCCTGCGCGGCGACGTCGTGCTCGGCCGTCAAGGCGGCCGCGATCCCGGCGCTTTGGCCGAGAATCATCCAGGTGGGCTCGACGCGGAGGGAGGACAGCGCCACGTGCGTCGAGGACAGGGCTACCGGCACGAGCAGGTTGTCGCATTCTTCCGCGCGCGGGAGAAGGCTGCGGTAGGGAACGTGGTAGGGATATCCGTGTCGGCGGTTCGGCATTCGAACCGGAAAGATGGTGCCCTCGTTGACGACGCCGTCTTCCAGCGCGACGCGTCGACAGTCGTGGGAATCGATGGGAAACGACGACACCGCGACCGGATCGTCTTTGGCCGGATCCTCGAGAATGTCATTCTGCGAGAGAACGTGGAGGCCTTGGAGTCGGCGGCCTTCGCGCACGTAGAGCTGGGGCGACCAGTGATCGTGCTCGGGGAATTCGTCGCGGCACAGGCCCAGCCGGGCGAGTTGCTCGCGAAGGTGCTCCGGAACCGCCGGGTCCGTGGTGAGGAAGCGGTAGAGCTCCAGCGTGTACTGCCGGTGCGCTTCCCACATCGTTTCCCGACCGGCGGCGTCGGCCTCGCTCCAGCCGTTCCCGCCGCCGACGAGGCCCATGGAGAATTGTTTCCCGATGCCGTTGTTGGCGTCGAATTTTCCGTTCGGAAGCGGATAGAGATCCCAGAGCAGGACGGGGCGCTTTTCGGCCTCGTAGTAGCGGCGGATCGCTTCGAAGCGCCCGGGATCGTAGTTTTTCGGAGCGGGGAAGGGAACCCGGATTTCGGGATCCTCGGTCAGGCAAAGGCGGAAGCTGTAGACCATCACGTTGTCGTCGCCGGCCTCGTCGGACCCGGCTTCGTCGGTGGTGACGAGCGGGAGCAACTCGCCTGCCTCGTCGAAGCCGGAGATGGGCATTTTCCGCTTCGGATACTGCCGGCCGGCGAGCGATTCGTCGAAAGCGTCGCGCGACTCGCGGCCAATGGTCCAGTCCACTCCGGCCGCGGCCATGAGGTCGCCTTCGTAGCTGGCATCGATGAAGACGCGCGCGGCGAACGATCCGCCCTCGTCGCTCGTTTTCAGTCGAGCGATGCGCGCGCCGTCTTTTTCCACGCCGGCGAGTCGGCGTTCGGTCCGCACGTTCACGCCGGCTTCGTCCAGCATTGCCTTGGTGACGCGGGCCGCCACGCTGGGCTCGTAGGTCCACTTGCTCTGGTCCTTCACCTCCACGTCGTAGTCCAGTTCGACCCCGCGCGCCGCGTAGTCCTCGGCGATGCGGGTGTGCCACTCGTGGAACAAGCCCATCACGGTGGCGCGCACCGTTTGGTTGGAATCGCTGAAGCTCAGCCCGCCGGTGTTGACCCCGCCGACGTGATCGGTCGGTTCGAGGAGGATGACGGAGGCGCCTTCGCGGGCGGCGGCGATGGCGGCGCAGAAGCCGCCGGGCGTTGAGCCGTAGACGATGACATCGGCGGATTCGGGTTCGCTGCCCGCGGCCGATAGACAGGATAGACAGAAGAGGGCGGCGAGAAGACAAATAATGTTTTTCATGAGAGGTGGATGCACTGAAACAAGTGCGGGAGATCGCGTTTTGGACACCGCCTGATCGCGGATGCGATACGAAAGCCGGGGCGGGGCCAATGCCCGTGTCCGCGGGGGAGGGCAGGCGCAGCCGCCTTGCGATCGTTCATCAAACCATCGCCTCGATCACGTGCCCGTGCACGTCGGTCAGTCTCCGGTCGATTCCGTTGTTCCGCACGGTCAAGCGTTCGTGATCGATCCCCAACTGGTGCAGAATGGTGGCGTGGACGTCGTAGACGCTGGTGACGCGAGAGCGATCCCTCGGTTTGAAGCCCCATTCGTCCGACTCGCCGTAGGTTCCGCCTCGGATGCCGCCCCCGCAGAGCCAGTTGGTGAAGACGAAAGGATTGTGGTCGCGTCCCTTGCTCCCCTGCGAGCAGGGCATGCGACCGAATTCGGTGGTCCAGAGAATGACGGTGTCGTCGAGCATCCCGCGCTGCTTCAGGTCCTTGATCAGGGCGGAGGCGCCGCGGGCCATGCCGAGGGCGAGGGGCGCATGGTCGCGATGAACGTCCTCGTGACTGTCCCAGTTGCGGCGGGGATGCCCGTTGTCGTTGCCGCTCCATACTTGAACGAACCGGACCCCGCGCTCGAGGAGTCGTCGGGCGACGAGGCATTTGCGGCCGAAAAATTCGCTTTCGGCCTTCTCGTTGATGTTTCCCGAATCGTCGACGCCGGAACCCTCGGGGACGAGTCCGTACATGTCCCGGATGTAGTCGGGCTCCTTCGCCAGGTCCAGGGCGTCGGTGGCGCTGAGCTGCATGGCCGCGGCCAGTTCGTAGGAGCGGACGCGGGCGGAGAGCCGGTCGTCGCCGGGCCGGGCGGCGGCGTGGAGCGAGTTCAGTTTCGCGAGAGCGTCCAGTCCCGCCCGATCGTTTTCGGGGGTGATGAACCCATCCTCCGGCGGGAAGAGATCGGCGATCGGTTTCGGATTGCCCGGCCGGATCACGGTGCCTTGATGCCGGGCGGGGAGAAAGGCGGGGCTCCAGTTCTTGGTGCCGTTCGAGGCGAGGCCGCGATGGTCGGGCAGGACGACGAAGGAGGGGAGGTTCTCGTTTTCGGTTCCGAGCGCGTAGGACACCCACGAGCCGGCGCTGGGGAAGCCGGGGAAGTTGAATCCGGTGGTTTGCAGCAGAGTGCCCTGGCTGTGGACGCCGGTGGAACCGACGAGGTTGTGGACGAAGGCGAGATCGTCGACGACGTCCCCGAGCGGGGCGACGATGTCGCTCATCATCTTGCCGCTCGCGCCGTAGGGCTGAAAATTCCAGGGGCTCGCGAAGCAGGCGCCGGGGGTGCTTTGGAACAGCTCGACCTCCTCGCCCGGGTCCCACGGTTCCCCGTCCTTCCGCGCCAGGAGCGGCTTGTGATCGAAGGTGTCGACGTGGCTGGCGGCCCCGGCCATGAAGAGTTGCACCACTCGGTTCGCCCGCGGCGGGTGATGCAGGGTGCCGGAGAGGACTCCGTCCCGCGCGAGGAGATCGCCGAGGGCCAGTCCCGAGAAGGTGCCGCCGAGGGCGCCGAGGAAACGGCGACGATCGGGAGAAAGGAGATGAGCCGACATGGAATCAGTCGACATAGACGAAGGCGTTCAGGTTGAAAAGGACGCGGGCGAAGCTCTCTTCGCCGTGTTCTTGCAGATGTTCCCGCAGCACGGGCAGTTCCTCCTCGAGCGGTGGTCGGCCGAGGACGAGTCGGCAGGCGCGGTCGATCGTCGCTTCGGCGGATCCGGACGTTTCTTTCTCCAGTCGAGCGGCGAAATGTCGGGACATCGCCTCGACGAAACGGTGGTTCCACTGCGTCAATGCCTGGAGAGCGGTGGTCGATTCGTCGCGCTCGGGCACGCTTATGGACGGGTCGGCGCAGTCGAGCGTGGTCAGCATGGGTTGGGGTTGGGTGCGCACCACGAAACGGTAGATCGTGCGCCGGTGCGAAAGCGGATCGTTCGGGTCGTGGAGATCGTACTGGTAATGCGGCGAGTGCTTCGGCTTGTCGATCGCGAAATCCCGAAAGCTCGGCCCGCCTCGATCCTCGAGCCTCAGGGCGCCGCTGACGGCGAGGGCGGAGTCGCGAAATTCCTCCGCGGTGAGTCGGCGACGGGGAAATCGCCAGAGGTAGGCGTTGTCGCGGTCGATTCTCGCGTTGGCCTCGTCGTGGGTACTCGCGCGGCGGTAGGCGTCGCTGGCGACGAGCAGGCGAACGATGCTTTTCATGGAATGGTTGGGATCGTCGCGCAGGCGGCCGGCGAGAAAGTCCAGCAGCTCGGGATGGGTCGGCTCCATGCCGCCGCGTCCGAAGTCGTTGGGCGTGCCCACCAGCGGCGCGCCGAAGGTCCACTGCCAGAGGCGGTTCGCGATGGATCGCCACAGGAGCGGGTTGTCCTCGCGGGTGAGGTAGCGCGCCAGTTCCGCCCGGGCCTCGCGTTCGTCCCACTCGGCGGAGTCGACGAAACGGTCTGGAGCTCCCTCCCAGAGTGGCGGTGCGCCGGGCCTCACGGGATCGCCCGGGGTGCGCAGATCGCCGCGGTGGAGGAGGTGCACCGGCCGCGGTTCGCCTCCGGTGGCGGTGAATTGTCCGGCCTTGGGGAAACGAGTGGCGGCGGCGTAGACGAGCTGTCCCTCGGGGAAGGCTTTCCGTTCTTCCTCGAGCTTCTTCAGCTCCGCGTCGATCTCCCCGAGGCGGTCGACGGTCTCGGGAGGCTGGATGGCTTTCTCGATGGCGTCGCGCTCGTCCTGCAACTGCCGGAACTCGGCGAGGGCGTCGTCGTCGGTCAGTTCGCGGAAGAAGACGCCGTCGACGAGGTTGGCTTTTCTCCAGCGGACTTTCTGTTCGATACTGTCCTTGGCGGTGACGGCTGCGGCGAGGGCGAAATTGTTCGCACCTCCCTCGTCGATCGCCTCGATTTCGCCGAGGGCGAGAATGTAGTCGCTCTTCCTTTCGCGCAGTTTGGTGGCGGTGAGTCGAAGGTAGCGAAACGGTCTGCCGTCGCCGTCGGTCGAAACGGCCCGGGTTCCCGGGTTCGGCTGGTCTTTCTCCGTCGCGTCGAGGAGGACGCGGACGCCGTTTTCGAACGTCGGGTCGTTCGACACCTCGATCCGGTAGCGCACCGGAAAGCCGAAGCCAGCCCCGATTCCGCCGAAGTCGTCGTACGCTGGAATGAGGCGGGACTCGGTGACATGGCGTGGTTCGCCGAGATCGACCTGGACCCATTTCCGTTCGTCCGGAGTCTTCGCGATTCGGCTGTGATAGCCGTATTGAGGCTCGGGGGCGCTACCGTGTTTCTCCTTCAGTTCGGCGAGGCGGCGGTCGATCCCCGACGTTTCCGCGGAAACGAGCCGTTCCGTCCGCGCCGAAAGCTCTTCCCGTTCCTTCCCGAGTGCGCCGATCCGGGAGATTACCGCGTTTTTCCGCTGCTCCAGGTCGGCGGGAAGACCGTCGTAGACCCGATCGGCGCGGTCGACGGCGGCGAACACGGCGTGGAGCCGGTAGTAGTCCTCCGTGCGGACGGGATCGAATTTGTGGTGGTGGCACTGGGCGCATTGCACCGTAGTGCTCTGGAAGACGTTGAAAACGGCGGAGACCATCTCGTCGCGGTCCAGGTGCTTGGCGATGCGACCGTCGAGTTTTCCTTCGCCGACTTCCTGGTGACCGATCAAGTCCCAGGGACCGGCGGCGAGAAAACCGAGTCCCAGCACGCCGTCGGGATCGTCGGGAAAGAGCACGTCGCCCGCCACTTGCTCTTCCACGAAGCGGGGGAAAGGCTTGTCCTCGTTGAAGCTGCGGATGACGTAGTCGCGATAGGGCCACGCGTGGGGACGCGGCTTGTCCTTGTCGTAGCCGTGCGATTCGGCGTAGCGGGCGACGTCGAGCCAATGCCGCGCGAACTTTTCGCCGAAGGCGGGCGAGTCGAGAAGTCGCTCGACCAGGTCGCGCCAGGCTTCGTCGGGATTCGCTTCCGCCGCGGAGAGAAAGGCCTCGACCTCCTCCGGGGTCGGCGGAAGGCCGGTGAGATCGTAGGTAAGGCGCCGGATCAGGGTTACCGCATTGGCTTCGCCGACGGGGTTGAGTTTTTTCTCCTTCAGTTTCGCGGCAACGAAGGAATCGACTGGATGGGGGGTGCCGACGGCCGGAACAGCAGGCGCAGCCAGCGGTTGCAGCGACCACCAGTCGAGGTCGCGTTCGGGATTGTCGACCAACTTGCGGTCACTCGGCCACGGGGCGCCGGCGTCGATCCACGCGCGGAGGATCTTCACTTGCGTCTGGCTGAGCGGATTGCCCTTCTTGGGCATGTCGGGCTGGGCTCCGGAGACGAGGGTAAGGAGGAGACTGGACTCGGCGTCGCCCGGAGCGATCGCTTCGGGATGCCCGAGTGCGAGCTCCCGCGTTTCCAGCACGAAGTCGCCTTTCGCTCCTGCTTCGTCGTGACACGACAGGCACTTCGCCTCGAGAACCGGCGCCACGTCCTGCTCGAAATCCGGAGCGCTTTCGGCACGCGCGGCGAGGACCGCGAGAGCGATGATCGTCACCGGAGTATGGACGCGGGTGGTGGCCATGAATTCAATGCGGCATCCCTGCTTCCATCGGCGGGAGGACATCGTGCGCCGAATCTTCAGGGTTCCTTCCTCAACGTAGAAGGAAAATTGACTGTCGCACTCTTGGAATATGGTGTTTCGTCCTCGATGAATCCATGACGCAGTCGCGTCCGGATATCCAGCGGCACGTCGAGAATTGAACACGGCGAAACAACGAATCGCGCTACCAATATGAACGAGCAAGAGATTATTGACCGAGCGCGAACGGTGGTTTTCGACTCCATGGGCAGCGGCGGTCTCGGACTTCTGTCCACCGCCGACGATTCCGGATTTCCGCACGCGACCTGGATGGCCACGATGGCGCCGGCGGAGGAGAGGCAGCTTGTCACCCTCACGTCTCCCGATAGCCGCAAGGTGGCCAATATTCGATCGAATCCGCGTGTCGAGTGGCTGTTCACCGGCCCGGAAAAAGCGGACTTGGTCTATCTGTCCGGCAGCGCGGAGATCGTGTCGGAGATGGAAGAAGTGAAATCCTACTGGAACCTCATGAAGGAGAAGGACCTGGCTTTTTTTCTTGACCACTTCAACACCGGAATGGGGTTCGCCATCATCCGCACCCAAGTCGAATCGGCAACACTTGTCCAACCGCAGGAACATCAATCCCACGAGCTGGATCCGAGCGAGCTTTGGAAGTCGATCCCGGCGGATCGGACGTAATTCCTATGGCCGAGATTGCGGAGAAATCTCACTGGCGCGTTGGAAAGCTGTTCTCGAAACACTCGATACTGGGAAAATGTTCGACTGGGATGTATTGGCGAAACTCGGCGGTGCCTTGGTTCTTTCCATTCCCATGGCCTGGGACCGCGAGAAGGCTCAGAGAGCGGCGGGCCTGCGCACCTTCAGCTTGGTTTCGGTGACGGCTTGCGGGTTCCTGCTCGTGGGCTTCGAATTCCTCGACGAGCAGATCGGCAACGCGCGACTCATGCAGGGACTTATCGGAGGCCTGGGATTCCTGGGGGGAGGGGCGATTCTGAAATCGAACGGCTCGATCCACGGCATGGCGACGGCCGCCAGCATCTGGTCGGCGGGGGCGATCGGCATGGCAGCCGCCTACGGCCAGTGGGATGTAGGTATCGTCGTGAGCCTTTTGAATTTTCTCGCGCTCACGCTCGGCGGGGAATTGAAGGAGGCGGTCGGGCACGACGGCGAAGACCAAGACGATCGGCCCGGGTACGATTGATGGCTCCATGAAAAGGGGAGCGCGCTCATTCGCCCGGCGTTCCAGTCTGAATCGGAAACGCTAGGCTTTCCCGTCGGGATCCGACTCGGTTCGCGACACGTTGGAAAGCAACTGTTCCGGTTCGCCCCGCGATTCGGGCAGGACGCTGAAAGTGCCGTCGGTTTCCATGATGACCGAGCCTGCCTCGCTCATGCCTGTCATGCCTTGCGACCGAACCACCTGCAGGACTTCGTCGCGGCTGACTCGTTGTTTCTTCATGGCTTCGTCGACGAAGGCGTTGCGGTGGTAGAGGAGGGAGGGCTCCGAGCGAATCAGCTTCCGAAACCGCG
The DNA here is from genome assembly GCA_040905585.1 of Verrucomicrobiales bacterium. GTDB lineage: Bacteria > Verrucomicrobiota > Verrucomicrobiia > Verrucomicrobiales > DEV007 > Arctic95D-9. The sequence goes on from JBBDRG010000078.1 coordinate 68,005, forward strand.
TGGAACGAACCGACAGCCAGGTAATGAGGAACTGCAAAAAGACGAGGAGGGCGAGCGCGGTGATTCCTTCCACCAGGGCGACTGACTTGGAAAGCAGCGTGGTGGCGAGGGTCGACCCGAGTGAAACGGTCACGACCAGATCGAAGGCGTTCATCTGGGCCAGGCTGCGTTTTCCCGAGAGGCGCAGAATCAAAACCAGCGCGACGTAGGCGGGGACGCCGACGGCGAGGGTGCGGACGACGCCCCCCCAGCCGGCGAAAAATACATCCGGTGACATGCTCCAATTCGAGCCGGTAAATCCCGACTCGTCAATCCTCTTCGGGCCCGGCTGGCTGAATGAGCACGAAGGGCGAGACAACCAGGGCCCGGAAGGTGGCTTCCGATTCCTCCCAGTAGTCGGCGTGAGGCTGCGAGGGGGTGATGATGTCTCCGGCGGCTCGCCAGGCACGGACACGCTCGGCGTCGTCCGCGGTGAACGCCCGGCCTACCTCCGTTAGCGAAAGCGAGGGGTCGACGTAGATCAGGGCTTCGTTCGCGAAGTGTGGTTCGAGGTACCGCCAAGTCACGACGCCCGTGTACTTCTCGAGCTTTTCCAAGTCGCTCGCCGAGTCCTCGCCGAGGATCCCGTAGCGCATCTCTTTGTCGTCCCCGCCATCGCCGCGGCCGCCGTTGCCTTCTTCGATCATGGGGGGAACAAGACGGAGGTTCCGCTCGACGGCAACTCCGAATCGGCCTCGTCGGATCCGCCCGGAAGCGATCGGCAAAGTGGCGTTTTTCGGGAACGATGCGGCCTTGCGCCCGCGAAGATTTTTTCGAACACTCGACTTTATGAACTTCCGTTTTCTCGTTGTTTATCTTTTCGTGATCGGCCTCGCGATGCTGCCCCCTTCCGCCGGCGCCTGGGGAGTGGGCCATCGGAAGGCGGCGGCGAAGCCCGGCCGTAGGAGACTGTTGAAACACTCTGGAATGAAAACCATAATGAGACGTTATGCCTGGCTGTTGGCCGGGCTGTTGGGGGGGAGCGCGATGAACAGGACGGACGCCGCCGAAAGCTTCATCGTGGTCGATGCCGGGAGCGGTTACGTCTTCGCCGCCAAGGCGGAGGACGAACCCCGGCCGGTGGCGAGCTTGACGAAGATTGCGACGGTGGTGGTGGCGCTGGAGTGGTTGAAGGAATCGGAGGGAGACGCTGGCGAACTGATGTCGGTGAGTGCCGACGCCGTCTCGTCTGGCGTGAATCCTCTGACCTTGGCGCCCGGCGACGCCGTTTCCCTCGAGTCCGCGATCTTCGCCTCGATGATGGCTTCGGACAACACCTCCGCCTATGTCCTGGCCGAGCATATCGGCCGTCGTCTGGAACCGGACAAGCCGCCGAGCGAGGCGGTCGCCGTCTTCGTGGATCGCATGAACCGCCTCGCCGCCCGCCTCGGCATGGCCGACACCCGGTTCGTGAATCCGCACGGTCTCGACGAGCCCGGGGCGCAGGGAGTTTCCACGGCGGCCGACATGGCCCGGCTCGCCATTCACGCCTACGGTCTGCCTGACTTCGCCTCCTATGGTTCGGCAAAGGAGCGCGAGGTTTCGATAGTGAGGGGAGGGAGCGAAACGCCGACCCGATTGATCAATACGAACGATCTGGTGGGTTCCCGCGGCATCGACGGAACGAAAACGGGCACGACGTGGCGGGCCGGAGAGTGCCTGGTGGCGTCGGGCACCGCGCAATTTCCCGAGGCGAGTCAGGAAACGACCCGACGCATCATCTCGGTGGTCCTGAAGGCGGAGGAGCGGTTCCGCGAGACGGTACTGCTTTTCAACGAAGCCTGGACCGCGTACGAAGACTGGCTTCGCCGGGGCGAGCCGATCGGGCCTAATGAGAGCTTGCTAATGCCGGGGAATTAGTTCTCAGTGCCGCCCCATGCGAATTGGATTGCTCAACGGGGGGGGAGACTGTCCGGGATTGAACGCGGTCACCCACGGGGTCGTGGGCGCCGCCACGAATCTGGGCTGGGATGTCGTCGGATTTAAAGACGGGTTCGAAGGACTGCTCTCGCCCGGTCACTACAAACTTCTCAAGCTCGAGAAAACCGAGGGTATTCTCAAGCTCGGAGGGACGATTCTCGGTACCACGAACCGGGGGCATTTCGCGTCGAAGATCGGCATCGGCGGCCTCCGCAAGATTCCCGAGGAGTTGATGCAGGAGGCCTTTTCGACCATGAAGCAGCTCGAGGTCGAGGCGCTCATCTGTGTCGGGGGCGACGGCACGTTGACGACGGCGCTTCAATTTTTCGACGAAGGATTTCCCGTCGTGGGGGTGCCGAAAACGATCGACAACGATCTCGGAGCGACGGCGATGACTTTCGGCTTCGATTCGGCGACCCAGACCGTGGTCGAGGCGCTGGACCGTCTCCACACGACCGCGGACAGCCACAAACGGATCATGGTTCTCGAAGTCATGGGCCGGCATGCCGGGTGGATCGCCTTGTACGGGGGCATCGGCGGCGGCGCCAGCGTCATCCTGATTCCCGAGATCCCGTTCGGCTACGAAAACATCGTCGAGGCCCTTCGCATGCGCGAGGAGCGGGGATTCCACAGCTCCCTGATCGTCGTTGCCGAGGGCGCCTCGCCGGTCGGCGGCGAGATGGTCGTCGAAGACGCCGACGTCGAGGGCGAGGTGAGGTTGGGAGGCATCGGAACGAAGGTTGCGAAGCGCGTAGCCGAACTCTCGGGGAAGGAAACGCGCTGCACGACATTGGGACACTTGCAGCGGGGAGGCACGCCGACTTCTCTCGATCGCGTTCTCGGCGCCCGGTTCGGAGTCAAGGCTGTGAAATTGATAGAAGAGAAACGATTCGGACGTATGGTCAGCTACCAGCACTACCACGTCGGTTCGGTCCCCATCAAGAAGGCGGTCAGCAAGCTGAACCTGGTCGATCCGGACGGTGAAATCGTCGGGGCGGCCAAGTCGATCGGCGCGTGTTTCGGCGATTGATTTCTCCGGTGCCCGAGTTCGGCAAAACTACTACTACTCAGAAAAATGGATGCCCTGTTGGAAATGTTGCAGAAAGACGCTCGCCTTTCGACGAGCAAGATCGCCGAGCGGCTCGGCAAGTCCGAGGCGGAGGTCGAAGATCTACTTTCCGCCGCCTTGGAGGACGGCACCATCCTCGGCTTCCACGCCGTCGTGGATCCGGACAAGGTCGGAGAACACAGCGTCGCGGCGTTCATCGAGGTGAAGCTCACGCCCGAGCGCGAAGGTGGGTTCGATCGCCTGGCGCGGCGCATCGCCGGATTCAGCCAAGTCAGCAGTTGCTACCTGATGAGCGGTGGCTACGACCTTGCCGTGATCGTGGAAGGCCCCGATCTTCGCGAGGTGGCCCGTTTCGTCAGCGAGAAACTCAGCACCCTCGAGGGCGTCCTTTCGACCGCGACGCATTTTCAACTCAAGGTCTACAAGCAGAGCGGCTTCCTCTCTTCGGACCACCACGAAAGCGAGAGGCTTCCAGTCACGCCCTGAACCAGGCGGTTTCTCGTCGCGAGAAACAGGACTCCCTTTTCATGAAGCCTCTCGAAGATCGCATTGCGAAGCAGGTCAGGAATCTTCCCCGCTCCGGCATTCGGGACTTCTTCGAGCTCGTGCAGGGTCGGGACGACGTGATCTCGCTCGGCGTCGGGGAGCCCGATTTCTCGGCCCCTTGGCACGTGCGCGAGGCTGCTATTTTCTCTTTGGAAAGAGGCCACACGAGCTACACGTCGAATCTTGGCCTCTTGTCGCTGCGGCAGTCCATTTCGCGGTACGTTGAGAAACAATTCAAGGTCTCCTACGATCCCAAAAGCGAGATTCTGGTGACGGTAGGCGTGTCCGAGGCGCTGGACCTCGTCTGCCGAGCGTTCCTCGATCCGGGCGACGAAGTCGTCTATCACGAGCCGTGCTACGTTAGCTACAACCCGAGCGTCACCATGGCCTACGGGGTGCCGGTTCCCGTCCGGACGCGGGTCGAAGACGAATTCGTCCTCAAGGCGACGGACGTGGCGGCGAAGATCACCGACAAGACGCGGTTGTTGCTGCTCAATTTCCCCACCAATCCGACCGGCGCCGTCGAGCCAATCGAGGAACTTGAGAAGATCGCGGCGCTCGCGGTGGAGCACGATCTCCTCGTGATCAGCGACGAGATATACTGCGAACTGGTCTACGGCGGAGAGTCGGGTATGGAGCGCGGCGAACACACCTCCATCGCCAGTCTGCCCGGAATGAGGGAGCGAACCATTCTCCTGCACGGCTTTTCGAAGGCCTTCGCCATGACCGGCTTCCGGCTCGGCTACGCCTGCGCGCCGCCCGCCTTGACCGAGGCGATGATGAAGATCCACCAGTACTCCATGCTCTGCGCTCCCGTCATGAGCCAGAACGCCGGCATCGAAGCCCTCGAAAACGGCGCCGTCGAACTCGAAACCATGCGTCGCGCCTACGCGCGACGGCGCAACCTCGTGCTGAAGCGATTCGCCGAGATGGAAGTGCCGTGCTTCGCTCCGGGAGGTGCCTTCTACACCTTCCCGGACATCCGTAAATTCGGCCTTTCCAGCAACGATTTCGCCCTGCGCTTGCTCGAGGAGGAAAACGTCGCCGTCGTTCCCGGCAACGCCTTCGGCAAAGCCGGCGAAGGCTGCGTGCGGGCCTGCTACGCGACATCCTACGAAAAACTCGAGACCGCGCTTGACCGCATCGCCGATTTCGTCGGCCGACTGCGACCCTCCATTTCATGAGCCGACTTTCCAAAGCCGTTATTCTCGCCGCCGGCCGCGGCACCCGGATGAAGGAACTTACCGACGAGTTGCCGAAACCGATGGTCGAGGTCAAGGGGCGGCCCATTCTCGAGTCCATCGTCCGCGGCCTGGTCGAGAACGGAATCACGCGGATTCTGGTCGTGGTCGGATACCGGAAGGAGGCGATCGTCGACCACTTCGGCGACGGCGCGGCCTTCGGCTGCCGCATCGACTACGTGGAGCAAGTGATTCAGGACGGCACCGGCAAAGTGGTGGAACTGGCGCGGGAATTCGCGGGAGACGATCCCTTCATTCTCAGCTACGGCGACATTCTCGTGCCTGCCGAGTCCTACGCGCCGCTGGTGGATTTCACCGGCGTGGACGGAAAGCTGACGGTCAAGGTCGACGAAGACGTCCGCAAGGGCGGGGCGGTTTTCGTCGAGGACGGCATGGTCGTGAACCTCATTGAGAAGCCGAAGGAAGGGGATCCGACCAGTCCGTATTACAACGCCGGCATCTATGCCTTTTCGCCCCTCATTTTCGACTACACTGCGAAGCTGGAGTTGTCGCCCCGCGGCGAGTATGAACTCACCGACGCGATCCAGGCTCAGGTGAAAGACGGTCTCCGCATCGCGGCGGTGGAACTCGCGGGCGACTGGGCGGACGTTCGGGATGCCCGAGTGCTGAAGGAACTGAACGAGGAATAAGCTAGTTAGCTGTTTAGCAGGTAGTTTTTTTGCTGTCTAGCGCTTCTGTCGCCACTTCTTCCCGCGGCTTCCGCAGGTCTCCGAAGTCCGCACTTTTTCGGAAATTGGCTTGTCGGGAGCCTCGGTATTTGGTGACTGGTGGGGGTACTGGAACCAAAATCCTCCCTTATGAAACTAAGCGCTCCCGGAAAACCTCTTTTCGTTTCTTCGCTCGTCATGTTCATACTCGGTCTGCTCGGGCACTTTATGATCTTCACCCTCGCCCCGTATTCCGCGGGCCTCCTGATCGCCGCTTGGATCGTGTTGGCTATGGGGTGCCTGATGCGCGGGATCTAGCCTGGTCCGCCCGCCGATCGGCGGCGATTTTCAATAGCGCCATCACCGAAACGGCATCGGTGATCTTGCCTGCGTGGACCATCTCGACGGCTTCGTCGAGAGGAAGCCGCCGGACTTTCAGATCTTCCGTTGCTTCGGGGCGCGCTTCCGCCAGAGTGAGGCCTCGCGCCACGTAGACGGTCGCCCGCTCGTCCGTGACCGAGTTGGACAGGGCGATGTTGTCGAGGAGCACCTCGCAGGTCTCGGCGATCAGTCCGGTCTCTTCGGCCAGTTCGCGTTTCGCCGCGGCAACTGGAGCCTCGCCCTCCGGACAGCCACCCTCGGGAATTTCCCATTCGTAGGAACCGAGCGTGTAGCGGTACTGGCCGACCAGCCAGGTGTGGTCCTCGCCGTCGAGGGGTACGACCCCGATGGCGCGGTTCTTGAAGTGAACGACCCCGTAGATGCCTTCGTCGCCGCCGGGATGCGTGACGTCGCTCTCGGTGACGCCGATCCAGGGATTGTCGTAGACCTCGCGCGTTCGGTGAGTGATCCAGGGAGAAGGGGGCGGGTTCATTTTCGATCGATGGACGGCTTCAGCCTGCGCTAGTTTGCGGGGATTTCCACTTGCCTCTCCAGCGTTTTAACCTTTACTATGCGCCCTCGCATCGAGCGGGAAATCGAATATGGGCAAGCAGCACAACAAAGTGGAAAAGCGACGTCGTCGCGCCGACTACCTGAAACGGAAGAAAGAGGCTCTCCAAGCCGAAATCGCTCTCAACAAGAAGGCCGGCGCGAAAAAGAAAGCGCCCAAGAAAGCCGCGAAGAAGGCAGCGAAAACCGAAGCCGCCGACGAAGAGGTGAAGGACGCTGCCGCCAAGAAGGCTGCTCCGAAGAAGAAAGTCGCCGCCAAGAAGAAAGCGGCGAAGAAGAAGGCCGCCGCCAAGAAAACGCCGGCGAAGAAGGCGACCGCCAAAAAGGCGACCGCCAAAAAGGCTGCCGACGAGAAGAAGGAAGAGGGTTGATCCCCCGGCAATCGAGGTCGCGACGACCTCTTGAAACGTTCGGAAACGGCGGCGCGCGATGAATGAATCCCGACCGTCGTTTTTGTTGGTGGACGGCAACAACGTCGTTCATGCCTGGCCGGACTTGCTGCGTCTTCACGCCCGGAGTCCCGCGAGCGCCCGCGCGGAGTTGATCCGACGGATCGACGAGTACCAGGGATTTTCGGAGGAGAGAGCGGTCCTTGTTTTCGACGGACGCGGTTCGACCACGAACGAAGAGCGGACCGAGGCTGGGCTCCAGATTTTCTACGCGGGCGAGGGTCGGACGGCGGACGACATCATCGAACACCTCGCGCTCAAGTATGCCGCGACGTGTGACATGACCGTGGCGACGAACGATCGGGCGGAGCAAGACATGGTATCGGCGGCGGGCGCTCACGTGATCTCCGCCGACGGTCTCAGGGAGAGACTGGAGTCGGTCGATCGCCAGATGAAAGACTGGCTGGAACGGCACCGCAAACGTTGACAAAAGCCCCTGCGGAGACTGACTGACCCGGGTTGCAAGCACGGATCCGCCGCCCTAGGTTTCACCATGAATACACCCGATGCCGAGACACTCTGGAGGCGTCGGGCCTCGTCGGTTAAGCGACGGATCAACGCCGCTTGGTGGTGGGACCGGGTCAACGCTCTTTCGCTGGCGGCGTTTTTCGTCTTGGCCGTCGTTGTCCTGTGTCTGCGGACGTTTCGGTCGCCCGATCTCGACTGGAGAATCCTCGCCGCGGCGATTGCGGCGACGTGGGCGCTTGTCGCCGTGCTTGCCGGGATCTGGAGCCGGCGCCGGTTCGTCGCTGTCGAAGACGGGCTGACGCGGCTGGACGAGAGTCTCCATCTCAGAAACAGACTTTCCGCCGCCGCCGCCGGGGTGGGGTCGTGGCCGGAATACGAACGTCCGACGTTCGAGCAATTGGGCCTGCAGTGGCGCTGGACCAGGACCGTTCTCCCGCTGGCGGTAGCCCTTTCGGTCGTCATAGCTGCTTCGCTGATGCCGATTCCCGAGGGGGAGTCTACGGTCGCCGAAGTCGTCGGCGAGCCGGCGGCTTGGGAACAAATGGACGAGTGGCTGGCCGCGCTGGAGGAGGAAGCGATCGTCGAAGAAGCGAGTCTCGACCAACTCGAGGAAACAATCGAGGAATTACGGGAGCAACCGGAGGAAGCGTGGTTCGGCCACGCCAGCCTGGAGGCCACCGACACCCTGAAAGAGCGGCTGGGACGCGACATCCGCGAGCTGGCCTCCGTGATGGAGACGCTGGAACGGGACCTCGCGGCGTTGAAGAACTACTCGGCGGAACTCGGCGAGGGCACCAGGCAGGAACTCCTGAGGGAATTCGAAAAAGCTTTGGAGCAACTATCGAATCAGGGCATGGAGGTGAACGAAGCCTTGCTGAAACAGCTGGGCGGCCTCGATCCGTCCCAGTTGGCCGAGGAAACGCTCTCCGGCATGTCGGCCGAGGAACTGGAATCCCTCCGCGAGCGGCTGAAGCGGGGTTCCGCGTCGCTCGGATCCATGGAGGGACTTCCGCCGATGGCCGAGGATCCGTCGGTCGAGCGAAGGGATCTCGCCGGCGGGCCGGGGCAGGGAGAAATCGGCCGCGGCCGCGGCGACGCGCCCCTGTTTTTCGGAGACGGGAACGACCTCGGCACGGAGCAACTCGAGCAACTCGAGGAAGTGAGGAACGAGGACCTTTCGAGAGCGGGACTCGGAGAATTGCTCGGCCTCGGGGAGTCCGAGCGGGAGGTCGACGAAAGCGGGGCCGGTCCGGTATCGGGAGGAGACGTAGCCTCGACGGGGAGGGGAGGCGACGCGGTGTGGCGCGACCCGGCGCTCCTCCCGGAAGAGAAGGCGCTCTTGAAACGCTATTTCAAATAGCGGACCGGATCAGTGCCGGATCGCGTAGAGCAGATCGTCGGTGCGGATGTAGAGTGTGCCGTTGGCGGGTACGACCGAAGCGCGGATGTTCGTGCTTTGAGACGAGCCGAGGGTGGTCTCGTGGAGGAGTTCGCCGCCGTCCGCTCCCGCGCTGTAGACGAACACTTCGCCGAGGTGGCTCAGGAGATAGATCTTCCCGTCCACTCCGGTGGGGGAGGCTTCGAGTTTCGTCTTGGCGTCGACATGCGTGCTCCAGACGACTTTGCCCGTCTTGGGATGCACGCAGGTGAGGAACTTGTTGCGGCCGTTGAGGATGTAGAAGTGCTCGCCGTAGTAGAGCGGAGTGGGGACGTCGGCGGTGACCTCTTTGCCCTCGCTTTCCCACAAGGTGGCCGAGGTTGGCAGATCCCCGTTTCCGCCCGCTTCGATGCCGTAGATCGGCGCGCCTTTGGGGGAGCAGAGGAGGATGACGCCCTGGCCGTAGACGGGAGAAGGCACGAGGCGCCAGTGGCCGATCTTCTCGGGATTGTAGCTGCCCCATCGCCAGAGTTCCGTTCCGTCCTCCGGGTCGTGCCCGGTGAGGTAATCGCCGCCAGAGATAACGAGTTCGGAGCGTCCTTCGTGGAGAATCGGGATGGGCGTGCTGAACGCTTCCAGCGACTCCTGAACGGCGTCGGAGGGCCTGACGTGCTTCCATTTCGTCTTCCCCGTTTCCGGATCCATCGCGAGAAGAAACGACTCGATCGGCCCGTCGGTGCGCCCGCGGTCGTTCACCGGTTCGTCCCGCTGCAGGACTTGCAGGTAAAGCGTGCCGTCGTGGAGTTGCGGCGAGCTGGAAAAAGTCCACTGGAACGCGAAGTCGCCGTAATCTTCCGCGATGCTGCGGTGCCAGAGTTGATTTCCCTCGAAATCGTAGGCGGCCAAATCGCCGCTTCCGCTGAAGAAAAAGACCTTTTCTCCGTCGGTCACCGGAGAACTGCCGGCGTGAGTGCTGCGCTCATCGCGCCGAACCCCTTCGCCGAACTTCTTCGACCAGAGCGTTTCGCCGGACTCCGCGTGGATTCGAATGCCCACGACGCCGTCCTTTTCTTCGTCGACCGACGTGAGGAAAACCGAGTCGTTCCAGACGGCGGGCGTCGAAGCCCCTTCGCCGGGGAGAGTGATCTTCCACGCCACGTTTTCGTCCTTGGAGAACTTGGTCGGAAAGCCGGTTTCCTCGGACGAACCGTTGAAAAAGGGACCTCGCCAGTTGGGCCAATTTTCGGCTTGGGCCGAGGGCGTGAAAATCGCGGCGATCAGAACGGCGAGCGGTAGCAGGGCGGTTTCTTTCTTCATGAATAGAGAAGGGCTGGGAGCACGGTTCAAAGAATCGACACCGCCGGGATCTCTGTCAAGCGGTGGAATAGGCGTAGACAAGCCCGGTTCTTTGTGGTTGATCTCTAGCTGGCGCTCACCAATGAAACAACTGCTTCTGATCCGACACGGCAAATCGAGCTGGGATTTTCCGGGAACGCCCGACCGCGATCGGCCGCTCAACCAGCGGGGGAGAAAAGACGCGCCGAAAATGGCCGCAGCGCTGGGGGAACGCGGCGTCGTTCCGGGCGCGATCGTGTCGAGTTCCGCCGCGAGGGCTTCGAGCACGGCTTCCATGATTGCGGAGGGTGTGGGCTTTCCCGCCGGCCGCATCGTGTTCGACGAGAGCGTCTATCTCGCTTCGCCGCGCACCTTGCTCAAGGTGATCCAGCAACTCGACGAGTCTGTCGACACGGCGCTGATATTCGGTCACAACCCGGGAATGCACGACACCGTGGATCTGCTTACCGGCGACGACGTCGTCGAGAAGTTCCCCACGCTCGGAGTGGCTCGACTGGAACTCGACGTCGACCACTGGGGCGAGGTGGACGAGGGCTGCGGTTCGCTGGTCGAACTGCTGACTCCGAAAAACCTGAAGAAGGAGTGAGCTTTTCCTTCCGTCGAGATTCGGGACTGGTATAGTCCGTGAACCGCAAACTTTGTCATGGCCAACGAACCTCCCCCGCTGACTCCCGGCGCTCCTCCTCCTCTCACCCCCGACGACCCGAATCTTCCGCCCGCGTCCGGAAGTTCGGGAAACGGCGGCAAAGTCGCCATTGGCTGCGGCGTCGGTTGTCTGGCCGTCCTGGTCGTCGGAGGGATCATCGCCTATTTCATTTTCACCACCGTCAAGACGAGGATCGCCGAAGGCGTGGAAAACTACACGGCGGTCCAGCCGGTGGCCATCGAGCCTCCCCGGATCGCGGAGAACGAGATTGAGGATGCGATTGCGCGCTTCGACGCGTTCCGCGGAGCCATGGACAGAGGCGAACAGGCGGCCCCCCTCGTGCTGACGGACGACGACATCAACGCTCTGCTTTTCCATCACCCTTCCTTCAAGGAGGTGGCCGGGAAAACGAAGGTCTCCATCGAAAACGATCAGCTCAAGAGTACCGTCAGTTTGAATCTCGACGATCTGGAGATTCCGGTGAAGTTCATTGCGGACGCCGTGGAAGGAAAGTATTTCAACGGCGAAGTGACCCTCTCGATCGATATGGTCGCCGGTCGTCCCACGGCCTTTATCGAAAATCTCGAAGTCAACGGGATGAGTCCTCCGGAGGAGGCGATGGCCGCGTTCGGGCAGGAGAATCTTCTCAAGGAAGCCCGGACGGATCCGGAGATGAAAAAGTTCTTCGACAAGATCGAAGAACTCGAAATCGAAAACAACCGGCTCGTCATCGTGCCGAAATCGAACTGAAACGCCTCTCGGACCGGACGGGCGCGAAGGGCGCTTCAGAGCTTCTCGTAGGTGCCTTCGTCGCGCTTTTCGAGAACGGTGAACCCCGCCTTCTTGGCGTCGGAAACCGATAGCGGCTTCGAGATCTTCGGCGACGTGACGCCCCTCGAGACGAGCTTCTTCACCGGGTGGCGGCAGAGAGGACACGTCTCCATGGGCGGCCGGGTGACCGGACGCCGAACTTCGAAACCCTTCCGGCAAATCCGGCAACCGTTCTCCGGATCGGCCGAGATGTATTCGTAAAGCGCCATGCCGAAATATCCCGTGTCCGCTTGGCGATTGCAACCGATTAGCGGCGTCGGATCCGGCCGGGGTATGATAGGTGGCACAAAAAAGCGGAGCCGTTCGGCCCCGCTTCGGAAAAGCATTGTGGTTCGGCTGAAAACCTACCAGCTCGACTTGGTCACGCCCGGGATCAGGCCGTGCGAGGCCAGTTCGCGAAAGGCGATCCGGGACATCTTGAAACGCCTCAGGTAGCCGCGGCGACGGCCTGTGATTTCGCAGCGATTCACCACGCGGGTCGGGCTCGCGTCGCGCGGAAGCATCGTCAGACCTTCGTAGTCCTTCTCTTGCTTGAGCTTCGCGCGGAGCTTCGCGTACTTCTGCACGGTTCGCTTCTTGCGATCGTTTCTAGCTATCCAACTCGTTTTCGCCATGTTCGGGAAATTCAGTCGTTTTGGGCGAAATTCAAGCGGAAATTAAACATAACGCTGGATCCCGGGTCGGAACGTGTGGTTTCCTGATCCCATGAATCGATCCCTCCACCTTTTTCTGGCAGGCCTGCTCCTGGCCCTCCCCGCGATTCCCGAGAGATTGGCGGCGCAGGGCGACGGCCCCGGCGACGCCGAAGAGGGAGACTGGCTGGAAAACTACTACCGCGATCCCGATCCCGACCAGTTCGTTCCCCGGATGAAGGACTGGTCCGAGGATGGTACGCTCGACAACGAAAACGCCAGGCCGGCCCTGATCGCCTTCATCAGCCGACTGGTCCGGCAGAACCGGGACCGCCTCGACGAGTGGTACCGGGACCTGTCGGGGCTGTCTCCCGAACACAAGCAGGTGCTGCACACGGGCATGCTTTTCTCGCGGACGACCGAGGCGGACAGGATCATGAGCGAGCTTTTCGGAGAGCGATACGAGGGGCAGAAACGGGACACCGAGAAGATTCTCGAAATGCCGCTGGATAAGCAACCCACCGTGGACATGCTCTGGGGATTTTTCTACGCGACGGGGTCCGAGAGCGCGATCCGACGCATTGTTCTGTGCTTCCGGTTCGAGGATGCCCCGGAGCGGCCGGAGGGCGTGAACGTTCCCGACGGCTACGTGCCTCACTACAAGCAGTTGCCGACTTTCGCGTTCAATTCGCTCGTCGCCAATGCGGAGCGCCATCCCAGGGTGCTCGAGATTCTCGAGGATCTTCATCGAAACGACGAGTCGCTCGTCAAGCCCGAGAAGGAAGGTGTCTACGACGTCCTTTCCGAGGTCGACCCCGAAGAGTATCCCCCGGTCGATCGCGAGGGGAAAAGCGTCTGAGGAGCCGTCGACGTTCTTTCCCCAAGGCTTCTCGCCGGAGCCGGGCCGCTCCGCGACGATCTCGCTTTGCGAGAATCGAGCGCCCCGTCACTCGATCAGCGTGAGCGTAGTGCTTCCACCCCGCGAGCCCTTCACCACGCCCGTGCCATCCTCCCGCAGAGTGATGGTGTGCGCCTCCGCTTCGGACGCGATGGTTATTGTTCCGTCCCGCTCCTTTTTCCAGGGCCTGGGACGGTTCCACTCCGTGTGGGTGGCGGTGCCATCCGCTTTCAGCACCAGTTCCCCGCCCGATCCCCACCGCCAGCGGGTGTCCTTGGGTTTTTCTTCCTGAACTTCTTCTTTCTCCCGGCGAGCATCGATCGAAGGTGCCTGGAGTGTGGCCGCCTTCCTCCTTGCCGCGCCGTCTAGCGCACCACCCGCGCACCGCCGCCGCCGACGATTTTTTCGACTTCGGCGAGCGAGGCCATGGTGGTGTCGCCGGGAGTCGTCATGGCGAGGGCACCGTGGGCGGCCCCGTAGTTCACCGCTTTGGCCGCGTCGTTGTGCTCCAGGAATCCGTAGACCAGCCCCGACGCGAAACTGTCTCCGCCGCCGACTCGGTCGAGGATTTCGAGTTTCGGATAGGGGGTGGCTTCGTGGAACTCGCCGTCGTGCCAGCAGATGGCGCCCCAGTCGTTGACCGTGGCGGTGTGGACTTCCCGAAGCGTGGTCGCGGTCGCCTTGAAGTTGGGAAACTCCTTCACGGCCGTTTCGATCATGCGCTTGAAGTTGCCGACGTCGATTCCCCGGATGTGTTCGTCCACGCCCTCGACCTCGAATCCGAGGCAGGCGGTGAAGTCCTCCTCGTTGCCGATCATGACGTCGACGTTCGCGGCGACTTCGCGGTTCACTTCGCGTGCCTTGTCCTGACCGCCGATGGCGTTCCAGAGCGAGGGGCGGTAGTTGAGATCGTAGCTCACGATGGTCCCGTGCTTCCGGGCCGCCCGGCAGGCCTCGACGGTCAGCTCGGCCGCGGTTTCGCTGAGCGCCGCGAAGATGCCGCCGGTGTGGAACCAGCGCGCGCCGTGATTTCCGAACAGGTCGTCCCAGTCGATATCGCCGGGCTTGAGCTGGCTGGCGGCGGTGTTGGCCCGGTCGGGGCAGCCGACCGCTCCGCGAATCCCGAAGCCGCGCTCGGTGAAGTTGAGTCCGTTCCGAACTTCGCGGCCGATGCCGTCGTAGTCTCTCCACTGGATGAATCGTGTGTCGACGCCGCCCTGGAGAATGAAGTCTTCCACCAACCGACCCACCGGATTGTCGGCGAACGCGGTGACCACGGCCGTCCTTTGTCCGAAGCAGCGCCGCAGACCGCGGGTCACGTTGTATTCGCCCCCGCCTTCCCAGGCTTGAAAGGTGCGGGCTGTGTGGATTCGGCCTTCGCCGGGATCGAGACGAAGCATCACTTCGCCCATGGAAATGCAGTCGTAGGCGACGTCGGAAGCGGGTTTGATGGAGAGAGCCATGGAGCGAGGAGTTAAAAAGCGGAACGGGAAAAGTCAAAGCGCGAAACACGTCGACTCGACTTCGTTCTCACCATGAGGGATTGAAATCAGTGTCCAGCCGCCTTTTCAGAACTTGTTGGCTTGAATGAAATCGGGATCGCCGTTGAGGTAGTTGATCAGGTTGTGGGTGGCGCGAAGGGCTTGGCGCTCGACGCTCTCGTAGGTTCGCGAGGCGATGTGGCTGGTGACGAGGCAATTCGGCGCGGTCAGGAGAGGATGATCGGCGGCGGGCGGCTCGGTGTCGAGAACGTCGGCGCCGTAGCCGCCGACTTTACCGTTTTTCAGTGCTTCGAAAATATCCGCCGTTTCCACCAGTTCGCCCCGGGCGCAGTTGAGAACGACGACGCCGTCGCGCATCTCCTCGATCTTGCCCGAGTTGATCATGCCGTGGGTGGTTTCGTCGAGGAAGCAGTGAAGGCTGACGACGTCGGCCTGCGTGAGCACTTCGTCCATCGATGCGCACCGCACGACCCCGTGCTCGGTGGCGAACGCCTCGTCGAAATACGGGTCGTAGGCGATCACCGGCATGCCGAACGCCTTGGCCCGGAGGGCGACCTCCTTGCCGATGCGCCCGAGGCCGAGAATGCCCATGGTCTTGCCCATGATCTCGTGGCCGACGGGTTTCTTCCACCCGGCCTGCCATTTTCCGGCCGCGACGTCGACGGCATTCTCGTGAATCTTCTTGGCGAGGCTCAGGAGCAGCCCGAGCGTGTGCTCGGCCACGGTGGTGTGGTTGACGCCGGGCGTGTTGAGGACGGCCAGTCGCTTTTCCGTGGCGAAGGCGACGTCGATCTTGTCGAGGCCGATGCCGTACTTGCTGATGACCTTGAGACGCGGCAGCGACTTCTCGATGACCTCCTTGGTAATGGCGTCGTCGCCGCAGAGAAAGGCGTCGAATTCTCCGGCGAGGTCCAGCATGGCGGATTCGGCGAGCGGGCCGCGCTCGCGGACGACGTCGAAGCCCTGGGAGTCGAGCAGTTGATGGTGGGGGCCGGGAGTGTCCTGGTAGCTCGTCGTGGTGAGTAAAATACGGGTTGTCATAGGATGGGGCAACGGTTAGCGAAACGTCCTGCGAAGACAAGATTCAAATTCGATCTTCCATGAAAGAAGAAAGCTCTCGCGATCACGGTTCACAACCGCTGGACCGATTGCTCGACGAACTCCGGCTGACCAACCACGCACTGGTGGGAGCGAGTTCGGAGCAATTGACGCACAAGCAGGTCCAGAAGGCCCGGAAAGGCCGGGAGGTGACGGCGAACATCCAGCGCAAGATTGTCGCGGCGCTCGAGGCGGCGGCCGGCGGGGATAAAGGTCGTTTCAAGCGCGAGGATTTGTTTAACTACGGGCCCTGATTCTACGACCTTCCGGACGGATGCAGATCTCGAAAAAAGCCGACTACGCTCTGCGGGCCATGGCGATCCTGGCCGCGCTGCCGCCCGACCGCACCATGCAGGCGCAGGAGCTCGCCGAAGTCGGAAAGGTGCCGATCAAGTTCCTCGAACAGATTCTTCTGACGCTGAAGCGGGCCGGTCTGCTGTTCAGCAAGAGGGGAGTGGGCGGCGGCTATCGGCTCAACCGGGAGAGCCGGCGCATTTCCGTCGCCGAAGTCATCGAGGCGGTGGACGGCGAGCTCGTCCGGCTGCTCGATCCGTCGGCCTATCCGGACTTCACCGGCTCGGCGGGAATCCGCCATTGTCTCGCGGAGGCGGAGAAGGCCATCAACGACCGGTTTTCCGAGACCACGATCGAAGACCTGATTCGCTCCGAAGAGGGCGATTCCATGGCCGGTTACGGGATTTGACCCCGGGAGCGCTCCCGCGAAGGCGCGGGCAGAAGTGCGTCCGATCCGAGACATCCGGGCCGAGATGCGGTATGTTGTGGGCCGATGGTCTCGACTTTCCTCAAATCGGGGTTCGCCTTTTTTCTGCTTTTCGCGGTCGCCGACAAGGCCGGCGCGGAGGTCGACTTTTCCCGCGACATCCGTCCGCTACTCAGCGACCGCTGCTTCAAGTGCCACGGGTACGACGACGCCACCCGCGAAGCCGATCTGGGGTTGCATCTGTTCGCAGAGGCGACCCGCGATCTCGGAGGCTACCGGGCCGTTGAGCCGGGTCGTCCCGAGGAGAGCGAGATTCTCGCGCGCCTCGCGGCGGACGATCCGGACGATGCCATGCCCCCGCCATCGGCCAACAAGCCGCGGTTTTCCGAGGATGAGATCGCCTTGATCCGAGAGTGGATCGATCAGGGTGCGAACTACGACAAGCACTGGGCGTTCGTTCCGCCGACCAAGCCTGCCGTGCCGGAGAGTCCGGCAAACAGCGATCATCCGATCGATCGCTTTATCGACGGGAAGATCGAGGAAAATGGACTCGAAGCGAGTGGGCGGGCCGATCCGCGCACCCTGATTCGGCGCCTTTCCTACGATCTTCGTGGTCTTCCTCCGACGATCGAAGAAACGGACCGCTTCGTCGAGGCGCACGGCAAGGACCGGCAGGCGGCCTGGGAAAGTCTGATCGAGCGGTTCCTCGCCTCCCCGGCCTACGGCGAGCGCTGGGCGCGGGAATGGCTCGACCTGGCGAGGTACGCCGACACGAACGGCTACGAGAAGGACAGACCCCGGTCGATTTGGCCCTATCGCGACTGGGTCGTCCGGGCGCTGAACGACGACATGCCCTACGACCGATTCACGATCGAGCAGCTCGCCGGGGACATGCTCCCGGATCCGACCACGGACCAGCTCGTCGCGACCGGGTTTCACCGCAACACCATGCTCAACGAAGAAGGCGGCATCGATCCGCTCGAGTTCCGCTACCACGCCATGGTCGACCGCGTCGCCACGACCGGGTCCGTGTGGATGGGATTGACGACGGGCTGCGCGCAGTGTCACACCCACAAGTTCGATCCCATCCTGCACACCGACTATTTCGCGATGATGGCTCTCCTGAACAACGCCGACGAGCGGGACATCGTCGTCCCCGTTCCGGACCTCGTCGACGAGCGGGCCACGATCGAGCGACGCATGGAAGCGATGGAAGAACGGACCGTCTCCCGGATCGACGAGACCGAATACGGCGAATGGCTCGAGGAGCGGCGGAGGGAGGCGGTCGAGTGGATTCCGCTCCGCGCCGCCGCGCTGAAGGCGAACTTGCCCCATCTCCAGATCGTGGAGGAGGACCTGTCTATTTTTGCCAGCGGCGACTTCACCAAGCGCGACGTCTACGAGATCATGTTCGATGCCGGCCCGGTGGAGAATCCGGTCACTGCGATCCGGATCGAGGCTATTCCCGACGAGCGGTTGCCGGGAGGCGGGCCGGGCACGGCTTTCTACGAGGGACGGAAGGGCGACTTTTTCCTGAGCGAAGTCGAGGTCGAAGCCGATGGAGAAAAGATCGCGGTCAAGGACGCCAGCGTGAGCTTCGGGAAGCTGTCGGTCGGCTCCGGAGATTCCGGCGGGATGAATACTTTCGACGGCGACGGATCGACCGGGTGGTCGACGTCGACGCGGGAGGGCGAACGCAACGAGTTGGTGATCAACCTGGCGAGTCCCCTTGCGGAAGTCGAGGAACTCGGTCTTACTCTGCTGTTCGAGCGGCACTTCGTCGCGGCCTTGGGGCGGTTTCGCGTTTCCGTGACCACCGACCAGCGCAAAGTGGCGGCAAGCGATCCCGCCATTCCGAATCCCCGGCAAGTCG
Source organism: Verrucomicrobiales bacterium (assembly GCA_040905585.1). Lineage (GTDB taxonomy): Bacteria > Verrucomicrobiota > Verrucomicrobiia > Verrucomicrobiales > DEV007 > Arctic95D-9. The sequence goes on from JBBDRG010000078.1 coordinate 86,291, forward strand.
ACGACGCGGCCATGCGCCGCGCCTACGTGCGCGCGGCACCGCCGTTCGAAGAAGAGCAACGGGCTCTGGCCGCCCTCGAAGAGAAATTGCCGGAACTGCCGACCACGCCGGTTTTCCGAGAGCGTCCCCCGGAAAATCCCCGGGTCACCCACCGGCATCACCGCGGAGAATACCTCCAACCGAAGGAAACGGTCGAGCCGGCCGTGCCCGCGTTTCTCGAACCGATTCGGGAAGACGAACCGAAAAACCGGCTCGGCTTCGCGCGGTGGCTCGTGAGCGAGCGCAACCCGCTGGCCGCGCGCGTGGCGGCGAACCGGGCATGGCGGGCCTTTTTCGGGACCGGCATCGTCCGCACCTCCGGCGATTTTGGCTTCCAGTCGGAATCGCCGTCGCATCCGGAATTGATCGACTGGCTCGCCGTCCACCTGGTCGAAAACGGCTGGTCGATGAAGCAGCTCCATCGCCACATCGTCACCAGCGAAGTCTACCGGCGGGACAGCGCCGTCGGCTCGGCCGGATTGTCGCGAGACCCCGGCAATCGCTTGCTTGCCCGGGGACCGCGCTTTCGGCTCACCGGAGAGATGATCCGCGACGGGGCGCTCGCCGCGACCGGTCTGCTGTCGGAAAAGATCGGCGGCCCCGGCGTCTACCCGCCGCAACCCGCCAGCGTGGTCGAACTCGCCTACGGCAAGCAAACGTGGACGCCCTCGACAGGCGAGGACCGCCACCGCCGCAGTCTCTACACCTTCGCCAAGCGCACCGCGCCGTTCGCCGCCTACCTGACCTTCGACGGTCCCACCGGCGAGAGCTGCCTGCCCCGGCGCGAGCGCAGCAATACGCCTCTGCAGGCCCTCGTCCTCCTCAACGACGCCATGTTCGGCGAGGCGGCCGAAGCGCTCGCGAGACAAACAGTGTCGGATCCGGGAGGCAACCCTGTCGCGCCTTCCGGGACGCTCGAAGAGATGTTCCGCCGCGTCCTGGCGAGGCCGCCGACGGAGGGGGAAACGAGAGACTTCCTCGCCTTTTTCGAGAAGCAGAGAAAGCGGCTCGCGTCGGACGAACTGGAGGCGGCCGCCATGCTGGACGGAGGGAATCCGAGTCCCGAACTCGCGTCCTGGAAAATGGTCGCCCGGGTCCTGCTCAATTTGAACGAAACGATCACCAAGGGCTGAAAAACGGTTGAAGAATCATGAACGGGAAACGGCCAGTCGCTATGAACGAGCACCTGAAAGACCTGACACGCCGACATTTCTTTCGGGACTGCGGGGTTGGACTCGGGAAGATCGGCCTCTCCGCCGCGATGGCTGGAGGTTTTGGCAACCTTGCCAGGGCCGCGTCCTCGCCGCTGGATCCGCGAGACACTCATTATTCCCCGAGAGCGAAACGGGTCGTGTTCCTGTTCATGGCCGGAGCGCCCAGCCAGCTGGAACTCTTCGACGACAAACCGAAGCTTCGCCAACTCGACGGCAAGCCGATTCCTCCTTCGGTCGTCGCCGGCCAGCGCTACGCCTTCATTCAACCCGACGCCGCCGTGCTGGCGCCGCGTTTCCCTTTCTCGAGGCACGGGCAATCGGGAGCGGAATTGTCCGATCGCCTGCCGCACCTCGCGACGGTCGCCGACGAGATCGCGATCGTGAAGTCGATGCACACGGACCAGTTCAACCACTCGCCGGCGCAGCTCTTCCAGAACACGGGGCATCCCTTGCCGGGTCGTCCTTCGATGGGCTCGTGGCTGAGCTACGGTATCGGCAGCGACGCCGACGATCTGCCTTCCTTCGTGGTGCTCAAGAGCGGAGGCAATCTCAGCGGAGGGGCGGCCATGTGGAGCGCCGGCTTTCTGCCGGGCAGCCACGCGGGCGTGCCGTTCCGCGAGTCCGGCGACGCCATCCTGCACGTCTCGAATCCGGCCGGATTCGACGACCGCGCCCAGCGCGACTCGCTCGACCTGATCCGGAAGATGAACGAGCGCGAACTCGGCACCGTGGGCGATCCCGAAATCCAGACGCGGATCGACGCCTACGAAATGGCGTGGCGGATGCAGTCGGCCGCGCCGGAGTTGTTGGATTTTCGAACCGAGTCGCAGGCGACCCTGGATTTATACGGGGCCGACCCCGGCGACGGCAAAGCGGCCTTCGCCAACAATTGCCTCCTGGCTCGCCGGCTCGTCGAGCGGGGCTCGCGTTTCGTCCAAGTTTACCACGCGGGGTGGGATCATCATTCCCAGGTCGAAAAGGGAGTCGTCGCCCAAGCTCAACAAGTCGACCAGGCGGCGGCGGCCTTGATCAAGGACCTGAAAAGGCGGGGCATGCTCGACGATACGCTCGTGATCTGGGGCGGCGAGTTCGGGCGCACCCCCATGGTCGAGGCGAGTGCCGCGCTGGGCCGCAGCATGGGCCGCGATCACCATCCGCAGGCGTTCACCATGTGGATGGCCGGTGGGGGGATCAAGCCAGGCGTCACTCTCGGGGCGACGGACGAACTCGGATTCCACGTGGTGGAGGACCCCGTCCATGTCCACGACCTTCACGCCACGATTCTGCACCTGCTGGGGCTCGATCACACGAAGTTGAGCTACCGCTATCAAGGGAGGGATTTCCGCCTCACCGACGTCCACGGGCACGTCGTGGAGAAGCTGTTGGGACGAGGTGTTTAGCTGTTTAGCGGGTAGCTGTTTAGCGGGTAGCTGTTTAGCGGGTAGCTG